>JBGSJI010000039.1:0-86689 GCA_041742055.1 Limnoglobus sp. | reverse complement strand
GCGGTGGAGCGAATCGGGTTCGGACGCCCTGTGCCATGTGCGGGCATTGTATCGCAGCGAATCCGACCAGTGGAACGCCTTCTGGCAACGCTCCCTGGCCGCGTGAAACAGATGTCTACCAACAAAAGAGACGCTTACCCCACCCGGACTTTCTGCAATTTTTGTCAACGATCAGCGTGCGATATCGATCGAGCGGGTCTCGCGGATGACGGTCACTTTGATCTCGCCCGGGTAATCGAGTTGCTGCTCGATGGTGCGAGCGATTTCTCGGCAGACACGCAGCGCGTCCGCATCGCTGGTGCGTTGGGCGCTGGCGATGACGCGAAGTTCGCGGCCGGCCTGGATGGCGAACGCGGCCTCAACCTCCGGGAACCCACAAGCAACCGCTTCGAGATTTTCCAACCGCTTGACATACTTCTCGAGCGATTCGCGTCGGGCACCGGGACGGCTCGCGCTGATGGCATCAGCAGAAGCCACAAGCACGGTATACGGGTGATCGATTGTGATATCGTCGTGGTGGCCAATGATGGCGTGGAGGACATCCTTATTGGTTTCACCGTAGCGTTTGGCAAGTTCCGCACCGACTTTCGGATGTCCGCCTTCCATCTCGTGATCAGCGGCTTTACCCACATCGTGGAGCAATCCACATCGGCGTGCGAGCTTGGGATCAAGCCCCAGTTCGCTCGCCATCATTCCGCAAAGATGCGCAACTTCGACGCTGTGATTGAGTACGTTCTGGCTATAGCTGGTGCGGAATTTCAGCCGACCCAGTAAGTAGACCAGTTTCTCGGACGGCATGACGATATCGGCATCGATGATGGCCTGGCGGCCGGCTTCGAAGATATGCTGCTCCATCTCGCGCTGCGTTTCCGCGACCACTTCTTCGATTCGGGTCGGGTGAATCCGACCGTCGGCGATGAGTTTCGTTAGAGCGAGCCGTGCGGTTTCCCGCCGGACGTTATCGAAAGCGGAAACGATCACGACACCCGGCGTATCGTCCACGATCACATCGACACCGGATGCTTTTTCGAAGGTGCGGATATTGCGACCTTCGCGTCCGATGATCCTCCCTTTCACATCGTCACTGGGGATGTCGACGGTACTGACGGTGGCGTGAGCGGTGTATTCGGAGGCGTTGCGCTGGATGGTGGTAAGCACGATCTCGCGGGCTTTGGCTTCCGCGGATTGCTTGATCATGCGTTCGTGATGCTGCAATCGCGTCGCGACCTCGCTGGACAATTGGCGTTCCAGGCGATCGAAGAGGAGTTTCTCTGCATTCTCTCGGCTTAACCCCACGATATGCTGAAGCTTCCGCGTCTCTTCCTCGATGAGCAGGTCGAGTTCTTTGCCTTTCTTGTCGAGCAGTGCGTTCTTTTCGACGGCTTTTTTCTGGATCACCTCGAGTTGTTGTTCTTTGCGGTTGAGATCTTTCTGTTTGTCGGTAAGCAAGTCTTCGCGCTTTTCAAGACGGCGTTCGTTTTCGCGAATCTCCGTTCGAGACCGCTCCAGTTCCTGGACCATTTCCTCGCGGCGGCGGAAGGCATCTTCCTTGGCGCGGAGTTCGGCTTCCTTCACGATCCGATCGGATTCGCGTCGTGCAGTATCAAGAATCGATCGCGCTTCGGCTTCTGCGGATCTGACCTCTGGCATATTCGCCAGTTGTGATCCGCCACGGCGCTTCAGAACCGTTGTCAGGATGTACCCTCCCCCAACGCCCAGCGCGATTGCGCCAAGCAGAAGAAGAAAGGTTTGCAAATCGGGCATTCGGGCCGGTCCTTTCGGTGGTCCGATGCGCTCGGTACGGTGCGTCGGGATTCCATTCCGTCGGTCGGATGGGAACATCATCCGTCGGTGTTGGGTTCACCATGGCATCGTGGGGCGGTTGGAACCGCTGTCTGAGTATCCGGTGTCAAACCCGCTCACGCGGGATCCGAGCGTCATCAGGTAGCTAGTGCAATCATTATTGTTTCTGTTTGTGCAACAAATCGGCACACAAACAGCTTGGTGGTTATTATGGGGAGCGCAGCGCCAGGACACAATGATAAAGTTTCCGGGTTGTGTGGTGAGGCTGGACATGCTGCTATATTGAATGATTCCAAGGGAGTTCGCCCTATGCCGGATGTGAACCTGGACGATCCACTGCTCTATCTCAATCGCGAATTGAGCTGGTTGGAATTCAATCGCCGCGTTCTCGAAGAGGCCAAAGATCTTGGCGTTCCTTTGCTTGAACGTCTCAAGTTTCATGCCATCTTCGGCAGCAATCTTGATGAGTTCTACATGGTGCGCGTGGGTGGACTGCAGCAAAAGGTTCAGGCAGAGATCAGCCGCGGATCCGGCGGCGACAAAATGCCTCCGCACGTACAACTCGCGAAAATCAGCGAGACCGTCAAGTCCTTGGTCGAAGAACAATACACCAGTCTGCTGAACGATCTTCTTCCTGCCTTGCGTGAAAAAGGAATCGTGATCTGCAAGCTCAAGGATCTGACCGAAGCCGATCTGAAACTGGTTCAGAATGTCTTTCGGGAGCAGTTCTTCCCGGTCCTCACACCGCTGGCCATCGATCAGGGGCACCCGTTCCCACACCTTCTGAACAAATCGCTGAATCTCGCGGTTCTGCTGCGCCGCCCCGACGATCCGGAACCGCTCTATGCCGTCGTCCAGGTTCCGGGGATGCTGTCGCGCTTTGTCACCCTTGAAGTCAATCGGGGTGTCTCGACGGACTCGTCCGTCACCGTTCCCATTCTCCGCGATGATCGTCCCATCGATCCGAGTTCCAGACAGGACCTTCGACTGCCGGACTACGGCATTGCGCTCTGCCCCCTCGAAGATGTGATCCGCTTACACCTGGCCGAGTTGTTCCCCGGAATGGAACTGCTGGATGCGCACGTGTTCCGCGTCACACGCGACAGTGAATTTGAAATCGACGACGAAGTGGACGATCTGATGCGTGCGATTGAGGACAGCGTCCGCAAGCGCCGTCGCGGGCACGCCTCTCGACTGGAAATCGAAGCTGGTGCACCTGTCGAGCTGGAGCAGTTTCTCACTGCCGCTCTCGACATCAATGCCGAAGACGTGATTCGTGTGCCGAGCCTGCTCGACCTCACCGGGCTTTTTCAAATTTACGGCCTGCCCGGCTTCGCCGACCTCCGCGATCCGCCCTTCGTGCCGACTCCCGTCCGGGAATTCATGCAATCCACTTCGCCCTGGGCCGCGATTCGCGCACGCGATATTCTGGTCCACCATCCCTACGAATCGTTCAAACACGTGGTCGACTTCATCGAAGCCGCTGCCGCTGATGACCGCGTCCAGGCCATCAAGCAGACGCTCTACCGCACTTCCTCCGATTCACCCATCGTTCGAGCGCTGCAACGTGCCGCCGATAACGGCAAACAAGTCACTGCTGTCATCGAGTTGAAAGCACGGCTGGACGAAGAGCGAAATATCCTCTGGGCCCGCGAACTGGAAAAAGCAGGCGTGCATGTCGTGTTCGGCTTCGTTGGACTGAAGACCCACTGCAAGGTCGCGCTGATCGTCCGCCGCGACGAAGACAATAATCTCCGCCGCTACGTCCACCTCGGCACCGGAAACTATAACCCGACGACGGCTCGAACCTATACCGATCTCGGGATCTTCACCAGCAATCCCGACTTCGCCGCCGACGTCGCGCTCCTCTTCAATTACCTCACCGGTTACGCTGCGCTTCCGCAATGGAAGAAACTGATCGTCGCTCCGTCCCGGCTCATGAACTTCATGCTCGAGAAAATCGATCAGGAGGCCGCCAACGCCATCGCCGGCAAAAAGTCGGGAATTCGAGCCAAGGTCAATGGTCTGCTCGAACCGGCGATCGTGCAGGCCCTGTATCGCGCGAGCCAGGCCGGTGTGAAAATCGATATCGTCTGCCGCGGCGTCTGCGCTCTCAGACCCGGCATGCCGGGGATCAGCGAGACAATTCGCGTGACGTCCGTCGTAGATCGGTTTCTCGAACACAGCCGCATTTTTTACTTCGAGAACGCCGGCGATCCCGATGTTTACGTGGGGAGTGCGGACTGGATGGATCGCAACCTGACCCGCCGTGTCGAAGTCGTGTTTCCCGTCGAACAACCCGACCTCAAGACTCGGCTCATCGAAGAAATCCTCAAGACTTCGCTTGAGGACAATCAGAAATCGCGATTGCTTCTGGCCGACGGAACATATCGCCGAATTCAACCCAAAGAAGATGAGGAACCGATTCGGAGTCAGACCCGGTTTCTGGAACTCGCTAAGAAATCGGCGGATCGTGTACTCACGACCCCTGCCATCCCGACCTTGGTCGCCACGGCGAACAATCGCCCAAAATCAAAGCTCACACAGCGAAGTAAAAAGGCGAAATGACTATGCTCGAACTTCGTCCAAATTGCGAATGTTGTGATCATGATCTTCCGCCTCATTCGACCGAAGCACGCATTTGTTCATTCGAGTGCACGTTTTGTGAAATGTGTACGGATCGGCTGAACAATCGGTGTCCCAACTGTCTTGGCGAACTGGTTCGGCGCCCTGTCCGGCCGGCAGAAAAACTCGTCCGTTATCCCGCTTCAAGCATTCGCAAAACGAATTCAAATCGCTGCCAAGCAGATCCAGAACTCGCCTGAAATAAGAACTTTGAAAAATCCTGGCAAGTTGTGAACCTGCAGACGTTCACCGGCGTCCTATCAGCATAACGAGGAAATCGTCATGTGGAATCAGCAAC
The DNA here is from genome assembly GCA_041742055.1 of Limnoglobus sp. Classification (GTDB taxonomy): domain Bacteria; phylum Planctomycetota; class Planctomycetia; order Gemmatales; family Gemmataceae; genus Limnoglobus. The sequence continues at coordinate 81,963 of JBGSJI010000039.1, read as the reverse complement.
AGAATTCGAGTCCAACTCTCTTCGGGTAGCGCCAGCATCTATCGTCAGAACACGATAGCCGAGCCTCCCGTTGGGACGCTCGGCTTTTGCATTTTTAGTGGTGTAGCCTAACGGTCAGGCAGCTCCCTGTTAAGGAGTTCGATGCTGGTTCGAATCCAGCCACCACTGCATTTTCACGGGGATTGGCTAACGGTAGGCCGACGGTCTCTGAAGCCGTTCGTGAAGGTTCGAATCCTTCTCCCCGTATTTTTCACGATCCTTACGGCGAGCCTTCGGGTGACGTGTCTGACCGCACGCCCCGAAGGCTCGGCCATTTATCGCAGTTGAAAAGAACCATCATTCGCCTTCGGTACCGCTCGCCACAACCTCTTCCCGCACGATTCCTTTCTTCTTCAGTTTGGTGTGCAACGTATCCCGTGACATGCCCAGAACCTGCGACGCCCGGCTCACGTTTCCATTCGTCTGTTTCAGTGCCTTGCGGATCGCCCAAGTTTCCAGATCATCGATGCACAAACTCGTCGGGAGTTCGCTGGTGGCTTGCGGAATCACCTCCGACACGGACGTGATCGCGAGGTCCGGCGCATCAATCTGATCGCCTTCGCACATGACGGCCGCACTTTCGAGTACGGCACGCAACTGCCGGACATTGCCCGGCCAGGAGTAAGCCTGAAGCTTCCGCAGCGCCGCCGGTTTGAGATGAAAAAGTTTGCGGCACTGCACGCTGAGTCGATCCAGAAAAAAGCTCGAAAGTTCCACAACATCTTCGACATGGTCGCGAAGCGGCGGAATCTTGAGCGGAATGACTTTCAATCGGAACAGCAGGTCCTGGCGGAACGTATTGACTTTCACTTCATGATCGAGATCGCGGTGTGTGGCCGCCACGACGCGGACATCGACCTTGATGTCTTTCGTTCCGCCGACGGGCCGGAACGGTTTTCCTTCGATCACTCTCAGCAGCTTGGCCTGACATTCGAGTGACAGTTCCCCCACTTCATCGAGAAACAGTGTGCCTTCATCCGCCTGTTCGAAGAGTCCCGGATGATCGCGATCGGCGCCGCTGAACGCCCCTTTCCGATAGCCGAACAGCTCCGCTTCCAGAAGCGTCGGCGCGATGGCGGCGCAGTTGACGACGACGAACGGTCCGCCGGCGCGGTTGCTCTGGCGGTGCAGCGCCTGGGCAACGAGCTCTTTGCCGGAACCGCTTTCGCCATGAATCAGAACGGTGAAGGGCAAGGGTGCTGCCTTGGCGATCTGCTGGCGCAGATTCATCATGGCGTTGCTGTCGCCGATGAGTTCGTCGGCGGTGGGCACGGCGGCCCGCAGGCGGTTGTTTTCGGCTTCGAGGCGTCGATGGTGGCGATGGAGTTCGAGCGATTTGCCCAGATATCCGGCCACGGCTTCGATGAAGCGCACATCGCGATCCGCGAACGCGCTGCCGGTACGGTAAACATGAACGGCAGCGTAGAGTTCGCCCCGGGATGCCAACGGCAAACAAAGCGCGTCCTGATACGCAAAGAGGCTTTCGGTGGGAGATCGCGCGAGTTCAGTTTGCCCGGAATCGTTGAACATCCAGATCATTTTGCGTTCGACCCGAACGCGCTCGGTCAATCGACGGCTCAGGTGCACATCGACCGAAGCGGCTTCCGGTTGAATGAACTTGGGTGTGGGATCGTTGGGATCGAGACTCAAATATCCGGCGACTTTGGCGGTGGTCTGATTGACGATCGCCCGCAATGCATGCCGGATCAATTCATGAGCATCCCGAAGATCGACGGCTGAAGTCATGAACCGGGTCAATGCAGTCAACTCGTCCAGACGTGACTGAGACGCAGCGACTTCAACATCCGATGCACGCTGCGAATACCGTTCAACGCCAAATCCCGTTTTGGTGGCCTGGACCGGTTCCGGCGGAGGCGTACGGCGGTCGGGTCCGGGTTGTGCGATGGTGAGATTGTCTCGCAATTCGACCGGGAAGGATTGCGGAGGCGGTGTCATCGTCGAGGACGCAAGCGACTGAAAGCGAACGGCGACATCGCCAATTTGAATAATCGATCCGTCGTTGAGAGCCACTTCTCCTACAACTTTTGTTCCGTCAACCTTTGTCCCGTTCAAACCGAAATCACGAACGACCCAGCGACCATCGTCATAATAGACTTTCGCGTGAAGGCGCGATGCGAGATCATCACGGATCACCAAAGAGCTATCCCGGCTCCGGCCCAGAGTCGCGGGATGTCCGGGAGACAATTCACAGACCGCCGGCGTTCCTTCGCCTGTCTCCAAGCTTAGCCTTGCTCGCATGGCTTCCTCAGGGAATCGATTAAGGACACAACGAATCTGCCGTGGGCGTCGGCACCTCACAAATCTTCTCAACCATAGCACGAAGTCCATCACTTCGTGGGGATCTCAAAAGATTCAGTTTGTGCGCAAAAACTATTGCTTCGAACCGAATTGGGCGAGGTGACCTGTAATAAAGACGATCTGTTCACAGGACAAGTTTCAATCTGCGGGAAATGACACGTGCTGTTGAACAGAAATAGACTTTACTTTGATCGAATAACTCTCAGTTCGAGACGCACACACTCATCCAAAATCGAACTCTGGAAATGAAACAGTGAAAATTCATTCTATTTGTTCGAAAACAATCGATCTGTAAAAACTCACTCGCTGGATCAACCAGAACCCTACCGCTTCCGGCTGAACCAGCGAAAATCCGAGATCATTTTCCATCGCAAATGGTTTAACGAACTTTCGCCTTGAACTTCACGACGCCGCCCTGGCCGGGTTGCAGAGTACCAGGAATCTCAAAGCGGACTACGCTCGATCCCTTTTCGTTGGGTGTCACGGTCAGGTTGGTTGGTCGATCCGACAGTCCCGAACCGGTGACATACTCCAGACGCGGCGAGAGATTATCGCTGAGCACGAGATCCGTGACCGGGAGCGACGTATCGTTCTGATACTTGAGCGTAAAGGTCACCTCATCGCCAATTTTCACTCCTGTTTTCGGCTCGACAGATTTCGTCACCGTCATTTCGTTGGGGAAGTTTACCAACTCATCTGGTTCGATCGAGGATTTCACCACTTGCGTACCGTTCGAAGTAAACACAGCTAGGACCGACGTGCTGCCAACAATGATCTGCGAGCCTTGTCGCCCCACCTGTTGCATCGGACGGATCGGGAGTTCGAAGCCGATGGGTTTGATGCGGTCGGCCACGGCGGCGGAGATCGTCAGACTGCGAGCGGCTTTGCTGGCTTCATTTTGATGCCAGCTTTGGAGGCGGTAGGCAAAGTACAATCCGTTCGGGTGAAGTTCGACCTTCTGCACGGCAAAGCGCGGAACGCACACACACACCTGATTCGAGGTCGTGACTTTTCGCTTGGTGCCTTGCGAGTATTCCAGCGAAACATCGGTCGAATCGAGACCGCCGAGTTCGCCGTCGTTGCGAATCCCGAGCGGATTTTTGGTATCACCGCCGTCGGTCAGGCACTCTTCGGAAAGCGGTTTCGGACCGAGGATCGGATCGTAGAGCGGAATGCCGGCCCAGGCCATCGGCGGAGGAACGGGCGGGCTGGCCAGTTTGCCTTCGCCGGGATGCAGGATGGTTCCGGGAATCGCAAGTTTGCGGAGTTCGTCCGTTGTCGGAATGCGATTGCCCAACCGGACGACCATGACGATCCGTCCGCTGGCGCCGGCGTCAGTCAGGGCGTCTTCTTCGGTGCTGGCAATCTGTTCAAGTGGCCGATCCGGGGTGGTTTTCACGGGCACGGCTTTTTCCGGATCTTCGAGATAGATGACTTTGGTCATCAGCACACCGGCCGCCGCCTTCGCCAGTTCATCGGCGCTGAAGACGATCGCAGCCGGGTAATCCATATAGTTCATCCCGGGCCGCGGAGCGATCGAACCGCGGACTTCGATCTCGGGATAAAGGCTTTCGTCGGGTCGATTCGGCAAGCCGGTCAGTTTCACCCGATAAACGTATCCTGGGCGAAATCCGAACGTTCCCGCGATGGCGATCGTCTGTGCTTCGGTTCCGGGTTGAGTGATCAAGCGTACGCCATCGGGCAGCGTGAATCGAACGGCGAGCAGGGGTGCGGGTGGAAGGGCCGGACACGCCTGCGGGATGAACGGCAGTCCGGGCATCGGCTGCCGGTACAGAGGTCTCGGTGCCGGACCGGTCGGACACAAGCCGGTATCGCAGGCCTTGCCCGGATGAGTGCCGACCGCCAGTGGAGCCATGAGAAGGAGCGATGCGAATGTCATGATCGAGGCCCTGGAACGAAGGTCGTATCAACAGACAAGCGGTACCGTCGGTTGGAAAGGCAATCCTTTCGTGGCCGTCGGCACCGCCTCTCTTCGTCGTGACTGCGTTATCGAACTTGCGGAATACTCGGCAGCGAGCCCACAGGCTGGGCGGGCAGCATCCGGGGCATCGCGGCCGCCGGCGGTGTGGCGGCGGGCATGGTCGCTGGTGCACCGCTACCGGCACCCGATGCGTCCATCGCCGGTGAGTTCGGGTTTTCCAGATTGATGTTACCGATCCGGATTACAGCCAGAATCGTTCCGCGTCGGGTCGCTTCGAGAACCGGATCGGCACCAGGTTCCAGTTGCGTTGAGACGACTTCTTCCGCTCCACCGAGCGCCGCGGCATCCTGAAACGCTGGATCGGGAAGGTAGATAACCTTGACCACGAGATTCCCGGCATTCACCCGTTCGAAGTCATCGTTGGTGAATGAGACGGGAACGGAGTTATGCGAGAGGTACGTGATCGTCTTGAGTGTCGCGGGTGCGACTTCGAGCGTCGGATAGTAGGTCTTTCCGGGCTGAGTCACGATCCCGGAAACCTTCAGGCGATAGATATTTCCTTGCATGAAGTTGTAGCTGGCGGGTGCCACAAGTCCGGTGTCGGTGTAGTTGCCGTTGACGAGCCAGCCAATTTTCGCCTTGTCGGGCGAGACAAACTTGATGGCGGTCCGCTGATTCGTGATGGTGGGGCCGTACGGGCTTCCTGGCCCGATGGCTCCGATGGCGGCGACTGCTCCCGGAGGGCCCATCGCGGGAACGGGCATGATGCCGTTACTGCCGTGGAGCGTTCCGATTCCGTGGCCCATCGGGCCGTAGGCGAGAGGATCGACTCCTCCACCCTGATGGAAGTGTCCGCCTTGAGACGACCATTGCGGAGCGACACCCGCATCGCAAGTATCACATCCGCCGCTGGCACCACCCACGATCCGTGAGAAGCCCGACGACATTTGCACGGCCGGATCTTCCACAGTTGTGGCCGATGCCTGCTGAACGGGTGCTTCGGCTTTCGTACCCTTCTTCTGCACGAAGGCGGTCATCTTCGCGGTGGGTGCACCGGATTTCTGAGCCACAGTCGTGCTGGTTGATTTTTTGTGGGCATCGGTGGTCATACACCCGCCGAGGCCGGCCAACAGCAATACGGTCGCAGTCGTACGTTTCATGGTTCCCTCAACGGGTAGGCAGCCGGGAATCGATTCGCGATTCAATCGCTACTGCTCTTAACATCGTCTCGGAACGTCTCGAACTTTGCATAAATCCCGAACGACTCGCGCAGTTTTGCCAGAAGTCACAACCGGCACACTTTCGATCTCTTCGCGCTGCCTGCTCCGTTACCCCCGCGTTACAGCCATTCGATTAGAATTTCCTGGGTCCAAGAACATCTGATGGAGGGTCGGTCATGCGTACTCTGATAACACTGGGAATCCTGGCAACGTGGGCGGGATTTCTTCCCGCAACCCGTTCCGCTGAAAAATTCGTCCCGAAAACGCAGGATGTGGATCTCGTTTTGTGTCTCGATGTTTCCGGTAGTATGAACGGTCTCATTGATTCCGCCAAAATCCGACTCTGGGACATCGTCAACGAACTCGCACGCATGAAGCCGACTCCGAACCTGCGGGTGGCGCTCTACAGCTACGGACACTCCACCTACAACGCCGCAAAAGGCTGGGTGCAGAAGGATGTGGATCTCACGACCGATCTGGACGAGGTTTATGCCAAGCTCAATGCGCTCACCATCAACGGCGGAGATGAATACGTCGCCCGGGTCAGCCAGACGGCGCTTGTGGAGCAAAAGTGGTCCACGCAGAAGAACGCCCTGCGTTTGATTTTCGTGTGTGGAAACGAACCGGCGGATCAGGACCGCGTTGTTGATCTTTCGACCGTCGCGGCGCTTGCGAAGGAACAGAAAGTCATCGTGAACACGATCTATTGCGGTCCTTCCCGCAGCAAGGAAACCGAGGGCTGGGCGGCTTTCGCGGCGAAGTGCGGAGGCAAGTACGCAACCATCGATCAGGATCGCGTGAAGGCGGTCCCGCACATCGACACGCCCTACGACAAAGACTTGCTTTCGCGGAACGAGATGCTGAACAAGACCTACGTGCCGATCGGTGGAGACGAGGGAAAAAAAGGCCAAGCCAAACAGATTGCACAGGATCAGAATGCCGCCAGAAACGCCCCGGCGGCCGAGCTCGGTCGCGTGGCGGCCAAGGCGGGTGCGGCCTATCGCAACAGCAGCTGGGACTTGGTCGACAAACTCAAGGAAGATCCGAAATTCGATCTTTCGAAGCTCAAGGAAGATGAGCTGTGCGATGAAATGAAAAAGATCAAACCGGAGGACCGCCGTGCGTATGTCGAGAAAAAAGCGGCTGAGCGTGGTAAGCTCCAGAAAGAGATCGCCGAGCTTTCCTCCAAACGTCAAAAGCACATCGATCAGGAACGCAAAAGGCTGAATCCATCCGAGTCGGGTCAGGCTCTGGACACCGCTCTGACCAAAATCATTCGTGAACAGGCAGAAGCGAAAGGTTTCACTGCGGACCAGAAAAAGTAATAATGGGATAGCTGGCGGAATCGATTTCCGTCAGCCTGGAGCGTGATCATGCCCAAAGCACGAATCGTCGTCGTGGAGGACGAACCCGCAATTCGGCGCGGCGTGTCGGATGCGCTGCGCCTGACTGGCTACGAAGTCACCGAAGCTCCGGACGGAGCCGTCGGCCTGATCGAAGCTTCCGCCGGCGGCATCGATCTGGTGCTCCTTGATCTTCTCCTTCCTCGTCGCGACGGTTTGGAAGTTCTGGCCGAGCTTCGCAAAGTCCATCCGACACGACCGGTGATTATTCTGACGGCTCGCGGCGGAGAGGAAGACCGGGTACGCGGGTTGAAGATGGGGGCGGATGATTATGTGGTCAAGCCATTCTCAGCCAAGGAGCTTCTCGCGCGAGTCGAAGCGGTCCTTCGCCGGACAATGAAAGCTGCACCCAGCATTCTCAGCATCAAGATCGGCAGGGGATGCGTCGATCTTTTACGCAGGGAAATCCGCTGGTCAAATCAGGATCGGGTCGAACTTTCGGAGACGGAAGCCTCGGTCTTGAAGTACCTGATTGAAAACCGCGATCGTGCTGTGCCGCGTGAAGAACTGCTGGGCCGTGTCTGGGGAATCGGGACCGCGGGACTGGAAACGCGTGCGGTCGATATGCATGTCGCACGGCTTCGGGCCAAGCTTAAGGACCCGAGCGGCGAGGACAAAGGCGAAGCGATTGTGACCGTGCGGGCGACGGGCTATATGGCCGGCCCCGGATTGACCATCAAAGAAAGTGCGAGTGTGTAGCGTGCTGGGTCGTCGAATACTGACACCGTTTGGTGGGCTTTGCGTCTTCCTCCTCATCGCGGTGCTGATGATGGGAGGCCTCGGTTGGGTAACGCGTGCCGCACTGAAAGTCGAAGCCGCGGAGCGCGAAGCGACAGCGCGTGCGGATGCGACATCCAAGGAACGCCTTGCGCTCTGGCAACTCGACAGCCGGCTCTTCCCCACACTCGCGGTGGAAAACGGCCGACCGTATGCCCAGTATTTCAGCCTCTACATTCCCCACCCCGTCGCCATCGACGACGCCGGTAATCTCAACAATCCCGGACGAGTCCCTTCTCCTCTTCTTTCCGCCGAACTGCCGGAATGGATGCTCCTTCACTTCCAGCTCGATCCTGAGAAAGGCTGGTTCTCGCCGCAGGTCCTGCCCGAAAATCTGACTGACCGTCTACAGAATCAGCTTGGCAGCGAGGAATCGCTCTTCAACATCACTCAACCGCGACGGCGTCTTCTGGCGGAACTGCGCGAGAAGTTTGATGTCCTGCCAACCCATCAGCAATTCTTCACTCAGGAATTCGCGGATCCATCGGAAGGCGTGCTTGGTGTTCCTGTGTACAGTGAAAACTATCTGTCCAATTCGACGAACACCGGGAATACCAGCCGTGCGAAACTTCCCAATCCCATGAGTCAGCAGGAACATTACCAAACGAATCGCGGGGCGGTCCCACCGCCCAACGCTGCTCCGCCACCGGAATACCAAACAGCCGATAATAGATTCCGGGGCAGTCGTGCTGGTGAATCGGATCTCATCGACAGAAAAAAAGCGGTCGAACGAGCGGCAAAAGAGGGTCAGAACACCGGTGCTCAAGGGGCGCTCTCCAATGCGTATCCTCGATCGTTATCGCCCAATGCGCCGGCGGCACTGAAGGAACTTTCTCCGACGGAAGGCTCACGCGGCGGTGCGGCAAAACCTCCTTCACCTGCCGCAACCGGCCCTTCACTTCCGGGAGTTCCTTCGCCCCCGCCTCCGGGAGCACTAGGCGGGGGCGCGGCCTCAGGTGCGCCACGTTCCATGACTGCTGAAAAAAAGAAAGCCGAGGAACCGCAAAAGTCCAACCTTCTTCTCAAGACCGCCCAGGATGAGGAGCGAAAGGATCAGAAAGCAAGTTCGGAAATCGCAGGAATTCCCCAGGTTCAGGATCCTGTCGCTGGCCGTCGCACGATTCCGGGAAACCGCTTGGGCAGTCCCGTTGAGAAAGCTCCCGTTGTTCAGGTGGGTCCGATGAGACCTCAATGGATCTTTGCCGAAGATGGCAGCAGCTATCTGCTACTGGTTCGTTCAGCCCGTCTCGAAACCAAAACCGTGTTTCAGGGCGTGGTCATGGACTGGACCCGGCTCAAGGAGGATCTTCTGGACGAAGTTCGCCCATCGTTTCCGCAATCGGATCTCTATCCCGTCTACGATGGCGAGGAAACGACGGAACGTCAGATGGCGTCGATCCCGGCGAAGTTCGATCCCGGCCCGGTACCTCCTCCGGAACCCCACGGCTGGACACCGTTGCGACTGGGTTTGGCGCTCGGATGGGGCGCAGCGCTGATCGCGCTGGCGGGGATCGGATTTGGAGGTCGGGCGCTGATCGATCTCAACGAACGCCGCATTCGGTTCGTCTCAGCCGTGACGCACGAATTACGGACACCGCTGACGTCACTTCGGCTTTATCTTGATCTGCTGACGAGCGGAATGATCGAAGATCCCGAAAAGCAAAAAGACTACCTCCGCACGCTGCACGGGGAATCGGATCGGCTCAATCGCCTGATCGAGAATGTGCTTGATTTCGCCCGTCTGGAAAAGCGTACCGTCCAGACTCACATAGCTCCCACAAAGGTGGATCAGCTGCTGGAATCGATCCGCTCGACGTGGGCCGACCGTTGTGCGGCGGATGGAAAGGAACTCGTCGTGATCGGTACGGTGCCGATTGATCAAATGGTGCAGACCGACGACCGAATAGCCACTCAGATTCTGAGCAACCTGATCGATAATGCTCGGAAGTATTCTCGTGAAGCGGATGATCCCCGGATCTGGGTGTGGGCGAAGCCGGGTATCGGGAAGCGCATTGTCCTCGAAGTCGAGGACCGCGGCCCCGGCGTGCCGCTGGCGGAGCGGGCGTCGATCTTTCGCCCGTTTCGTCGCGGTCAATCGGCCGATACCTCGGCTGGCGGTGCCGGACTGGGACTGGCGCTGGCCAGACAGTGGGCCGAAATGATCGGCGGAAAGCTGTCCTACCGCGTGGCGGATGGCGGAGTCGGTGCCTGCTTCCGGTTGGAACTACCCGCTTGACGGTTCACTTCTTCTGAGCTGCATCGGAAATTCAGGTTGCCACGTTGCGCTTGTCCGCAACAATAGCGTCGTCACTTCTTTACTCGCGGGAGCCTGATCATGGGATTGTTCGACCGATTGCGCGGCGAATTCATCGATATCATCGAATGGACCGAACCGTCTCAGAACGAAATCCTGGCGTACCGATTCCCCCGCTATGACAACGAAATCAAGAACGGGGCCAAGCTGGTGGTGCGTGAAGGGCAAGCGGCCGCATTTGTCAAGGAAGGGCAACTGGCCGATGTGAAAGAGCCCGGCATGTACACGCTCGACACCAATAATATGCCCATTCTGTCCAAGATTCTTGGCTGGAAATACGGCTTCGAATCGCCGTTCAAATGCGAAGTCTATTTTATCTCGACGCGCCAATGGACGGATCAGAAGTGGGGGACGCAGAACCCAATTATGCTCCGTGATGCCGAGTTCGGTCCGGTCCGCCTGCGGGCCTTCGGCAATTATGCGTTCAAGATCACCGACCCCGGAACCTTCCTCAAGGAGCTGGTCTCCACCGATCCCTCATTCGAGACTTTCGAGATCGCGAATCAGCTACGCAACACTATCGTCTCGAAGTTCATCGATGCAATGGCGTCCTCGAAGATCCCGATCCTGGACATGGCGGGTAATTACACCATGCTGGGGCAGGTCGCGCTGAAAACGATTTCGCCGGAACTGGCGAAGATGGGCTTCTCGCTGACGCAGTTCAATGTGGAGAACATCTCGCTTCCGCCAGAGGTGGAGAAGGCGCTCGACAAGCGGTCCGAGATGGGCGTGCTCGGCAACCTGGACAATTACATGAAATATCAGACGGCGGAGGCGGTCCGCGATGCGGCCAACAATCCGTCCGGCGGAGGCGCGGGGCTGGGTGCGGGCTTCGGTGCGGGCATGGCGATCGGCAATCAGATGGGCGCCGCGTTCAGCCCCAAGCCGAGCAATCCCAACGAAGTGATCGATCTGCGAGCGACCGGTCCGGCTTCATCAGCTCCTCCGCCGCTTCCCGCGAACGTCAAGTATCACGCCGCCATCAACGGCCAGTCCGCCGGACCGTTCGACATGGCCGCGCTGCAGCAGAAGGTCGTGGCGGGGGAGATCACGCGGTCGTCTCTCGTGTGGAAGAGCGGAATGGCGAACTGGGTCGCGGCGGAAGCGGTTGCTGAGCTGCAACCGCTCTTCGCGCAAGCTCCGCCTCCGCTCCCGAACTAATTCCAGCTGCTTTCATCCATGTCCGAATCGCTGAATCCAGAACCGTCTGTTTCCGGTGCACCGCCGAGCGGGAGGAAGTTCCCCTGCCCGCAATGCGGTGCGCGGCTAGACTTCGATCCGAGCGTCCGTGGTCTGACGTGCCCGTACTGTGGGCACACGGAAAAGATCGATAAGGAGACATCCGAAGAGGTCCTCGAGAGGGATTATTTCCACTACCTGAACAAGCTCGAGAACGAAGCGTCGGCGATCCCGGGCCGCGAAACGCAAACACGATGCCCCGCATGCGGTGCGATGGTTCTGCTGGAAGAGCACGTGGCGACCGATCGCTGCCCCTTCTGCCTGACTCACCTCGAAAACAAGCCCGAATCCGTGACCGGGATGCTCGTGCCCGAATCGATTCTTCCATTTCGCGTTGACCTTCGCGCGGCTCGCAACGCGTATACGAAGTGGCTCGCCGGGCTCTGGTTCGCACCATCCGGATTGACACGTATCGCCACGCTCGGACAGTTGCAAGGGATCTACGTGCCGTACTGGACCTACGACACCATGACCTACACGTTCTACGATGGCGCTCGTGGTGATAATTACACCGAATATGTCACGCGCACTGTCCGCGATTCCGACGGAAAAACCCGCACCGAAACAGTTCCGGTTACCCGGATTGATTGGACAAATGTTTCCGGCGAAGTCCAGCATTTCTTCGACGATGTACTCGTGTGCGCCTCAAAAAGCATTCCCGACGATCTCATCGATCATCTGCAACCCTGGGAGTTGAAAAAACTCGATGGCTTCCAACCGGAATATCTGAGCGGATTCCGGACCGAGCGCTACGCCGTCGGGTTGAAAGAGGGTTTTCAAACAGCCAAGAAGATGATCGAACCGCAAATCGAACGGCTCATTCGCATGGATATCGGCGGAGATCATCAGCGGATTTACAGCAAGCGAACCAAACATTCCGGCATTACGTTCAAACACATTCTGCTGCCGCTCTGGATTGCGGTGTACCGCTATCACGATCGTACGTATCAGATTCTCGTGAACGGACGCACGGGCAAAGTGTCTGGAAATCGGCCGTGGAGCACTTGGAAGATCGTTCGCCTGATCCTTCTGATTCTGGCGGCGGGCGGTCTGATTGCGTATCTCGTCATGCGGTTTCAGAAGTAGCAGGTGGATCTATGCGTTCACTCTTCGCGATCATGCTGTTCTGGCACGGTGTCGCCTTCGCGCAGACGCCGGCGGAAAAAGCGGCCACGCTGAAGTACCTCGCGAGCCTTCAGGAGGCAAACGGTTCGTATCGCTCCGATGCCGAGGGCGGACCCAGCCTTCGGGCCACATCGGCCGCCGTACGGGCGATCAAGTATCTGGGAGGCCAACCGCCAAGGCTCGACGCCACGCGGAAGTTCGTGCTTGCACGCTACGATGCCGAGTCCGGCGGGTTCGCCGAAGCCGGCGAACTGCCAAGCGTTCTCGTCACGTCGATTGGCCTCATGGCCGCGAGCGAACTCGACATTCCTGAAAAACAGATTCCGAAAGCGATCGAGTACCTGAAAGCAAACGTGAAGACGTTCGAGGACGTGCGCATCGGCGCCGCGGCTCTTGAAGCGATGAAGCAGAAACCGGCGTGGCTCGAAAGCTGGATGACGATTGCCAACAATCAGCTCAACAACGACGGCACCGCCGGCAAAGGCGATGGCTTGGCTCGCGACACCGGGTCCGTGATCGCGATGAAACTGCGCCTGGGTTATCCGGTGGCCAATAAGAACAAGGTGATCGCCGCGATCAAGGCGGGGCAGAAAGCGGACGGCGGATGGGGCAAGGCCGGCGCGAAGACGAGCGATCTGGATTCGACGTACCGCGTGATGCGTGCGCTGATGCTGGCCAAAGAAACACCCGCCGACTCCGCCAAACTCAAACAGTTCCTGGCCAGCTGTCGGAATGCGAATGGCGGATACGGCAGCACTCCCGGCGTGCCGTCCAGCGCCGCCGGGACCTACTACTTTGCCAGTATCTCGAAGTGGCTGAAGTAACTCTCCGCTATTCCGGAAGCGGTCGGTCTTTGGTTTCGGGAAGGAAGATCAGCGCGATCAGGCCCAATCCGAAAAACGCGCACATCGTTACGCCAGCATAACGGAACGGCAGCGGAGCTTCGTAAGTTCCAAAGACAGCGCTACTGCTGAGGAATCCGAGCAGAACCGGCGTGCCAGCCGAGATCAATCGCCCGACGTTGTAGCAGAAGCTGGTCCCCGTACTTCGCAGGCGTGTCGGGAACAATTCCGGGAAATAGATGGCGTATCCACCGAAGAGTGCCAGCTGGAAGAAGCCCATCATCGGTACCATCCAGAAAATGTCGCTTCGATCGTTGAGGAACATGAAGACCGCAGCAGTCGACGCGGCTGCCAGAATAAAGAACAGCGCGAATGCGGGTTTTCGTCCGATACCGAAGGTTATCCAGCTGAAGGCAAAGATGCCGAAGAACGCTCCGCCATTCTGCATCAACGAAGTGATGCCGGACCAGTACGCCGTCTGCCCGCCGATGTATTTCGCCGCTGCGGGCGGAATCTCTCCGGCTTCCTTCTGAGCTTGACTCATGAGACCCTGATCAATCGCTTCCTGAACATAGACCGGCTTGGCGACATAGCTTTGCAGGTCATAAGAGAAGAAACCAATTCCCCAAAGCCCGATCACACCCGAGAGCGCGAGCAAAAGCCCGAAGATCGCGCTCTTCCGCCATTGAGGATCACCCAGAAGCTCGCTGTAGGATCCGACACGTTTCACACCGCCAGCTGCCTTCGCCAGCCGCCACTTCTCGGGTTCCTTCAATCCGAACTGAATGAACACAATCAGAAAACCGGGGAGAATACCGACCAAAAACATGAGCCGCCAGGATTCCATCGGGAAGCCGAAGATCGTTTGATTCGCAAACTCACCCGCTTCTTCCAATGCGCCGAGATACATCCGAATGAGTGCTGCGGTGCAGTTGCCGAGCACGGAGGACGCCTGAAACAAACCCAGCGCGAACGGTCGGGCGTTTGATGGTACGGTCTCGGCCAACAAGGTGACCGCCGCCGCAAAAACTCCGCCCACGCCCAGTCCCGTCAGAAAGCGATACATATGAAAATCGATCGTTGAACCGGATAAAGCACTGAGACCTGTGAACGCGGCGTACATACCGATCGTGAGCATGAGCGTCTTGACACGTCCCCAACGGTCGCCGAGGATTCCGAAGAAGATACCACCAGTTGCCCAACCCGCAAGAAAGAACGACGTCGCCCATCCTGCGGCCGTGTTGATATCCGCATTTCTTAGCGAAGAAATGACATGGTCATCCGGTACGTCTTTCCCGTCCGCTTTTGAGATCATCTCCTTTTTCTGCGCTTCAAAGCGCGGGTCATCCTTCGTTACCGCTGGAACCAGCGATTCCATCGCAGGTCGCCGCGCGAGCGCAAAGAGTTGCTGGTCCATGCAATCCATGTCCCAGGCGAGACAGCAAACAATGAACACGAACCACTGGTAGCCGTTCATGTCTTTGAGGCTGGCCCAGCCGGTTCGAGGGGAGATTGGTTCCGTCATTGTGTCTCTCGGAAAGGCAAGTCGGAAGGTTGGGAAAAGGTATATCCGATTTCATCGGAAATTGCCAGTTTTTCCACTCGATCACGAACATTTCCTATATTATCTGCTTCCCATTTGGCACTCTGGGAGGCCGCAATCATGCCGACTCCGCACTCGCATCGGGCGATCGGGTTCCTCGGTGCCGGGCAAATGGCGACCGCACTCGCCCGCGGATGGACATCCGCCGGGTTGCTCGATCCTCAGTCCTCATTGGCCGCCGATCCTTTCGAAATCGCACGCCAAAACTTTACATCCGCCACGAGCATTCGCACCGCGAATCAGAATGCGGACGTCGTTTCCCATTGCAAACTGATAATCCTTGCGGTCAAACCGCAAGTCCTGGCAGGTGTGTGCGACGAGATCCGCTCGTACCTGACGCACGATCATCTGGTGATCTCGATCGCCGCTGGAATGACGCTCAAGCAACTTGCAGAGCACCTCGGAAACGACACGCGGATCGTCCGTGTCATGCCGAACACACCGTGTCTCGTCGGCGCGTGCGCTGCCGGCTTCGCACTCAGCCCCGCCGCCACCGCTGACGACAGCGCTCTCGTTTCGCACCTCTTCAGCGCCGTCGGCAAGGCCTATCCGCTGCCGGAGCATCAGCTCGATGCCGTCACCGGACTCAGCGGCAGCGGACCCGCTTTCGTCTATGTGATGATCGAAGCGCTCGCGGACGGCGGAGTTCGCATGGGCCTGCCGCGTGATGTGGCGCAGGCGCTCGCGGCACAAACGGTGCTCGGCTCGGCAAAGATGGTCCTGGAGACAGGAAGCCATCCGGGCATGCTCAAGGACGCCGTCGCTTCCCCCGGCGGAACCACGATCGCCGGCTTGCACGCGCTGGAACGTGCGGGCGTACGAGCGGGTCTGATGGACGCCGTCGAAGCCGCTGCCAAACGTGCGACGGAACTGGGGAGGAATTAAATTTGAACCACAGAGATTGGGTGAAAAGCATTTGAATCGACGACGTGATACGATTCAGAATTCATTTGATTGAAGGGCTTTCAAGGCCAAATGTCATTGGAAACATCATGACTCACGAACTCGTTCTCGTTTTTGATTTCGGCTCGCAGTTCGGGCAGCTCATCGCCCGGCGCGTACGCGAGCAGCATGTCTTCTGCCAACTCGTTCGCCACGACATCACTGCCGAACGCGTCAAGGAACTCAATCCGAAAGGCATCATCCTTTCCGGCAGCCCCTTCAGCGTCTACGAACAGAACGCTCCGAAGTGCGACCCCGGAATCTTCGAACTCGGCATCCCGGTCCTGGGAATCTGCTACGGCATGCAGCTGGCCTGCCAGACGCTCGGCGGGCATGTCGCACCCGCAGCCGCACGCGAATACGGCCGCGCCACGCTCAACGTCACCAACAGCAACAAGCTCTTTCGCGGTTACCCCGCCGAGTCCACCGTCTGGATGAGTCATGGTGATCAGGTGCACACCATGTCGGGCGACTTCGAAGCGCTCGCCAGCACCGACACCTGCCCCGTCGCCGCCGTCAAACACATAACGCGCGACGTCTACGGCATTCAGTTTCACCCGGAAGTCAGCCACACACCTCACGGCGGGCAGATCCTCGCCAACTTCCTCCGCGATGTCTGCGGTTGCCAGGGCCTCTGGAAAATGCAGACCTTCATCGACGAAACCGTCCAATCCATCCGCCAGAAAGTCGGCACCAAGCGCGTCATCTGCGGCCTATCAGGCGGAGTCGACTCCGCCGTGTGCGCCGCCCTGCTCGTCAAAGCCATCGGCCCGCAGGTCGCCTGCATCTACGTGGACAACGGCATGATGCGTGAAGGCGAAACCGATCTCGTCCGCCACACCTTCCGCGACTGGTTCAAGGCCGATCTCCACGTCGTCCACGCCGCCGATCACTTCCTCGCTGCACTCGACGGAGTCACCGAACCGCAGGAAAAACGCAAGATCATCGGCCGCGTCTTCGTTGAAACCTTCAAGAACGAAGCCCGCTCAATCCCCGACGCCCATTTCCTCGCACAAGGCACGCTCTACCCCGACGTCATCGAATCCGGTGGTTCGCTCGACGGGCCCGCTGCCACCATCAAACTCCACCATAACGTCGGCGGGCTGCCGGCCGAACTCGGCTTCGAACTCGTCGAACCGCTCCGCGACCTCTTCAAGGACGAAGTGCGTCGCCTCGGCCTTGAGTTGGGGCTACCGGAGGACGTGGTCTGGCGGCATCCGTTCCCGGGCCCGGGACTGGCAGTGCGCTGTCTCGGTGAAATCACACGCGACAAACTCTCCACACTTCGCAAGGCGGACACGATCTTCCTCGAAGAACTGCACAAATCGGGCTGGTACCGCAAGACCGCCCAAGCCTTTGCGGTACTCTTGCCGGTGCAGAGTGTCGGGGTCATGGGCGATGGCCGGACCTACGAGAACACCATCGCACTCCGCTGCGTGCAGACGGACGATTTCATGACCGCCGACTGGAGCCACCTTCCGCATTCACTGCTCGCTCGCGTCTCAACCGAAATCATCAACCGTGTCAAAGGCGTCAATCGCGTCGTCTACGACATCAGCAGCAAGCCCCCCGCCACCATCGAATGGGAGTAAATCCCCTGCGGCATCAAAGAGTGTTCATAAATTCACTCTTCTGAGAATTCTAAAAGATTCAATTTGACAAAACGCAATTCAATATGGAGGACTTCGCCACCTGCTGCTCATGCACTTGGCGGAAACGATCTAACACTGGCTCGTCTTTCCACCGACACTGCCACACCCTACCGTGGAAAGACGTCAAAATTTCGGAAGCGCCTATGCGCCGTAAGGGTTTACGTCAATTTTGATCGGCGCGTTCGCCAGCTTCACCAACTCAAAGACACGCACACCAGTTGGCGAAGAGACACTTTGGTTTCTGGAACATCGTATAATGAATATTTGTACAATTAGGATCGATTATTGAGGGTGCACGGAATGCCACGCTCGTTCGGAAATCGATCACGCGGCGCCGTCCAGCACGGCCCGCACCTTTCGGGCCAGCCCGAGCGGGGTAAACGGCTTTTGAACAAAGGCATCCGTAGACTCCACGCCGTGGTGAATCACCGCATCGTCCGTATATCCGCTCATATACAGTACCTTCACCTCCGGCCGGTACGTTCGTACGGATTCGGCGAGTTGACGTCCCCCGATCTCCGGCATCACCACATCGGTGACCAGGAGATGGATCGGGCCGCCGTGTTCCTCCGCGAGCCGGATCGCATCCGCTCCACTTTCGGATTCCAGCACCGTGAAGCCCTGCATCGTCAGAGCGATTCGGGCGATTGTGCGGACGGCGTCCTCGTCCTCGACCAACAATATTGTTTCCGTGCCTTGGGTGGCGATCCGCATGAGCACGGATTTTGGCCCCTCAGGTTCCTCAATCGCGAGCGGGAATAAGAGCGTAAACGTCGTGCCGACACCGATGGTACTGTCGAGTCCGATGTGTCCTCCGCACTGTTCGACCACACCGTGAACCACGGCCAGCCCGAGTCCGGTTCCCTTGCCCAAGGCTTTGGTGGTGAAGAACGGCTCGAAGATCTTCTTCTTCACCTCCTCCGTCATTCCCTGACCCGTGTCGGAAACCCTGAGCTGTGCGTAACGGCCGGGATTCACTCCGGGGTACGCACGCACCTCGTCTTCCCCGATGGTAACGTCCCGGGTCTTGATGGTCAGCCGCCCGCCCGTCGGCATGGCGTCCCGAGCGTTCACCACCAGATTCATCACGACTTGTTCGATCTGTCCCGGATCCGCCATGATCCGCACCGGGGCCTGATCCGGCACAACCGCCAGCGCGACGTCCTCCCCGATCAATCGGCGGAGCAACTTTGCGGACTCCGCGATCAGTTCGTTGAGATCGATGACCTTCGGCTCGATGATGGCCCTGCGACTGAACGCGAGAAGTTGGTGGGTCAGACGAGCGGCCCGGTCGCCGGACTCACGGATCGCGGCGACGAACTCCCGCTGGGGATTGTCGGTGGGCAATCCGTCCAAAACCATATCGCTGTAGCCATTAATCACCGTAAGCAGATTGTTGAAGTCGTGCGCCACGCCACCGGCCAACCGCCCAACGGCCTCCATCTTCTGGGCTTGCTGGAATTGGGCCTCCAAGTGTTTCCGAGCGGTGATGTCACGAACCACGCCGGTGAAATGCCTCCGACCGCCAAGCTGGAATTCCGTCACGGTCAGTTCGAGCGGGAACGTGGTCCCGTCCTTCCGTTGCCCCTCGAGTTCGCGTCCGATTCCGATGATTTTTCTCACCCCTGTTCGTAGATAATTCGCGATGTACCCGTCGTGTTCGTTGTGGTACGGCTTGGGCATCAGAATGTTCACGTTTTTGCCCACGACATCCGACTCAGAATACCCGAACGATCGCTCGGTGGCCGGGTTGGCCGACTGAACCGTGCCGCGTTCGTCGATGGTAAGAATCGCGTCGTTAACGCTCCCGAGCACGGAGCGGAGCAACTCCATCGACCGTTCCCGCTCGGTCAGGTCGGTCAGGGCGACCAGGAACGCCGATGCCCCGGCGCTGACAATCGGCGTTGCCACGGAGTGGACGAGTGTCGTCCGCCCATCAAGCCGGAGCACGCGGAGTTCAACGCCGGGCACGGCCTGGCCGGTCGCACCCATTTCCTCGATCCGGCGTCTGACGATATCGTGATAGTCCGGATGGAACAGTTCGAAAGGAGACTTGCCAAGCACATGGACCGGATCGGTGGCTCCGAAAAGCCGGACGCAGGCCGGGTTGCAATAGCTGATTTTGCCGCCCTTATTGATGAACACGGCGGAGGGGAGCATATCCACGAGCGACCGGTATCGTTGTTCGCTATCCCGAATGGTTTCTTCCGCTCGCTTCCGTTCAGTGATGTTCTGATAGATGGCGGAGAGGCCGACGACTCTTTCTTCGAGGTAGACCGCGGAGATGCTGACGGAGACGTGAACGGGCTCGCCTCCCTTGCGGAGTCGTACCGTTTCCAGCGGGGAAAGATGTTCTCCCTCCAGCACTCGCTCGACCCGTTCGCGGGACTCGGCCATCCGATCGGGTGGAACGATCAGATCGAAATTGGACTTCCCGATGGCCTCCACGGGTGAGTAGCCGAAGAGTCGCTCGGCGGCCGGATTCCAACTCCGGATGACCCCATCCGTGTCCGCGCAGACGACCGCCTCTTCGGCCGATTGCACGATCGCCACGAGCAGGGATCGGGCCTCTTCGGCCTTCTTTCGCTCGGTGATGTCGCGGAAGAACCAGACGCGGCCGAACAGCTTCCCCCGGTCCCCCCGGATCGGACCGCTGTACCGGTCGAGCGTCCGCCCATCGGTGAGCGCGATCTCGTCGTGGGATTGCGCGTCCGGGTCGGCGTAGATGGCCGCCACGCGTGCGGCGAAACCGTCCGGATCGGCAACCCGGCTCCGCGCGAGTGCCAGTACGGGTGTGTCGTCGCCGGCCGCGACAAGTTCCTCCGGAATGCCCCAGAGCTCGAGGAAACGGTGATTGTAGGACCGGACGCGGTTGTCCGGATCGACCACAAGGATGCCGTCCGGGGACGCCTCGGCCTGGCTGCTGAGAAGGGCGTTTTGGAATCGGAGCAAGTGTTCGTCCCGCTTCCGCTCGGTGATGTTCGTATGGGCCACGACAACACCGCTGCCGTTGAGGTCGAGCCGGGTCACGCTCATCAGAAACCAGCGCTGCTCCACCGGGGAGTGGCAGGGGTATTCGAACGTGAAACGGTCCGTCGTGCCGGCCATGACCTGCCGGATTCCCGCCGCCGCTGTCGCTGCCTCCGCGCACCCCCGTCTTGTGCTTTCGTCACACACATCGAGGTAGTTCGTTCCGACTCCCGTTCGGGGAGCCGGACCGGAGGGCGTGGGATTCTTCTCGGTAAACAGTCGCCACGACTGGTTGACCTCGACGATGGCCCCGTCCGCGTTGAGGACTGCGATATGGGCGGTCATCGAATCGAGCACACTGCGGACGAACGCCTCATGTTCGCGGATCGCGGACTCGGCTCGCTTGCGGTCGGTGATATCGCGCGAGATACCGATCAGTCCGATCACGTTCCCAGACTCGTCCCGGTACGGTGCCTTGGTCGCGAGGTACACACGGGTTTCGCCCGCGGCCGTCAGCTCTTCCTCTTTCGTCTCCGCTTGACCGGCTGACATCACCTGCCGGTCCCGCTCCATGACGAAGCGAGCGCTTTCGGGGTCGAACAACGCCGTATCGTCCCGACCCAGAACCTCCGAGATCGGTTTGCCGACCAACACGGCCGCGGCCCAGTTGAACAGCAGGTATTTCCCGTCTCGGTCTTTCACGAACACCGCGTCCGTCGTACCTTCGGTTATGGCTCGGAAGAGCCCGTTCGAGTGGTCGACGGCTCGGAGGCCGCGACGAACGAGCCAGTAGATGAGAACGGTTGTCGTGAAGACGAAAAGCGTGCCTTTCCCGACCGAGGCGATGAAACCGGATCGGGTCTGATCCCCGGACACCACCAGGGTGATGTCGGTCAGCCAGATCCAAAGGAGTCCGAAGCCAAGGTAGATGCCGGCGATCCGGAGTGCTGTGTCTCGCTGCGTGTCTTGGATTGACTCGTGGACCGACTCGCGGGTGGGCGGTAACGGGAAACCGGTATTATTTCCATTGAGCATGGTGACACACGAATGAGAGGTATCATTTCAACCGTCCACTTGGAGTCGGTTTGCACCGGGCTAATGGGTGATGGGTGCATCGGGAACATCTGAAGGGACAGTTGGTGGTGAAAACAATTGCAGTCAGATGTCATTTGACACGATCGCACGATCAAGATCAAACAAGAATCTGAGATGCTGGACGAAGCCAAATTCAGAACTTTAAGATTGTGAGACAACCCAGCGACGAGCTCGCCCCGGTCACGCTGTTCCGCGACCCCCGCTGACGCCACGCAGATCGGCAATTCCAGCTCCGCCTCTGAAAGCGTGAAGTGCCCCGACACTTTTGATTTTTTCAAATGAATAAATACTCAGAAATTCAGTCGTGATCGAATGACAAAGTTAGGATATCTCGTTATCAAGTGATAGCGATCCAACAATTTGAGAGTTCTCACTTCTTTTTTCACTTAATTTTCATTTTGCGCTTGCATAAGTTTTTGAGTTTCGTGAGAATCCTATCACGAGTCGGGACTTGATCCGATTCGTACGAATATGCGGATCAGAATTCCCGTCTGAATTTCTGTTTGTGATCCGCGTTTGATTCTCTTTTCTTCATTTTTCGGAGTTGTTATGTCATCTCCTGTTTTTCATTCCGGGTCAGGCCGGAGGGCGTTTACGCTCATTGAACTTCTTGTGGTGATTGCGATCATCGCGATCCTCATCGGTTTGCTGCTTCCTGCAGTGCAAAAGGTGCGTGAAGCCGCCGCACGGATGAAGTGCTCCAACAACATCAAACAGTTGGGACTCGCGCTTCACAATTATCACGATGTGGTCGGGGTGCTGCCGCCCGGTGCCGCGAACAACATCACTCCGTTCGGTTCGAGGGCGTCGGGCAATCAGTGGGGTGCTTCGTGGATGGCCTACATCATGCCGTACGTCGAATTGGACAACGCTTTCAAGAGAGCCCAACTGGCAACGAACCGGCAGTATAACGACGGTAACATCCGTAGTGGGATCGGCGATCGGGCTGGTAGTCCGCAGTTTTCCGTTTATCGCTGTCCTTCGACTTCGCTTCAGAACACGATCAGTGCCTCAGCGACCGCACCGGGCAGCATGATCGCGGATTATGTGGGAATCGCGGGCAGCTACAACACGGCCGGCATGCCGAATTCGTCCACGCTCCGAACCACGCCGTACGGGTTGGTGAGTCGGGACGGGGTTCTTCACTTCAACTCAAAGGTCGCCCTCGTCGCGATTACCGATGGGACGAGCAACACGATCATGGTCGGCGAGGTCGGAGCACCGCTGTACCACAATGGGACGGCTCAACGGGACAACCGCCCGTCGCGGCAGCACGGGTTCGCGATGGGGTGTGCCGGGAACAACAACAACAACGATCTGGTCCCGAACAACAGCAACGGCCGAGTGTTCAACACTACGACGTTACGCTACCCGATCAACCGGTACACGAGGCCGGGAAGCCCAACGATCTCGGTGGACACGTGTTCGAATGGTCTCTGCCAGAATGCCGGGAACAATAGCGTGCTTCGTTCGGCCCACACGGGAGGGGTGAATGTGGGCATGGGCGACGGGTCGGTGCGATTTCTGAGAGAGAGCATACCGACGCTGTTGCTGTTCCAGATGGCGCGGCGCGGCGATGGGAGCGTACAGAGAGACCAATAACAGGTTTCCATGGCGCACCCGCGAGGCCGCGAGGTGGCTCGCGGGTGCGTAATCGTCCATTTCGTGATTCCTGGCGTTGCGAATTCATTCCGTATTCGAGGCAGACATCCATGAGATTGCTCATTTTTGCTTGCGCATTCGCGTTCGTATCGTTGACCATGCTGAGCGGTTGCGGATCCTCCGCGCAAAAGGAAACGTGGAGAGACGCCACCGGGACGGTGACCGCGAACGGCGAAATGGTCCCGGAGGGGACGATCACATTTGAGGATGTTGCCGGCAACGCGATCGCGGCGGAGATCACGGACGGGAAGTTCACGATTGCTCTGAAACCGGATACCTACAAAGTCAGGATCAGCGTCATGGAGGAATATGGAGAAGCACGAGACGGGTGTCAAGATGACGAAGGAGAAGATCCCCGCCCAGTACAACACGAACACCGAGTTGATGGCGATGGTCAAGGAGAACGAACCGAACGCGTTCGATTTTCCTTTGAAGTTGAAGTGATTTTTGCGTACGGCGCAGGCGTGGGGATTCGGGAATCGATGGTTCACGTGCGTCTCGAGGCTGAACAATCCGCCCATGAAAAAGGTGCCCGTCCCCTTTGATCAGATCCCGAGCCACCGGAACAGCTCATTCGGTTCCTGATAATCGGGCAGGATGGCATCGGCGCCGAGTTGGATCAGCATATCGCGTTTCATTTCGTTGAGGCGTCCGTGGCCGGGTTCCGCGCTCGCGACGCCGATCGCCACCCCGCCGATCCGTTTCACCTCCACCGTTTCGGAGTATCCGTCGCCGAAACCGAGAACCTGTGCACCGGACGCGCCCGTTTCCCTGAGAAGCATTTCGATCACGTCGCGTTTGGTGAAATTCGGCGTCTGGTTCGATGGACAATAAACGTGCGGGCCAAAGTAGCGGTCCAAGTCGAGCAATTTCAGATCGGACTCAACGAACGCGCGATCGGTTCCGCTGACGAGTGCAAGTTGCAGACCGCGATCCCGCAGGCGGTCGAGGAGTTGGTGCGTGCCCGGCACGGTCCAATGCGACGGCGGAATCGACCCGGAACTCAGGTCTTCGATTCGCGAGCGAATGTTGGTCGTCAGCCGATCGAGGAAGACGGTGAGGAGTTGATCCGCATCCGGTGCCCGGCCTCCGCGGTCGGAGACTTCCTGAGCGAGGCGTTGCATCTGGAAGATGCTGGGCTTTCCGCTCAGGAAGAGCATTTCGCGTTCGAGAAAAGACAGGAGTTCGGTCTCTGATTCTCGTTGGAGTTTTTGCTCACGGATGAGATCGCGGCCGAGTTCGGCCATGATGCGTGCCCAACCTTCGCGGAGGAGGGAAACAGTGCCGTCGAAGTCGCAAATGACGATCTGGAATGGGTTTGGATGCGATAACGGGCGAAAAACTTCGAAATGCGGTCGCGTCATGCGATCTTTTCCGTTTCTGTTTATGAATGCCATATGAGTGTTAAGAGAATCACGCGTGACAAACCGGGCAGGTCAAGGTTAATATACCGATACGAAAATCCGTCTGAGGGTTCTTCCCATGCGACTGCTGAAATTGCTGAAATTGTTGGCCCCTGTTGGACTGGCGGTCGTCGTGCTTGGAACGAATCCGGATCAGTCGAATGGCCAGTTCCCTGGCGGCGATCGCGGTAGCCGCGGCGGATTCCCGGGCGGAGGGTTCCCCGGCGGTGATCGCGGGAGCCGTGACCGTGGCGATCGCGGAAGCCGCGGAAGTTTCGGCGGATTCAACTCCAGTTCCATGGCGGATAGCAGTTTTGCCCGTTTGCAGGCTTCTTACGGTGGCAGCGGCGATACGCTCGATTATGCTCGGATTCCGCAGGCGACTCGCGATCAGTCGAATGCGATGGCACAACGCTTCGGCGCAGAACCCTTGCCGACGAGCGGATCGATCACGAAGGATCAATATCGCGATCAGATGGCCAAGCGAATGGAAGCGATGCGTGGTGGCCGCGGCGGAATGACGATGGGCTTCACAGCGCCCGGTTCGACACCCGGCGCACCCACCGGAGTCGTGACGTTTGGTGCTCCCGGTTCAACACCAACACCCGGCGCTCCGCCGACGTGGGGTGGCGCGCCTCCGGGATCATACGGTCAGCCTCCGGGTGGTGCCCCGCAACAAGTCTCCGATGACCAGATCAAGGAATACATGAAGCGATACGATCGCGACAACGATGGCAGGATCAGCCTGGAAGAAGGCAGCCGTTCGGATCGTTTGCGTGGCGTGTTCCAGCAATACGACCGCAATACCGACGGCTTCCTCGACATGGAAGAATACAAGGGTTACGTGAATGATCGCTTCAGCGGTCGCGATTCCAATTCGCCTCCCGGATCTCCTCCGCCCGGACAGCAACCCTATGGATACGGCCAACCTCCGGGTGGTTGGGGTGGTCCTGAAGGTGGTCAGCCTCAGCAACCGCAGGAAGAACCCAAGCCCGTCGTGTGGCGCTACGGCAAACTGCCGAAGGATCTGCCGAGTTGGTTTACATCCATGGATACCAATCAGGACGGTCAAATCGCACTTTATGAATGGCGTAACGAGGGAGAGTCGACTGAGAAATTCGTGCCCATGGATCTGAATGGCGACGGACTGGTCACGGCAGAAGAATATCTGCGATTCAAGAATCCTTCGGGATCGATCAGCACGGAAACCAGTTCCTCATCGCGCGACGGAAGCAGCAGTTCAGGCAGTAGCCGTGGAAGCTCCAGCGGTGGATCATCTTCGAGCAGCCGCAGCGGTGGATTCAGCTTCGGCAGTCGAGGTGGAAGCAGCACTGGTGGCGATTCACGATCGTCAAGCGATCGTGGAAGTCGTGGCAGTGATCGCGGGAGCCGTCCTTCGGGCGTCAATCCCTTCGGTCGGCGATAATCTCAAGCTCTGAAAAAGAAGAAGGCGGTGGGTAATAAAACCCACCGCCTTCTTTTGTTGATTCAATTCCGGCTCTTACTCAGTTGTGACAGGGACCGGAGCGGGTGCGGCGGCGGGTTCGCTGGTGCGAACTTTCGTTTCGCCGTCCTTGAGGAGTTCGATCACGGCCACTTCACCCGCATCGCCAAGGCGACGCTTGTGCAGCTTGAGGATCCGCGTGTAGCCTCCGGGCCGCTCTTTGAAGCGCGGGCCGATCACATTGAAGAGCTTCTTCAGAACGGTATCGGTGGTCCGTTCGGTCTCGGCTTCGTTCTTCTTGTTGTAGATCCCGGTGCCGTGCGTCGGTCCGAGATCAGCCATCGCCTGACGACGGTAGTGGAGAGCCTTCGCCTTGCCTACCGGGCTGCCGTCGTCCACGAGCGCCGCCTTCTTGGCCAGGGTGATCAGTTTTTCGATGAACGGACGCAGTTCCTTCGCTTTCGGAACCGTCGTCTGGATCGATTCGTGCGTGATGAGTGCACGGCTGAGATTGCGGAAGAGTGCCAACCGGTGGCTGGAATTCCGGCCGAGAATTCGGCCGGCTTTACGATGGCGCATGGGAAACCCCTTTAAAAAAAGCCCCACCCCGTGCCAAGGTAGGTGGGAACAGAAAAACCAAATTCGAAATCTCAAATAACAAAAATCAAAAACACGATTTGAAATTTGGTATTTGAGTTTTCGAATTTCATGACCTTAGCGGCGCTGTGGGATCTTCATACCCAGGTGCAGGCCGCGTTCCTTCAGCTTGATGGTCACTTCCTTCAGCGTGGTTTCGCCGAAGTTGCGGACTTCAAGCAGTTCTTCTTCGGTGCGAATGACCAGATCGCGAACGCTGGCGATCCCTTCGGATTCCAGACAGTTCGTCGCCCGAACGGAAAGCTCGAGTTCGGCGAGCGACATGTTGAGCTTGCGTTCGAGTTCGTGGTCCACGCCGGCGCCGGCCGCTGGTCCGATTTCGATCGGGCCGTCTTCGAGCGACACTTCCGGGCCAGGTTCGCTGTACTGGATAAACGGGTTCAGGTGCTTGCGGAGAATCTTGGCGGATTCCACCAGCGCCATCTGCGGGCCGACGGTGCCGTTGGTCCAGATTTCCATCACGAGGCGGTCGTAGTTCGTGCGCTGGCCGACACGCGTTTCCTCGATGTCGTACTTGACGCGAACAACGGGAGAAAAGCTGCTGTCGACCGGGATCACGCCGATCTCGCGTTCGCGTCCGGCGTTTTCGTCCGCCGTGCGGTAACCCCGGCCATTCTCCACGGTCAACTCGACGACGAACGGAACGTCGTCGGTCATCGTGCAGATGTGGTGCTCAGGATTGAAGATCTGAATCGTTTCGTCGTGCTGAATGTCCGCCGCCCGCACCACGCCCTTCTGATGGCGATCGATGCGGATCATCTTCGGCATGTCGCTGGTGTTCTTGACCACGAGCGACTTGATGTTCAGGATGATATCCGTCACATCTTCCACGATGCCGGGGATCGTTGAGATTTCGTGCTGCACGCCCTGGATCTTGACCCGCGTGACGGCGGAGCCTTCCAGGCTGGAGAGCAGAATGCGGCGGAGGCTGTTGCCCACCGTCATCCCGAAACCGCGTTCAAAGGGTTCTGCGTGAAACTTACCGTAAGTGTCGGTGAGTGAGGCTCGTTCGGAGGCCACTCGGTTGGGGAGTTCCAACCCACGCCAGCGAATACGCATGAAATCAACCTTTCGAATTCCGTCCGATCCAGCTTTCCGCTCGGGGTCTTCCGTGCGATTCGGAAGGTGATCACGAGCACAGCAAGGATCGAATCGGTAAGGACAGAAACCAGACACTCCGCCGGCCATCGCGAGCCGGCGGATAATTTCAAATTCGAAATCCCAAGTACGAAATCCGAAAGAAATCCCATTTTGGATTTTCGTACTTCGGATTTCGTGCTTGCCCAAGTTAGCGGGTCGCAATTTCGATGATCAACTGCACCCGGATGTCCGTGATGCGGGGATCGACATCGCCTCGCGTCGGGAGGCGGGTCATCCGGCCTTCCGGATCATCGCGATTCACCACTTCCAGGAAGTCGGGAACCGGTTCGCCACCTGAGGACTGCAGGTTCAGGCGTGCGAGAGCCAAGCTGCGGTTCGCGGGCTTGACCTTGATGATGTCGTTGGGCTTCACGATCACGCTCGGCACGTCGCACTTGCGGCCATTGATCATCACGTGGCCGTGGGCGACGAGTTGCCGTGCAGCCTTGCGGCTGGGCGAGAATCCCAGACGGTGCACGCAGTTATCGAGTCGGCGTTCCATCAGCACCAAAAGCTCATCACCGGTATTGTCTGCCTTACTGGCCAGCTCCAGATACCGATAGAACTGCCGTTCGAGCAAGCCGTAAAACCACTTGAGGCGTTGCTTTTCGCGGAGGCGGATGCCGTATTCCGTTTGCTTGGTTCGAGTTGCGCCGTGCATACCCGGTGGTCGGGCTTCGCGGTCGATCGGGCACTTCGGGCTGAAACAGCGCGTACCCTTCAGAAACAATTTCATTTGTTCCCGCCGGCACCGTTTGCAGGCAGGATCGATATGACGAGCCATAAGTAATAAAGGGCCTGTGTACCAGCGCGTTTGCAGGGGTCGGAATGGGCCTGAAGGCCGCATTCACAGACTGTCCGGTGAACCCCAGAATCGAACCGGACAGCGAACCGGATGGCTGCGTTGTTCCCGGTCACGCTGGCACTGACGGGAACCGATCCGCAACCGATCCTGATTACACGCGTCGCTTTTTCGGCGGGCGGCAACCATTGTGAGGCAGAGGAGTTACGTCTTCGATCGCCTTGACGTTCAAACCCGCTGCCTGCAGGGCCGTCACAGCCGATTCCCGGCCTGCACCCGGACCCTTGATGAACACTTCAACTTCCTTCATGCCGAACTTCGAAGCCTTGTTGGCGCACTCTTCCGCCGCTCGCTGAGCCGCGAACGGCGTGCTCTTACGGCTTCCCTTGAAGCCGACCATGCCGCCGGACACCGAACACAGCGTATCGCCATTGGTATCCGAGATCGTCACGATCGTGTTGTTGAACGTCGACTGAATGTGAGCATGTCCGCGGCTCACGTTACGTCGTTGTTTCTTCTTCTTGCTCTTCGCCATGGGTAGTGGTCAGTTGTTAGTGGCTGGTGATCAGTAAATAACAAAATCCAGTTCGATGAGTGGAGGCCAATCTTTTGACTGACCACGTTCCACCCACCACTGGTCACTGCTTACTTGTCCTTCACGCCCTTCTTACCGGCAACGGTCCGGCGGACGCCCTTGCGGGTCCGGGCATTCGTCTTGCTCCGCTGGCCGCGGACCGGCAGGTTCTTGCGGTGCCGTTCGCCACGATAGGACTTGATTTCCTTCAGTCGCTGGATGTTTCCGCCATCGAACCGGCGAAGAGCCCCTTCCACGAGATAATCGCGGTCGATCATCGTGGCGAGCTTCGCAACTTCATCGTCCGTCAGCGTCTTGGCGCGACGCATCGGGTCCAGTCCCGTCTTTTCGCACAGTTCCAGAGCCGTGGTCGGCCCAATCCCGCGCAGATAGCGCAGGCTGATGTGCAGAAGCTTATCGGGTGGAATATCGACGCCCTGAATACGCGGCATGTCCCGGTTCCTTAACCTTGGCGTTGCTTGTGGCGCGGGTCTTCACAAATCACGCGGACGACGCCCTTCCGCTTGATCAGTTTACATTTTTCGCAAATGCGTTTAACGCTCGAACGTACTTTCACGGCGGCCTCCTCGGCCGGCTAAGCCACGAAATAATGGAAGACAGAATATGTTAGAAGTCCCGTGCTGCGCGGCAAGGCACATCTGACGGAATTTCGCGCCGCGCAAGGAGTTCGAACCTTTCGCCACGCCCCCGCGTCCCATAATGTAGGTATTCGATGGATCGATCGGCCGGACGATCGCCGCCGGAAACGGGGGAGGAAAGTCCGGGCTTCACAGGGCGCGGTGGTGGGTAACTCCCACCCCCGGCAACGATTCGCATCCCGGTGCGCATCGCCAACGGGCGGGAAAGTGCAACAGAAAGCAAACCGCCGGCTGCGCAAATTCAAAGTTCGAAATTCAAAATTCAAAAATGGAACATCGAGTCTTTTTTTGAATTTTGACCTTGGAATTTGGAATTTGCGCAGCCGGTAAGGGTGAAACGGTGCGGGGCGAAAGCCCTTAATGTAAGAGCGCACCAGCGGCGGAGCGATCCGCCGGCTCGGCAAACCCCACCGGAAGCAAGGCCAAGCAGAGGGCAGGATCGGCTCGATCCGCTACGACCCTCGGGTAGGCTGCTCGATCCCATGAGCAATCATGGGGCTAGATAAATGATCGTCGCCGTGGCAACACGGGACAAAACCCGGCTTACAGGCCGATCGATCCATCGAATCCGGGATTTTCCGACGCTCCGCGACGTTCCGCTCCGGATTTCCCATTCTCTCTTTGACCCGGCATCAACCCCAAGGTTAAAATACCCATACAGCGTCCCGCCCGGGACGCCTTACCTGCGAGGGCTGCCATGTCCGCTCGCCTGCCCAATCGAATCGCCCCGTTCTTCACTCGCACCACGACGACGAATCCTCCCCCTTCCATCGTCCGACGCTACAAAGTGATCCTTCACCGCTCCGCCAACGTCGATCTCGCCGAGATCGCACGAACCCTGCGCGAGCTCACGCACTACGCCGATGCGGAGGCGACCTTCCGCATGTGGGACGCGTACCAGAACGGCTGGACGCTGGTACTGATCACGCACCTCGAACGCGCTGAGCTGTTCGTGGAGCAACTCAGCGACCGCGGCCTCTGTGCCAGCGTGGAACCGGAGTGAACGAATGTTGGGTGGCGCCGAGGCTTTGCGAGGCCCACCGTATCTTCCATTGAGTTCATTTGGTGCGGAGAGGCGTATGGATTACCTTTCGGAAGAGTGCAAGTCCCTGCTCAAGACTGCGGGCGAGAAGGCTCGCGAACTTGGCCACCAGTTCATCGGTAGCGAACCCGTTCTGATGGCCTTGCTTGAGGAACCGACCGGATTGGTTGCTCGGATCTGTACCCGGAATGGAATCTCGCTGGAAGCCATCCGATCGGATGCCAGGTCCGTACTGCGGCCGGGCGGTCCACCGTTGAAGGACAAGGTGACGAAACTGACTCCGCCCATGCAGCAAACGATAGAATTGGCGTGCAAAGAAGCGGCCGCCGTCGGCGATCACGAAGTGATGGCGGTGCATCTGCTACTGGCATTTCTTCGACAAGGAGCCGATCCCATGGGCATCGCGGTCGCTGGTGTCCTTTTAACGCGAAACGGGCTGACTTGGCAGATGGTACGCGACTCGCTGAATGAACCGCTTGGCGGATAACTTTGCCATCGGTGGGCCTCGAAGACTCGACTCAACTTGCCGCTGGTCGGTCTCTCCTTAGATTCTCATCTAGATGAAAACTTTCCGAAGAGGTGCGACATCCACGAGCGATTGCGTTTAGATGATGAATGATCATCTCGATGCGAGGAAAAAATGAAGACTCAATCCACGAATCTCCGAACGGCGAAAGTTTCTGTTTTGCTTCTGCTTGCCTGTGGTTTCGCATCGCCGACCATCGCACAGGCTCCGAATGCATCCAAGAACAAAACGGCCGAGCCAGAGAAAACGGTTCTGGTTTCCATTAATAATCAGCCTTGGAGCAAGGTGCTGGATTGGTTCTCGAAGGAGAGCGGACTGGTCTTGATCGCAACCGCGTTGCCGTCGGGCAGCGTGACGATCAAAACCAAACCGGGCACGAAGTACACGATTCCTCAAGTGGTCGATCTGCTCAACCGCTCACTGGCGTTGCAGAAATTCATCCTTTTGCGAATCGACTCGACGACGTTCACGGTGCTGCCTGCCGATGAGAAAATTCCAGAGGCTTACATCCCGCGAATTCCCTTATCGTGTTTGATCGACAAAGCGAACACAGAGATTGTCCAAGTTATCATCGAAGTGGAAATCTCTATAGCCGAAGAGATCGTCGAACGGATCCGCACGCGCCTGGGTCTTTTTGGAGATGTGAAATTGATTGCAGGGAATCAGATCCTCATCACAGACTCAGTTCAATCGATTCGCAATCAGCTAGACGAACTCAAGATTGATTCCGAAAGAAGAGCGATCGGGGAATCGTTGACCTATCGTTGCAAGCACATCGATGCCTCCAAGGCTGCTCGATACCTGAGAGAATCGTTGATAAATATTTTGAACGACCCGGACTTAACACCGTTATCCTCAGCACAATCTCTCTTACCACTTTTCGGACAATATGATTTGCGATTCCGGCGACCCGGTGACCGTCCTGGTCTGGTTCAAATTGCGGTTCATTCACGAACGAACTCGGTCCTCGTGACCGGCCCCGCCGATAAGGTCACAATTGCCAAAATGATCTTAACGTTACTCGATGTTGAAGATCCGGAAACGGACTCGATCGTACTTCGAATCTACCCGATCCCCGCAAACTCGATCGAAGCGTTGATTAAGGTATTTCAAGAGACTTACGCGAATTCCAAGCACTTCCGTCTCGTGAGAGTACCTGGCAAAGACGAGATTCTCGTCCTCGCTCCATCGTCCATTCAGGAAGAGATCAAAAACAAACTTGACGATAAAGAGGAAATCGTTCCCTCGTTCTCTTGCCAATCGGTCACTCAATCCTGCTCGTGCACCAAAGCTCCGAAACGGCGATTTTCCTTATTCAG
Source organism: Limnoglobus sp. (assembly GCA_041742055.1). Classification (GTDB taxonomy): domain Bacteria; phylum Planctomycetota; class Planctomycetia; order Gemmatales; family Gemmataceae; genus Limnoglobus. Next base: position 49,253 of record JBGSJI010000039.1, on the reverse strand, counting down.
GCCGCTCTGCCGATTCCGTCGATGAAACGAGATTCAATTCAAAGTGACAGACCTGACTTCAAAACACTTCGTACACATGTTCGCCGCCGTGGGCAGGGTTGCCGGTGAGTGTGCGGTTGCGGAGATCGACGACGAAATCGAGATGTTCGAGCGGGATCTGACCGATGAGAGCGGGCACGCCATCGGGAACTTCCAGCACATCCATCGTGCACGATCGCCCCATGATCGTGAGGCGAACCGATTCGTAGATGCCGGTCTCGGCGGGGCCGGAACTGGCGATGATCCGCTTCGTGGTAACGCGACTGAGGCCGAGTTGATCAATCACACTTTTGGGAAGCGAAAGCAGCGTGGCCCCGGTATCAACGAGCGCATCGGGAATGGTCATCCGGCGGACGGCGGACGGCGGAATGCGGCCATTTTTGGCGTCCCAGAGATCACCCGTATTTTCGAGTGTGATTTCCGCAGTCACGCGACCCATTTCGGCAGTCTCCATGATGACGCTCCAATAATGCTGGCACTCTGTTATTCTATCCGCTTCACCGCCCGCGGCGTTTCCACAACAGATATGAGTTCGGATATGAGTTCCCCGGACTTCCGAGGTCGAAGCCGGACCTCAGAAGTCGGGCATACCTTGACCTCCGAGGTCCGGTTTCGACCTCGGAGGTCCACACCCAAACTTCGATATCTCCGGCCATTTGCTACTCACCGCCCGCGGAATTCCCACAGCAGGCACGGGATGCTGCCGTTGAAGAAGTGAGTGGTCTGCACCACTTTCAGGCCGATCTGCTTCGCCAGCCAATTGTTGGACGTGAACACGAACAGCTTCCAGCCCGGCCAATGCTCTTCGAACGCCACGCCCATCAGCTTGTACAAACCGACCAACTGCTCCGCCTCGCCGATGCGCTCGCCGTACGGCGGATTGCAGATCAGCACGCCCGGCGGGCCGTCCGGAGGGCGGGCGTCCTTGAGGTCCTGCAAGGTGAACGTCAGTGCATGCCCGAGTCCGGCGGCCTTGGAGTTCGTCTTCGCGAACTCCACCGCATCGCGGCGAACATCGCTCCCGGCAATCGCGACCGAGAGCGGTTTCTGCTGCTCGCGGGCGTCCTCGCGCACCGCATTCCAGAGCGGGCGGTCGAAACTCGGCCAGCCCATGAAGCCGAACCATTTCCGCATCGACCCCGGCGCCCGGTTCATCGCCATCCACGCCCCTTCGATGCAGAACGTGCCCGATCCGCACATCCAGTCCACCAGCGGAACGCTGCCATTCCAGCCTGCGGCGTGGAGCAATCCCACCGCCAGCGACTCGTTGAGCGGAGCCCGCGTCTGGATTGGCCGGTAGCCCCGTTTGTGCAGGGAATGCCAGGACGAATCGAGGCTGAGGATCATGTGATCGCGATAGATGTGCAGGTTCAGGCCAACCATCGGCGTATCGGTATCGACGCTGGGCCGGCGGCCGGTCTTGTCGCGGAACTGATCGCAAATGGCGTCCTTGACGCGGCGGGCGGCGTATTGCGAGTGCGTGATACCGGAGTCGCGGACGTTGCAATCGACCGCCAGCGTATGGTCCGGCGTCATGTGAATCTGCCAGTCGATCGAGCGACAGGCTTCGTAGAGTTCGTCGGGGTTGCGGACGTTCGCTTCGAGGATCGGCTGGAGAATGCGGACGGCGGTGCGCAGCCAGAGGTTCGCGCGGTAGAGCAGGGCGTGATCGCCGTCGAAGTTGACGCCCCCGCGACCGATCTCGATGGACGCCGCGCCGAGCGGCGCGAGTTCGGCGGCGAGGTATTTCTCGAGTCCGCGGGCGCACGTGGCGAAATAGCGTGGCATGATCTCAGTTTTTCGCGGCCAGGATTGCCACAACGATCAGGCCGGTGATCGTCAGCACGATGGAGAAGAGGATGAGCTGCTGGATGAACCAGACTTCGATCGCCTTGCCGGCCTTCACGCGCATGAGTCCCATATGCAGTCCGGTGGTGACCAGCATGTGGCAGGGCAAGCCGAGGAAGAAACCGACAAAGCGCGCTTCCCACGGAGGATAACCGGCACGCAGATAGACCTCCTGCAGGATCGCGATCATAATCCCTTCGAAGATCGCCCAGACGATAAAGGAGACGACGACGATGCCGGCGGCGGAGAAGAAGTTGGGGCGTTCGAGTCCGCACCATTTGCAGGCGATCTGAAAGATCACCACGGCAAAGTAGAGGGTGCAGAACAGCAAGCTAGCCGCGATGCAGAGTACGCCGAACACCGGTCCCACGATTAGTTGGCCTCGGTGGGAACGGGGAATTCTTCGCACAACTCGCGGACGCTGCCCCGGACACGGGAGATGAGGTCGTCGTCACCGGGTTTGGCGAGCACGTCGGTGATCCAGCGTGCGATCTGGCGCATTTCCGGTTCCTTCATGCCGCGGGTGGTGAGAGCGGGGGTACCGATGCGGATTCCGGACGGGTCCATCGGCTTGCGCGGATCGTACGGAATCATGTTCTTGTTGACGGTGATACCGGCGGTGTCCAGCGCCGTTTCCGCCTGCTTCCCGCCAATGCCGAAGCGGCTGAAGACATCGATCATCATCAGGTGATTGTCCGTTCCGCCAGAAACGATCTTGAAGTCGTGGCGCATCAACTCTTCCGCCAGACAGTGGGCGTTGTCGATGACCTGCTGCGAGTATTCGCGGAAGGCGGGGCGGAGCGCTTCGGCGAATGCGACCGCTTTCGCCGCGATCACGTGCATGAGCGGTCCGCCCTGCACGCCCGGGAACACGGCGGAGTCGATCTTCTGAGCCCATTCCGGCTTGCACATCGCCAGCCCGCCGCGGGGGCCGCGGAGCGTTTTGTGCGTCGTGGTCGTGACGAAGTCCGCATGCGGAACCGGATCGGGATGGAGCTTGCTCGCCACGAGGCCGGCAATGTGGGCCATATCCACGAGGAGCAACGCGCCGACCTCCTTCGCGATCTCGCCGAACTTCGCGAAGTCGATGATCCGCGAATACGCGCTGGCGCCGGCGATGATCATCTTCGGCTTGTGCTCGCGGGCCTGACTGACGAGATGATCGAAATCGATGCGGTGCGTGTCTTTCGTGACGCCGTAGCTGACGACGTGAAAATACTTGCCGGAGAAATTCAGCTTCATGCCGTGGGTCAGGTGTCCGCCGTGGGCGAGGTCGAGACCGAGGATCGTATCGCCGGGGCTGAGCGCCGCGAGGTACACCGCCGTGTTCGCCTGCGCACCGGAATGCGGCTGCACGTTGACGTGTGTCACTGAGAAGAGCTTTTTCGCGCGGTCGATGGCGAGGCGCTCGGCTTCGTCCACGAATTCGCAGCCGCCGTAGTAGCGCTTGCCGGGGTAACCTTCCGCGTATTTATTCGTGAGTACGGTGCCCTGTGCCGCCATGACGGCGGGGCTGGCGTAGTTCTCGCTCGCGATCATTTCCAGACCGAACCGCTGACGATTTCGTTCGCCTTGAATCGCGTGATAAATCTCCGGATCGGCATGTTGCAGCGGATTCATCAGGTTCTCTCGAATGCGGAGCGACACTTTCTTTCTAGCGATTCGCTCAATCGATCGCTACGCCTGCTTCCCGGAGTTTCTCCGCGATCCGGTCTCCGCTGCGGTAATGCACCGCGTGCCAGCCATGATCCTGTGCGGCACGGATGTTCTTCTCGAGATCATCGACAAAGACGCATTCATGCGGGTGCGCCTCCGCATACGCCTGCGCACGCGCGTAAAACTCCGGCTTCGGCTTCCGCGCACCAACAATATGCGACGCCACAAGATGATCCAGATGGCTCAGCACATCCGAAAACATCCGCGTGAACCGCTGATAATGCGCATCGTTCGTGTTGCTCGCCAGCACAAGGCGATAGCGCTGTGCCAGTTTCGGCACCACTTCGCACACGTCCGGATTCGGCCAGAAGATATCGGTATACGCCGCCAGAAACTGCTCATCGCTGCAGCGCAAGCCCGCGCGCGTGCGAATCTCCGCCAGATACTCCGACGTCGAGATCCGACCCGAATCGTACGCATCGCCCAACGCACCGCCGTACAGAAGCGAATCCAGTTCCTCCACCGGATGATCCGTAAACGGTGCGAGCTGTTTGATCGCACGCGAATGATCGAAAAACCCGATCACATTGCCGAAATCCAGAAAAATCGTTTTCATGACCTCAGTTTAGGATCGACAGGTCCGAAAAGTCAGTCGGCCTGCCATTTCGTCAGGCGTTCCCACTCGATTTCCCTTGAAAATCAGACAATTCCGCCTCTGGCACGCTCGTTGCATCATTCGTGACCGGAGGCAACCATCATGAACCTGGAACGATTCACCGAAAAAGCCCGCGAAGCACTCGCCGGCTCTCAAAAACTCGCAGCAAAACTCAGCCATCAGCAGATCGATCTCGAACACGTCCTGATGGCGCTGCTCGATCAGGATCGCGGACTCGCACCCGCCATCCTCAACAAAGCCGGCGTTGCTGCCGACGCACTGACACTTCAACTTCAGCGCGAACTCGAAAAACGCCCGAAGGTCACCGGCAGCACGGGCGTCGCCGACAATCAATACCCCACCACGCGCTTCACCAAGCTCATCGCCGATGCGGAAGATGAAGCCAAGAAGATGAAGGACGAGTACGTCTCCGTCGAGCACCTGCTGCTGGCGATGGCGGACGACCGCGGACCCGCCGGGAACTTCCTGCGCGAGTTCGGACTGAACAAAAAACGACTCGAAGCCGCCCTCAAAGAGGTCCGCGGCTCGCAGCGCGTCACCACGCAGAACCCCGAAGAAACGTATCAATCGCTCGAAAAATACGGCCGCGATCTCACCCAACTCGCCGCCCAGGGCAAGCTCGATCCGGTCATCGGTCGCGATGAGGAAATCCGCCGCGTCACCCAAGTCCTCAGCCGCCGGACCAAGAACAACCCCGTCCTGATCGGCGAACCCGGCGTCGGCAAGACCGCCGTGGTCGAAGGCCTCGCGCTGCGGATCTTCAAAGGCGATGTGCCCGAAGGACTCAAAGACAAACGCATCGTCGCTCTCGATATGGGTGCGCTCATCGCCGGCGCCAAGTACCGCGGCGAGTTCGAAGAACGCCTCAAAGCCGTCCTCAAGGAAGTCACGGAATCCGCCGGCCAGATCGTCCTCTTCATCGACGAACTGCACCCGATCGTCGGCGCCGGCAAAGCCGAAGGCGCCATGGATGCCGGCAACCTGCTCAAGCCCATGCTCGCTCGCGGAGAGCTGCACTGCATCGGTGCCACCACGCTCGACGAGTACCGCCAGCACATCGAAAAGGACGCCGCCCTCGAGCGCCGCTTCCAACCCGTCTTCGTCGATCAGCCGAGCGTCGAAGATACGATCTCGATTCTGCGCGGACTCAACGACCGCTATCAGACCCACCACGGAGTGCGCATCAAAGATGCCGCCCTCGTGGCCGCGGCCGTTCTTTCCAATCGCTACATCTCCGATCGCTTCCTCCCGGACAAGGCCATCGACCTCGTGGACGAAGCCGCCGCCAAGATCCGCACCGAAATCGATTCGATGCCGCAGGAACTCGACGTCATCTCCCGGCGCGTCATGCAACTGGAGATCGAACGCGAAGCCCTGAAGAAAGAGACCGACCGCGCATCCAAGGACCGCCTCGAAAAGCTCGAGAAGGAACTCGCGGATGCGAAGGCGGAGAGCAATTCCCTCAAGGCGGTCTGGCAGGAGGAAAAGGATTCCGTCAAGCACCTGCAGCAGGCCCGCGAAGAGATCGAGAAGGTCAAGGGCGACATCGAACGCGCGGAGCGTAACTACGACCTGAACAAGGCGGCCGAACTGAAGTACGGCAAGCTGCCGGAGCTGGAGAAGAAGCTGGCGACCATGGAAGCCGGCCTGACCGCGAAGAACAACAAGCTCCTCAAGGAGGAAGTGGGCGAGGAGGATATCGCCGCCGTCGTCAGCCGCTGGACCGGCGTGCCGGTTTCGAAGCTGCTCGAAGGCGAAAAGGCGAAACTGCTTCATCTCGAAGATGAGCTGCACCAGCGCGTGATCGGCCAGGACGAGGCGGTGCGTGCGGTGAGCGAGGCGGTCATTCGGGCCCGCTCCGGGCTGAACGATCCGAACCGGCCGCTGGGTTCGTTCATCTTCCTCGGCCCGACCGGCGTGGGGAAGACGGAGCTCGCGCGGGCGCTGGCGGAGTTCCTCTTCGATGACGAAAAGGCGATGGTCCGCATCGACATGAGTGAGTACCAGGAAAAGCACACCGTCAGCCGTCTGGTCGGTGCGCCACCCGGCTATGTCGGCTACGACGAAGGGGGCCAGCTCACGGAGGCGGTGCGCCGCCGGCCATACTGCGTGATCCTCTTCGATGAAATCGAAAAGGCCCACCCGGACGTCTTCAACGTGCTTCTGCAAGTGCTCGACGACGGCCGCCTGACCGACAGCCAGGGCCGCACGGTGGACTTCAAGAACACGATCGTGCTGATGACGTCCAACATCGGCAGCCAGCGGATTCTGCAGTTCAAGGGTTCGCAGATCGGCGAAGTCTACGACCGAATGAAAGACGCCGTCATGGAAGAGCTTCGCAAGTCGTTCCGCCCCGAATTTCTGAACCGCGTGGATGAGACGATCGTCTTCCATGCTCTTTCGACGAAGGAGCTGAGCAAGATCATCGATATCCAGCTTGAGCGACTCAAGGAGCGTCTGGCGGATCGCAAGATCACGCTCGTGCTGACGGACGCGGCGAAGGAGCATCTGGTGACGATCGGCTACGATCCGAGCTACGGAGCGCGGCCGCTGAAGCGCGTTCTGCAGCGGGAGCTGGAAACCGCCCTCGGCAAGAAGTTATTGACCGGCGAAGTGCAGGACGGCAGTACGGTGACCGTGGACTACGACGGAAATGAACTGACGTTCACCAATTAAAGGGGACTGCCACCTTTTTTATTGACTGATTTTTGAGATTTGCTTTATTGTAACGAGACTCGCCCCGGCACGGTGACTCTGACCGCGCCGGTGCCACGACCGTTCGGGAGCGGTCGCGTCATGGAACTCAAAACGAATTGAGGATGACTATTTCGCTTCCTTACCTTTGTCTTTTTGTCGCTTGTAAACCACAACCTGCCGGCCTTTGCCCGGCGACAAATCGTCGGGTTTGCCCTTGTCGCCGGCCGAATAGCACAACGTCAGTACGTCACCTTCAACTTTGAACGCATATTGCAGCTTGGCCGGCGTTTCCGCTGCCTCCAGATCCCACCGGTTGCGTTCCTCCACCGTCAGACGAAGAAAACCCTCCTCAATCTTCCAGGAACCGGACGCCACCGTTCGCTTTCCCTCCACGCGAGCGAATACGGTCCCGTCGAAAACCAGCGCCCGCCCGGAGAGCGGATACGCCTCCGCCCCTTTGGTGGTCATCAGCAGGTCGGGAACCCATGCGCCCTGCAGGCGTTTCTGAGTGAGTACGCCATCGACCTTTGCGATCATCTCAGGTGTCTGTGCGGAAACCGTTGAAGAGATGAGAAGTACGGCCATCAGGGCGGAACTCAGGCATCGCTCGCGCATGGTAACGACCTCGGAGTGTGAGGAAACAACTCGCATCACAAGCAGAACACGCCGAGCAACGAGGCGTTGGCGGAACGTTCGGTGAAATCAGAGGGAATTCACCGATTGATGCTATCCCACAACTCCCGTTCATGTTGCCGAAATAACAGATCGGGAACACGATGCCAATCGATCTGATCGATGCCAGCACGGACAAGGATGGCGTCGAGTTGTTTTGCGAATTCTTTGATCCGGCTGGGGAAGTCGTTACTGAAGTAGACCGACTTCTCCTGCTCTCCTTGTTTGATCCATAGGACCCATTGCGTACCGTCCTGGACATTTTCATCATGGTACTTATTTCGCAGCCCCATCACGCTGTTCGCCTCAACCGCCTCCAGCACCTCGGCCAACGCTTCCGGCGACAACTGGAGCGTGGCGACTTCCCAGGACAAGTCGATGACATCATTCTTGCGTTCGGTCTTAAACCGGTGAAGGATGACGCGGCCGGTTTGATCGAGTTTGACCGTATCAAGACCATCCCATCCGCTGCCCCGACCAAGCTCAATCCAGAATGGCTGTTGCGATCGATGGTGTACGCCGAACTGTGATACCACACATTCAGGAGGTACGCGCCGCCACCGACGATTGCGAGGGCGACGGCGATCAGCAACCGGCGATTTCGACGCATCGTCGCCTCCTATTCGTGATTCGCGGATTCTCGTTTTTTCACAGGTCGCGGGCAATGTTAAGGAATCCCCGCTACCACTGCCCGGAGACCGACAGGAGGACAGCAGCCTCAGCAGAGTGAGCGACGAGCCACTGATATCCCCTAACTTCGGACTTGAACGGCTCGATGAGGGGCCAGCAATGTTGTCCCAAGTACTGGCGGTGAAACCGCACTCAAATGCAGCCGGTCCCAAATGGATGAGCCCCTGATCCCAATCCATCATGAGAAATACCAACTCACAGCCGCCGATGGGTATTACACCGGGCAGTTTGTGGACCTCGATACGCTCTGCCCGACCAGAGGCGAGATTTTCAACTGCCGCGCATAATGCTGCGGCCTCAGTCGGGGTGAAGTCGTAAAGCCGGATGAGCAGGCAGTCAGGCGACCCATTGGGAAGGTACTCCAACTGCATACTGCTCCCTCAACGAATTTTCGCTTATTCTCATGTCAACGGGTTGTGGTGTGCAAATCGCCAATACATTTTTTTGACTTTCCCAATCACCGTCGTGCTTTCAAAAGCAATTCATAAAGCAGATCCCAGCCCACTGCCAGCGCTACACCGGCGGCAAACAGAGCGACCGTGATAGCGAATGCCACAAGTACAAGAGGTACGGGTGGCCCCTCAAATTGTCTGCCCGGCAAGCGGTTGTCGATCGGTCTTTTGTGCGCTCGTGATTGGCGGATCGCGGTGACTGCCCACACGGTCCCACCAAGCCAGACGACCAGCCCACAGCACCAACCGGAAAGATCTACGGGCATCAGACATCTCCGCTGGACGCCAGCACTACTCCTGTGATTTTTCGTAGACAGATTTCATGCATGAAGGGCGATCGGTTACGCTGACCGAAATCGCCCTTTCCTCTCACGTCGAGGTGCACCATGAATCCCGATTCCCCTCCCATTCTTGTCATCGATCTCGGCAGATGCAATGACGAAAGCAGTCCAAGGCGAACGGCGCGACGTCAGTCTGCCGGTTGTCTTGGGTCGATTTTCTTCGGCTCCGGAGGAGCCAAGGAATGTAGCCACGGGCGAACTTGCGCACCTGTCTTCGGCTCCGGAGGAGCCAAGGAATGTAGCCACGGGTGAGCGAGCGTAACCCGTGGAAACGAACCCCAAATACACTCTTGGAACTGCCGCGTCATGATCGAGGAACCGCCTGCGGTTCCTCGATCATGACGCGGCAGTTCCAATAAATAAATGTTCACGCCTTCCACGGGCTGCGCTGCGACCGGCTTCGCCGGTCTTGCTGACCCGTGGCTGCAACCGTTGGCTCCTCCGGAGCCGAAAATCCCAACTACGCCTCGTTGTAGGCTCTCTCGAGTTCCGCCACGTCGAGCTTCACCATTGTCATCATGGCGTCCATCACAGCTTTCACCTTTTTGGAGTCCCTGTCACGGATCAACTCGGTGAATCGTCTTGGGACAATCTGCCAGGAGAGACCGAAGGGGTCTTTGATCCAACCGCACGCCGTGGGCGTTGCTCCGGCTTTGAGGAGCTTGTCCCAGTATTCATCCACTTCGTTCTGATCCGCGCAGTCCACGTAGAACGAGACCCCTTCTGAGAAGCTGAAGTACGAACCTCCGTTGTAGCCCATGAAGAGTTGACCACCGACGACGAACTCGGCGGAGTTGACGGGGCCGTCCGTGCCCGAGCGGGCGACGGTGCGGATTTCAGAGTTCGGAAACGTCGCGGTATAGAACTCCATCGCCGCTTCGAGCTGATCGTTGAACATGAGAAATGGTGTTACTTTGTTCATGATAATATTTCCACTGTGAGGGTGTTGCTCTTCTGTGGCCATACGAATTCATCCATGCCGGGCGATCGGTTACGCTCTCCAATAGCCCGTTCCTCTCGCATCGAGGAGCATTATGAATCCCGAAACTGCCATTATTCTTGCCGTCGAACTTGGCAATTGCAACGTCGGAGTTCGTCGACCCGCACTATGTGGAGACCTTCGTTCGGGGATTTCGTCGGAGTCGGAGCCCCATGACGAGATTAGGACAAATGTACATTATATCGGCTCGTCAATGTCTCTTCGCCAAGGGGTGTGTGTATTGAGTTGGCGAAGTTGGCGAACTCGCCTGCCAGATTGGCAGCGAATGGGGAAAAGTACTTGGAAATGACCATTTTCTATCAACTGAACATTTTTTCACAAAAAAGGAAATTCTGAGTGCTGTGATTCACTCACAAGGACTCCGCCACGAACATGCGCAGCCGGTGGCGAAGTCCTCCTTATTGAATTGCGATTTGTCAAGCGGATCTCTTCAAAAGGCTCAACACTCGCAACGGGATCGGTATAATCGTCTTTACTCCCCCGTGACCATGGGTTTGCCATGACATGGGGGTCTGCTTTTTGAGGTGACTCCGTGATCGTGAATTCTCGAATGGTGGAAAATCTCTCGTCGCCGGCGCTGGTCGAGGCGGCGGTGCGCCGACAGGAGGGCGTGCTGACGTCTGCGGGCGCGTTCGCAGCGCTGACGGGCGAGCGGACGGGGCGTTCGCCGAAGGATAAGTTCACGGTGAAGGAGCCGGGCTTGGCAGAGCAGGTGGATTGGACGATCAATAAGCCGATGGAACTCGAGGCGTTCAACCGCCTGCGCGACCGCGTGCTGGCATATCTGCAGAACCGTGAACTGTATACGTTTGAGGGGTCCGCGTGTGCGGATGTGCGGCACGAGCTGCCGGTGCGCGTGATTGCGGAGAAGGCGTGGCACGTGCTGTTCGCGCGGTGTCTGTTTCGGCGTGGCGAGGTGGATGCGGCGCTGCGGCGTGAGCGGGGGTGGACGGTGTTGCACGCCTGCGACTTCCGCTGCGATCCGGCCATTGATGGCACGAACAACCATGTGTGCGTCGCGATCTGCTTTTCGCAGCGGCTTGTGATTGTGGCAGGAACGCACTATGCGGGCGAAATCAAGAAGTCGATCTTCAGTGTGCTGAACGGGCTTCTTCCGCAAGAGGGCGTGTTCCCGATGCACTGTTCGGCGAATATTGGTGCCGCCGGCGATACGGCGCTGTTCTTCGGGCTGAGCGGGACGGGGAAGACGACGCTCTCCGCCGATCCCAACCGGCGTCTGATCGGGGATGACGAACATGGCTGGGGCGAGGACGGCGTGTTCAATATCGAAGGCGGATGCTATGCCAAAACGATCCGGCTTTCACCGACCGGCGAGCCGGAGATCTGGAATGCGCTGCGGTTCGGCTGCGTGCTTGAGAATGTGCCGATCGATCCCGTTTCGTATCAGCCGGATTTCAACAGTGCGAAATATACCGAAAACACTCGCGGGGCTTATCCGATCGATTTCATCCCGAATTGCGAGCCTTCAGGGCGTGGTGGACACCCGACCAATATCTTTTTCCTGACGTACGACGCATTTGGGGTACTGCCACCGCTGTCGCGGCTTACACCCGAAGCGGCGATGGAGCAGTTTCTGCTCGGTTACACGGCCAAAGTGGCGGGCACGGAAACCGGAGTCACCGAGCCGGTCACGGAGTTCAGTACCTGCTTTGCCAAGCCGTTCCTTCCGCTTTCGCCGAAGCGCTACGGTGCGATGCTGCGTGAGAAGTTAGTCAAGCATCAGGTTCCGGTCTGGCTGGTCAACACCGGCTTGAACGGTACAGGCGGGCGGAACAAGCTCGCGCATACGCGTGCGCTGCTGACGGCGGTGCTCAATGGCGCGTTGAACGATGTGACGTTTTCGGCTGACCCGATCTTCGGCTTCGATGTGCCGATGACGTGCCCGGAGGTTCCTGCAGAAACGCTGATCGCGAAGAACTCGTGGCGCGACTCCGCCGCCTATGAGAAGACCGCGAACAAATTGGCGGAGGTTTTCCGGGAAAAAATTGCCACGAATCAATAACTCTTAATTCCGATCGACTCGATCACCCAATATCGAACGCACCGCCTGCGTATCGGAGTCCGTGAGCGGATTCCCTTGCAAATACAGCAATTTGAGTGGCCCTTCGACCAACGCTCGCGCAAGCGTCAGCGCTCCTTTACGTCCGATTCGGTTTCCGCGCAAGTCGATCCACTCCAGCGTTTGCGACAACGGCGATTCCGCCAACCGCATCGCTCCCCGGTCCGTCAGGTAATTCTGTTTCGCACTCAGCGCCCGGAGTTCCGGCGTTCGTCGCCCGCGCACCCAGTCCGACCATCCCGGATCGCCGAAGCGATTCCGATCCAACACCAGCGTTCGCAAGCGCAGCCACACATCACCCCGCGCCAGTGCTGACATCCCATTGTCACCGAGTCTCAACTCGGAAAGCACGAGCGTCTTAAGCGTGGGGCGGAACGAAACTCCACAGAGATGCGGGATCGAAAGCGCTTCCCCTGAACGAAGCACGACCAACTCTTGCATGCGATCGTCCAGCGGGAAGCGCGTAAGTTCGGCGAATGCGGACGAATCCCCTGCGAGTTTGAGCCCCGTCAATTGCCGTGCGAGCGGCTGCCTGCAAATCGAAGCGATCACCTCGTTCTCGACGGAGAATAGCGCCAATCGCTTCACGTTTCTCCACGAAAAGCTATCAAACAAGCGGCCGATGGCCGAAGTGGATTGCGCATTCTGGAACGTCAAAGCCTGAATCGAAACGAAGGCATTCGATATGCCATTCAGGTCCGGTCCCGGATCAGCGGGCGATCGCAGCGCAAGCCGCGTGATCGGCTGGCGCTGGCAGATCGCGCCGAGTGGTGCGTAATCGGCGCCGGACCTCGGAGAAAACGTCATCTGTTCAATGAAGCCACGCACAAACTCGATCGCACTGATCGGATATCCAAGTGTAAGCCCCAAACCAACATTCGAAATGCGCTTCGGTTGCCAATTCGTCAATTGTTCGAACGGCTTGCAAATCGGTTCAACCCACGCCGGCGCATGCGCTCGCAGCAGATCCGCGCATTGCTGATACAACTCACGCGTTTCCGCCACGCCCTGCGGCAGTCGCGCGAGCCGGATCTGCTTGCGGATGAAATTCGCCCGATCGCTCTCGCCACGCTCCTCGCACCAATCCGCATACGCCAACCGCGGCACATCATCCGCCGGGCTCGAGCAAATCGCTGCGATAAAGGTATCCGGTTCAGCCATCCCATCATCGTAGCAACTAGAATGCCCACATGACGATCTCACCCGAACGACTCGAACTGCTGCAACACTACTGGATCCGCCTGATCACCCCGCTCGGCGCCGATCACACCACCGCCTACGCCGTCTTCGATCGCCTCGTCGCCGCCTACACCGAACCCCATCGCCACTACCACACGCTCGAACACCTCGCCGAACTCCTCAAAGTCCTCGGCCGCCTCGCAAACGAATCCGCCAACCCCACCGCCCTCTTCATCGCCGCCTGGTTTCACGATGTCATCTACGATCCCCAACGCACCGATAACGAAGCGCAGAGCGCCGAACGCGCACGAACCGAACTTCACTCTCTCACTCTCGAACCTGCGCTCATCTCCGCCGCCGCGAACCTCATCCTCGCCACCGACTACCGCCTCGACGTCTCAGACCCCGACGCCCTCATCCTGCGCGATGCGGACTGGGCCATTCTCGGCGCCGGCGAAGCTCGCTACCGCCGCTACGCCACCGCCATCCGCGCCGAATACGCCTTCGTCAGCGACGACGACTACCGCCGCGGCCGATCCGCCGTCCTCAACCAGTTGCTCGCACGCCCCCGCCTCTTTCACACGCAACGCATGTTCACCGAAGCCGAGGCCGCCGCACGAAACAATCTCACAGACGAACTGAAACGGATTTGACTTTCCCTAATACCCCACGGACGACCGCACCCCTCGCTCGTATCGGCGTCGCTCAAACACCGACTCGTCTTTCCACCGACACTGCCACACCCTACCGTGGAAAGACGCCAAAATTTCGGAAGCGCCTAGGCGCGATAAGGACTTACGTCAAATTTGAACAGTTACTGAAACGATGAACACTGTACGCAGATCGATGGTTTTCATGCCGAAGCTGATTAACGCGAGAACGTAATCGCGCTCGGCGAAGGTCACCCCGCATTCGTCCGTTTATCATCCGCAACTTGGCGGATTTGGCGTCGGAATGATCCGAAAGTTGGCGGAAATCAGTCTGGAATGGGTTAAAAATGGGTCAAAATCCGTGCCGAAAAGCACACGAATGCGATCTTTTCGCACTGCATTCTCGCCGCACCATCGATATCAACATAGTAAACATTAAAACACTTTGAGATCATGATCTTGAATCATGACTTCCGAAGTCCGGCTTCGACTTCGGAGGTCCATCAAGCGAAATGCAAACCGCCGTCAACTCCCCGCAACAACCTCGCCCACTGCTTCGCCTGCCACAAGAATCTCAACACAATCGACCTGCTCATGCTCCTCGGCTACGACTTCGTCTCCGCCGTCACCGTGCTCGAAGGACTGTTGGAACGGCACCTCGACCGACTGCCCAAAGTTCACCCGACGCCACCGGCACACGAATGACACCCTCGGTCAGTGCGACCGAATCGCCACGCACACGCTCTCCAAAATTCTCAACAATTCGGCAAACCGACCGCACAGAGAGCGAAATCCTTACACCGCGAATTTGGCAACAAATGCGATGACAGTTCGGTGCGCCACAAATAAGAGCTTGGCGAAAGGGCCAGCGAAGGCGAAGGCAATGCCTCATGCGTCGGGCTGATAGTCCAGATGCAGCGAAGCTATTTCAGAAATTCCTGCGTCACCCAGCTTTGTGTCGACAGCTTTGGCGATATTGGCGAAATCGTCGGCATTGATCTGAATCTCCATCCGATCTTCAGCACCGAGCTTTCCAAGTAACTTACCAACGAATAGCAAATACCGTTCCGCGGGAGCAGCGAAATTCCCCCAGTAACTCTCAAGCCCAACCTTTTTTGCAGCGATCTGCATGGGATGCGATCTCGATTCTAATTCGTCAAGATCATCGTCACCGACTTCCTGCCTAATGCCGTAAAACACAATTGTCGTATCTGCCATTTCTTTGACCCCTTCTTACGGTTCGTTGATCCGAACATCGAAGCCGAGCTTTTGAAGCATCGCCAGCAGTTGTTTAGTTGGACCGACCTTGCCAGTCACGTCGCTTGGTGAAAACTCCCACACAACACGATCAAGCCGCCTTTGTCGTCGTAGCCACCAGTCACGGGCGAGTTCTTGTCTAACTCTTGAATCAAGGGCGGTTCTCCCGACTTTTGATTCGATGCCAACTATCTCGTCGCCCAGCTTCAGTACGTCAACCCTTCGCACCCCGCCAACGGTCGAAAAAGATTGCTCAACGAGGGCAGGTGCCTCTCTTGCAGCAATCAAGTCCCGAACTGCATCGCCCGCTGCCTTGTTTGCCTGCACCCCGCTGTTTGGGGCAACTTGTAGGAAGCCGCCATCCCTTGGCATTTCTACAAAACGACTACCGGCCTTCGTACCTCCTTCTGGCACCAGTTTCGCTGCCGGTTTCGCATCAGCCACAAACTGGAAGCCACCATCCGTCGGCACTTCCACAAAACGACTACCGGCCTTCGCACCTCCTTCTGGCACCAGTTTCGCTGCCGGTTTCGCATCAGCCACAAGCTGGAAACCGCCATCCTTCGGCACTTCCACAAACTTGCCGCTGCTGGACGGCGTCGCTGCCTTCGCCCCTCGACCCGCTGGAACTTTGTTCCATGTGCTCCCAAACCCAACATGCGGTTCCGAACACGTGGTGAAGCTCTCAACCGCTTTGCTCTTCGGCACAAACGGGGCCGTCGCTGATAACACCGCCGTACCAAACCCCCTTAGGCCGCGTGACCAGCGCTCGCTGCTCGACAGTTTCCGACCCGACTCGATCTCGGTGCCCTCGACCGCCTCATCAATCTCCGTGTAACCGACAACACTAGCCAAAGCGTAGAGCGCCGTCACGATGCCCGCGTTCGTCGTCCCGCTGCCGGATTGCCGTTGCTGAGTAAAAACCACCTCGACACGATCAGAGGCGCCGGTCACTCCAGAATAGACTGGGTCCAACACGGTGCCAACGACTGCAGTTGGAGCCGCGACAATCGAACTCGAACCGCTCGATTTCAAATTCTTGTAATTTCGACCGACCGCATCACCACCATTTACGACCCCATCATACACAGGTGATAGCGCACTTGCGACGATCGACAACCCTGCCGCACCGATGGTGCTCGAACCGGTAGCTCGAAGGTTTCTGTAGTTATTCGAAATTGGCTCGGTCGCAGAAGAAACGACATAATTGCCGATCATTGTCACTTCGTCGTACGCGGACCCGGCATTGCGCTGAATCCATCCTAATGGGTCAGCGAACCCACTCGGATCCGTCGCGTTCGTTGGTCCATTGCCTACGTACCTGAACAGGTTCACGTCGCCTGCGGATTGGCGAATGCCGTCCTCACCCATCCAGCGGCCGGTCGAGGGGTCGTACATCCGCGCCCGGTTGTACTGCAGGCCCAGCGCCGCGTCCCACTCGCGGCCCGCGAAGCCGTACCGGTCCACCGGCACTCCGCCCAGGAAGCCGCCGAAGGCGTCGTAATCGATCGCGTTCGTCACTGTCCCCGCGTTGTCAAAGGCCGCCCGCACCGACCCCAGCCGGTCCGCCACGTACCAGTGGACATCCACGCCCGCGTCCTGGCGAGCGACCACGTCGTCATGGCCCGGCCCGAACACGTGGCGGGCGATCACGTCATCGTCGCCGTCGAGGTCGAGGATGGCGTCGAAGTTCTCGGTGCCGATGGTGTTGGATTTGGCGGGGTCCCAACCATCCTGCACGTACTGCTCTTCCGTCACGGTCGTGCCGCCGTCCTCGGTCCGGCCGATGCGGTTGCCGAAGGCGTCGTAGGCGTAGCTCACGGTCGTGGTGCCGTCGGTTGCTTCGGTCATCTGCCCGCGTAGGTCGTACTCGTAGGTCCACGCCTCGCCGGACTTCGACTTGCCGACGACGTTGCCGTCCAGGTCGTGTGTATAGGTCCAGACGCCGTCGCTGGTCATCCGGTTGCCGTCGGTGGTGACGTAACCGGTGAGGGTGCGGTTGCCGGTGTCGTCATAGGTCAGGGAACTTCCGTTGTTGCTCGTGATCTGGCCGATGGCGTCATAGCCGTAGGTCGTCGTGACGGAGTTCTCGACTTTCTCGACGAGGCGATTGGCGAGGTCGTACTCGTAGGCGTAGTCGGCGATGAGAGTGCCAGCCCCGGAGCCGGTCCACATCATCTCGTTGTGCCAATCTTTGAAAGTCGGATACGGGGACGTAGCTTATTGATCTGAAATGAGTTGTGTCCGTTGCGTCACCATTGTAATTGAAAGTAAAAAACACATCATTAGAACTGTACCTGTCCCCTTTTCAGGATGTAGCTGGCGACTTCGCTTTCCGGGTAGCGGTCCGAGGCGGGTTCGGTCTGCACGCTTACCACTTCGAATCCGCATTTCTGAAGCACACGCAGCGAAGCCGGATTGCTGGTTGCCGCCGATGCATACAGCGGACGCTCCTCCACCTCCGTCAAAAGTAACTTCAATGCTTCCGACGCAATCCCCTTGCCCCAATGTTCCCGGCCGATCCAGTAGCCGATATTCGCCTCGCCGTCTTGACGGAAACACGAAATCCAACCGACAAACACGCCATCCCGCAGGATCGCCCGCGAGATGCATGTCGGGTTCTGCAGATTCTCCGCCCACAGCATATCGAACGCCTCCGCCGTCCGCGGGTTCGTCACCGCCATCCGGTTCGATTCCGGATCGAGCTGCATCTCGAACATCGTCGGCAGATCATCCGCCTCGAGCACGCGAAGCGTAACGATCCCCGGATTCGGCTCACTCATATCTCAGTCCTGTGATGTCGCCGCGAATCACTCGGTCACCTTCTGAGCAATGAGAGCGACGTGACGTTCAGGGTACGGGTCGTATTCGAGGTGGCGACAGACGCACCCGGAATCGGCAAGGATCCGCAAGAGTAAAAAACAGTCAATAAAAAAGGTGCCAGTCCCCTTTGAATTTGGCCAACACGGAAATGAGCCGCACGTTATCATGGGAGGCAGAGAGGAGAGACAGGCATGCGCAGGCGAAGAGGATTCACGCTGATCGAATTGCTGGTGGTCATCGCCATCATCGCGATCCTCATCGGATTGCTGCTCCCCGCCATTCAGAAAGTCCGCGCCGCCGCCAATCGCATCGCCGATCAGAATAACCTCAAACAGCTCGGCATCGCCGTCAACAACTATGAATCCGCCAACGGTTGTCTCCCACCGCTCATGACCTTCGAGAACGGCGGAACGCGCTGGTGGTTCGCCTTCGAAAAACCGAAGAACACCTACGACACCGCAGGCAGCCATCTCATGCCCTATCTCGAGAACAACCGCGCCGCCCTGCAAACGCCCGCCAAGGCACCGGGAAAAGTCTTCCTGACCTTCGACGGGCTCACCGGCGGATATGGGTACAACTATTGGTATCTGGCACCGTACGAACCGACGGCGGGTTTCACGCTCACGGGCAACTGGCGAAAGATCGCGCTGGCGCAGGTGGGTAGTACCAGTCGCACGGTCCTCTTCGCCAACGCCGTCCAGGCTCAGGACACTTCGCCCGAACTCTTCGAGATGCCGTATGCCTATCCGCCCTCGCTCCAGCGCCCCAGCATCCACCATCGCCTGAGCGGGAAGATCGCCAACATCGGCTTCGTCGATGGTCACGTCGAAATCAGCACGCAAGGCACGCGAAACCCGCCTCACCCATCCGATTCGCAAGCTCTGCAACTCATCCGCGATCGGGAAAACGTCTACGACTTCGGCACGTCCGACGAACTCTGGGATCGAAACTGAATCGCTTGAAAACTGCATGGGATTTCACTTGCCGTAGATTAACCTATCTATTACGATTAGTCTTGTCTAATATGATTGATTCGTCGAAACTATAGAACTGTCGGAGATCACCCATGTCCACTCGACGCCAAGCGTTCACTTTGATCGAACTCCTTGTGGTGATTGCGATTATCGGGATCCTCATTGGCTTGCTTCTGCCGGCGGTTCAAAAGGTTCGCGAGTCGGCCGCGCGTGCGCAGAGCCAGAACAACCTCAAACAAATCGGGCTGGCGCTTCAGAATTATCACGATGCACAAGGCCAGTTTCCGCCGGGGTATCAGTCGGGTTTCCGCGGGCAAACGGTGCCGACGGTCGACTCCGCACCCGGTTGGGCGTGGGGGAGTTTCATCCTTCCCCAACTCGAACAGGGAAATCTGTTCCAGCAGTTGCAGATGGATCGCCCGTGCTGGGATCCGGTGAATGCGGCGGCGGTGCGGACTCCGCTGAAGGTGTTTCAATGCCCATCGGCACCGAATTTGGGCCCGACGATGACCGTATCGGATGGCTCGGGCGCTCGACTGGCGGAGTTTGGCATTTCGCATTATGTGGGGAATAACGGGCAGGACGAAACGTGGGCGTACGATGTGGCGGATCATTCCAACCTGCCGGGCGTCGGGCCGTTTTATCGCAATTCGAAGACGCGGATTTCGAGCGTGACGGATGGGTTGAGCAATACGGTGTTTGTCGGTGAACATACGTCGATCAGCGATAAGACTTGGGTGGGAGTGGTTCCGGGTGCGGAGGTGTGTCCGATCGATCCGCTCCGCTATCCGTTCACGACGTGCGATGCCGCCGCGACGCTCGTTCTTTGCCATAGCGGACCGGCGGCGGCGGAACCGGGCATCGTGCATCCGCCGAGTTTTCCGACATGCCACGTCTGCCAGATGTATGCACCGTGGCAGGGCGGGCATGTGCTCCTGGGCGATGGTTCGGTGCGGTTTGTTCCAACGAGTGTGAATTTGAACACGTGGGCGGCACTGAGCAGTATCCGAGGCGGGGAGGTGGTCGGTGACTACTGATTCCCCTTCGGTGCGCTGGCTGAGTCTGCTGGCGCTGGTGCTGCTGATACCGCTGGTGCTGATCTGGTGGCCGGGGTGCCGTCAGTATCCGGCGGTGACGAGCCGCGATGCGCTGAGCGCGATGCAGCTGCTGTACACCGCCTGCAACACGCGCGACGCGGGTCGGCTGGCGCAGGTGGAGCAGCGGGTTGCGAAGCTGAAGGATGAAGGCAAACTCTCAAAGGCGGAGTCGCGAAGTTTCGAATCGATTCTGACGCTCGCGAAGGACGGCGCGTGGTCGGACGCGGAGGCGGCAGCGTTCCGATTTGCGCAGGATCAGGTGGGCGTGGGCCACCCGGACCCGGCGAATCGTTAATCATCTCGTGCCGGGTCTGAAAGTTGTTGCGAGGCGAATCTTCGTTTCGGTTTACCCAGTTTCCCGAGACGTTCAACAGCACTCAAACGTGCGGACAACGGAAAAATCTCTTCACTTCGGATTGTTCTGAGCGCGCAA
This sequence comes from Limnoglobus sp., assembly GCA_041742055.1. Lineage (GTDB taxonomy): Bacteria > Planctomycetota > Planctomycetia > Gemmatales > Gemmataceae > Limnoglobus. The sequence goes on along the minus strand of JBGSJI010000039.1, from coordinate 28,689 downwards.
ACTTCGTGCCGTGTTCTAAGTTCGCGACAGACCGATATCTCACCGACACAGGCGTGGCGTGTGAAGAGATCGGATCAAAAGCCCACCGTTTGAGGACGTTCCGATGGCGCGCTCCGTTTCCGAATTACCCGTTTCGCGATTCAGTCTTTGGCAAAAATTATCTCTGATCGCCGCTCCGTTTCTGGTAGCGGTGGTTGTGTTGCTGTACCCGATGTGGGGCGGTGGCGATGCCGGCTCGCCGGAGGCGTCGCGGAAGCAGGCGAATCAGCTGTTCGCCCTGGCCAGCGTGTGCGTGGCGTTGGGGATCGTTGCTGTGACCGTCGTGGGTCGTGGACTTTACCGTCAGATTGAGAATTTGACCGCCGTCTTCGAGCGAATCGAATCGGGCGATTATTCATCGCGTGCGAAGGTTTACACGGGCGACGAACTCGGCGTGCTGGCGGTGTCGCTGAACGCAATGCTGGAGAAGACGAGTGTGCTGGCACAATCACAAAACGAAAACGCCAACATTCAGCGAAGCATCATGAAGCTCCTGGATGAAGTGTCCGGTGTGGCCGATGGCGATTTGACGAAACAGGCGGTTGTCACCGAGGATATGACGGGTGCGATCGCGGACAGCTTCAATTTCATGATCGATCAGCTTCGCAAGATCATCGGTAACGTGCAGAGTGCGACGAATCAGGTGTCGGCGGCCGCCAACAAGATCTACTCTTCGGCTGAAGAACTGGTTGATGGTTCGGAAGTTCAAAAGGAGCAGATCGTCAACACATCCTCCGCCATCGACGAGATTGCGGCGAGCATCCAGCAGGTTTCGGACAACGCCGCATCTTCGACCGCGGTCGCGCAGCAGGCCCTCTCAACCGCGAAGCAGGGGAATCAGGCAGTTCGCAACACGATCGAGGGGATGAACAAGATTCGCGAACAGGCTCAGGAAACGGCGAAGCGGATCAAGCGTCTTGGTGAGACGTCGCAGGAGATCGGCCAGATCGTGCAACTGATTGATGACATCGCGGACCGGACGAGTATTCTGGCGTTGAATGCGTCGATTCAGGCGGCAGCGGCGGGCGATGCGGGTCGCGGATTCGCCGTGGTTGCTGAGGAAGTCGAGCGTCTGGCCGTTCGGTCGACGGAAGCGACGAAGAAGATCGCGGCGCTGGTGAAGGCGATTCAGGGTGAAACGAACGAAGCCGTCGGCGCCATGGAGAAGAACATTCAGGAGATCGTGAGCGGTTCGAAGATCGCCAATCAGGCCGGTCAGTCGCTCAACGAGATCGAAGAAGTCTCGCTTAAACTCTCGGACATCATCCTTTCCATTTCGCAGGCGTCGAAGCAGCAGGCCCGCAGTTCGGAAGCGCTCGCGCGATCAATGGGCAGCATCAGCCAGATCACCAAGCGGACCGCCAGCGGTACGAAGCAGACGGCCGAGAGCGTCAGCACGCTGGCCAAGCTGGCGGAGGACCTCCGCGGTTCCGTTTCGGCCTTCAAGCTTCCGTACGGATACGGCAACAAAGCCTGATCGTCTCGCGGTCGCATCAGGGATCGCGAGCCGCAACCGCTCCTGATCCCCTGAGCTTCCCGATCCCCGTTCCTATATCTGGTCCGCCCCCATGAGCCCGAGCATCGATCCCGAAATCCTTCTCGGATTCCTGGAAGAAGCCAACAGCTATCTTCCCGCGATCCGGTCGGGACTGGCGTCACTTCGCAACGAGCCTTCGAATCTCGAAGCCGTTGAGGAGGCGCACCGCGGAGTTCACACCATCAAAGGCGCGGCCGGAATGGTCGGACTGACCGGCCTGAGCCTGCTCGCCGACCGATTCGAACACCTTCTCGATCAGATCATGCAGGACGGTCGAACCGTCGATCAACCGGTGCTCGATACGATGGAGTCCGCTGTCGAGACCATCGCTGCATATCTGGAAGCCACGCTTGGTGAAACACTCGACGAAGACACTCTCGTCTCGGGTGCCATCGAGCGGTTGCAGGTTTTGATCGGCGAATCCGCTGGATCGGTTGAAGAATCGAATGAATCCGCGCCGGCCGGTTCATTGGGCCACGATGATGGCTCGTTCGACGACGAGATGCCGAATTTCGCGAGTCTCGGATTGCCGCCCTTCGCCATGCCGTCCGGGCTACCGTTCGAAACGGTCGCACCGGTGATCCCCGAACCGCAAGCGTCGCTCTCCACCTCTTCGTCGGATGTCTCGCCCGAACTGCTGGAAGTCTTCCGTCTCGAAGCCGACGATCATCTTCGAACGTTGACCAACCTGCTCCCCGAAACGAAAATCAATCCTGCCGACCGGGATCAATGGCAGGAAATTCGCCGTGCCGCACACACCCTCAAAGGCACCGCGGCGATGGTGGGGTTTGCGGAAGTCACGAAACTGGCCCACCGGATGGAAGATCTTCTCGATCAGTACTTCGAAGGGACCCGCGTCGCCACCGCCGAGGAAATCGACCTGCTGGTCCGCAGTTCCGACGCCATCGACGATTCCATTCAAGGTCGAACCGCCGATTTCCCGGGATTGCATCGCCAGCTTGAAGAAGCGCTGGCCGAATCCGGTGCCGCTGTCCCGATCGCGATCACGACTGCACCCGAACCGGCCGCCGCCGCACTCGCACTGCCGACCGCTATCGCCGACGAACCTGCCGAGGAGCCTCAGCCGAAAGCGCAAGCACGACGCAAAGACACCAACGAGTCCATGGTTCGCATCCCGATCGAGCGACTCAACGAGATCGTGAAACTGGTCGGCGAACTCGTCATCGCCCGGACCTCGTTCGAATCGCGATTGAGCGATTTTGAAAAAGTCCTCAACGAACTCGATCCGAGCACGAATCGCCTTCGACGCACAACCTCCCGCCTGGAAGTGGGATTCGAGGCACTGGCTCTCGGTGGCGCGACCGCGGTCGGACCCATCGGCGAACCGTTCGACGCCCTCGAAATGGACCGGTATACGGAATTCCACATTGTCTCACGCGAGCTCTCGGAAACCACCAGCGACATCCAGACGCTCGCATCCGAACTGAGTCACGTTCACAGCGACTGCGAAGGGTATCTCACGCGTCAGGCACGTCTGGCCAGCGAACTGGAAGACAAGCTCATGCGCTTGCGGATGGTGCCGCTCGGAACGCACTCCAGTAAGCTCCAGCGCACCGTGCGGAGTGCCGCGGATCAGACCCGCAAGAGTGCACAACTGCTGATTGAAGGCGAGCGAACGGGGCTCGACAAGACCGTGCTGGATGCGATGGCGGATCCGCTGATGCACCTGCTACGGAATGCGGTCGATCACGGACTGGAAACGCCGGAAGTCCGTCGCGCCCTCGGCAAGCCGGAGCTCGGGACGATCAAACTCTCCGCCAGTCACGAAGGCAATCAGGTCATTCTTCGCATCGCGGATGATGGACGCGGGATCGATCCCCATGCCGTTCGAGCGGTTGCTCAGCAGCGCGGCTTGATCGAGAGCGACCATCTGCCAACCGATGAGTTGTACGATTTACTTTTCGCTCCCGGTTTCAGCACCAAGAAGGATGTCAGCGAATTGTCAGGTCGCGGTGTCGGCCTCGATGTCGTGAAGACCAAGGTCGAATCCCTGAAGGGGTCGATCGCCATCTCATCGAAACCGGGACAGGGGACGACGTTCACGATCCGGCTCCCGCTCACGCTCGCGATCACTCGGGCGCTGCTCGTCGAGTCGAACGGGCAAACCTTCGCGATCCCGCTCGATTGTGTCGAACAGATTCAACGCTTCGACGAAGCGGATGTCCAGAGAATCGGAACCGATCCGGTCCTGCAGGTGGGGTCGGAAACCGTGCCGGTCTCGCATCTCGGCCGCATTCTGAACCTGACGGATCCTTCCCGCGAAGCCGTGAAACGGCCGCCGGTGCTCATTCTTCGCGTGGAAGACAAGCGGCTGGCCGTCGTCATCGATCGCCTGATCGGCGGACGCGAAATCGTTGTCAAGAACCTGGGGCCGCACCTCGCGCGAATGCCGATGATCACCGGGGCGACCCTGCTCGGAGATGGATCGGTCGTTCTCATTCTCAATCCCCGCGAACTTCTTCGCACCGCCGCCATCCACACGTCCGCGACCTTCTCGCAGCTTCTGCCGCGACCAGCCCCCGCACGACGCAAGGCGGAAACGTCGGTCCTGCTCGTGGACGATTCGCCCAGCGTGCGCCGCGTGCTGATGGGCTTGATGGAACGCAACGGTTGGAAATCGATCACTGCCAAAGACGGTGTCGAGGCGCTCGAACTGCTGCAGCGCGGCCCGGTGCCCGACATCATTCTTTCCGACATCGAGATGCCACGCATGGACGGGTACGAACTGCTCGGCAGCATCCGCGGACAGGCCACGCTCTCACGCCTGCCGGTCGTGATGATCACCTCGCGGTCGGCGGAGAAACATCGACAAAAAGCCATGGAACTCGGAGCATCGGCTTATCTGACCAAGCCGTATCAGGATGAATCGCTGCTCGAAGTCATCCAGCAACTGACACGGAGCACGGCATGAAAACCAACGCCGTGACGCACCTTGTCCAGGTGAATGTCGGCCCGATGTGGCTGGGTCTGGATATGGATCGCGTACTGGGGATCGAGCGGGCGGATCGGCTCAAACCCAGTCCGGACAATCCGGAACTGGCCGGCAAGCTCACGAATCGTGCGGGCGAATGGCCCGTCCTCGACCTTGCGATCCGTCTTGGGTTGCCGAAAAATCCGCCATCCCGCGCCGGGCAGATCATCCTGACCGCCATCTGCGGTGAACGATATGGCCTGCTCGTCGATCGAGCCGCCCCGGTCCCGCAATCGGAAGCCGAGAATGTTCGCCCGCTGCCGCGATCGCTCGTCCGCAGCGATACGGCCTTCGACCGGGTTCTCATCCAGTCCGAACGTCCGCTCCTCCTGCTCAATCCGGATCGATTGAGTCAGACGGTCGATCTCTTTGCGGATGATTTCGAACCACTACGGCCCGATTTTTCCCAAAGCACACGACGGGCCCAAAGTGAACATCTGGTCATATTGGGACAGTATGAATATCCGCTGCCGGGCGGTCGGATCTTCGGCTTTGGAATCCCGCTGAACTGCGTGGCGGAGATTATCGAAGCTCCTGGCGGATCCATCGTTCCGGGAGCCGCCGACTGCGTCCGCGAACTCTCGTCCTGGCACGATCGTCCGCTTCCGATCATCGACCTGGCGACGTGGTGCGGGATGAGGGTCCCGCAGCGGGCACTGCGCCGCACCGCCGTCATCCGGTTGCCGCACGGCGAGCGCGTTGGTTTTCCGGTCGGGAATGGCGTCCGGCTGATCCCGCTTCCGATCCCAAACATCCCCGCACGCCGCACGCATTCCATTCAGACCGATCGTACGCTCGGCGTGTTCGATACCAATGAACAAACCATCGTGATCCCGGATCTCGATCAGCTCACCCGCGTCATTTAACTGGATCATTTCGGGCCAGCGGCCTTCCAGCCCGCGGAAAGTTGTTGAGCGAGTTCCTTGATCAGTTCCCCATTCTCCGGCCTACCGGCGATGTTCGCATCTTCATTCGGATCCGTCGTGTGATCGTAAAGTTCGGTCGCGACGAGTTCGCCGTTCTTCCTACTTCTCCACTCAACATAACGATAGCGATCGGTCTTCATCGCGTATCCCATAAGCGGGCCGGTTTCCTTCGAACCGCGAGGATATTGGCTGAACGCCGCGGTCTTCCAAGTTCGATCGGGCTGATCGAGCAGCGGGGCAAAGCTGGTTCCCTCGAGATGAGCGGGAAGCTTCAATCCGCAAAGTTCTGAGAGCGTGGGAAAGATGTCGACGAACTCCACAAGACCGCGAGTCGTCTTTCCCTTCTCTTTCTGATTGGGAGCGCGGAGGACCAGCCCCGCGCGGGCCGCCATCTCGTAATTCGTGTGTTTGCACCACATGCTGTGATCGCCGAGGTGCCAGCCGTGGTCGCCCCAGAGAACGACCACGGTATTTTTGTCCAGTCCCAGTCTCGTGAGTTCGTCGAGCACACGCCCCACCTGAGCGTCCATGTAGCTGACGGCGGCGTAGTAACCGTGGACCAGTTTCTTCGCCTCGTCGTCCGGGATCGGACCGGTCTTCGGCATGCCCACATACGCACGCAACTCTCCGCCATTCTGAGACGCATACGCCGGCGCATCCTTCGGGCGTTCGGGCGGACCCGCTGCGGGAAGCTTACTGACATCCTGCATTTCCCAGTATTTTTTGGGCGCGACAAACGGAAGGTGCGGCTTTGCGAACCCCACCGCCAGAAAAAACTGCTTGCCGCTTTCCTTATTTGCCTGAAGCAGTTCGATCGCACGCTTCGCCGTCGCGCCGTCGTTCAGATACTCATCCTCCACCTCCGGCGCTTCCGTTGGCAGACCTCGCACGCGAGAAACATCCTGATTGTTCGCCTTGGCATCCGCCTTCGCCTGAGCGAGCACCTTCAGACCTTCGGGGCCGAAGTTTTTCCCCGGCGATTTCTCCCACCGCTCGGACCACGACGGCGGATCATCGTATCCACCGTGGTAGATTTTCCCGACTCCGCGAACGTAATAGCCATTCGCTTTGAAGTGCTGCGGCAACGTCACGACATCCGGAATCGCCTTGCGGAAGTGCGTCACGAGATCGTAGACCTTGGTCGTGTCCGGACGGCAACCGGTGAGCAGGGACGATCGCGATGGGCTACAGACCGCCTGCTGACAATACGCCCGCAGGAAGGCCGTGCCTCCGCTGGCGAGCTTGTCGATGTTCGGAGTCTTCGCCGCCGGATCACCCAGACATCCGAGCGCCGGCCGAAGATCGTCAACCGCAATGAAGAGGACATTCATTTTCTCCGCAGCGCCCACCGGCAGCGCCAGCAGCAACAGCAGGAATATCGACCGGACCATGGGAGAGCCTCCGGAGGTGAGAGTTTGCACTTATGCTATGAAGGCGTGCGTGATCCTGCATGAAGAGGTGAACGGCGGTGCCGGATCGATCGAAAGCCGAAAAGTGAAAATTCAGCCAATGATAAAGGTGACAGTCCCCTTAAATGCGTCGAAGGGTCATACAATACCAGAAGAATTCCGCTTATCTTAACGGCATTCTGGACTGATCCTTCTCGTGGGAGCCGTTGCCGTGAATCTCAGTGTCTTCGATCTCTTCAAGATCGGCATCGGGCCGTCCAGTTCGCACACCGTTGGCCCAATGGTCGCCGCCCACCGGTTCATCCAGTCGCTGCGGGCACACGCTCTCTTTGCTTCCACCGCACGCATCCGCACCGATCTTTACGGCTCGCTCGCCCTCACCGGTCACGGACACGCCACTGACAAAGCCGTCCTCCTCGGGCTTTCCGGCGAACATCCCGAAACCATCGACGCCGATCACGCGGATGCGATCGTCGACGTGATTCGCGGAAGCGGGCAGCTCCGTCTCGGTGGCGAACGCGCAATCGCCTTCAACGAAACAAGCGATCTCGTCTTCCACATGTCGGAGTCGCTGCCGTTCCATCCCAACGGCATCAGCTTCACCGCCTTCGCCTCGGACGGCGGGGAATTGCTCAACGAGCGCTACTACTCCGTCGGAGGCGGATTCGTCATCCGCGAAGGAGAAACGACCGCCGGTCAGCGCGAGGGGACCATCCCGTACTCGTTCACATCCGCTGCGGAATTGCTGGCTATCGGCAAGAAAACGGGGAAGTCGATCGCCGGGATCCTGGAAGCGAACGAAGCGACTTGGCGCGAACCCGCCGAAACCGCTGCGGGTCTGGATCGCATCTGGAATGCGATGTCCGGCTGCATCGATCGCGGCATCGCCACCCCTGGAATCCTCCCTGGCGGGTTGGAAGTGAAACGCCGGGCGCCGGATCTTCACCGCCATTTGCAGAAAGCGGGTGCCAACGATCCGCTGGCGATTCTTGACTGGGTCAGCCTGTTTGCGCTGGCGGTGAACGAGGAAAACGCCGCTGGCGGACGCGTGGTGACGGCACCGACCAACGGAGCCGCCGGCGTGATCCCGGCCGTTCTGGGCTATTACGCTCGCCTCATGCCCGGTGCCACGCCGGAAGGAATTCGACGATTTCTCCTGACAGCGGCGGCGATTGGTATGCTGTACAAACGGAATGCCTCGCTCTCGGCGGCGGAAGTCGGGTGCCAGGGCGAAGTCGGTGTGGCGTGCAGCATGGCTGCGGCGGGGCTGGCGGCCGTCATGGGCGGCAGTAACGAGCAGATCGAAAATGCCGCCGAGATCGGCATGGAGCACAACCTCGGCCTGACGTGCGATCCCGTCGGCGGGTTGGTGCAGGTGCCGTGCATCGAGCGCAACACCATGGGCGCCGTCAAAGCCGTGAACGCGGCCCGGCTGGCTGTGTTGCATGGCGACGGCACGCACCGGATTTCGCTCGATCATGTGATCGCGACCATGCGCCGCACCGGAGCCGACATGCAGGCGAAGTACAAGGAAACCTCGCTCGGCGGGCTGGCCGTCAACCACATTGAATGCTGATCATTCGAACACAGACTTCAGGAACCGGTTATGGAACCAGTGATCGGCATCGATCTGGGAACGACGAACTCGGCGGTCGCGCACATGACCGGCGACGGCCCGAAGATCATTTTGAACAGCCTCGGCGGTCGACTCACGCCGTCCGTAGTCGGCATCACCGAAGCCGGTACGGTGGTCGTCGGCGCTGCCGCCAAAGAACTGCGCGTGCTGCATCCGGAGCGCACCGCCTCGCTCTTCAAACGCTGGATGGGCACCGATCGCATTGTGGAACTGGCGGGCAAAAAATTCACGCCGGAGGAACTCTCGAGCCTCGTTCTGCGCTCGCTCAAGGCCGATGCGGAGGCGTACTTTCAAAAGCCCGTGCACCGTGCGGTGATCTCGGTTCCGGCCTACTTCAACGATCAGCAGCGCAAAGCCACCATCGCCGCCGGCCGCCTCGCGGGGCTGACCGTGGAACGCATTCTGAACGAACCAACCGCCGCCGCGATCGCCTACGGCTTTCAGGACGCCGGGACGGACAAGACGATCCTCATCTACGATCTGGGCGGTGGAACATTCGACGTTTCCGTCGTGGAACTCTTCGACGGCACGCTGGAGGTGCGCGCGTCCGCCGGCGAAACGTCGCTCGGCGGTGAGGACTTCACGCGGACGATGGCGGCGCGGGTTCTGGAAAAGGCCGGGCTGGGCTTCGAGCGTGCGGAAGCAACCATGCCGCTGGTGGTCGCGCGGCTCATTCAACAATGCGAGAAGGCGAAGTGCCAGCTCTCCACGGACTCCGAAGCGGTCGTGCGCTGGCCGGATCAATCCGGCGAACTCGGAAAGAATCCCGACGTCACGGTCACGCGTGCGGATCTGGAGAACTGGATCGAGCCGATTCTCGGCCGCACCGCTCTGCCGATCCGCCGCGTCATGGTGGACGCGCGTCTGACACGCGATCAGATTCAGGAAGTGATCCTCGTCGGCGGCGCAACGCGCATGCCGACGGTGATCGCGCGCGTGCGCGAGCAGTTCGGCCACGAACCGCAGTGCCGGCTGAACCCGGACGAAGTCGTCGCGCTCGGTGCCGCCGTGCAGGCCGGACTCGTCGAGCGCAACGCCGCCGTCGAAGATCTCGTCGTGACGGACGTCTCGCCCTTCACGCTCGGCATCGAAGTGACGAAGGAATTCGGCACGGAATTCAAAGACGGCTTCTTCGATCCGATCATCGATCGCAACACAGTCATCCCGGTCAGTCGTGTGAAAACGTACACCACGCTGGTGCCAAATCAGACGTCGATCCATGTGAAGGTGTATCAGGGCGAGAGCCGCAAGACCGGCGAAAATCTCTTCCTTGGAGAATTTGAAGTGGCGGGGATTCCGCCAGGACCACGCGGGCAGATGGTCGAGATCCGCTTCACCTACGATCTCAACGGCGTGCTGGAGATCGAAGCGACGATCAGCGCGACGAAGAAAAAGATCACGCACATCATCACGCGGCACGCGAAGGGAATGAGCGAGGCCGCCATCCGCGAGGCAGTGCGGGCCATGGAGAAACTGAAAGCGCATCCGAGGGATGAGGCGAAGAATCACTACATCCTCGTTCGTGCCGATCGCGTGTACAAGGAACTGTCCACAGATTTGCGGCGGTATCTGAGCAGCCTGATTGATGGATTCGAGGCGGCTCTCGAATCGCGCGATCCGTCGGCAATCGAGAACCATCGCGAGGCGGTCGAACAGTTCCTCAATTCGTACGATCCGACCGAAGGCGGAGGGGAAGCGAATGACTGACCGGGTACGGCAGCGCTGGGCGGGGGAGCTGGGCTGTCAGCCCGATGACAGCCCGGAGGCGGTCCGCGCCGCCTTCTTCGATCATCTGGAAAAGAATGCGTTCCAACCCAGCGAGGAAGCGACTTTTGCTGCCGCTCGGTTGACCGGCTGGACGCTGCCGGAAGCGCATGATTCCGATTCGATCCGCAGGAACTGGGAGCAGGACGAGTTGAACCAGTTGGCGGAGCAGTTCTGGGAACTTCCTCCTGCGGATCGTCGGTTGCGCTGGGCGGAGTTGGATCCGGTGATCACGGATCAAATGTTGCGGAGTCGCTACCGGAAGCTGGAGCCGGGTCTGGATGTCGCGGTGGTTCCGCACGAGGACGAAGCGATGCAGAAGCTGGCGGTGCTGTACCGGCAGTTGTTCGTGGCGTCGCCGCGGGAATTCAGCGTGCGGAAGTGGCAGTGGCTGGTCCAGCAGCCGCAGGGCACGCTGCCAGCGCAGCAGATTAAGCGATTCGAGACGGCGGACCCGAAACTGGCGGCACTAGTGCCGGAGATGGCGCGGGTATTTGAGCGAATGACATTCTCCGTCAATACCGCCGGTGAACCGTCGTTTGTATCGGTCGGTCCGATGGGTGTGATGGTGCCGAATGCGGATGGGTATGAACTTCGGCAGCGTGAACGCATGTCCGAGATCGATGATCGCGAACCGAAACGGGAGGAACCGGTTTCGTCGCGGAGCCTTTTTTTCGTCATCGCGGGAGTCGTGATCACTCTCAATATGATCATTTCGATTTTCCGCGGTAGCTCCAGCAGTTCGGTTCCCCCTCCTCGGATCTACAATCCGGTGCAATCCAACCAACCCAAAGTCGTTTCCAGGGAAGTTCAATTGCGGAAGCAATGGGACGAAGCGCTGGCAAAAGCGCTCAAGTCGTTGCCGGAAAAGAAAACACGAACATTTACAGAAGAAGAAGTCAATCGCTTTCGAAAGTATCGTCCGAAACCTGAAGAACCGATTCCCGACGAATACATGCTCTGGGTCTTACTGGGCAAACCATCAGGTACTCTCGCGAAGACCGAGAAGAAGTGAGTCGCCATGTCTGAGGAGCTTCCGGACGATCTTCGCAACTGGCCCAGCGACCCGTTCGAGTTGCTGGGCATCGATCGGCAGGCAGACGACGCCACGATCCGCCGTGCATACACGCGCCTGATCCGCCGGTTCAAGCCCGAGCACCACCCAGAGCAGTTCCAGCGCATTCGCGAGGCGTACGAAGCTTGCCAGCAGCGGCGATTCTGGTATCGCATTGAGCACATGGAGCCGGAGGAAGCACCGGTCGCAGAGCCGGTCGAGATTCGCGTTCGCGCTGAACCGCCGCGCGAGCGCACACCGATCGAGAAGCACTGGCAGACCGCCCGCGCCGGCGATCTCGCGAAAGCCTACGAGGAGCTACGGGCACTCGCTGCCGCCGAGACCATCCCGAGCGAACTGGCGCTGCGGCTCTACTGGCTGCTGGTCATCGATCCGAATTTGGATTTTCAATACACGCGACACTACTGGCTGAATCGGGCACTGGTGGAATCGGGGCTGAGTGCGGAGTGCCTGGAGTTGTATCGCCGCGAATTGGTCGCGAATCCGGCGGAAGCGCTGGCGGCACCATATGTCGATTTACTGAACATGAACTTACCTTTCGATCGCCTGATGACTGCGGCAATGTACAGGCTTTTCATGGCTGGTCGACAAGTTCGGATTTCTCTAATCGATTGGGATTTCAAATATCTTCAAAATAAAATCGACGAACAGTGCGAAGTCCGCTGGCTCATGTATCTCTCGTCCATTCTCGATTGGACGATCTGGGATTCCCACAATCCGCTGATCGAACGAGTGACCGACCAGCTCGATTTGCTGCGGCATTTGGAGTTGTCTCAATCGTACTGGTTCGACCGTATTGACCAAACATTCCACTTGGGAATTCAGGCCTCGAGGCTCGATCCCAGGCAATTCAAACCGTTCTTGAACGTATTACGCCATCTCTGGGCCGATCCATACCGGATCACTCGCGAAGAACTGCGCGAACTCGTGAATCCCATTGTGAACGATTCTAAGTCCCGCCTGACCTATCGCAGAATTGTACCAGATGATGGCCGAAATTATTTGCTATTTATGGCGACCCATCTTCTGAGGCAACAGCGGGCCTATTCTCCGCTTACGCACGATGCCGACGTCTTGCGAGCCATGGCCCGGCGAATCATGGGTGATCCCTGGCAGTTTGAAAAGATTGAGTCGGCCGTGCGGGAATTCGCGATCCGCGAGCGGATTGATCCCATTCAGTGGATCGAAGTCTGCGAGAATGACACGAGTTATCCGATGCGGGTCTTTGGATCGTACATGAAAGAAGACCCCGCCTTTCAATGGCTGGTGATGACGGGGATCATTTACGAGGATGGCTGACGTTACTTCGAGAACGTGCCGCCGGAACTTTCCGCACCGCTGACCTGGCCGGTCTTCGTGTTGTACGTCAGCGGGTTCCCGCTCTTGTAATCCTTTTCGCGGCCCACTCCGCCCTGCCTCCGGTAGAGCGTTGCCTGCCCGTCGCCGTACGCTTCGAGGATCACGAGGTTGCCGTCGTACTTCACAGTGTGGCCCACGCCGTCGTAGTCGTCGGTGCGGACGCGGGCATCGCCGACGGCTTCGAGTGTGCGCCGTTCCTCCTTGCCGCCGGAGTTCTGGTACGTCGTCGCCGTCATCGTATCGGTACATTTGAGCACCATCGATCGCGGCGGAGCGAGGTGTTCATCAATCGCGAAGTTGAGCTCTTCGGTCGGGATGTGGAAGACGCGGACATTGCCAGTGAAGACCGCCTTCGAGAAGATCTGCTTTTTGTCTTCGATCTGAAGGCGCTCAGCGAAGCGGACGATGGTCAGCTTCATTTCTTCTTCCGATTTGCTGGCCGGTTTCGGCGTGGCAGGTGCGGCAGCGACGGGTTGCTCGTCCTTCGAGCTCATCTGAAGCGTGCGGGTTTCACCGCGTCCGGTGGCGTGGATGAGCGTGCGCGTGTCCTGCACCTGCACGTCGAGGAACTTGGCGGTGATGCGTTGGGCCTTCACGTATTTGCCGGTGGTGCGATTGATGGTTTCATCGGCGAAGTAGACGAAATTGGCCGGTTTGACGGTGGCGATGGTGATGGCGTCTTCCGGCTGTGGTTCACAGAGGACGCGTTCGATTTTCGCCTGATCCTCTTTGCTGGTCTTGTCGCGAGCGGCGAGCGGAGCGTTGCGCGACTGCTTCAGCTGATTGAAGTAGACGGGCCGATCGAACATCACGGAAAGTCGGTGGCAGATGACGTACGATCGTTGCCAGGTGGTTTCCGGCACGCGTGATCGGGCGGCGACGTGCTGTTTGCGTTCGGGGGGTGTCTGCACCGCCTGGACCTGTCCGATGAATTCGGCGGTGCGGAGTTCGCCTTTGAAGGTCATCCCTCGAGTCCAGTTCACGAGCATTTCCGATTTATCCGCGAGCGGAGTGCCGACGAGATCGGTGGAACTGGGCATGCGGAGCTGGCCCTTGCCGACGACGGTCACGGTGTTGTTCGGCTGGTTGATATCGACATCCGGCCCGGTGATGATCGTGTCTTCGAATTGCACGTAAGCGAGCTGCTCTTCGGTGCCCAGAACTTTCATGGAATGCCCGGCGGAGAGATGATCGATGTTCAATCGTTCACCGGTGATGTGGAGTGCGTCGGGCTGTCCGGTCAGCCGAGGATTCTGGTGGGCGATCACGCGTCCGTCGCAGCGGGCGGTATCGATCTCGTAGCGATAGCTGGTGCCGGACTTGGCATCCGGGTTCGGTTCTTTTCTCGGGGAGCGTGCAATCTGCAGATCGATCTGCCGGGCGGAAAGTTCGAGCGGTTGTTTTTTCGGTTGCTCGACCCGAACCTTGGCGACGGGTTCGAGGTAGGGCGAGGGTTTGGTTGCGGGTCCGGTGGCGGGTGCGGGTTGCGGTGCGGCGGGTTGCGGGGCCGCTGCCACCTCCGCTTCGATCGGTTTATCCCGATCCTGGAAGAAGGCGTTGAAGAGATCGGTGTTGCGGATGCGGGAATCTTCGGAATGGCCTTCGACGTGGCCGATGCCTTGAATCCGTGCCGGTTTCGCGGCTTCCATGGAGTTGTTGCTACCGGACTTTGCGGAGGTCGTGCGGCTCTCGAGCCAGAGTTTCAGGGTATCGGCTTTGAGGTCGAATCCGGTCTTGGGATCGCTGAAGCGCCCATCGCCTTCGAAGATGAGCAGATCGCAGTCGCGTTCGCCGACCTTGTCGCGCGTCTGGTGGAGCGACTTGGTCCAGCTGGCGGTGAGCGTGTTGGTTTTGGTGGCCTCGTCGAAGAGGTCTACTTTGCCGGTGCCGAGGACTTCGATGCGTGTGGTTTTGGTGGCTTTCGAGTTGGCGGGCGGTTCGATCGATTCGAGGACGAGCTGGCCGGTGAGTGCCGGGGTTTTTTCGGTCGCGGCTGCGCCCGTCACGAGGCGGTTGCCCTGGCGGACGGCGACGAGGGGCGCACCGCGAAGTGTGGTGCGTGTGGTTTTTTGTTCAGGCAGCGTTTCGTGGATGAGGGCGGTGCCGAAGGCCTGCATCTGTTCGGTTTCGGCCGAGAGGTAAACGCTCGGCCCGGTGGCGCGGAGGCTTTTGAACTGATTGTTCGAAGCGGCGTTGGGCTGTGCGGTTTTGGATCGCGCGATCGGGCCGTTGAATTCGATTTCCAAGTGTTGCGAAATCAGGTGATCGCGATTCCCCTTCGCCGAGAGCCGCGTGACTTCGACGTTATTGGGCAGCAGCGGGTTAGCCTGCGGGGCGATTTCGAACCGTGCAGTGTTCGCCTGCCAGTCGTAATGGAACGCACCGAGAGTCCGGATGCGGATGAGCGATTTTTCGGCGAGGCGTTTCGCCATGGTCACGCCGTCGATGATGCCGCCGTTCAGTGCCAGGAGCGCCAGCGACGGATCGGTAGGATCGACGGGTGCGGATGCGGCGGTCTGATCCGGCTTGGTCTCGGCGAAGAAGCTCGTTTTTGAATCGCTCCAGAGGTTGAATTCCACATTCTCCTGAAGGACCATCATCTTCACACCGGAGAAGCCGGTGCTTTTGGCTACGGGTTTGCCCGGTTCCGGATCGCGTGGCTTCAGGTAGATCTTCATCCCCTCGGCGGTGATCGTGGGCGGGGGCGTATGGAGGCCGAGGGTCATGTCGGCGAGGACGTTGCCGTTGAGGATGTCGTCCGCGTTAACCGGTACGGACGGTAAGCCCGTGCCGCGGATGGGGCGGGGCTGATTGGCACGGTTCACGATTTCCACGACGGAGGTAGTGTACACGTGTGCGGCAGTCGGATTCGCTTTGATCTCCGCGTGATCTGCTGTGCGATAGAAGACCGGTCCCGGCGTCTTGAAGATGAAGAACTTGTTGGGATCGGCGGATTGCTGATTGTTGGTGATGAGCACGCGGCCGTTGCGCGGGTCGGTCCGTGCGGTCGGATTCGGCACCGCCCGCAGCTCCATGCCAACGATTTTCGCTTTGCCCGTGAGCATCTCGCGTTCGTTGCCGATGGGCCGGTCGAGTTCAAGGATCGCCTCATCACCGTGCATGGTGGTGATTTCGGTGACTTCGCCGGGCTTCGGCTTGCCGAACTGGGCCATGCTGAAGGGCGTCAGGCGGACGAAGCGCGAGGGATTATCGATTGGTTCGGGTCGGCCGGCGGCGAAGACGATCCCCTGATCGCGGAGTTCGAGGCGCGTGGGGTAGTTGGATTCGATTTCCGGGCAATTATTGCCAAACGCTTCTTTAAGACGTTGAATCGTCGGCGATTCGTTGAATGTGAGTGGAGGCAGGGGCTGATCGACCGCTTCGAGATATTTCAGCGGGAGGTTCGGCAACCCGTCGATCGCCCCAAAGATCTGTGCGTACCCCAGATAGGCCGCCCCGAATGAGAGGAAGCCGATCACAAGCATCAGAATTCGTCGCGGGGTCCACACGGAAAGCCTGTCCCTCGCACAGTTAAAGATACCGACTGATCACCGCGTCCCACTCGCCCCTGACCTTCAGCAGCCACTCGATCGCCTCGCGCACCGCACCGTGGCCTCCGAGTGCGCCCGTCACATAATGCGCCGCGTCTCGCACTTCCGCACACGCGTCCGCCACCGTGATCGCCAGCCCCACACGCCGAAGAACCGGAAGATCCGGAAGATCATCGCCGATGGCGCACACCGCTTCACGCGGCAGATTCAACTCGGCGAGCAGTTCATCCAAAGCCGCCAGCTTATCCGATCGGCCTTGAAGCACGGGGGCCAGACCCAGCTCTGCGGCCCGTCGTTCGACTGCGACTGACGCTCGTCCTGACAGGATCGCGGCCCGATTACCCAAATCCCGCCAAAACTTCAACCCCGACCCATCCCGAACGTGGAACCGCTTCAACTCTTCCCCCGCATCGGAATAAATCACACTGCCGTCCGTCAGAACGCCGTCCACATCGAGCAGCAGCAACGAAATCTTCGCCGCACGCGCGGTCAACTCGCTCGTGGTCGCTATCGCCATCTGAACTTTACTCGGTTGGCTTCGTGATTAACCGTAACGTCGGGCGAGAACCCGGACCATTCCCCGCCGCTTCCAGCCCGATCAGATCGGTGATATCGATCATGCCGATCGGGCGCCCACGCTCATCCACCACGGGAAGCTCGCTGATCTTCCGCGATCGCATCAGCTCGATCGCCTCCGCGACTTTCGCGGTTGGGTGAATCGTGATCGGCATGCGGGTCATGACGGCGGAGATTGGACGATCGAACGCGGCATCGTCGTTGCGCTCGAACAGCCGCGCGAGATCCGAATCTGTGAACAATCCCGCCAGCGCACCCGCGTCATCGACCAGCATCACCGCACCGGATCGGCGGCCGTCCTGATGCGTGGTGGCGAACACGCGACGCACCGTTTCCGTCGCCTGCGCCATGCGCAATTCGTCCCCCGAACGCATCACCGCCGCGACGTTCGCGAGCTTCCGCCCCAAACTTCCCGCCGGATGATATTTCGCGAAATCCTCCGCCCGGAAATTCCGCTGCTCCGCCAGCGTGAACGCCAGCGCATCGCCGAGCGCGATCATCAACGTCGTGCTCGTACTCGGCGCCAAACGATTCGGACACGCCTCCGTGATCGGGCCGTAAACCAGCGCCGCATCCGCGAACCGCGCGAGCGTACCGCTGGCGTTGCCCGTGATCGCAACAAGGCACGAGGCGAACTCTCGCAGCGGATTCAGCAAGCGCACGATCTCCGCGCTCTCGCCGCTGTGCGAAAGCAGAAGCGCGACATCTTCCGGCGCAACCATCCCGAGGTCGCCATGCGCGGCTTTCGTCGCATCCAGCGTGTACGCCCGCGTGCCGGTCGAATTCAGTGTGCCAACGATTTTCTGCCCGACGTCCGCCGACTTGCCCACACCAACCACCGCAATCCGCCCCCGGCAATGCGCCAGACGCTCCAGCACCGCCGGGAACTGGTCCGCGATCCGATCCGCCACCGCCCGAAGCGCTTCCGCCTCCGAGACCAGAATCTGTCGGGCGAACGTGCGATTGTCGAAATCAAGTTTGCGAGCTGCCGTCATGGCTCATCCTTGAGCGAACATACTCGCCGTGGTATACCCGCTTTTCGCCTCCGCTCGCAACGCCAACCCCAACGGCCGTTACTCTAACACACGTCATTCCACCGACACTGCCACACCCCTCGGTGGAAAGACGTCAAATTTTCGGAAGCGACTATGCCCGGTAAGCACTTACGTCAAATCGACGCCTACGCACCGAACGACAAAGACGCTTCCATTGTCTTTATCACATTGCATGAATAAACTGACTGTCTGGTCGAGAAGCACGGCCATCGAGGACGTTTCGGATGTCTGAAGAAAACACCAACCCGACACCCCAGCCGACACCCGCTGGCCCGGCTCAACCACCCAAACCCGGGGCCCCGCGTCCCGGCGGAAAGCCGATTCCGCAAAAATGGCAGCGCGGCGGACCGCCCAAGGCCGATAAACCGCTCGAAGCATTCGCCCCGCGGCAGTTCGGCGAATACAAGCCGAACAAACGCGCACTCGATGCCGACATCGAAGCCGAAATCAGCGCCGCCTTCGCAGGCACCGATCTCAAGGCGATGGACGAAGACAAGCCGCAAGGCCCCAAATCCGAAGACGGTCGGCTCAAAGGCACCGTCGTCAGCATTCGCGGCAAAGACGTGTTCGTCGAAATTCCCGGACGCCGCAGCCAGGGCCGGATCTCGCTCGACGAATTCGAAGGCACCAAGCCCACGATCGGCGAAGAGGTCGTCGTCCAGATCGAACGCTACGACAACGACGACGGTCTGCTCGTCCTCACGCGCGAAGGCGCCGTCAAACAGGTCACCGACTGGTCCAGCATCTCCTTCCACATGATTGTCGAAGCGAAGCTCACCGGCATGAATAAGAATCAGACCGGTTATCTGGTGGAAGTCAACGGCATCCGCGGGTTCATGCCGATCAGTCAGGCGGACATGTACCGCATCGAGAAGCCGGAATCACTCGTCAACTCCAAACTCAAAGTCCAAGTGGTGGAACTCGATCCGCAGGAGCGCAATCTGGTTGTCAGCCACCGTGCGATTCAGGAAGCGGAACGCAAGAAGAAGGAAGTCGAATTCTGGGCTACCATTCAGGAAGGCGATATCCACAAGGGGATGGTCAAGTCGATCAAGCCATTCGGAGCGTTCGTCGATCTCGGCGGAGCGGACGGCCTGATTCCGATCGGCGAACTCAGCTGGTCGCGTGTCGGCACCGTCGATGAGGTTCTCAAAGTCGGCGAAATCGTGGAAGTGAAAGTCGTCCGCCTCGATCACGAAGCCCGAAAAATCGGCCTCAGCCTGCGGGCAATGGGCACAAGCCCCTGGGAAACCTTTGCCAACGACCACCGGCCCGGTCTGCGCATTCCCGGCAAGGTCACGCGCATCGCCGACTTCGGAGCCTTCGTCGAGATCGCACCCGGCATCGAAGGCCTGATCCACGTCTCCGAACTTTCGACCGGCCGCGTCAATCGTGTCCGGGATATCCTGAAAGAAGGACAGGACGTCACGGTACAAATATTGAATATCGATACCGAACAACGCCGGATCGCGCTCTCGCTCAAAGCCCTCGTGGCCGAAGCCGAAGCCGCCGAAGAAGCCACTGCCACCGCCGAAGCGGAAGCCGACAAAGCCGCCGCCGCCGAACGTATGGCCAACCGCAAACCCACCGGAAATCTC
The DNA here is from genome assembly GCA_041742055.1 of Limnoglobus sp. Classification (GTDB taxonomy): domain Bacteria; phylum Planctomycetota; class Planctomycetia; order Gemmatales; family Gemmataceae; genus Limnoglobus. The sequence goes on along the minus strand of JBGSJI010000039.1, from coordinate 9,172 downwards.
CGCGGTGGAGTCGGCGGAAGCGCCATCCGCTTCGAAATCGGTTGACCCCGACACTCTTGTCAAGCGTGTCGTTCAACTGGGCTTATTTGACGGTGCAAGCGAAAATCAGTTGCATTCGAACTCACGACAAGCGATTTGTTCGGGTGCCATGCTCACGGCTTTGCGTGAGCATGCCCACTCAAAGCAGTGGAGCATGCCACCTGACATTTGAAGGAACGGAGTCCCATGCGATTCCATGAAACGCCGAATTGAATCAGTCGAGGCACTCGAGTAAAATGGTGTTCATCGCCCTCCGAGGACGTACCCCGTGACCCAGCGCCGGGCCGTCGAGCAATCGGGGCAACTCTCCCGCGCCACCGCCGAACGACTCAGTCATTACCTTCGTTGCGCCACGAACCACCCAGTGGGCTCGCCGCTTTCCAGCTCGCGCCTCGCCGCCGAAGTCGGCGTCAGCGATGCGCAGGTCCGTCGCGACCTCGCCGCACTCGGACACCTCGGCCAACGCGGAGTCGGCTACGACCCCGCCGCCCTCGCCGCCGCCATCCGGCAGACGCTCGGCACCGATCGTGGTTGGCGAGCAGTCCTCGTCGGCGTGGGCAATCTCGCCCGGGCGCTGCTCCGATACCGGGGGTTTCGCGATCAGGGGTTTGAAATCGTCGGCCTTTTCGATGAAGCTTCCGAAAAGATCGACCACGACGTCGAGGGGCTTTGCGTTTATCCCGTCCGGGAACTTGGTGATCGTGTCGCGCAGTTGAAGGCGGAGCTGGGCGTGATCACCGTGCCGTCCGAGGCCGCCCAGACCGTGGCGGACCAGTTGGTACGCGCTGGCGTGAAGGGGCTATTGAGTTTCGCACCGACGATGCTTCGCGTTCCGCCCGCCGTCCGCGTGGTCAATGTCGACCTCGCGATCCAGTTCGAACAACTCGCCTTTCTGGTGAAACACGGTTGAGCACAACAAGAGCCGCGACCGCGAGGGAGCGGTTTAGTTTGATATCAACCGGCTCGCCAAGATCGCTACCATGAACAATTCGCTTACAGACATTCCTCTAAGACCCGGCACCATCCTAAGTGTTCTAATGTCCAAGCAAGTCGGGAAACTGCCTTTTGTGTTTATTCGATAATATGCCGGCTGCCTTTTTAACCTTTATCGTCAGTTCCGCGAGTCGCTGTTTTGAGGCGGCACCCTCATTCGCGACAGTCCGCTTCATTTTGTCCGTCAATTCGTCTTCCTGACGCCCATATTCCTTACCATTCGGGCTGTTCCAATCAAACTCTTCACCTTCTGCTTGGATTTTTCCAAATAAAGATGCCATCGTGGAGCAATCTATATGAGTCTTCCGCATGAGATCTCTCTCAAGGATCATGTAACCAACCAGTTCAGTAACACACTCGACTGCGAGCGGATCAATATTTTCCGTTGACAACAATTCAAGTTCTTTTGTCCCTTCAGAATAAACTTCCGCCATATGCGAATATTCAACAGCGAGTTGCGACCAGACCCGTTGTCCGTCGGCAAGGGATTTAATGGTTTCTCCCCGTTGTCTCAGTTCTTCTAAAGTAAAGACCGATCGAGCACAACGTTTACTTACCTGCCGACCAAACAGCCAATACGCTTGCGTTGCTTCAGATGGATCGGAAGACAAAAGAGATGGCTGGTCTATTGGTTCCTGATTGGGCGGTACAGATCGACGGCAATTGCTAAATGATAAAGTCGCAAACACTCCCCAAATCGCCAGAAGGAAGATTACGATACGCCGCCGACTCATGGTGGTGCTGCCGTCAGTAATGAAAAAGCATTGCTTCCCGGAAGTCAGTATTCTCACCGCACGAACAATTCGACTTATTCTCGCCTTAGATCACGCCGATTGCAATTTCGAATATCGAATAATGTGAATGCCTCTTTCAGAAAATTTCCAAACTCCGCACGAGACAAGACTTTTCAGTATGAAGTTCTGGTCTGTGATTGTTGAAACAAAAACGCCACCACGGGTTCGGTCCGTGGTGGCGTGAGATGAATAGGATTCGCTTACTTGGTGGGCGCAGTTTTGTTCGGGGCCGGATGTTCCGACTTCCGGCTCATCATGATGAATTCGTCGAGCGTGATGGCGCCGTCGGGCCGGCCGTATTCGGAGAGGGTCAGACCGTAATCGCGGATGTACCACTCGAATTTGCGAGGCGCGACTCCGCCCCCATCGCAGAGGTCATCGCGGATGAGTTGGAGCCAGGCGGAGAGCGGGAGTTCCTGTTTCGGGAACGAGAGCGTGGTGTTGAGCGATTTGGGTATGCGGACCATAAAATCGAGCCCGGCTTTTTCTTTGAAGGAAAGAACGATGGCTTCGAGCGGAACATCCTCGCATTCGAAGGTGATCATTCGGTCGAGGCGGATGCGGATGCGCTCCGGGATCGAACCGGCGGGTTGCTTCAATTTCAGGTAGTAATTGAGCAGAACCGCGTGCTGTTCGGGGTTCGAATTCAACAGCGTCGGCACGAGACGGAGTTCTGTTACGTTCTGAATGAGGTCGACTTTCTGATCGAGTGGCTTCGATTTGCCGACCATGGTGTTGTAAACCGCTTCGATTTCCGCTTGCTGAACCTTGGCGCTCTCCAGTTGCTGCTCCGCCATAAGTACTTTCAACCGAGCCGCTTCATATTCAGCTTCAGCTTTCGAGATATCCTCATTCGTGACGCCGGATCCTTTTATTCGTGATTGGTGAAATAATTCCAATTTCTGTTTGGAAATTCCGACTTGTTTGGCGGATGATTCCAGCATGAATCGTTGTGCTTGAATGAATGCGACGGCCTGCTGGCGCTCGCGATTGACGGTAGCGACGCGCTGGGCGATCTCAAGTTTGACTTTCTCGAGCCGGGCGCTGGCGAGTTGCATCTCGGCCTCGGCGATGCGCACGTCGGGATGAGTGCGCAGTGCGTGTGCGATGTCATCCTCGAGTGTTGTGGCTTTCGGTTGTTCCTTCGGAATATTCTTTGCAGGAACTTCCTTCAGCGGAGTGTTTTTGCTCTGAGTCCGAGCAGCGGGCACAAGCAGAGTTCCCAGGAGTAACAGGGAACAAAACATCTTCATACGCATCGTCAATCTCCTTGCGGTCGAGAGTTTTTGATGGAACTGAGTAACCAGGAATCTTCGTTGCGGACCGCGAGTCCGTCCGGTCCGAGTTCATCGAGATGCTGCCGGTAGCAGCGCATCGCGGACTCGATGGCGTTGGATTTCAAGTATTCGTCTCCTGCCTGTTTGAAGAGTCGGGCTGATTGTTCGCGATCCGTGGTGCGCTCGGCTTGAAGCTCGAGTTGATCGGCCGTGAGGGCGGCCAGCACTTCGGGCTGCGAGATCGGTTCGGGAACCGGGACGCGTTCGATGACGGTTTCGATGATCGTTTGCGGTGGCGAATTGGGCTTCAGATACCAGCCGGCGGCGAACCCGATCGCCAGCATCATCAATGCTGCAATCGAAGGCTTGTAAGCCCGTGGGCGTCGTGGCTGAGTGCGCAAGCGGATGGTATCGAGCCATTCCGGGTCCGCTGGTGCGAGTTTGGGAGTCAGCAAATCGTCGAGTTCGTCATCGCTCATTGTGTTTTCTCATACGCTTCGCGGAAGGCCTGCCGGGCACGCGTCAGAAGCGATTCCACGGCCTTGCAGGTCATCGATCGCTGGATGGCGATTTCCTCCATGCTGAACTGTTCGAAATATTTGGCCTCCAGAACCTGAACGTAATGGTCCGGCAACTGATCGAGAGCGATTGCCACCCTCTCGCTCTGGTCTTTCGCTCCTTCGGACATCGCCGGTTCATTTCCGTTCAGGGATTGCATACGCGACCGCTCGTTTGCGCGCTTGCGGATCAGCTGTCGCGCCACATTGATCGCGATTCCGCACACCCAAGTGGCGAACCGGCAGCGTGTAGGTTCAAAGGTTGTCAATCGACGCGAAACGATCATCCAGGTTTCCTGGAACGCTTCTTCAAGAAGATCCGCGCATCCTCCGCAACGCCAGTTCAGCAAACCCTGCACGCGCGGGAACGCTCCGTCGTAGAGCACTCGCCAGGCATCCGGATCGCCCTTGAGCGCTGAGTCTCGGAGGCCTCGTTCTCGCCAGGATTCATCAGGGGTTGAATTCATAAGTCATCAGAAGTGAATGTCTCAAGAAGTGAAGATCCTTCGAACTGTTTGTCGATAACGTCAAAACCACTGAATTTTTCAATGAGTCCATTGATTCATTCGATAATGAAATTCCTGCAAATTCGAGCAGATTCAGCCGTGACCTTCATTCTTCTGCTTGTTGAAAACACGTTCAATCCCTAAATTACGCAAGTTCGCCTAATACGAAGATTCGAGAGATTCTTTCCGAAACGAATGTGCGACGAACCCAGGGATGACGTTTCGCAACCACCAGACGAACCGTTTGGCAGGTCTGTGTTGTTTGTTTGCACTGGGAACACCTGCCGCAGTCCGCTGGCGGAAGCGATCTGTCGAAAAATGCTTGCCGATCGACTGGGGATTCCGGAAAGCGAACTTTCGGCTCGTGGATATCAGATCCGCTCGGCCGGAGTCGCCGCATTCGCCGGCGATACTGCCAGTCCCGAAGCGATGGATATCGCTTCTCAGATGGGCTTGGATCTTTCGAACCACCGCAGCCGTCCAGTCAATCCGGAACTGTTGACGACCGCGACTGATGTCATCGCCATGACCGCCGGTCATCTGGCTGTTCTGACGATGCACTATCCGGGTGACGGCCCTTCACCTGAACTCCTGGCCGGAATGACAGACATTCCTGACCCGATTGGCGGGTCGATGGAAGCCTATGCGGAATGTGCCGAGGTCATTCGTACTCATTTGGACCGACGGATAGCGGAGTGGACGAGGATATGAGTGTCGTCAAGACCGTTGCATTAGGCAATGACCATCGAGGCATCGAAGCGAAGCGTCGCGTACTTTCGACGCTGGCGTCCATGAATCTGGCAGCGAGCGATCTGGGTTCGAATGCCAATGGCAGCGGTGTCGATTACCCGGACTTCGCATTCGCAGTCGCCGAGGCGGTGGCGAACGGGAGCGCCGATCGCGGAGTGCTCATCTGCGCAACCGGACACGGCATGTGCATCGCCGCCAATAAAGTCCCGGGGATTCGTGCGGTCAACTGCCGCGACATCGTCGACGCCGAAATGAGCCGGACGCACAACAACGCCAATGTCCTGTGCCTGTCAGCCGATCTGCTTGGCGATGATATGATGGAACAGATTCTTCGCAAATGGCTCGAAACGCCATTCGAGCACGGCGGCCGGCATGATCGCCGATTGTGCAAGATCACGGAATACGAGACCACACGATCCAAAAATTCGTAATGACGATTCCTGTCTCCTTTTCGATGGAGGATGATCATGGCGGCCAAGTTCGAAATTCTGAAGTCATCGAATGATCAATTTTATTTTCGTCTCAAAGCCGGCAATGGCGAAATCATCCTGAGCAGCGAGCAGTACACAACTAAGGCAAACGCTCAGAACGGTATCGAGTCCGTCAAAACCAATGCGACCAATGACGGGCAGTTCGAGCGGAAAAAGTCCGAAAACGATAAACCCTATTTCGTATTGAAAGCTGCGAACGGACAAGTCCTGGGACGCAGTCAGATGTATTCATCGGATGCGTCCATGGAAAAGGGAATTGAGTCGATCAAGGCCAACGCTCCCGGTGCAACCGTCGACGACCAGGCTTGATCGAGTCCGCGATTACTCCGCAGGGTGGTGGACCGTTACGTTTGTGCTGATCCCGCCCCGCGGAGTCCAGCGTGAGACAATCGTACAGCGGATCGGATTGCACGCCGCGACAAAATCGTCGAGCAGTCGGTTGGTGACCTGTTCGTAAAAGATCCCCTGATTGCGAAAACGCTGCAGATAAAGTTTCAAAGACTTCAACTCCACGCACGTTTCGTTCGGGGTGTAGGTGTACGTAATCGTGCCGTAATCCGGTTGCCCCGTCTTCGGACAAACACTCGTGAACTCCGGACAGATGATTTCGATGGAATAATCGCGGCCCGGACTGGGATTGGGAAAGGTTTCCAACTGCTCCGCTGACGGCGTCTCGGTAAAATCCATGTGATACTCACTGCGCTCAATGATGCGTTAATGTGACCCGCGTTATTCTAGTCTCCTGTGGTGAAAAATTCCTCCGATCAGATCGGTTACGCAGCTCGGCGCAACGGAACGTCGTGGATCGCCGCCTCGTTCGGTTGATGAATCGGAACAAGCAATCGGAATGCACTTCCCACAAACGCGGCGATCGCACAGATCATCACGCTGCCCATCCACAACCCCTGGCTGTAGAGAGATGCACCCAGCAGATCTTTATTTGAAGCGATGGCGCCGGCGATGATCAGGATCAGAAACGGAATCAACCTGCGCTGACGCTCTTCGACCACCGCATGCGCGAGCAGCCACGCGGGCAAAAGCATCGTGATAAAGTGCGGAGTGCTCGACATCGGAGAGAAGAGCAACATCCCCGCCAAAACGATCGCGCATTCCCAGACGATGCCGTTCGGCTGCTGTCTGCTTCGCCTCATCGCAACGATCCCGAACAATGCCAAGCCAGCAAAGACTGCCAGGATCCACACCTTGAGTTCCCGCGCTGGCATGCTCTCGCCGAACCAGCGATTGGCGGCGCCGAGAATCGCTTGATTGTAAATGATCTCGCTGGCCCAGATTCCTGGCGGGCGATCGGGTTGAGTCATCGGGAGCAGATAGATTCGGGACCATTGTTCAAGGTAAAGCTGGAATCCAACCGGATGTGAGAACAGATCCGGCGCAAGATTGAGACCGATCGCCACGCCGAAGACGACACATGCCGCAAGCGGTCGGCCCTTCAAAAGCAGATACGGCGCAAACAACAGCGGCGTGCACTTCATCGCCGCCGCGATTCCCAAACAGCACGCGCCCCAAAGCCAGCGATCGCGCGAGATCGCCCAGCATCCTCCCAGTAACAGAGCCGCGACGAGTCCATCCGTTTGCTGATGTGCCAACGTGTGCAGGATGAACGGCAAGCCGACTGACATTCCCAGCCAGAAGATCAGCGGCTTGCGGACCATTGGTACGCGACCGCACGCCAGACGCCAGGCAAAGGTGATCACTGCAAACATGGAAACGACATTAATGCAATACCAGAGCGCCCGGGATGAGCGCACATCTACCATTGCGAACGGAACCGCCATCAATGCCGAAAACGGCGGATACGAATAACCGGTTTTCGGGGGATACAGATTATCCCCCGCCAGCAATCGCGCACCCGCTGAGCGGTACACGTCGTCCCATTCCGACTTCGATCGCGTGACAAACGGAATCGCCAAGCCCATCGCAGCAAGAACAGCGCAGCCCAGCAGCAGGCGGCGAAGGCTCGATTCCGACAAATCCGAAAGCATTCTGGGCGTTCCGCTGAGTGAGTCGAATCGAACCCGACATCGACGGTTTCACGGCGGAACTTGATAGAATTCCTTTCGCACCAATTTGAAGTTCAAATGAGGCAAGATTGCGAATGTCGGGAGCAGTCGTTCTGGTGAGTGGCGGGCTGGACAGCGCAACCACGCTGGCGCTGGCAAAACGCGATGGCTACGAGGTCTACGCACTGAGCGTCGATTATGGGCAGCGGCACAAGATCGAATTGCAACGCGCTGCCGAACTGGTCCGTGCAGTCGGCGTGAAGGAACACCGCACCGTCCGGATGGATCTTCGTGCGATTGGCGGATCCGCTCTGACCGATTCGATTGCGGTACCGAAAGATCGCAGTCACGAGGCGATGAACATCGGAATCCCCGTCACCTATGTCCCGGCCCGCAACACGATTCTGCTGGGACTGGCGCTGGGCTATGCGGAAACCGTGAATGCGTTCGATCTCTTTATCGGTGCGAACATCCTCGATTATTCGGGCTATCCTGACTGTCGCCCGGAGTTCCTCACGGCATTCGAACGACTGGCGCAGCTGGCAACGCGAGCGGGTGTCGAGGGTCGCGGTCAGTTCCGCGTACACGCTCCGCTTCTCAAATTGACAAAAGCCGAGATCATCAAGCTGGGTACGGAACTCGGAGTGAATTACGCGCTGACGCTCAGCTGTTACGACCCGGATGAACAGGGGCGAGCCTGCGGACAGTGTGATTCGTGTCAGTTGCGAAAGAAAGGGTTCATCGAAGCGGGCGTGGCGGACCCGACGATCTACAGCGACGTTGCTCATTCATCAAATTGACTCGGCGAAGCCCCGATATCGACGATACTGCAACCACACACGACATTGAGTCCCATCGATTGCGCTTTCTCGATGACGTCCGCACCATCCGCTCCGGGATTCAACCACAACTCGCCGATCGAATGACCTTTCAGAGTGTCCAGCACGTTGACGCCGATCGCCGGCGGAAGGTAGACGCTCACGCGATCGAGAAAGTCCAGAGGAACGTCCGACACCGATCGGTAAGCGGTCAAACCTTCGACTGCTGGTGCGGTGGGGTGGATTGGAAAAACGGTCCAGTCAACTTCGAGATAAGCACGAACACATTTGTTCGAAAACTTCGTTCGATCGGGACTGGCACCAATGATTGCGATCGTAGGCATGAACTCAGGATAGGAATTCGGGCGGAGGGCGAGTCATTTTGCTCCGGATGCTTCTTCAATCGGCGGTTTGGCGGGAGTGGTGCCGTGAATCGCCTGATAAACTTCTTCGCGATGGACAGGCACATCCTTGGGCGCGACAATGCCAAGTCGAACCTTGTCACCACGAATTTCGACAATCGTAATGACAATATCGTTGTTGATCACAATCGATTCATTCTTTTTTCGTGACAAGACGAGCATGGTGAGATTCCATTTACCGTGTTCGCAATACTAGGGGTCGTCGAGCGATCCTCCGGGGTTTCACGGTCCGTGTACCATCATGCGACGATCCGTTCGCAGACGTTACTAGAACGCCTATTAGAGTCTACGCAGGAGAACAGCCGAAAAACTGTCCATTCATGGACAGTCACAGCAAATCGCAAGGGATTTCAAGGAAATTCTTTAGGCCCTACTGATTGAAGACTGGCACCCTTGGCGATTTAGGCGAGCATGATGTCGATCGAGGCGAGCCAGACGAACCCCAGATAATTTCTCGCCCGTTTGTCGAACCGCGTCACCACGCGGCGGTACTGCTTGATCCGC
>JBGSJI010000038.1:0-65297 GCA_041742055.1 Limnoglobus sp. | reverse complement strand
AGCACGCAGCACGGAGCCGCCTGAAGGAACCGATCGTAAATAGTGGCCATCCTGCCATCCCCTTTCTGCCGTAATCGACGGCTAGAGAATAGGATAGCGCCTACAAAAGGACCTTGAAAGCCCTGCCCTGAAAGGGTCGTTTTCAGAATCATTCGAACCCGGGGCCGCGGTCCTTCGGACCTTGCCCCGGGCTGACAGAACCGACCCTTCAGGTCGGAAGACAGCAATCAGCTCATAGCGATCAGCTCATAGCGATCAGCTCAGAGCAATCAGCTCAGAGCAATCAGTTCACTGCGTTCGGCGTTCAGTTCAAAGCGATCTGGGGAGTTGGTCGTTGACACCAAGTATGAGACCCTACGACGTATGAAAAACGGAGTTGTTTTTGCCGAGATCGATGGCGAGAATGGGAGAGGAATTGGGATTCATGGTGCACCTCGACGTGAGAGGAAGGGGGCGGCGAACGGTGAGCGTAACCGATTCTCCGGAATGCAGGGATTCATTCGGCGGTGGAGGGCGAGGGATGGTCACGCTGCGACCGTACCGATCGGACGACGCTCCCGCGCTGCTGGCCCTGTTCCGGGACACCATCCGCCGCATCAACAACCGGGACTACTCCCCGGCGCAGATCGCGGCCTGGGCCTCCGACGACATCGACACGGTCGCGTGGTTCGGGCGGTTCGCCGAGCGATTCGTCCCAGTGGCCGAGGATGCCGGCCGCCCGGTCGGGTTCGCGGAGTTGGAGCCCGACGGTCACATCGACCGGGTCTACGTCGCCGCCGACCACCAGCGGCGTGGGATCGGGCGGCTGTTGTTGGACGCGGTGCTGGCCGAGGCCCGACGGGTCGGGCTCGCCCGGCTGTTTACCGAGGCGAGCATCACCGCCCGGCCGTTCTTCGAAGACCAGGGATTCGTGGTGATGGCCCCTCAGGTGGTGATGTGTCGCGGAGCCGAATTCGTCAACTACCGGATGGAGCGGGTGCTCGCCACCCCAGGAACGTCATCGGGGACGTCGTGACATGTCGTAGACGTTTTTCTCGTCTTCAACCGGCGGAGGTGCAGCGTGAGTGACGGCTGGCGTTCGTACATCGAAGCAAATGCCCCCGACGGGCTTGCCCAGAAGCTCGCTCGAGTGGTTCGCCCCTGCGTCAATGCTTCTTCAAACCGCTGTCCCGATGACCAGATTCCCGTCGGCGTGTCGAAGCTTTGTGGTCAGCCGGATGTGCCGAAAGGATTCGAATGGCCGTACCACGACGGGGAACCGTGCTGGTTCATCGCGCAGTTCCGGATGGCGGACGTTGCCCGGCTGGACACGGGCTACCAGCTTCCGCGTTCGGGTTTGCTCTCCTTCTTCTACCACGATCATCAGGGGACTGCCGGTCCGGGTTCGCGAGTCTTCTTTTTTCCCGGGAAGTCGCTGCATCGCATCACCGTGGTTCCGGACGAACGATATGGTGGACTGGAGTTCCATGAGCGCCATCTATTCCCTCGTGCCTTGACGTTGTCCCAAGGCTATTCCCTTCCGGCTGACCCCGATGACTACGGATTGACAGAGAAACAACTCGCTAGCTGGAGTTGGGACGAGGCGTTCGACTTGGGCGAGTCGTTCCGTGCCCGGTTCGGCTCCGGGCGGCACCGGCTGTTCGGTCATCATCGTGGCATCCAGCCTCCGCGGGGTTCCATTTTGCTGGCGTGCTTTGGAGAGATGGAAGATCGCTATCATTACTTCGTTCCGAAGTCCGCGTTGGAAAAGTGTGCGTTCGAGCGAGTACAAGTTGTCTACGAGTGCTCGTGAGGTCGATGCCGCCGATGGCATCATAAAGCGAAGTGTAGGGTGTAGGGTGGGTCGAGATCGGAAACCCGAGCTGAGTGGTGTCAAATCAAGCTGTTACCAGGAACAGTGAGATCACTTTACAGATGGCACAACAGACCTGAGAGCTTTCTTGACTCCTTCCTCACCGAATTCCATTTCTTCGGGTGTGGTCGCTTCGATGATTTGCTCGATCGGCACTCTTAATTTTTCAACGACTTCCACAACTCTTTTGCCTTGACCGGTGGCTTGTGTCGCCGTCGAGGCTTTCCCGATATCGATGAGTACACCGCCACGCGTGTAAATGACCACCGCGCCGACGACGACAATAACTGCAATTGCTCCGATTGCGATTTGTGTTCTCGTCCCGGCAACCTCAATGCCATCTTTCCAAGCATAGAACACGCGCATTGCGCGGGCGTAATGTGCCTGTGCCTGTACGGAATGAATTGCAGCTTCGATCACATTTGTCTTCACAATATCAGCTTGACCCTGTTCGATCAGATCTTCAGCACGCTTCCAAATCGATAGCTCAGGCTTCTTGGAAGGATTAAACGCTTTGTTTGTGACATAACCGTATCCACCCAACACCCAGGCAGACGCTGCCTCCTTGAGCTTTCCTTCAGCGAGTCGATCAGCGGCAGTGAGCGGTGTGGCTCCTTTTAAAAGGCTGTCATGCAAACTCTTTTCACGTTCAATGTTTCGCTTGAGCCCTTGCAACAGGGTTGATTGTTCCGCAAGTGCGCTGGTAATCACTGCATCGACAGCACCGTTACCGCTTCCACCTGTCGCTCCGGGGTCGTAACGCCGAATGAGTTCAATCAACTCGTTGCGAATCTGAAGAAGGTAGGCTTTCCCTTGTGCAATAATCGCAGCGTTTGCGGGAGAATTGCGGATGGCGATGCCCTCGGCTTCGAGATCGACCGCAGTCTCGGACCATCGAACAATGTCCAGGCGGAGTTGCAAACAGGCAGTATGGAGATGCTGTAATTGCGATGCACGTTGTGGACCCGCAGCCAGTGTCTCCCAACCTTGGAGTGCTGTGAGAAACTGCCGAAAGCCCAACACCAATTGCTCCTTAGCCCGGCCGTAGACCGTGGAATTCAAATCACCAACCGGCCCCGGATTCCCCGATTTTTCGACGGTAAGGTCGAATGCTGGTTGATTGAGTCCAGCCTTCAAATTCGAAATGAGCTTTTGCAATCGAGCGGCGCGTTCAGCAGCGCCATGATTGGCTCGATGGGCATTTTCATTGTCCAAAATCGTTTGGACGAGTCCGGAGAGTTCGGTAAGAGTTTGTTTCAAACTATTGTTGAAAACATGCTCGTTGCGTTTGTGAACACCCATGATGTTCGACCTTTTGACCGGCGATAGTGAGATGACATGACGATCTTGTAATTCCGATACGCAAGAAATCGAGTTCTAGTTTCGAGCAATCATAAAATATTTGACAAAATGTGTTTATCAAACATGTGTACTTCGGTGATTTCATCCATTTTCTTTCATACTGCATCAACTGCTCCTTCACGGATCTCTTACTCCACAACTCCCTATCCTGATCTGCATGAACATCACCACGATTTTTGCGCTTCTCGCGGCGGGGGCGGGGTCGTGCATCGCCCTGCAAGCCAGTGCGAATGCCCGCTTCCGCGAAAACCTCACCAGCCAATGGTACGCCGCCTTCTTCTCCATCTGCGGAACCTTCTTCACCGCCAGCCTCTACATGCTCATTACACGGCCGCCGATGCCGGCAACGAGCCAGTTCCGGCAGACGGAATGGTGGAACTGGATCGGCGGGCCGCTTGGTGCGCTCATCGTGCTGGCCGGCGCCACGCTGACGCGCGAGCTGGGTGCGGCGGCGTTCATCGCGCTGGTGGTGGGCGGGCAGTTGATCTGTTCGATGGCGCTCGATCACTTCGCTCTGATGGGCCTGAAAGAGCAGCCGATCACGGCGGGACGAGTCTTTGGTGCGATTCTGGTAGTGGCCGGAGTCGTGTGCATCAAATATCTGTGAACGGATATGAACCCGATTGATACATTGTTCCGCGAGCTGCGTGCCGCGGGCCGGAAAGCGTTCCTTCCCTTCCTGACGGCGGGCGATCCGGACTTGTCATTCACGCGTGAGGCGCTGGCAGTGCTGGCGGGTGCGGGTGCGAGCCTGATCGAGGTGGGCATTCCATTCTCCGATCCGATTGCGGACGGCCCGGTGATTCAGGCGTCGTATACGCGAGCGCTCAATGCGAAGATCAAGTTGAAGGATCTCTTTGAGACGGTGAAGGAGACGACGTCTGCTCCGAACTGGAACACGCCGCTGGTGGCGATGGGTTCGTACACGCTAATTCACAAGCGTGGCCCGGCGGAGTTCATCCGCGAGGCGCAAACGGCGGGGATCAGCGGTGCGGTGCTGCCCGATCTGCCGGTTGAGGAGGCGGAGGATTTCGCGAAGCTCGCCGCGGATATGAACTTCAAGCCGATCCTGCTCGTCACGCCGACTACGTCTGCGGCCCGTACGGAAAAGATCGTCAAGGTCTGCGGCGGATTCGTGTATGTGGTGAGCATTGTCGGCATCACGGGCGAGCGCCAGGGCGTTCCGCCGCAGCTGGCGGGGATGCTGGCACGCCTGCGCACGATGACCGACCTGCCGCTGTGCGTGGGCTTCGGCGTGAGCAAGCCGGAACACGTGACGGAACTGCGGGACATCGCCGACGGTGTGATCGTCGGCACCGCCCTCGTTCGCAAACTGGAGCTGGCATCGGACCCGTCACAGCGAAAAGCCGCGCTGGCGGAGTTGCACGCGACCGCATCCGCGTTGGCGGCAGCGCTCAATCCGGTCAGCTGACGATTGCAATCTCATTTCTCGGACCGGAGCCAGTGGTCATGGCCCGTTCACTGCTGTTCGTATTTCTTTTTGCTTCGTTCGTGCCGGCGCAGGATGTCAAAATCCCCGCCTACATGCTCACAGAGCAGAAGGGTGAACTGCCGATTCTGCTCTCCGCTCCGCATGGCGGTCGCAAGCCGATCCCCGACTGCCCGGTCCGGAAGGGGTTCAACGTGCCGAAGTTCGTGACAGTCAACGATACGAATACCGATCTGCTGGCCCGCAAAATCGCCGACGCCATCGAGACGAAGATGAAGGCGAAGCCGTATCTGGTGATCGCACACTTTCAGCGGCGGCACGCGGATGTCAATCGCTCGCTGGAGGATGGGGTGGAGAGCGATCTCGCGAAGCCGTATCACGCGGCGTATCACGCGTTCCTGAAGCAATCGCGCGACGAGATCCAGAAGAACTGGGGCCGCGGCCTGGTGATCGATCTTCATGGTCAGGCGGCGGATGCGCAGGCGATCTTCCGGGGGACGAACAACGGGAAAACCACGCGGCATCTCATCGATCGATTCGGTGACAGTGCGTTGACAGGTGCGAACAGCATTTTCGGCCGACTCGCCAAGTCCGGGTATAAGATCACGCCGACCAACGATTCGAAGGCGAAGGAAGATCCGCGCTACTCCGGCGGGTACATCGTCGCGACCTACGGCAGCCGGCTCGACGGCAGCGTTGACGCGATTCAGCTGGAACTGGGCGGCAGCATGCGCTCGCGGAACAAGATGGACGCCTTCGCCAGCGACCTCGCCGATGCGGTAAACGCCTTCGCCAAAGAATACCTCCCGGAAAAGCCCATTAAAAAGTGACAACTTCCGGATTCGCATGATTGATCGTTGACCCGCCCCACGCCCTCCGAAGACAATAGACGTTCTGCGTCCCGACTTCTCCCCCGGAGCATCCCCGGCATGGCGTTTCGCATCCCGGCCCTGATCCTGCTCGCCGCATCCGCTTCCTCCGCAGTCGCACAACTCACGCCCGATCAGCAGGCGGAGCAGGCGATCACCGCAGCGCGGAAGATGTACAACGACGGCAACCTTCCCAACGCCCGCGAACAGTTCAAGCAAGTCCTCGCCAAGTTCCCCAATCAGCAAGGCACCGCTGCCCGGCACGGGATTGCGCTGACCTATCTCAACGCCCCCGAGCCTGATTACGCCGCGGCGATCGAACCGCTGACGACGGCCGCCGGCGACGGCGGATACGCGGAGCATGGTTGGGTGCTGTATCAGCTTGCGGCAGCGCAGCGGGCGATCGGTTGGCAACTGGCGCAGAAGCGCGATGCGGATCCGAAACAAGCCCAACCGAAATGGGAGGACGCCCTGCGGCGTTTTGGTGAAGCGGCAGGTTGGTTCGACGGGAAGAAGGATCGCGATCTGGCGTTCCGCTGCCGCTGCGATGCCGCCGAGATGAAGCTGCGCTTGAATCGCGCCCGCGAAGTTCGTCAGGAACTCGAAGGCCTGCTGGATCATGCAGATTACCGCAAAACGAAGTATCGCAACCTCGGCCTTTACTATCACGGCCTCGCCTGCTTCACCGAAAAAGAGTACGCACTCGCCGGGCGCTCGCTCAATCAGATCGCGCCGTTCGACGATCCGATCATCGGCATGCCCGCCCGGTACCTCGTCGGCCGCGTGCTGCATCTGAATGGCGATTTGATTGAATCATCCGTTCACTATAATGAAATTTTGAACACTTATGAAAAGCAGAAGAATGAAGCCGTCGAACTACTGAAGCAGCCCGATCGCTTCCGGAACAATCCCGAAGAACGCCGGCGATTGCAGGCGCTCGCGAACGGTCCGCCGCCGGATCACGTCGCCGGGGCGACATTTCACACCGCCTGTCTGAATTACGAGTCCGGCAAGTTCGCGGATGCGCTGGCGAAGTTCAAAAGCTTCGCGTCGGACTTTCCCACTTCGCCGATGCATGCGGATGCGCTCCTGCGCGTCGGATTCTGCCAGGTCCAGCTCAAGCAATTTAACGACGCCATCACAACGCTGACTCCGCTCATCGACAAAGCGCCAAAGCTCGCGGATCAGGTTCAGTTCTGGCAGGCACAGGCGCAGCTGGGACTGGCCCTGGCCACGGATCCGAAGGCGGCGGATCGCGCGGCGAAGTTTCAGTCCGCCATCGAAACTTATCGCAAGGCGGTCGCGCGGGCCCAGCAAATGGCCCAGCAGGGCGATGCGGACGCCCGCATGCGGAAGGGGACGTATCTCGTTCAGCTCGGCGATGCGTTGCAGCAAACGCTCAACCCGAAGGAAGCGATCAAGGCGTACGAAGTGGTCTGGAACGAGCAGTTATTGCCCGAACGGCGGCGCGAGGAGATTGTGCAGCGGTTGGCGCGGGCGTACGGCGATGCGGGGGATCATGCGCGGTCCGATCAGTGGTGCAACGAATTCAAGAACCGCTTTCCGCAGAGCACGCTGCGCCCGGCTGTGGAATTTCGTATCGCGGAGAATGCGTATCTTCGAGTGAAGGAACTTCTGAAGAATCCGGATCCGAACAAAGGGGCCGACCTCAGGCTGCGGTACAAGGAAGCGGCCACGAAGTTTCTGAGTGTCGTGGAGCAGTATCCAGACTTCGATCGCGTGAGCTATGCCCGTTATGCCGTGGGCGTGTGCCGCTCTCAGATGGGCGATCTCGAAGGTGCGATCGTGATTCTTGAAGCGATTCCGGATGCGGATCGGACTGGCGATATCGCCAGCGCGAGCTACCTGCTCGCCGACTGCCTCATGCGCACGGCGCCGGCACAGGCGGCCGATGAGCCGTCGAAGCGGATCACTCGCGAGAAGCTCAGGACCGCTTCGCAGTTACTCGAACAGTTTGTCACGGCTCATGCTCAATCGGACGACGCACCGGATGCGTTTCTCAAGCTCGGCTTGTGCCTGCGGCGCTGCGGCATGCTGGAAGCGGATGCGAATGAACGCAATCAGTTTTTGAACAAAGCCCGCGAGTGCTACGAGAAGCTCGAACGCGAGTATTCCCAATCGCCAGAGGCCAGCCATGCCCGACTTGAGTTGGCCAAGGTGCGAGCACTCATGGGAGACCGCGGCGGGGCAATGAACGATCTGCGGCAGTTTCAGAATGGCGAGCGTGCGCAATCACCAGTCGCTCCGCTGGCGTTCATTCACCTTGCGACTTTGCTGCGCGAGGAGAATCAGCCCGCCGAAGCCGTCAAGGTGCTGGACGAGGCACGAAAGAAATTCGAAGCGGCGCTTGCGCAGGACAAGGAGCGTGCCGACTGGGCGCATCTCCTCAAGTACCATCAAGGCGTTGCGCTGTTCGAAAGCGGACAACTTCCCGAATCGCGAAAACTCTTCGACGAGCTCGTGAATGCAGCCCGCGGCAAACCGATCGGAGCGGAAGCCGCCCTGCGCTCCGTACAGGCGGGTATTGCCATCGGCATGAAACAGATCGAAACGGGCCGGCAGGACCGCGCCAAGCCAAACCTGAAGCCAAACGAGATTCAGAAAGCGGAGCAAACGATGCAACGCGGCCGCGAAGAGATCTACCGCGCCTGCGAACAACTCCATCAACGATGTACCACATTCGCGAATGCGCTGCCGAACAGCGAGATTCGTGCCCGAATGGCCTACGATTCGGCCTGGGGACACCGCTCCCTCATGGAGCACGAACGGAACGAGGCACGAACCCATCTCTATCAGCAGCGGCTCAATCAGTGGCAGCAGGAGATCGCCAAACCCGATGAGACGAAATCCAGAGTTCCACCGATTCCGAATCCCGAGATCCCGATTCATGAACTGCCGATCCCGCGATCCGAAGAGCGCACCACTTCTTCGTATCGGCGCATGATCGACGAATTCCCGGATCTTGCGATCACGATCGATGCCCGATTCGAACTGGCGGAACTGCAGATCGAGCGGAGGAAGTTCGACGATGCGATCGAGTTGCTGAAGGATGCTCAGGATCGCGAACCGATCGACCGCGCCCCAAGTCCAGATCTGCTGGAGCGTATTCATTTGAAACTGGGCGGAGCGCTCTCCGCAAAAGGCGACCACCGCGGCGCCGCCAAAGAGTTTGAGAGTGTTGCGGCGAACGAGCCTTCGCCACATCGTGCGCAGGCGATCTACCGACAGGGCGAAGCGCTGTTTGCTCTGAAGGACTACGACAAGGCGGCGGAGCGGCTGGCGATTTTCCGGGACAATCCGGCGTTCCATCAGATTCCGGGCATCAGCGATCGCGCTTTGCTTCGCCTCGGGCAGTCGCTGCTGGAGACGAGGAACGCCGATGCGTCGCGGCAGGCGTTTGACACGTTCATCAGTCGTTTTGGCAATAGTCCCTGGCTTCCCGATGCCCGCTATGGGCTGGGTACGGTGTTGCAGGCGCAGTCGAAATGGGATGAAGCGGTTGCACAGTATCAGCTTGTGGTGCAGCTCACGACGGCGGAAGTTGCGGCTCGTGCTCAGATGCAGATTGGCATGTGCCGGATGGCGCAGAAGCGCTACGCGGACGCGGCGGCGGCGTTGATGCTCGTGCCGTACAGTTATGATTTCCCGGAGTTGGGCTATGCCGCGGTGCTGGAGGCGGCGCATGCTTATGAGGAAAACACGGACCCCGAATCGGCGCTGCGCGTTCTGGAGACACTATTGAAGAGCGTACCGGCGGGGAGCGAATGGGAGAAATCGGCGAAGGTGATTGTGGAGCGGGTGAAGAAGAGAGAGTGAGCCCTCTGGCAACATTTCGTGTTCAGCAGGCCATCAGCCAGATTGTTCTGATAGACAAAGTGATCGTATTCGTGATTTTTCATAGACTGTGTCTATGGAACTTCAACAGCTTCGATACTTCGCGGCGGTGGCCCGGCTCGGGAATTTCACCCGGGCGGCGGAGGCGTGTCACGTTTCGCAGCCGACGCTCAGCAAACTCATCGCCAAGCTCGAACTGGAACTGGGTCAGTCCCTGTTTCACCGGGGCGGTCGCATCGCGACTCTGACCGATGCGGGGCGGGCGTTTCAGGAGCGGACGGAACATGCGTTGCGGTTGCTGGATGAGGCCCGGGAATCGGTGCGCACGGCCGGGAAGAAAATGCGGTTCACAGTCTCCGCGATTCCGACGGTAGCGCCGTATCTGCTGCCGGCGGCGCTGACGCGGTTCGTCGCGGCGCATCCGAGCGCGCGCGTTGAAGTGAAGGAATACACTACCGAGGAGAGTCTGAAGCAGCTGACCGAAGGCCATCTGGATGCCGCCGTTCTGGCGCTGCCGGTTCGTGATGAACACCTGTCCACAAAGACACTTTTCACGGAAGAGCTGTTCCTGGCGTTGCCCGCCGCGCATCGGCTGGCGGATTCCAGCAAAATCCGTTTGAAGGATCTGGCGGATGAATCGTTCGTGATTCTGCACGAGGCCCACTGTCTGTCGGGTCAGGCGGCGGCGTTCTGTGCCCGTCATGCGCTGGGGCCGCTGGTGACCGCGCAGCTGCATCAGCTCGGCACGGTGCTGGAGCTGGTGCGGCTGGGTCATGGCGTATCGTTTGTTCCGGAGATGGCCACGCGGCACGAGAAGCGGACGGACGTGGTGTTTCGTTCGATCGCTGGCGAGAAGCCCACACGGACGCTGGCGATCGCGTGGAGTCAACTCCGTTTCCGGAGTCCGCTCTTCAACGATTTCGTGAAGTGTCTGGAACCGGTCTAAGTTATTGCTGCTGTTGCTGCTGTTCTTCTTCCGCTGCACTGGATGCTTCCTTGCGGATGTGGGCGAGCACCATGGTGAGCGGAACGTGCAGCGGCGGGAGCTGATCGCGCCAGGAAAGCGTGGGCAGGCGGTCCAGTTCGCGCGATTCGACCCGTGCGAAGATGCGTTCCTCACCCACGCCGCGATAGATTCCCTTGTTCGGCGGCAGGTCGTTGTAGCTGCGGCCGATGGCGACTTTGACGAAGTGTTCGTCGATCACCACGTCGTTCGTCGGATCGATGCCGAACCATCCCGCATCGCCCAGCCAGACTTCGACCCAGGCATGGCTCTGACTTTCCTTGCCGGGACGATGCAGATACCCGCTGACGTAGCGTACGGGAATCTGGAACGATCGCAGAACTGCGATCATGAGGTGCGCGAAATCCTGGCAGACGCCCATTCCGGTTTCGAGGACGTCGTCGATGGGCGAGCTGGCGTTGGTGACGGCGGTGGCGTAGATGAACTGATTCTTGATGAATCGCGAGACCTGCATCGCGACATCGATGATGCGCATGCCGGGGCGGGGCTGGAGTTGTTCCACGAGCGGTATCAGCTTGGGAACCGATCGGACGGGTCCGCCCATCTTCACGAAATCGAGCGTTGAGAGCGGAAGGGCCGCCGGATCAAGCGGCCAGAGCAGATCGCTATGCAGGTTCTGATTCCGCCTCGGATGCGTTTGCACGATGCTGGCCGCGAGTGCGACGACTTCCAGATTCGGCGTGAGCAGATTGAAATGATGCACGTTGTTTTTGTAGCCGTCGCGATATTTGGCGACGGTGGTCGGCTGACTCACACTCAAATGAAACGACTGGCAGCTCTGCCCCTCGTCGCTGAGGGGTTCAACGCGGAACTCGGCCATCCATTCCGTGACCGGATGCGAATACTGCAATCGCGTTTCGTGTTGAATTTCAAGGATCATGATTCACTTCGTTGAGCGTTGAACAGTTCTCAAGTGGCCAGCAGGTATTGATCGTGGATCGTGCGGCCGAGACTCAGGCATTGTTGCAGCAGGTGCTGCAACCGGCCGGGGAATGTCTGCGCCATGAGCTGGCCCGGCTCCGCATAGCGCAGCTCGCTGATCACACGGCCGAGCTGGCGCTCCGCACGGCCATCGCCGCGGCCGTTCGTATAGCGCTCGATGCTCGCGATCGCATGCGATGCTTCTTCGAGACAGAACCGGACCGAGCGGGGAAACTTGGTATCCAGCAGCAGGAACTCGATCACGCGTTCCGGTTCGACGCGACCCGCATGCAAGCGCTGATAAGCTTCAAAAGCGTTCGCGCCCTTGAGCACGCCCGCCCACTCAAGCGCGACGAGCGGTGCGTCGTCCTGGTTGGCGAGGTCTTCATATCTCACCAGCAACTTGCGGAGCGTCTTGTCGGTTCGCTCGAGATTGCGGCCGAGGCGAAGGAACTCCCATCCTTCATCGTGGGGCAAGGTCGCATCGCAGACGCCCTGAAACAAATGGCATCCGGATTCGACTGCCTGATAGTAGTCGAACGGCGAGTGCCGTGCCCGGTGTTCGAACTCCGATTCACGCAGTTGCCAGTACAAGCTGTTGATCGCACGCCAAACGTCCGGACCGAGCGAACCGCGGATGCTGCGGGCGTTGTTCCGGGCACGGTTCACGCAGCCGATGATCGAACCCGGATTGCTCATGTCGAAGGTCAGCCACTCGGCCACGGCCGCGGGTCGGAAGTTCTCCCCCGCAAGCGATTCGGGCAGGGACTGCTGAAGGATCGCGAGATTCGTGTACCACGGCCGATGATCGTCCATCGGCGCAACGCTGGCGAGATCGAGTTCACGGTGAAACGTCGCGTTCAACAGGCGCGAAATCGACTCGGCACGCTCCAGGTACCGGCTGATCCAGAACAGGCAATCCGCGACTCTCGAAAGCATGATCACTCACTCACTTATGGTCTCGTCCTGCAGATCGGCCAGCACCCAGGTATCCTTGCTTCCGCCCCCCTGGCTGCTGTTCACGACCAGGCTTCCGCGTGGCAAGGCCACTCGCGTCAGTCCGCCCGGGCAAACGGTGATCTTCTCGCCGCACAGCACGAACGGGCGCAGATCGATGTGCCGGCCTTCGAGTGCGTGGCCGTCCACGAAAGTCGGATGCGTGGAAAGCGAGATCGTGGGCTGGGCGATGAACTCGCGCGGGTGCGCCCGGATCTTGGCGGCGAATTCCTCGCGCTGCGCGGCGGTGGAGGCAGGCCCGATGAGCATGCCGTAGCCGCCCGATTCGTTCACGGTTTTGACGACGAATTTGTCGAGATTCTCCAGAATATGGCTCAAGTGCGAAGGAACGAGCGGGCGGAAGGTCTCGACATTGTTGATGATCGGATCCTGTCCGAGGTAATACCGGATCACTTCGGGAATGAAGGGATAGATTCCCTTGTCGTCGGCGATTCCCGTGCCGATGCCGTTGGCGAGCGAGACGTTTCCGGCCCGGTACGCATTCACCAGTCCGGGTACGCCGAGCATGCTCGCAGGATTGAACGCGAGCGGGTCGAGGAAGTCGTCGTCAATGCGGCGGTAGATGACGTCCACCGGTTGCAGTCCGCGCGTGGTGCGCATCTGCACGCGGTTCTGATCGACGACGAGATCGCGGCCTTCGACCAGTTCGATCCCCATCCGCTGCGCGAGATAGCTGTGCTCGAAGTAGGCGGAGTTGTACATGCCGGGGCTGAGCAGCACGACGGTAGGATCGGACCGGCCACCGGGTGCGATGTACTTCAGGACGTCCAGCAGATGGGCGGGGTAGTCGTCGTTGCTGCGGACTTCGTAGCCGTCGAAGATCTGGGGGAAAACGCGTTTGAGAACCTGACGGTTGTGCAGCACGTAGCTGACACCGGAGGGCGTGCGGGCGTTGTCCTCCAGCACGAGATAGTCGCCGTTGGTATCGCGGATCAGGTCGGTTCCGCAGACGTGGACGTAGATGCCTTTCGGAACCTCGGCGCCGACGAATTCGCGCCGGAAGAATTCGCCGTGATAGATGAGCTGCGGATCGATGATCTTGTCGTGGAGGATTTTCTGGTCGTGATAGAGATCCTTGAGAAATAAATTGATGGCGGTCAGCCGCTGGACGAGCCCGCGTTCAATCGTCGCCCATTCGTCGGCGGGAATGATGCGCGGCACCGGGTCCATGGGCCAGACCCGCTCGATCCCCTCCTCCGCCCTATAGACCGTAAAACCGACACCATCCTGACGCATGGAAAGATCGGTCATCGCCTTGCGACGCTGAAATTCCTCAGGAGTCAGCCCTCGGAGGCGATCAAAGAGTGGGCGGTAATGAGGCCGCACTTCGCGCGCATCGGTGAACAGTTCGTCGTAAGCCGTTCCGAGTGGGTAATCGGTAAACAAACCGGTCATCTCGTTTCGATTCGGCATGAGGGAGAGCCGCATGTTGTAGCAGAAGTGCCTGAATGCGCGGCATTTGAGCCGGATGTCAGGCTTTATTCACACGTCATTGATCCGTTTTACACAAAGTTGCAAGCTTTGTGCCCGTTCTGTCGGCTTGCGTGCCAAAAAGCCAAGCGGGTTATATCATTCCGTAGGAAGCGAACGCTCTCACTCAGCCCCACAGGTTCCATGTCGTATTGTCTTGCGATCCAAACCAAACTTGGCCTCGTTCTGGCTTCCGATTCTCGAACCAACGCCGGGCTTGATCAGGCGAATGTGGCCCGGAAACTTTATACGTATGCTGTTCCTGACGAACGCGTATTCGTGCTGCTGACCAGCGGCGGGCTGTCGCTGAGCCAGAGCGTGCTGGCGGTCATCAATGGGGATTTCCATTCGGGCCGCGGGCTGGCCTCCGCCCTCACGATGTACGACGCGGCCCGCTGCGTGGGCGATGCGGTGCGGGCCGTCGCCCTGCGCGACCGCGACCACCTCGAAAAAGATCAGATCCCATTCAACGTCAATTTCATCATCGGCGGGCAGATTGGTCACCAGCCGCACGAACTCTATATGATCTACCCGCAAGGGAATCCGCTGCAGGCTTCGCCGGAAAGCCCGTTCCTGCAGATCGGCGAATCGAAATACGGCCGCCCGATCCTCGATCGCGCCGTCCGATCCGAAACGACCTCGCTCGAGCAGGCGACCAAGCTCGCCCTCATCTCCCTCGACTCCACCATGCGATCCAACCTCACCGTCGGCCCGCCCATCGACCTGGTGGTCTACCACGCCGGCGAACTCAAGATCCGCCAGCAGATCCGTCTGGCCGCCGACGATCCGCAACTGCTCATGATCCGCACCCAATGGGAACAGGAACTCCGGGCCGCCTCGCAACGCTTGCCCGAGGTCAAGTTTCCCAATAATGGACATTGATCATCACCAGATCGATCGCTTCTGAAGCCAATCCGTCAGATCGGCCGCCAATTCGCTCATCGACTGATAACGATCCTCCATCTTCCGTTTCAGACACTTCGAACAGATCACGTCGAGTGCCTTCGGAACATCGTTGCGAACCGTGCGGGGGCGGGGATCTGGGCCATTGAGAGTCGCCATGATGATTTCCGCTGTTCCTTTTTCGGCACGTGGCGACTGACCCGTCAGCAAGAAGTAAAGCGTTGAACCGAGACAGTAAATATCCGAACGCGCATCGGCCATGCTGGCGTTGGTGATCAGTTCGGGCGACATGAACGCAGGTGTTCCGATTGCGGCGCCTTCCTGTGTCAGTTCCGGGTCTTCAGCCTGATACCGCCAACGCTCGTGGGGGTTTGTGGGAATTTCCTTCAACCACTGGACCCGCGAGATTCCCCAGTCATAAACGATGGCATGTTCACCACGGATGAGGATGTTCTGCGGTTTCGGATCGCGGTGAATGACGCCGCGCTGATGGGCATGCTCGAGAGCATGGCATACTTGAATGATGAGCTTGAGTAAGGAGCGGAACGCGGAGTTGGAGCGATCGAGTTTTTCCTTTCGATCGTGGAATTGGAGCACGACCTCGCGCAACGACGGGCCGTCGATGTATTCGTAAACGTGATACGGATAAGACTGATTGTCGGTCCAGGCGCTGGAAATGATGCGGATGATGTTGGAGTGATCGAGATTCGCTACGATCATCGCTTCACGCCGGAATCGCTCGATGGCCATTTCGTTCCGCGGATTGCTCATGCGCAGCGATTTGATGGCCACCAGTCGCCCCAGTTCCCGATCGCGGGCGAGCCACACCTCCGCCATCCCACCGCTACCCAGTTTCTTGAGGATGATATATCCGGGAATCTGATCCTTGAGCACAACACCATCATCGATGAACTCGGCGTATGAAGGGTCGTTGGCTTCTGGATGAACCGTGATCGGATCCTGATCCGGTGCTTCAGGGCTTGTGGATCGTTCGACGTCTGTGGTCACGTTGCCGGGTGCCGCTAACGGCAGAGAATCGGCTGCTTCTTCGGGAACCCACGTGAGTTCGCTGGCATCTTCCGGAGCAACGGGTGCGGGATTCTGCTGGATCAGTTCGCGGATGTTGGCGGATGTGAGATGGATCGTCGCATAATTGAAGCGGTAATCTTTCGGCGCTTCGGTTTTCAGCTCATCGTAGACTTCCGTCGCAATGGATAACTGTTCACGGGCGGATTCGTGGCGTTTCAGCCGCGTGAGCGCGTCCGCGAGGATCAAGCGCACGTTGGCCTGTTCGGCGGCGTAGCGCAGGACGTCCGGCCGCTGGAATCGCAACTTCTGGAACAATGTGATCGCCAGCTGAAACTGCTCAATCGCATCGAGGTCCCGCCCCATCCCGGTGTACACCTGTCCCAGTCCGATCAGCTGACGGATGTACTGTTCCAGCAGAATCAGATCGTGCGGATTCTGTTCGGATCGCGTGCGATAATTCGCCACCGTGGCCCGCTGAGCGCTCACGGGTTGATCGGCCAGCCACCGCTCGACGGCCGCGGACAGTTCCAGCGCTGACGCAAAGCGCTCGGCGGGGTCGAGCGCCAACGCGCGAACAACGATGCCATCAAGTTCGTCATCGATCCAGCGTGAAACCGCACGCGGATGCGGAGGCGTGGAATCGTGATGCCCCTTCGGATGAGGTGGACGTCCGGTCAGAATCGCGTAAAGCACCGCCCCAAGACCGTACACATCCGTCTTCTCATTTTGATGTTCCGCTTGCCGATTCGCCTGTTCGGGCGACCAGTAACTCGGCGTTCCGCCTCCGACCGAAACCACGGTCGAATGGGCATTCGGAATCGGCTCCGCCGATTCGCCGCTTGTCAGGCGCTTGGCCAGGCCCCAGTCGACCACCAGCGTTTCACCGAACGGGCCCAGCATGATGTTATCGGGTTTCAAATCCCGATGAATGATTCCACGACTGTGCGCATACGCAATTGTCTGACACACACTCAGGAACCGGCCCAACAACTGCCGCAAGCTGGTGAATTCATCAAACGACAAACTCTCTCGACTCGCTCCTCCATGAAACCGTGTAATGGCGGAGGTGAGCGTTTCGCCTTCGATGAAGCGCATCGCGTAGTGCGGATGCTCGGTCGAGACGCTGGGGCGGTGGAGGCTGTAGACGGGAACGATCCCCGGATGTTCCAGTTCGCCGGTGATCTCGGCTTCAAAAACAAACTTATGGCGATACCAGTGGAAATCCCGATGTTTCGGCTGGATATCCTTCAGTGCTACTCGTCGGGCAAACTCGCGATCCGAGGCGACAAAGACGCGGCCCATTCCGCCTTTTCGATGAAAGAGCGGAGTCAGAAAGCGCTCACCGCGAGGCGGATCGTAATCGTCCGGCAGTGTCTGATTGGGAGCAGTGGGTGGACGATATCCGTCCGGTGTCAGCTGCGTGGGCGTGGGTGTGGCTAAGGGTTGAAACGAAGGAGTCGCGTCCGGATCGGGCCGATAGGACTGCGTGGGAGCATCGTCGGAGTTGTCAGAAGCCGCGTGATCAGGCATAGGTTCCATTTCAGCAACTGATCATGGTTCGATCAACCCAAATGCGCGAACTCCTCCGGTTCAATTTTCTCATGAGATTCAATCCTGCCATTTTTTCTTACCGGAGAGTCATGATTTTCGTTACCATCGCCAGTACTCACTCCGGAGCCTGATTCATGCGTTTCGTTCTCTCCATCGGGTTGCTGCTCACCGCGACACTATCCCACGCTGCCGAACCGGCTTTTCAACTCAAGACTCGCTCTCGTACTGAAACCGCACCCGGCAGCGGCCGCCACCACACCATCACGCAAGCGAAGACCTGGGACGCCGCCAAAACCGCCATCGTCATTTGCGATATGTGGGACAAACACTGGTGCCCCGGCGCCACCGCTCGCGTCGGCGAGATGGCGCCGCGAATGAACGAGCTCATCGTCGCGGCCCGCAAGAAGGGGGCGCTGATCATCCACTGCCCGTCCGACACGATGGAGTTTTACAAGAACCACCCCGGCCGCAAGCTGGCGATGAGCGCACCGAAAAGCGAGCCGAAAGTGGCGCTGGAGCGCTGGTGCAAACTCGACCTGGGCAAGGAAGGCTCGCTCCCCATCGACGACTCCGACGGCGGATGCGCCGAGCAGGTGAAGAACTACCGGGCCTGGACCCGCCAGCACGAAGCGCTGAAAATCGAAGACGGCGATGCGATCACCGACAGCGAAGAGGCGTATCATCTGATGCGCTCGCGGGGGATCGAGAACGTGGTCGTAATGGGTGTCCATACGAACATGTGCGTGCTCGGTCGGCCCTTCGCCATCCGCCAGCTGACCAAACAGGGACTGAACGTCGTTCTTGTCCGCGACATGACCGACACCATGTACAACCCGGCCAAAAAGCCGTTTGTTTCCCATTTCACCGGCACCGATCTGGTCGTCGAACATATCGAGAAACACTGGTGCCCGACGGTCACGAGCGTGGATTTCCTCGGTGGAAAAGAGTTCCACTTCAAGGATGATCACCGCCCGCATCTGGTCATCATTGCCGCGGAGGAAGAGTACAAGACCGAGACCACGCTCCCCGCCTTCGCTCTCGTGCAGCTGGGCAAAAACTATCGCGTGTCCTTCGTCTTCGCGGATGCGAAAAACAAGCACACACTGCCGGGGCTGGATCAACTGGAGAGTGCTGATGCGGTGCTGATCAGCGTGCGCCGCAAGCCGCTTTTGAAGGCGGATCTCGACCGCATCCGATCCTTCATCGCCCGCGGAAAGCCTGTCATCGCCATCCGCACCGCCAGTCATGCGTTCGCACCGCGGAAGGGCGAGAAGCTCCCGGACGGCGTGGCGATGTGGGAGGCGTTCGACAAGGAGATCCTCGGCTGCGAGTACAAGGGGCATCATGCGAACAATTTGAAGTCGATGATTGAACCGGTGGCGCACATCAGCAGCGAACCGCACGCCTTTCGCCTCGACTGGCCGGCCGGTGCCACGCCGTCGACCTGCTCGCTGTACCAGTCGAACCCGCTGGCGAAGGATTGCCTCGTGCTGCTGGTGGGCAAGGCGGGTACGCATCCGGCGGAACCGGTGGCGTGGATCCGCGAAAAGTCCGCTACCCACGGCCGCGTGTTCTACACGAGCCTCGGCCACGAGGATGACTTCGCCGGCGACGCCTTCCCGAAGCTGCTCACGAGCGGCATCGCGTGGGCGATGGAGAAGTAACTGTGAGCTTTAAACTTCGCAACAATTGGAGCAGATTATCACTTTGAACACACCTTTGATTTTTCCGACGGGTACGCAGGTGGTCGTGTTGCACGATTGTGAATCAGCAGAATCACAATCTTCGTATCCACGCGGATCGGTCGGTGAAGTCGTGCACGCGCCGACGGATCGAACCCACGCCTACCGGATCCGCATGCCCGATGGCGGAGAAGTCCGTCTGGTGCACGATCAGATCACGGTGCTCGCCTCGTATCAGAATGCCGGCCAGGATCAGCAAGCGAATGACCAGAGCCGGAACTGGAATCGTGTGATCTATCGGTGCCTGATCGGTTCACGGGCGTACGGACTGGAGACCGAAGAATCCGACATGGATCGACGCGGGGTTTATCTGCCTCGTGCGGAGGATCACTGGTCGCTGGCCGGTGTTCCCGAGCAGATCGAAAATGATGCGACCCAGGAAGTCTACTGGGAGATTCAGAAGCTTGTGACTTTGGGCCTGAAAGCGAACCCGAACATCCTTGAGTGCCTCTACTCTCCAAAGGTCGAATTCATCACGGAACTGGGTACCGAATTGCTGTCCCTGCGGGATCGGTTTCTTTCCAAACTCGTTTATCAGACGTTCAATGGGTACGTCCTTTCGCAGTTCAAAAAGATGCAAACAGATCTGAGAAATCACGGAACCGTGAAATGGAAGCCTGCCATGCATCTCATCCGGCTGCTCCTATCCGGTGCAAAGATCCTGCGGACCGGGACCGTCGATGTTGAAGTGGGCCGTGATCGCGACGCATTGCTGGCGATCAAACGTGGCGAGCTCAGCTGGGACGAACTGGAACGGTGGCGCTATCGCCTGCATGCCGAGTTTGAAGATGCTTTCCGTAACACAAAACTGCCCGATCGACCGGATTACGATGCCGTCAATCAATTTCTGATTCATGTTCGTCGAACCGCTGCCAGAGAATCTTAAGTCATGTTGCTCGATCCGCGATTGCAAACCATCGTCAAGAATCATCCGTATCCGCTGCTGTTCGCCACGATCAGCGGTGCGCACCTTTATGGATTCCCGTCACCCGACTCCGATTATGATTTGCGTGGCGTTCATCTCCTTCCGTTTCGGGAAATCATCGGCCTGACAATAGGTGAAGAAACGATTGAACGGTCCGGAATCGAGGACGGGCTGGAACTGGATCTCGTCACGCACGACGCGCATAAGTTTTTCTCGCTGATGCTTCGCAAGAACGGCTACGTTCTCGAACAACTTTTCTCGCCGTTGATTGTGCACACGACTCCGGAACACGACGAGTTGAAGGCCATCGCGCCGGGATGCATCACGCGGCATCACGTGCATCATTATCTCGGCTTTGCAGATACCCAATGGAAACTCTTCCTGAAAGAGGATCCACCTCGAGTGAAACCGTTGCTTTATGTTTATCGCGTACTGCTGACCGGATTGCATCTCATGCGAACCGGCCGGATCGAAGCGAATCTGGTTGTGTTGAATGATGAGGCGAGATTGCCGTATATCGATGATCTCATTGCGAGAAAAACGACTGGGCCGGAAAAGAGCACACTTTCACAGGTCGATTTGGAATTTCACAGCAGGGAATTCCATCGCCTGCGTGCCATGCTGGTGCAAGCGGGGGAAGAGAGTACGCTCCCCGACGCGCCGTCCGCCACTGGAGCCATGAACGATCTCCTGATCCGCGTGCGATGGAAGTACAGAGGGAGCGGATCAAGCTATTCGTGAGATCGAATGATTCATTGATCGATTTGCAGAGTCCAGTCCACCGCTTTCAAATCGGGGATTCGCTGGAAGTCGCGGAGGTTGCGTGTGATCACGGTTGCGCCGGCCTCCAGCGCAATGGCCGCGATGCGCAGATCGTTGCCGGCGACATTCAGTTTCAACTTTTCAAGTGTGTGGAATCGTAATACTGCGGATTCCGTCATTGACAGGATCGGAAAATGGGACAGCATCTCGATGGTTGAAGCGAAATATGAGGAAATCCTGCTATATTCAGACGGAGTTTTCGTTCGGCGCAGTCGGCTGATCCATCCGTTGAATTGCTCTTCGACAGAAATCACGGTGATGGCGATTGACGCTCGATTCGCTTTCCAGAGTTCAAGCAGCTTGGGAGTTTGATGTCGTTGCAGAAGCGAGAGAATATCGGTGTCAAGGATAAAGGTGATCATAAGTTCCGCATACTCATTCTTCATTCCAAAGATTCACTTTGACTCCGATGATCCTGAATGGCTTGTTGGAAGAGTTGCCATTCCTCCTCGGGTATGCTGGCAAGATTCATCCAAGCTTTTTCCAGTCGATCGTTTGACAGGTTCAGGGAGTCCCAACGTGCTCCCGATGCGAGTTTTTCCTCATAGTTTTTTCGGGCTTGTTCCAATGCCAATGATTCAGTCGCCGCTTCGGTGACGATATTCAATGGCCCGCCCGTCGAAACGCGAATTCCAATCTGACACGGCTCAATCCAAATGGGGATATTCATTTTCGTTCCTCGATTGATCGGAATCATTATACTCCACGCCCGCGGGTCACGCATGCGGAGATCGTCGTCGCGGCTTCGTCGATCTCCGCCTCCGTCGTCGTTTCTCCGAGGCTGAAGCGCATGGCGGATTTGAGCACGTCGTCCGGCACCTTCATGGCGCTCAACACCGGCGACGGCAACAGCGAACCGCTCGAACAGGCCGATCCGGTGGAACAGGCGACCCCCGCCAGATCGAGCGCCATCAACAGGAGATCCGCCCGGCAGCCGGGGAACGAAAGATTGAGCGTGGTCGGCAGCGAATCGGCGTCTCCCGGCAGCGGACCGTTCACGATCACCGGCGGCACCGCCTGCTGCAATCGTTCGAGCAAGCGCGAGCGGAGTCGCGTCAGTCGTTCGGCCGTTTCCGCCATGGTCCGGACGGCGTTTTCAAGCGCGACCGCCATGCCGACGGCGAGCGCGACCGGTTCGGTGCCGGGGCGCAGGCCGCGCTGCTGATGCCCGCCGTAGGTCCGTGGGCGAAGTTGTGTCGTTTTTTTCACGAACAGTGCGCCGATGCCGATCGGGCCGCGGAATTTGTGCGCAGAGAGCGAAAGCGTTGTGACACCCAGCTTGTGAAAATGCACCGGAATCTTCCCCACCGCCTGCGCCGCATCGGTGTGAACGGGCACGACGGAACGAGCGAACTCGGCCACAGGCTGGATCGCGCCCGTCTCGTGATTGGCGAGTTGGAGGGTGAGCAGTTGACCCGCCTCCACCGGGCGCAGCTTCACCACTCCGCGAGTATCCACTTCGAGCCATTCGATGGAATGACCTAGCTTTTCCAGGAGTTTGAGCGGCTCGACGATGCACGGATGCTCGATGGGCGACGCAACGATCCGCCGTGGTGGTTCGCCGGCGAGTCCGAAGAGCGCGAGATTATTCGCCTCCGTTGCTCCACTCGTGAAGATGACTTCTTCGGGCCGTGCGCCGAGGAGCGCGGCGATCTGCTCGCGGGCGTCTTCGAGTCGCTGGCGGGCCCGACGGCCGACGGCGTGCGACGAGGACGGATTGCCGTACGCCGTTTCCGCACATTCGCGCATTGCCGTGGCCGCTGCCGGAAGCAAAGGCGTCGTGGAGTTGTGATCGAGGAAAATCATGCGGTCCGGATTATTTGGATTCGGCCTTGAGGGCGATTCCGTCTTTGGTCTTCACCGTCGGTTCGCCAGAGAGATAGCCGAGCGAAGCGAGGAAGCGATCCATCTGCTCGGCGGTCGCTTCGCACCACGGCGTGCGGTTGAAGAATCCGTGTGGCTGATCGGCGGCGGTGTAGAGTTCCGCTCGCACACCCAACTCCTTCGCCTTTTTGGCGTATTCCTGGCCCTGACTGATCATCTTGTCCGCCGTGCCGAAGAAGATGATCGCTGGTGGTGTATTCTTGTCCAGATAAAGAGTTGGTGAAATCGCTTGGGCGATATCTTTGCCGTCTGCGCCTTTGATCGTTCGGCCCTCCGCCACCGTCAGATTCAGGGCAGGGTTGAAGAGCACCATGGCGTTCGGCTTGGCGGAGAGTTTGGGGTCGTCTTTCGAATCGAACGCTTCCACGAGCGCGGTGCAGGCGGCGATGTGCGCGCCGGCGGATCCGCCGGACGCAATCACCTTGTTGGGATCGATGCCGAGATCCGTGCAGTGGGAACGCACATAACGGATGGCGGACTTGGCATCTTCCACGCAGGCGTCGGGCGTGGTCTTGTGCTTCGAAGAGATCCGGTAGTCGGCGGAGATGGCGACGATTCCGCGGGTGGCGAGGTATTCCGATTGCGGAACGAACTGCTCGTAGGAACCGTTCTTCCAGCCGCCGCCGAAGAAGAACACGATCACGGGCCGCTTGTCGGTCGCTTTCCAATCCGAGGGATAGTAAACGTGAAAGTTCAGATCGCCCTGCGGTGTGGTCTTGTAGGCCATCGTCTTCGACTTCACCGTTTCGCTGGTCAGTTTGACCTGACCCTTTTTGTTCTGCGCCTGCGAAGCGGACGTGACGAAGAGCGAAAGGAGGAACGCAGTAGCAAGGATCAATCGCGCCATAGTAGCACCTGAGGCGGGGGAAGAGGGCTACCGGCGATTATAGCCATCCGCATCCCCGTCGGGTGGCATGCCCACAGCTTTGTGTGGGCATGGCCACGCAAAGCCGTGGCCATGGCACCCATTTGACCTTCATGCGGTGACAGAGCACCGGTGAGATGTTCGGGGATTATCCCAACCGGGCCCAGTCTTTGCGATGGCGGCTGGAGGGGATGTTGAGCGCTTCGCGGTATTTGGTGACGGTGCGTCGTGCGACCGTCAGCCCGAATTCCTGGAATTTGTCCATGATGTCTTCATCAGAGAGCGGTTTCGCTTTATCCTCCGCCGCGATGATCTCCTGAAGCTTCTGCTTGATCGTTTCCCAGGCGACTTCCTGGCCAGTCTGCGCGTTTTTCGTCCCGCCACCGAAGAATCGGCGCAGCGGGAACACACCACGCGGCGTTTCGACCCACTTCTCATCCACCGCCCGGCTGACGGTCGTGACGTGCACGCCGACCTTCTCCGCAATTTGCTCCATCTTCAGTGGCTGGATAAAGTCCGGCCCTTTTTCGAGAAACGCCCGCTGGTAGGTCATGATCTCGCGGATCACCTTCGTGAGCGTGTTGCGCCGCTGTTCGATCGCTTCGACCAGCCAATTCGCCATGCGGTATTTCTTGATCAGTTCTTCGCGGACTTTGGGATCGACGGATTTGTCTTTGAGCTGATCGGCGAATTTGGCGTTCACGCGGACGTTGGGCGTCCAGTCTTTCGTCAATCGAATCTCGAATTCGCCTTCGTCGTCCCAGGTGACGACGGCATCCGGAACGACGAACTGCGTGCCTTCGGATACGAATCGCGCACCCGGTCGAGGATCGAGCCGTTTGAGCTCTTCGATCGCTTCGTGGATCGTTTCGAGATCGGCGCCGGTGCGGCGCTGAATGGCCGGCAGGCGGTTGTGCGCAACGTCTTCGAGGTGATTCTGAATGATCACGGACACGAGATCCGCGTGGTCGATCTCGTCATCGATCTGCAGCAGCAGGCATTCCTTGGTGTCCCGCGCTCCGACACCCGCCGGCTCCAGTTTGTGAACCACGGACAAGGCGTCTTCGATCTCGCCGAGCGTTACCGACTTACCGGTCATCGCCTCAAACGAACTGGCCAGTTCGTCGAAGGAGATCGGCCGGGGCGTGCGGCGATCCGGATCGTGGTAAAGCAGATAGCCGTTTTCATCGAGATGCGAGATGACGAACTGAACCAGTTCGAATTTCTCGGGTGAAAGATCGAGATAGCCGAGCTGTTCGTTCAGGTGCTCCTGCAGCGATTGCGGGGCGTCGGCGACATTCTGCATCGCCTCGAGCTTCTTGTCGCCGAGTTCCTCGCGCACCGAACGGCTGGGCCGGTGATCCTCGTTGAAGAGATCGCCCCAGTCGCGGTTGATCTCGTCCATTCGTGCGAATTCGATGTCGCCGGTTTCGTCGTGCTTGAGGGGTGCGTCGGCGTTGAAGTCGCCTTCGGGAGCGGCATCCTGGGTGGAGTGGCGTTCGCGGACTTCGAGAAAGGGATTCTCCTGCAATTCCGTGGTCAGCTTTTCCTGCAGTTGCATGACGGAGAGTTGCAACACTTCCATGGACTGGATCATGCGCGGAGCCAGATGCATCCCCATGGTCTGCTTCTGGTGCATTCCCATGCCCAGGTTCATGCCACTCATTCCGTATCCCTCTTGTTCACGGTCCTGACCCTCTAAAACGCCTTTCGCCCATCCAGCGCGTCGGCGAGTATCTGAGAATTCACCAGTTCCAGAGACGCCCCGGAAGGAATCCCGCGTGCCAGACGCGTGATCGACACATTCGTGCCAGCAAGCAAGTTCGAAGCCAAAAGCGCCGTTCCGTCCCCTTCGAGCGTGGGACTCGTCGCGAGAATCACTTCCCGCACACCACCACGCTGCACCCGAGCGACCAGTTGTGTCAACGTCAGATTTTCGGGGCCGACATTTTCCAGCGGAGCCAGCCGACCACCGAGAACGTGATACACACCGCGGTAAGTCCCTGCTTTTTCAAACAATCCGACGTCTCGCGGCGTTTCGACCACACAAATCTGACCCGCATCCCGTCCGCGATTCGAACAGATCGGACACAACTCGCCTTCCGTCAGATTGAAACATTCGCGGCACGGGTGAACTTTCTCCACCACGCCCCGCAGCGCCTCCGCCAGCGAACTCGCGGTCTTCCGATCGCCGCTCAGCAGAAAATGCGCGATCCGCTCCGCACTTTTCGGACCAATCCCCGGCAACTTCTCCAACTCGTCCAGCAATGTCTGAATCGTCGAACCTGCTTGCATGATTTATCCCAGTCCCGGCAATCCGCCGCCCAGCATCCCCGGCGGCAACCCCAGCGAGCCGGCCATCTTCGCCGTCTCGGCCGCGACCTGCTCCCGGCTCTTGTTCATCGCCGCATTCACCGCCGCCACAATGAGATCCTCGAGCATCTCGCGGTCATCCAGTTTGGCGGCTTCATCCGACAATTTCACCGTCAGTAGCTCCATCCGGCCGTTCACCTTCGCCGTCACCATTCCGCCACCGGAGGTCGACTCGGCGGTAATCTTGCCGATCGACTCCTGAAATTTTTGCATCTCTTCCTGAATCTTCCCTTTGTTCCCAAGAAGATTCATCATCGAGCCGAGTTCTTTGAACATCACGGTTCCTCGTCTTCCGGAGGCGATTCCAGGGTTGTGGTCGTCAGTTCCGCCGCTACGACCGCGACGGCCGAAGGATTGAATCCGGGGTCGATCTTGACAATCTGCGCTCCCAATGACTCCGAAAGCGACTTGAACATCGGAAGCTCCATCACATCCTTCGTCCGCATGACTCCCGACTCAACCGCCCGGGGTCTCTCGATCGCAACGTCTTGAACAGCGTGATCTTGCGATTTCTCAACACGGATCGACCAAGTCTGACCACTCAACTTGCTCAAGTGATTTCGGATCGCGTCGATCGTCGCTTCCGTCGCGAGCGATTCATACGCGGAAGTATACGTCGAAGGAACACGAATTGCTAGTGAATTTGGCCCCAAAATTGCAGGCATTCCCGCCTGCTGAAGTTGACTTCCGCGAATCGGGCCCAGCTTTTCAATCAGCTGCGACCATAATTGCGGAAGGCTCGTCTCGCCCGATTCAGCCGCCGGCGCTTCACGGTCGGCGGTCAGGGATTTTTTTTTTGAAGCGTCAGCCGGTGCGCTCGTCAGCTTCACGCCACCGGGTGCGCCATTCAGCGCCGCCACCAGCCCCCCGATCGAAAGCAGCTCCTCCAGACGCGCCAACCGCACCACCGCCAACTCAATCAAGACCTGACCCAACGAACTCCCACGCATCTTCTGCCGCGTTGTCGCCAGCACATCGATCCCCGCAAGAATCGTGTCCAGGTTCATCCGCTTCGCGTGCCCGCGCATCGCCTCCAGAACCGCCGGCGTCACGTCCAGCTCTGAGAACTCCGGACCCGCCGACTGAATCAGCATCAGCCCCCGCCAATACTCGATCATCTGATCCAGCAGTTCCCCCAGCTGCATTCCGCGGGCGGCAGCGTCGTGAATCTCCTCCAGTGCAACCCGCGCATCGCCGTTCAAAATCGCTTCCACAAGCTTGAGCACGCGATCATCGCTGGCGGTGCCGAAAATCGAATGCGCTTTCTCCGCCGTCAGATGCCCATCGCTGAACGCCATCAGCTGATCGAGCAGCGACTGCGAATCCCGCATCGAACCCGCCGCCCGACGCGCGATCAGGTGCAACGCCTCATCGTCCGCCTTCAGCCCTTCCTTCGCGACGACCGCCTTGAGGGCCGCGAAGATCCGGTTCGTGCTCACATGAGCAAAATCGAACCGCTGGCACCGCGAAAGAATCGTGATCGGGATCTTCTGCGCTTCCGTGGTGGCGAAGATGAACTTCACATGCGGAGGCGGTTCCTCCAGCGTCTTGAGCAGCGCATTGAACGCCGCCGTCGTGAGCATGTGGACTTCGTCGATGATGTAGATCTTGTACCGGGCGCGGGCGGGGCGAAAGCCGACATTCGAACGCAGATCGCGGATCTCCTCGACCTTGTTATTGCTCGCCCCGTCGATCTCGAGAACGTCCAGATCCTCGCCAACGGCCACGCTCTTGCAGATCTCGCATTCGTCGCACGGCGTCGCCGTCGGTCCCTTCACGCAATTGAGCGCCTTGGCCAGAATCCGGGCGCACGACGTCTTCCCCACCCCGCGGGCACCGGTGAACAGATACGCATGCGCCACCCGCCCCGACTGCAGCGCATTCACCAGCGCATTCGCCACATGCTCCTGACCGATCAGATCCGAAAACTGCTGCGGACGATAGCGACGCGCGACGACGGTATACTCCGCCGGCGGAGGGGCCTTCGCAGTTGGGGATTTCGCTTTCGCCATCGGCGTGGGTTCTCGCGGTTCACGGTCAAATCGGCATGCGCCATTGTATAACACCGGCATGAAGCTCACACGTCGCGAATGGCTCGCCACCACCGCAATCGCCACTACCCTCCCCGCACAAGCGGACCCGCCCAAACCGATCGTCATCGATACGCACACGCACTTCTACGATCCCTCACGGCCCGAAGGCGTACCGTGGCCCAATAAAGACAGCAAAAAACTGTACCGCACCGTTCTGCCGAAGGAGTATCGGAAGCTGGCGGAGCCGCTGGGAATCACGGGCACCGTCGTCGTCGAGGCGTCATCGCGAGTCGAGGACAATCAATGGCTGCTGGATCTCGCCAAGGATGAACCGTTCATCGTGGGGATCGTCGGGCGGTTGGACCCGGCCGATGCGGAGTTCCGCAAGCACCTCGATCGCTTCGCAAAGAATCCGCTGTTCCGTGGCATTCGCATCAGTCACGATCAGGTCAAGAAAGCGCTCGCTGAAGCTTCGATCTTCAGGAATCTGACTGCGCTGTCGGAGCGGAGCCTGACTCTGGATGTGAATGGCGGACAGGATTTGCTCGTCGATGTGGCCAAACTGGCGGGGAAGCTTCCGAAGTTACGGATTGTCGTGAATCATATGGCGAATCCGAAGATCGACGGGCAGGCACCCGACGCCAGCTATCGCGTCAACCTGAAAGCCGCCGCCCAGCCGAATGTCTGGTGCAAACTCTCCGCTCTCGTTGAGGGAACGCGAAAGACGGATGCGGCGCCGAAGGACTTGGCGTTCTACCGCCCGGTTGTGGAGGCGGTCTGGACGGCATTCGGCGCCAAGCGTCTCGTCTTCGGCAGCAACTGGCCCGTAAGCGATCAGTATGCCCCGCTGACGACCGTCCACAAACTTGCGAGCGAATTCATCAAAGATAAAAAGGCCACCGCCATCTGGGGCACGAACGCGATCGAAGCATATCAGATCACGCGAGTCCCTTCCCAGTGACACCGCCCGAGCCTTCTGCCGTCCGGCATCAGCGTTCGTTTTTCATTTTTCATTGGTTCAACAATTCAGATTGCGCGGGCTCGATCGAGACGTCCGATGGCGACTTCACTGCATTCGTCGCGGGACACCTCCGCGCTCGTCGCGGGTCTCCGACCCCGACGAAATCTCAGACTGCAAGACTCCCCTGCAATCTCCCTTTTTCATTCCCAACTCGCATAAAAACGCACAGTAACACTCAAAATTCGGCGATAACCTTTCGCGTTTCAAAATCCGCAAAGAATTCATGACTGACCTCCCGATATTCGGCGCCTTCGTGATGAGAGGCTATTTCGTTGGCACCCTCGCCATCACACATTCGCATCATCAACTATAATCGGAGATCCGAATTGAAATCCCTTACTCATCACTATCCCTAACCTCATTTTTCGTTGTCATCGCCCGTTATTTGTAAGTACAATCCGGCGTGATACACGGAGCCCACCCATGCCACCAGAGCGATTCGAACTCACCAACGTCTGGAAAAAGACTCTTGCGGTGCAGAAGAAGGACGACCACTCAGGCAGTCGCGAACGTTTGCGACAGGCCTTTCTCGGATTTCGGGACCGTGCCGCCCGATTAGCCGGTGAAATCCCACGCGACTTGCCGTTCTTCACCGTGCACGATGTCACCCACCTTGACGCACTGTGGGAGATGGTCGATCTCGTCGCCGGCCCCGAATACCCAATCACCCCAGCGGAAGCGTTCGTGCTCGGAGGGGCGATCTTGGTTCATGACCTTGCGATGTCGCAAGCTGCTTACCAGGATGAGATCGACAGAATCAAAGGCGAGCCAATTTGGCGGGATACGGTCACGTCGCTCCTGCGACCACGTTTAGGGAGAACACCTACTCCAGAAGAAATCTCGAACCCGGACGGGGAGACCGAACGCGCCGCGATCCAGAATTTGCTCCGAGAACTCCACGCCCGGCAGGCCGCTGTCCTGCTCACGAAAGAATGGGGATACGGGGGCACGAAGTACTACCTCCTCGACGACGCCGATCTGAGAGCAGCGTTTGCCGACGACATAGGTAAGGTAGCGTTCAGTCATCACTGGCCGCTGAACAAACTTCTTGACCCTGCATGGCTGCCGCAGTCACCCGCGGGCGGCCCTGGGTGGTTGCCGCATGAATGGTCCGTCGATCTGGTGAAACTTGGCTGCCTCCTGCGTACAGCCGATGCAATCCACTGTGACGACCGCCGAGCTCCCGGCTTTCTCGCAGCACTACGTCAACCGAACGGTTATTCCGATCAGCACTGGAAGTTTCAGTCTCTACTTCGGACACCTTACCTGATGCCGGGGGTAGACCGGATTCGTTACCGATCGAGCCGCCCATTCAACCTCGACGAGTATGAATCGTGGTGGACTGCTTTCGACTGGCTACGAATGGCTGATGGTGAGCTGCACGCAGTTGATGCTCTGCTTGCCGACACGAAACGTGATCGGCTTGCCGCGAGAGGAATTGCCAACACTGACCACGCAAGTCGGCTGGCTTCGGACTTGCGCACCGAAGGATGGGAACCTGCGGATGCCGAAGTCAGGATCAAGGATGTCCCCGGTCTAGTCCGAACACTGGGGGGTAATCAGCTCTACGGCAAGCGCACAGAAGTTCCGCTGCGGGAACTCATTCAGAATGCGGCAGATGCGATCCGGGCCAGAAGAAGGTTGCAAGGGCGGGAGATATCTTTTGGCAGAATCGTAGTTCGCCCAGGGCGGGATGCGACAGAACAGCAGGACTGGATTGAGGTCGAAGATAATGGCGTTGGCATGTCGAAGACGACGCTCACCGGAACACTGCTCGACTTCGGAACGTCATTCTGGGGCACGCGCAGGATGCGCCAAGAGTTTCCCGGTCTGGAAGCCCTGGGTATGGAGGCGACGGGAAAGTTTGGCATCGGCTTCTTTTCCGTGTTCATGTGGGGTGACCGTATTCGTGTGCTTACGAGGCGGTATGACCGGGGCTACGACGAAACTTGGGTGCTCGAATTCCGCCGCGGGCTTCAAGTCCGACCTTTGCTGAGGCGGGCAACACTAGAGGAACAACAAACACTGCCGGATGGGGGGACGCGGGTACGTGTTTGGTGCGATACCAGTCGGCAAGTACCGGTCGCACTTTTACGTCGAGAACATCCTTCGAGTTCGGCTTGCACGTGGGTCGAACTGTGTGAGTGGCTAGCTCCTGCGTTAGACGTGTCTCTTGATGTCGAGGAAGGCGGTTCGCGGCAGCCTGCCGTCGTCGCAAACGACTGGCTGACGATCAACGTGGAGAATCTGTTGCTTCGATTGAACCGTAAAGGCCCGGATGAAGCCGTCCTGAGTATTCAACACAACAGTACTTTTTGGCATGCAGTTGCACCTTTACTTGGTGTAATTCAAGACGACAATGGACAGCCCATTGCAAGGGGCACAGTTTGGGCCCCCGAGGGGGGAGTGGTATCGGGAAAGTTGTGCTGTCTGCGGAGGGCTTCGAACTGATGCAGGGGGCAATTTTCTAGGAATCCGATTCGCGGACCCTGAAACCGCCGCCCGACACGGAACACAGGCGACGTTTCACCGAGCGGGATGGCAGAAGTGGGCCGAGGAACAAGTGCAAATTGACAAACAAATACAGTTCCCTCCTCAGATGCGTGCCCTTGCGGCGAGCCGTCTTATCCCTCTTGTGCATCCTGGAAATCTCCCCTTCGGATTGACTGAACGAGGGTGGGTGACGATTCAAGAGTTTGCTGAACAGATTCGTCCGACTTCCGCGTTCAAGTGCATCGCGTCCTCTCTTTGGGCTGCACGGCAACTACTTCAGAAGTCACGAGACATGCCAACTGTCGTAGTTCACGGCCACTATGTACTCAACCAGATTGATGGAGGAGGCTTTGCCATTGCCCGGCTACTACGAGAAACTGCAGCCATTCAGTGGGGCACGGAATGCACGGTATCTGACTTCAATCAGGGCATGAGTGCAACGATTGTTGGCGAACAAATGGTGACCATGAACACAATGGTTTTTATGCGAAAGCAGGTATCGTAAGGTGTCAATTTGGTAGGTGCTCACGGGGCTTCATCATCAGGCATGTTGTTGCCGAATGGGTTGACTCAAGAGCCCCATCGTTCGTGAATTACCAATTCAGCAAAGGAGTTCGCGCGAGACGGACTGCGAGACGCTAGTCAAGGAATCGCTAGCGCTGCTGCTGGAATCGAAGTCAGGGGCTATTTCGCCGCGCCAAGGATCGAACACATCAAGCAGGACACAGATTTCGACGGCATTCGCGCACACTTCCTAAATTCGTTGCGTTAATACGGGAGTTGGAGCAAAAACGCGAAGTAGCAACGATGGCACAAGAAGTGATCAAATAACTATTACCGAAATTAGTGTCGATATTTGTTCACTATAGGGCGGTTTGGACCCGATTTTGACCCAATTCCCGACCGATATTCGGCGAATTTCGATGCGTATTCGTCGCCATCTCCGGCGAATTGACGGGTGAACCAGCGGTCGTTGATTCCGTCGGGGTCAGAGACCCGCGAAGAGCGCGGGGGATTGAAGAAACTGACGGCTGACTGCTGAAAGCTGACCGCTGAAATTGACGTAAACCCTTGTGGCGCATAGGCGCTTCCGAAAATTTGGCGTCTTTCCACCGTAGGGTGTGGCAGTGTCGGTGGAAAGACGAGTCAGGGTTTGAATGACGCCGCCACGTACGGCGATCGATGACGATTCGCGAGATGTCAAGCATTTAGTGCAAAAATGATCACATTGAACAAAGTAATACTATCCCTCATCGGTTTTCCGGTCCGCGGTAGGTGGCGATGGAGTTCTCCGTCTCCCAGAGCGTGACTTCCACAACGGGCAGCTTTTGCTCGACCGCATGCTCGAAGATCATCCGGGCCAGATTCTCCGCCGTCGGGTTCACGGGGATGGTGACGAACTGTTCACCGAGCCGCGTGAGTTCGGGGATGATCGGGTCGTCTTTGTGCAGGATCATCTTGTGGTCGAGGTGCTCGTCGATCCACTTGCCGATCAGCTTCTTGACCAGCGAGAAGTCGACGACCATGCCGAGGTCATCGAGCTGTTGGGATTCGATGGTGATGACGGCTTTGCCGTTGTGGCCGTGCAGGTGCGCGCATTTGCCGTTGTAGTTCAGCAGGCGGTGACCGTAGCAGAACCAGATTTCCTTCGACACGCGGAACATTCTTACCTCGTCGCATAGGGTGTGGGGTCGGGGATGCCGGCGTCGTGGAATCCCTGGATGCGTTCACCGCATTTGCTGCAGGCTCCGCAATGCTGACCGCCGGCGGGCAGGATACAGGAGAAGGTGTGCTGGAGCGGCAGATGTGCGCCGCGGCGCAGGACGTCCACTTTGTGCAGTTTGAGGTCGGCATAGGGCCTGAGCACGCGGACCTGGCCTTGAATGGCGGTGCTGACCATGCGAGCGAAGCCGTCGTAG
Source organism: Limnoglobus sp. (assembly GCA_041742055.1). Classification (GTDB taxonomy): domain Bacteria; phylum Planctomycetota; class Planctomycetia; order Gemmatales; family Gemmataceae; genus Limnoglobus. The sequence continues at coordinate 31,917 of JBGSJI010000038.1, read as the reverse complement.
AACTCGGGTGTCGCGTCCGGGAAGGGGTTGCCGGCCAGCGGTGCGGTGGCGAGTTCAGGTACGCCGTTCATGTGGCACCAGATGAGCGGTTTCGCGAGGAGCAGGACGTTGCGGCCGGGAAGGTAGACGTCTTCGTCGGGGGTGTAGCGGACGGGCACGTTCTCGCCGGTGATGCTCCAGTGCGAACCGTAGAGGTCGGCAACGGGCTGCGCGAGTTCCACGCAGGGCTTCAGGCGGGGATGGTCAATCGCTTTCAGGAATCGCAGCAGATGCGCGAACTCGGCGTCTTCCCATTGTGAGCCGACGCGGACGTAGATGGGGTGGACGGCGGGGTAGACCGTTAGCGCTTCGGCGAGCAGGATGGCGCTATCGATGCCGCCGCTGACGAGGACCGCCAGCGGTGCGGGAGCGGAAAGCGGAGGCCAGGACTGGAGTGCGGAGATCATCGTCCTGATTCGGCCAGATTCGGATTGTTGAAGATGGTGATCATTTCCTGCATCTTCACGAAGGGCATGTAGCTCTGCAGATAGGCGCAGGTGCCGGTGTAGGTGTACTTGATGTTCGCGAGAAACGTCTCTTTGAAGACTTTACTGCCACCGAACGTCAGAACCTTTTTCGTTTCATTCGGCACTTCGGAATCGTCGCCCTTTCCGAGTGGACCGTCGGTCATGTCGGTGGCGATGGTGCTCGCGGTATCTTTGGAATCGCAGTCGATCGCGGCGCCCATCTTGACCGAAGTACCGAAGAGGATGTATTGCCCGTAGTACTTCGAGTTCAGCATCTGATTGCCGAGCGGTGCGAAGTCTTTTTTGATCCCTTCGCCCATGGTCTTGATGTAACCGGAGAGGTCTCCGGTTGCGCACACCAGCATCCAGATATGACCGCCGGTGATTTTCTTCCCCGCATCGCCGTAGGTGCCCGCGAGGGTCGATTCCCGGGACTTGGGTCCGGCCACGCTGGCGCTGAAGATCGCGGCTTGCTGCGGACCCGCCGGTACGACAATCCACAGGCGGTTTGAAGGAGAGTAGACCATGGCATTCGCCATCAGGCCGCGCCCTTTGGCCCGGTAGTACGTAACTCCGTCGGAATTCGATTCCGCACCAATGTTCGGGCCGACCGTTTTGGCATCAATGGTCTCGCGGGTGCGGATGATGAAGATCTGACCGGCCAGTCCGCCCGCTTTCTTTTTCGCGTGGATGGCGTAGTCGGTAAATTCGATGGCATCCTGCGCTCCGGATGCGACCGCAAGTTCAGCGGCGACATCGCGGATATCCTTGTTGAACTGCGGATCGAGTTGCGACAGATACCCCGGATACCGGCTGATGAGGCTGACGTTCATCCCGCGGACCAGATTGAAGTCTGAGGGCACGTGCAGCATCATTTCTTCGACCTTGCCAACTCGGCCGAAGAGCATGTAACCGATTCCGCCGATCGCACCGAGGATGATCAGCGCACCGGTCGCCATCAGATAAAGGATGTACGGATTACTTTTCTTTTTCTTTGTTTTGCGAATTTTGACCGGGTTGGCGCCGTCCGCTTTCGCCTTACTTGCTCCTTTGGATTTTTTGTCGGGACTCGTTTCTTTTTTCTTTTTCTTTTTGGGAGCCGGTTCGTCGTCGGTCCGCCGGGATTTGGTGTCCGCGGAGGTGAATTGGTTGCCGCATTTGGGGCATTCAATCGCCTCGTCGGAGGCGGGTATATCGTCGAGTGTCAACTTGGCCTGACATTCGGGACAGCGGGTTTGATAGGCCATCGGGGGCCACTCCGGACAAATCGGGAGAACGGTATCTATCGAATGATATCAGGTAGTTATCGGCAGGATCGGTGGGACGGCAAGGCAAAACGACCGAACCGCATGGCGCGACTGCGCGGCGCGTTCCGGTCATTCCGGCGGTGAACAGCCCCGCAGCCGCCTTGACGAACACGCCGAAACCAGTCAGTCTATCCTTTACTGCACTTGTTTCGTCTGGTTCGACGGAGATTTTCCATGTTGCGCCGCAGTTCACGAATCCTGGGTCTGATGGCGTGTGCGTTCGGCGCTCTCGCCTGCGCCCAAGACCCCAAGTCTGCCGAAGTCATTCCCAGCTCGTTCCGGGCATTCGTCGCCACTGATGGCCGCTTCGAAAAAGGAAGCCCCCGCAATCGTGCCGACAAAATGCACTGCCTCGTCGTTGATAACGCACTCAATCCCGTCGTTGCCGTCTTCTCGCGCCTTCCGCCCATGCTGGACACCAACAACCAACCGGTCCCCAATCCCGAAGTCTCAAAGCTCGCCGTCAAACTCAACGAACTCGTCACCGACAAGGAACTCAAAGCAGTGCGACTCGGCGCGTTCGTCATCTTCCTGACTCTCGGCAAAGAATATCCGGAAGACGAAAAGCGTGACGAATCTGCCCAGCAGGCTCGCGATCTTTCTTCGCAGCTCAAGACGCTTGGCGTGCCGTTCGCACTCGCTCCCGGAAAATCGGAGGCAACCGCCGCCTGGAACATCGGCGAGAAAGACACGCTTACCGTCGTCTTCTACCGCGAAATGAAACCGATCCAGCGTTGGTCCTTCACCGCAGAAAAACCGCTCGGCGATGATGACGTCAAATCGATCGCCACCGTCGTCGAAAAAGAACTCCGCGCCAAAAAATAATCGGATCCACCATGAAGCTTAAACAGTTCGATCTCACTGGCAAAGTCGCGCTCATCACCGGCGGTAACAAAGGTCTCGGCAAAGCGATGGCACGCGGCTTCGCCGAGGCCGGCGCCGATATCGTCATTGCCGCCCGCACCGAAGAGCAGCTCAAAAGCTCGCTCGATGAGATCCTTCACGGGACCCACCGCTGCGGTGCGTACTTCGTCTGCGATGTGGCCGACCGCTCACAGGTCACGCAGTTCGCCGCCGATGCGCTCTCGAAGATGGGCAAGATCGACATTCTCATCAACAATGCGGGGACCAATCATCCGCAGCCGATCGACGCCATCAGCGATGAGGTCTGGGATCGGGTACTGGAAATCAACCTCAGCTCGTGCATGGCATTGACGCGGGCAATCGTACCGAACATGAAGGAGCGCAAGTGGGGCCGCGTCATTCACATTTCTTCGATCTTCGGACAGGTCTCGAAAGCCGGTCGCACGACCTACTCTGTCACCAAATCGGCGCTCATGGGTTTCGCACGCGCGTCCGCCCTTGATCTGGGGCCGTTCGGTATCACGGTGAATTGTCTCGCGCCCGGACCGTTTCTGACCGACCTGCCGATGTCGATGCTCAGTGATGCCGAGAAGCAGGCGTTCGCGGATCACACGGCCTTGGGCCGCTGGGCGGATCCGAAGGAGCTGGTTGGGCCGGCTCTTATGCTCGCCAGTGATGCCGGCAGCTATGTGACCGGCACGACGCTTTTCGTCGACGGCGGTTATACGGCGAAGTGAGTTTCGCCCTTCATGTTCCACTTTGAATCACGCTGCGCCATCGCTCCGGCGTGGCCCGCAATGCGCTTTAATGGGTTGTTTCCAGTGGCTCCAACACATGCTGTCGGGGAGCCAGAAACATCGGCATATCGGGTAGCGTATCTCCCACTGCGACCGGTTCGACATAAGCGTTGGGCGGAAAATCAGCATCATAGTTAACCAGTGTCAGTGGTTTGTCTGCAGGTGGAAGAAATTCACCGTGTGCCAGTTCTCCCCAGATGGCGGAGTGAATTCTCTCAGAATCACGATTCGTCGGTGGAAACAGATCGATGACAAGCAGATGCACGCCTCGTTCGATCAGGTCACATGCTTTTTGAACAAACATGACGAACCCATTTCGGTTGTCTTGATGGGCCGCCGAGACGAGTTCGATAATCGCGATCGTTTCGTCACCACTGACATGCTTAATAGCTACGTGACTTTTCCGTTTTCGAACGCGATTTGCATTAGCAACAGATACCAACCGCGTTTGGGGCGCCGCGCACTTGATCGTCGCGGTTGCGGAGGTTGCGGTGCCGGGTTCCGAGGCGGTTCCGCTTCGTCCCCTTAGCGACACAACGTCCGCTCCATATCCGCCCGTGTCCTGCTCAGGAAGTGTGTAGTAGTTCGCGGGTAATCGTCCTTCATTCAATGCCACGCTGAGAAACGCGATCCAATTGTGATGGAACGCATGGTAGATGTGGCGCACTTAATTCTGGTCGCATTTGTTGCCGAATTCGCGGTGTTTGCGACCAGTCAGCTATCAACGCCTTGGGGTTGCACAACCCTTACTCACCAAGGAGGTTCTAGCTCACGAAGCTACGGTGAAGTTCCCAAAGTGCTGTTGTCCCGTCCTCGATCGCCAAATTCGCGTTTCGATCGGTTGAACACCCTTCAAGACTTGAATCCCATTTTCCATTTCTCCGCATACGCTTCCCACCGATCACGCACAATCGCTTCAGACTGACGGATTTTCGTAATCATTTCGCGGAAGTCTGCGGGGCGTGAGTGCCGTACTGCCTGTGCGGGCGGTGCGTGTTTCGCCGATCCGTTCGCACACAACGATTGCTCGGCGGGACAGTGCCGGCAATCGACTCGATTCCCGCCGATTCCACGGCAAGCAGGTTGGTTGTGCGTCGATTCCACAATAACCACTCAGCTGGAGGAATCCCATGCGACGGACTGCTGCCACGATTCTGGCATTGGCCGCGTGCACCGAGGCGACATCTGCCCGCGCGGAATTTCCGAAATTCGAAATCCCCCGCCTGGGGATCTTCCGCAAGAAGAAGGAAGATCCGCCCCCGCAACCCGCACCCAACGACACAGCCGCAACCGCAACTACGCCCGCACCCGTGGCGAAGGCGGTGAATCCCTCGATCGTTACGCTAAAGAACAGCCGCGATGAACGGGCGCGAGTCGCGGCCGCGCAGGCGCTGCGGACGGCCGATCCGAAGCAGGATGCCACCGTCATCCCCACTCTGATGACTTCGCTTCAGCAGGATCCGTCGGTCTCGGTGCGGACGAAGGTCGCCGAAACGATCGGACTGCTCAAGCCGATCTCGGTGGAAGCCGGCGCCATTCTGGAACAGGCCGTTGTGGGCGATCCGTCGGAAGAGGTCCGCAAGTCCGCTCAGGCGGCGCTGTGGCAGTATCACGTGAATGGGTACCGTTCGTCGGCTGCGAATGCCGCCGTTCCGCAGACGTCGGAGCCTCCGCTGGCGAAGCCGCGGACGATCGCGCCGAATCCGCCGCAACGGGCCGAGCTGACCAGCCGGATCAAGCCCACGCCGGCGCCCGCAGCGGAGATCACGCGGCCGCAACCGGTCGCGCGGCCGATCAGCACGGGGATTGGTCGCGGGGCGATCTATCCGCAAACGATCGAGCCACCGCTGGCGAAGCCGAAAGAGGAAATCAAACCGCCGATGCCGTCGATCCAGACGCCGACGCTTCTGACGGAACCGCCGGAAGCGAAGAAGGAAACGAGCACGCTGGGCATACCGGCGATCCCGGTTCCGCCACCGGCGAACGTCTTCACGATCCCGCCACCGGAAAGCAAGTAACTCTTCCAATGAAACAAGCCGTGGGCTGCCTTCTTCAGGGGCAGTCCACGGCTTGGTCATTTTGCATGTTGAACGAGTTATCGCTCGTTCGGGAACGTCACCGATCGGCCGTACGTCGAGCTCACGGGCATTCGCGGTGTGAACGTGTTCGGGTAATTGATCGATTGGAACGCACTCGCCGGCGGCAGTGCGCTGAACCCCGCCTGAGCCGACGCGGGTGTGGCCCGCCGACCCAGCAGATTGTTGAAGGTTCGCACGAATCCGTTGTTTTCAATCGTGTTCGCGATCGTGCCACCGATGGCGCGGATCGTGCCGCCGATGGTGTTCCCGGTCGCGTTGGCGACGGTGTTCGTCGGGCGAACCACGAATTTATCCGTATCGATCGGCTTATAGACGAACGGTGTTTGAGCTGACGCATTCGCCGCACTGATGACAACGAACGCCGCTGCCAGACCCAAGAAACGCATTTCGGCCCCCTTTCCGCAGGTACGGAATTCCCCAAATCCGTCACGGACAATAACGAGCCGATGAGATCTGTCAAGATAAAAATCGAACCCGTACCCGATTCCCCGATTCCGGGCGTCTAAGAGGAATATGAAGGGGGATGCTCCTGGGAGAGCCGGCGGCCTCCAAAACCGCTCCACAGGGTTCGAATCCTTGTCCTCCTGCTGCTTGCACTTTTTCTCAAAGCGTCACGACACTCTTATTGCGGATTGACTCTTCGGCCGCTTCGATCATTTTCTGGGCGGTGACCGCATCCGCGAGCGTACTGAGTGGTTGCGCATCGAGCCGGAGGCAATCGACGAGGAAGTGGCGAACTTCGTTCATCACACTGCCCTGATAGGCGGTGTACGTTTGTGAATGCACGAGTCCCGGTTTGATTTCGACGTGATCGCGGTAGCTGTAGCGCGTGCTGCCGGCGGTGCCGATGACTTTCACCATGACGGTCCAGGGATCGGCGGCGTGATCGTCGGCGGCGAAGCTGGCGCAGAAGTGCGCGAGGGCGCCGTTCTTGAGGCGCATCTGCACCATGGCGATATCTTCTTCCGTGTACTCCTTGTAGTGCAGCGTGGCTTTCATGGCGCAGAGTTCGACCGGTGCGCCGACGAGGTACAGCAGGATGTACGAATGGTGCGTGAGAATCTGCCGCACGACGCCCGGATAGCGCTGAGCGACTTCTTCGGGATGGTGAATGTTGTACATGACGTAGGCGGAGACGATCGTGCCGAGGTCGCCGCCGTCCACGAGTTCCTTGGTGCGGCGCATGGACGATTCGTAGATGTAATTGTGCCCCGGCAAGCAGACGAGGTTTTTGGCGTTCGCCAGTTTCTGCATCTCTTCGATTTCCGCGACCGACTGCCCGACGGGCTTCTCGACCAGCACGTGCTTGCCCGCTTTGAGGGCGGCGGCGGTGTATTCGAGGTGCGTTTCCAGGTTCGTGAGAACGAAGACGGCGTCGATGGCGGGGTCGTTCACGAGGGCTTCGACGTTGGTGTAGTTCTTGCAGCCGAAATCGCTGGCGCGTTGCGTGGCGCGGTCCTGATTGCGGTTCCAGAGTCCGACGAGTTTCGCGCCCGGCGTGCGCTCGACGGCCTTCGCATGGAGAATGGAAATATCGCCAGCGCCGATGAAGCCAACGCCGATCGTGTCTTGGGTGAGTTTGGGCATGGGAGAGTTCTCAATCGGGTGAAAGCCGCGTTCCGAATTTGCGAATCCGGTCACGCTCGTGATCCGTATTCATCATTGATATATCGCGTGAAACGGCGTGCCCACGGTCTTGTTCGCGCTTCTCCCCGATCCTCCGTGATCAGAGGCTCTCCCATGGCAGCGCTGACTCTGGATTTCCTCGACAAATTCGTCGGACTGAGCATCGAAAAGATCTGCCCCCTCAAATTCGGCAAGACGGGCGACGGGCACAATCACTGCGCCCATTTCGTGGGGCACGTGCTGAAGCTGAACAACGCCAATACCAACGGCTTCACGTGTGCGGGCATGGTGTTCGCGGGGAAGAAGCATCCGGATGCGGGGGCGGTGATTCGCGTGAACGACATTTACAACATCTGCATCGATCTGGAGGCGGAGGATCCGCTGGGCTGTCTGGCGTATTACACCGTGCCGGCGAATATCGATAAAGACGGCTTCATGGGCACGATGACGAAGAAACACGTTTGCATCTGTCTGGGTGGGTACGTTTTTAATTACGGCAATTCGAAGGATGCGGTCCGAAAGGACAAGGTCGGCGATCTGGCGAAGCTCTACGGCTCGACGACGATCACGCGATACACGAAGCTCCCGCCGTCGTACACGGTGCAGACGCTGGAGGATATCCAGGCGCTGGTCCCGGCGGAGAAGAAGAAATGATTGTGTAGGGTGGTGCCGAGTCTTCGAGGCCCACCGAATTCATGTCGATAGCCCACGCGGTGGGCCTCGCAAAGCCTCGGCACCACCCTACGAATCTCACCCCGCCGCTGTTCCCACGGCGCGGAAGTCTTCCATCGCGCGGGCGACGGCGAGCGGAACAACCTTCCTGATGCGCTGCTCGCGGCGGATGTCCGGCCAGCGATCCAGAATCTTTTTCGCCTGCCGGCTGCCGGTTCGCTCGTAATACTGCTTCACCAGCGGGTGCAGCCACTCATAATCCGCGTGCTTGCAGACCACCGAAGCGACGGCATTGCTGTGCAGTTTCCCTGCCAGTTCGTTGCGCGGATCGAAGACGAACAGCTCGCCACCGGTCATCCCGCTGCCGACCTCGTTCTCGATCGGCCCAAGGATCACCACGCGGCCGCGCGTCATATACTCGCACGCGTACTTGCCCGCCGCCTCTGCCACGATCGTCGCACCGCTATTGCGGATGCCGAGGCGATGCCCCGCACGGCCACCGATGAACACCTGGCCACCGGTCGCGCCAAACGCGACATTGTTCCCGGCCACGCTCATGATCTCCCCGCCATAATCCGACGCCTTGTAGTCCAGCGTCACCACGACCACGCCGCCGGAGATCCCCTTCGCAAGCCCGTCCTGGCAAAAGCCACGCAGTTCCAGGTCCAATCCGTCGAGACACCACGCGGCGAAGCTCTGCCCCGCCTCGCCTTCGAACTTCACACGAATCTTGCGGCCATTCGGCATCCCTTCGCGGCCATACAGCGACGCAATCTTGCCGGCGATCGTCGCCCCGACTGAGCGGTCGCCATTATGAATCTTGAACGTCAGCGTCGCATCCTGGGCCAGTTCGATGGCGTCCTGAACGGCGGTGGTCAAACGTTCATTGAGATTCGGGCCGGGCGGTTCGCACACGCCGATGGTGCCGGTGAATTGCGGGAAGTTCTGATCGAGTTGATCGAGCGCCATATCCGGCCGCAGGAACTTGGAGAGATCCACCTGCGCCGGTCGGCCTTTGAGGTCGGTCCGCCGTTCGAGCAGTTCGCAGCGGCCCGTGATCTGGGAAATGTGCGTGAAGCCCATCTCCGCCAGCAGGCAGCGCACTTCCTCGGCGACGGCGTTCAGATACGCCTTGGTGTGTTCGGGGTGGCCCTTGAAGATTTCCGGCGAACCGGTGATTCCCGTCGGGCAGTTCGGAATATGGCAGCTCTTGCAGACGATGCACCCGACCGACACCATCAGCCCCTGCCCGAACACAAACTGATCCGCACCCAATAGCGCGTACTTGATCACGTCCCAGCCATTCTTGATTCCGCCGCCGACGCGCAGCTTGACTCCCTTTCTGATCCCATTCGTCGTGAGGGCCTGATGCGCTTCGCACAAACCCATTTCGCTCGGCAGTCCGGCATGCTCCTTCGAAGACACCATCGCGGCACCGGTTCCGCCGTCGATGCCGTCAATCTCGATGATGTCCGCTCCGGCCTTGGCCACACCGACCGCAATTGTGCCGATATTATCCACCGCCACAAGCTTCACGGAAACGAGCACGCCGGGCTTCACCGCCTTGAGGTCGTAGATCAGCTGGGCTAGGTCTTCGATGGAATAGATATCGTGGTGTGGCGGCGGAGAAATCAGATCCGTGCCCGGCTTCGCGAAGCGGATCTCCGCGATTTCGCTCGTCACCTTCTTGCCCATCAACTGTCCGCCTTCGCCGGGCTTGGCGCCCTGCGCCATCTTGATCTGAATTTCCTCGGAGTTGATGAGATACTCCGCATCGACGCCGAATCGCCCGGACGCGACCTGACGGATGCGGCTGCGGAAACGGCTCTTGTTGAGGTCCCCGCCGAGCGTGTAAACCTCGGGATGTTCCTGCCGTTGCTGGCGGACCTTTTCCCAGTACGATCCCCACGCACGGGGCGGAATGTCGTTGCGGAAGCGCGACTCGCCGCCTTCACCCGAATTGCTGAATCCGCCGAGTTCGTTGAGCGCCGCGGCTATCGTCATGTGCGACGCGCCGGTCAGTGCGCCGTGGCTCATGGCGGCGCCGCGAAAGTGATTGATGATGATGTCGATCGCCGGCTGCACCGTTTCTTTGTCAACGGCCGTACCTGATTTAATGGTGAACAGGTCGCGCAGTACCGTCGGGACGCGGGTATTCACCATGTCGGTGAACTTCTTGAACTTCGTGTTCACCTTAAGTTCGAGCGTATCGTCCTTGATTGTTGGTGGCGTGGTGTAGGCCACCTCACCGCCTCCGCCATCGGGCTCCGGGTGCGCTTCGATCACGGCGTTCCGCAGCGCCATGCGAACCTTTGCATTGAAGGCGTGGTAATCTTTGTTGCGACCCATCGGAGAGTTCTTCGCCGCCATTTCCTCCGCACGCTCGACGCGCCACTTGATGTCGTCCACGAGATCCGCAAGCGTCAGTCCGCCGACGCGGCTCGGGAAGTCGCCGAGGAACTCCATCAGCTCCGGGCCGAAACCGACCGCTTCGAACAGCTTCGCACCGCGATAGCCTTCGATCGTCGTGATCCCCATCTTGGAGATGACTTTCTTGATCGTGTCTTCGAGCGCTTCAAAGAGATTCTCGAGCGCCTCGCGGGCGGGGATCGAGATTTCCTGCTTGCTTTCGGGGTGCTTGTAGGTGATACCATCCTTGACCAGCCGCAGCATCAGGTACGGATGCACGGCATCGGCGCCGAAGGCGACGAGCACGCAGACATCGTGTCCTTCCTGGATATCGCCGGCCTGCACGACGAGCGAACAGCGGTCGCGCAGACCCTGCTGGCACAGGTAATTGTGCACCGCACCGAGTGCGAGCAACGAGGGAATCGGATCGATCCCCCGGCGGCAGGCTTCCTTATCGCTGATGCAGAGAACGTGATAGCCCTCGTGCACCGCCCGCTCCGCATCGCTGCGAAGCTTGTGCAATGCGCTGCGCAGTGCATCCGCGCCACCTTGCAGCGGGAAGGTCGCATCCAGCAGTTTGAAGCCGAGCAGTTCGTTCTGCTTGATTTCCTCGATGACGGCATCGCTGATGACCGGCGAAGGCAGTTCCACCTGCTTGACCGGCGTTTCCTCGTCGCCATCGCCGCGCATCCGGGCCTTGCCGAGATAGGTCGTCAGCGACATCGCGCCGCCCTCGCGGTACGGATCGATCGGCGGATTCGTGACCTCGGCAAACGTCTGCTGGCAGTACTTGAAGAGCGTCGGGTGATGCTGGCTGAAGATCGTCAGCACGCGGTCGTGGCCCATGCTGGAAAGCGGTTCTTTCTTGAGCTTCGCCATGTCCTTGACGAAGACGGCGCGGTCGAAATCCCAGCCGGCACCCTGAAGCAGGTTTTCCAGCGTCCAGTTCTGTTCGCTGAGCATCGCGCCGACCACGTCCTCGACTTGCCGCGTATAGTCGAAACCTTCCGTGATGAAAATCTGCCGTTGGTTGAGTTCGTGAATGTCGCCGAGTTCTTCCTTGGCTTCTTCGACGACGCGTCCCATGATCTGCTTGCTGTCGAGCCGAGTGCCGGTTTCGGTGTCGAGGGCGATGATTTCGCCCGGCTGAAGCTGGCCGCTAGCGACGATGGTGGTGTTGTCCAGACCGAAGACGCCGGTCTCGGAACCGATGTACAGCCAGCCGCGCTGGTCGGCGCACCAGCGGACCGGGCGCAGGCCCATGCGATCGACGAGGCCGACCATGTAGCGTCCGTCGGTGCCGAGGATTCCGGCGGGGCCGTCCCAGGCTGCCAGACTGCCCAGCATCCGGCGGCAATAGGTGAAGAGCTGGAACGCTTCGGGTCCCCAGACGTCTGCCTCGGTGTCCCAGACCGGCGGAACGGAGAGGCGCAGGGCGCGGAGCAGGCTCCAGTTTCGTTCGAGGAGGAGGTATTCGAGCCATTCGTCGAGATTGGCGGAATCGCTCATGCGCGAGGTGCAGATATTGCCACCGGGCGGTGGCGGATTCAGGCCGCGGGAGAATGCGGCGACGGCGTTGCGGTTGGTGCGGATCGTGTTGATCTCGCCGTTGTGGCAGGTGTAGCGGAACGGTTGCGCGAGTTTCCAGTTCGGGAAGGTGTTGGTGCTGTAGCGGCGGTGGAAGATGGCGATGCCGGATTCGAATCCGGGTGCGATGAGGTCGGGATAGTAATCGCAGAAGTGCTGACTGGTGAGCAGACCTTTGTAGCTCACAAGTTTCGTGGAGAGCGAAGGAATGTAGACATCGAGTGCCGCGGCCTTGAACGCTTCGCGGAGGCGCTGGCGCTGGCGGTAGAGATAACGCTCGACGAAATCGGAATCCCCTTCAACGCGATAAATGAACTGTTCGATGGCGCCGGGGCGAGTCTCGCGGGCGGTCTTCGGGAGAATGTCGTCGTTAGTCGGAACGTTGCGGATGCCCAGCAGCGTGACGGGTCCGCCGGCGACGGTTTTCCGGACAATCTCGCGAGCCGCATCGATTTTGTCCGGTTCGTGATCATGAAAGAACACGACCCCGACCGCCAGACGGGCATCAGGCGGAAGTACGGGGCTGATCCCGAGGCGAAGGACTTCCTCGCGGAAAAATTCCTGCGGGATCTGGAGCGTGAGTCCGGCGCCGTCGCCGGCGGAACCGCAGACGCCCCCGCGGTGCTCCAGCGAGCGCAGAGCCAGCATAGCTTTCTGGACGACCTCGACGTTCGGTTTCCCGTCCTTGGCGGCCACGCCTCCGATTCCGCAGGCGTCGGAGCCAACATCGTTCGAGTAAAGGAGTTTTCCGGAACGGACAAGGTCGAGACCAGCGTTCATCCTGGGACTTCTCGGGGTTTGAGGATGAGAGGATCAGAACGGTTTATAACCACATTAGTTTACGGCGTTTCCATGCACAGGACCAGCGTCGGACGAAAAGGTTCACAAAATTGATCACGTTACAATCGATTCGACACTTTACGATTCGAAACGAATTCTCAGACTGAAAGGGAAGCGTTGCCACTGGTCATGGCGTCAACGACCAGCACAATAGCCCGTTGGGATAGTAGATCCCGCATTCCCCGATCCGCAAGGATGGTTCATCATGTTCAGTTCGATCGTCCTCATCACCGCATTGACGCTGGCACCTCAACAAGCCGGTGGTCTGAAACTGAGCAACGTCCGCAATACCTACGGCGAGTTGGGCGGTACGCGTCCGGAAACGCCGTTTCTGCCGGGCGATGTGTTCTTCATCGGCTTTGATATCGAAAACATCATGATCAATGATGAAGGCCAGGTGGCGTACGAAATGGCGATGGAAGTTCTGGACAAGAATAACAAGCCGATCTTCAAGCAGGATCCGGCCAAGAAGACCGACTTCGTACCGCTGGGCGGGGCCAAGCTTCCGGCGCGTGCGTTTATCACCATTGGCATCGATCAGGAACCGGGGACCTACACGCTCAAACTCACGGTCACCGATCTCGGAAAGAACGCTCCGAAGAACAGCACACAAACGCTCACCAAGACGTTCGAGGTCGCCAAGAAGGAATTTGGCATCGTCGCGGTCTACACCAGCGTGGATGATCGCGGAGCGCATCCCGCACCCACAACCGGGATTGTCGGCCAATCGATCTACGTGCAGTTTGGCGTGGTGGCATTCGAACGCGCGGCCGTGAAGGTGGATCCCAAGTTGCCAGCTCAGAAAATCGCCCCGCAGCCGGACATGACCTTCGAAATGCAAACGCTCGACGCCTACGGCAAACCAACCGTTCCCAAGCCGATCGTGTACAAGCTGGCAACGGAAGTCCGCGAGCAGGAACAGGGATTCACGATGCGCTTTCTGCTGCCGATGACCCGCACCGGGAAGTTCATCGTGCGTTTGAAGGCGAAGGACAATCTGGCCAAGAAAGAATCCACCTTCGACCTTCCGGTGACGATCGTAGAATCAGGTAACTGATCTTTATCGCGAATCACACGACGCATCACATATTGAGACGAAAGCATCATGAGTCAGCTACACGATCGAATTGCCCAGTTCCGCAAGATGGCCACGGAAGATCCCGAGAATGAACTCGGACACTTCCGACTTGGGCAGTTACTGGCGGACGATGGTCAGCATGCCGAGGCGGCGGCCTCCTTCAAGAAAACACTGGAACTCAGCCCTCAGTTTTCCAAGGTGTATCAGCTCCTGGCGGAATGCCATCAGAAACTGGGCGAGAAGGATCAGGCGATCGAGGTGCTGACGAAAGGTTACACGGTGGCGGATGAGCGGGGCGACAAGATGCCGCGCGACGCCATGGGGAAACTGCTGACGGAGTTGGGCGCGCCGATTCCGAAGGTGGAGCGACCGGTCGAGGATGACGGACCGGATACTGGCTTCCGCTGTGAGCGGCCCGGCTGCGTGGCCGGCCGCCGCGCACGGCAACTGCCCAAGCCACCGGTCGCCGATGAGATCGGGAAGCGGATTCACGAGCAAATCTGCGCCGACTGCTGGACCGGCTGGTTCAAAGATTACAGCATCAAGGTGATCAACGAACTCCGGCTCGACCTCAGCTCCGAGTCCGGACAACGCGAGTACGATAAATACATGCGCGAATACCTCGGCTTCGAAAGTTAATCATGGCCGCCTTTCTCGTGCAGTACGGGCGATCCGCTTTTGTCGGCTGGTTCACGTCTGAAGAACCGCTCGAACGTGGCACGTTGGTGATCATCGATTCGCCGCGCGGTCGCGAACTCGGCACGATCATGGGCCCTCAGTCCCCGACCCATGCCACGATCGACGGAGCGGTGCTTCGCCCGGCGAATCCGCAGGATCAGAGTGAATTCGTGAACGCCGAACGTCAGGCGCGGGCGATTCTGCAATCGGTTCACGACGCGATCACGGCGCAAGAAGAGCCGGTTCTGGTGCTCGATTGCGAAGTTCTGCACTTTGCGAGCGAGGCGATCCTTCATGTTGTCTCCTGGGGCGCAGCCGATCTGACGAACCGGATTCGGGACTGGAGTGATCGCTTCGGGATTCCGATTCGCTTATATGATCTCGCCCAGACTCCAAAAGAGACCGTTCAGGGTTGCGGAACGTCGGATTGCGGTTCCGGCAACTGTTCGTCCTGTTCCTCAGGCTCGGGATGCGCTACCGGTTGCGGAAAATCGGTCGCCCGATCCGCGGATGAAGTCGCGGAGCTTTTGCGCGAAGTCGATGCGGTGGCCGGCCGTCGCGAACTCCTTTAGTTCCTGCCATGAAACATGTCGCACTTCTGATCCCGATCATTCTGGCGGGTTGCTCCGCCTCTACCTCCGCTCCTCCGCCAATCGCACACGCTTCGCCTGTTTCTGAACCTGACATCGTGGTGCGACCGCGCGGTCCCGAACTGCCCAAATCGATCACCGTCCGGAATGTGATCTTTACTCCTCAACCGGAAAGTCCATTGCGTCCGCGAGCGCAGTCCCTTGAACTGCCGATCCTTCCCACCGCCTCCGCCGTTTGGGGCAGTACCGGACGTGATGAACACGGGCACATCTACTTCGGGGTTTCCACTGAAGGCGAAGGTGAACTCTCAGCCCGTCTGGTGGACCATGACCCACACAAGGACACGACGAGCGAGCGGGGGAACGTCCTCGCTCAACTCCGGCGGCTCGGGCTTGCGCGACCGGGTGAAAACCAGAACAAGATCCACACGAAGATCTGGCAGGCTCCGGACGGGTGGCTCCATTTTGCTTCGATGGATGAAGGTGGCGAGAACGAAGACGGAACTCGGTTGCCGACGTTCGGGTCGCACATTTGGCGTGTTCGTCCGGGCAGCGATCAGTGGGAGCATCTGGAAGCGGTTCCGGAAGCGCTGATCGCATCGGCACCCGGTGGGAACTTCATCTACTACCTCGGGTACTTCGGCCACGTGCTTTATCAGTGGAATGTCGAAAGCGGGCGATTGACGGGTCGGGTGAGGGTCGGTGCCGTGGGCGGACATACGACGCGGAACATTGTGGCGGACTCGCGGGGGCATGTGTTCGTGCCGAGGGTCGTAAGTGGAAAAGCGGAGCTTGTGGAATTTGATGAAACGCTTCGTGAAGTGGCGGCGTTTCCGCTGACGGATTACAGCCTCACGCCCGATTCGAGTTCGCACGGGATCGTCAGCTGGACTCCGCTGGCGGATGGCGGAGCGGCATTCGTGACCGATCGCGGACGGTTGTACCGGCTGATTCCGCGTTCGACGGGAACGGCGATCATCGATTTGGGATATCTTCATCCGGACGGGCCGAGTTATACCGCAAGTTTGTTCACGTTCGATGGGGAGTCATCAGTCGTTGGCATCGGGCACCGGCAGAATTCCGGAGACGCTCGTTATGAATGGATCGCTTATGATTTGCGCTTGAGACGTGGCGCGGCGGAGGAAGTACGAATCCCCTCGCGTGGAAACGGCGTGCTCCTTTATGGCAGCATCACGCGCGACGACCGCGGTCGCCTGTACCTGGCGGGTCGGGCGATGATCGGAGATCAGAGTATTCCGATGGCCTGGAGCATCGTACCATGAATTGCCGCGCGACGTGGATCGAGCCGATTCGTCGCGCGGCGGATGGAACTGCCGATTATTCTTCGTTCTTCTTCTTTTGCATGATAACGAACAGGATGATCAGGCCGACGAGCGCACCGCCCATGATGACGAAGAAAAGTGTCGATCCGATGAAATCGCCCATGATAAACTCTTTCTGATCGAGAGGAGGAGGATAAGGTTCCCGAAAAAAAGTCCAGGGATGGACTAACTGGAGCCGGTTGTGCGGCACATGCCGACAGCATGATCCGGGACAGCATGGTTCGTGTTTTACCCGGCGGTTTTGTGTCGTGCAAGTGTTTGCTTGGGATTTTTAAGGTGTGATTTTGACATGGGTTTGGAGAAATCGATACGATGTAGAGAATTTGGCCGGAAATGAACCCGGAATTGGTTCCTTGATTGACTGTTTCCTTTGCTTTCGATCTCTTGAAAACGATGGAAAAATGGACAAAGGGTGTCCGACTGAAGCGGTAATCATCTGATGAGATCATTCCCATGCTTTCACTGGGTACGATCGTTACGCCTCAACATGACTGCAGCTACCTGCCGGGTCATGTCGCCACCATCCGCTACGATTTTCTGGCGGAGATCAAACCCGAGGAATACGAACAGCTCATGCACGCGAACTGGCGGCGGTTCGGATATTCGGTCTTCAAGGCGGAGTGCAGCGATTGCCAGCTCTGCCAGTCGATCCGGGTCGATGTCAATCGATTCACGCCAAATCAGAGTCAAAGGCGGGCCTGGAAAGCGAATCAATCAACGGTCAGCCTGACGATCGGCGAACCATCCGTGACGGATGAGAAACTCGATCTCTACAATCGTTATCACATGTTTCAGAGCGATCATGTCGGCTGGCGTGACCGCGATCCGAAAGATCCCGCCGAGTATTTCGAGACGTTCGTCTCGCATCCGTTCCCGACTCAGGAGTGGTGCTATCGGCTGGGAGACAAGCTGGTCGGGGTCGGTTATGTCGATGCGCTGCCGAACGGTCCCTCCGCCATTTACTTCTATTATGATCCGGACGAGCGCGACCGCTCGCTCGGCACGTTCAACGTCCTCTCCATTCTCAACGCGGCCAAATCCCGTTCACAGCCGTACGTCTATCTGGGCTATTACGTTGAAGGATGCCGCTCGCTGCTCTACAAGGCCAATTTCCGGCCCAACCAACTGTACGGACCCGACGGGAAATGGAACGATTTTCGGAGCTGACACACTCCGCCGGAACCGCTTCGCTTCATAAAACAAGTGCGCGAACCGAAATACCCCAGTCGGCGTAACGTTTTCAGGATCACTGGCGTGGAGTTGCCCGAATATGGCCGAAATTGTTGTTGAAACCCGTAGCCTCACGAAGATTTACCGTGACTTCTGGGGCCGCAAGAAGAAAACCGCTCTGAACGCGCTCGACCTCACCATCGAAAAAGGCGAGATTTTCGGTCTCCTCGGGCCGAACGGCTCGGGCAAAACCACAACGATCAAACTGTTGTTGGGTTTGCTCTTCCCGTCCGGCGGCGACGCATTCGTGTTCGGTCAGCCGGCCGCGAAAGTCGAGAAAAACGAAAAAATCGGATACCTGCCCGAAGAATCGTACCTCTACCGCTTTCTCAACGCCGAGGAAACACTCGATTTCTACGGCCGCCTCTTCAATATTCCGAGCAGTGTCCGGGAAAAGCGGGCACAGGAGCTGATCGACATGGTCGGTCTC
Source organism: Limnoglobus sp. (assembly GCA_041742055.1). Classification (GTDB taxonomy): domain Bacteria; phylum Planctomycetota; class Planctomycetia; order Gemmatales; family Gemmataceae; genus Limnoglobus. Next base: position 13,861 of record JBGSJI010000038.1, on the reverse strand, counting down.
TCCAAGGACAAGAAACGGATTCTTCGCGAATACTCGAAGGGCATGCGGCAGCGGATCGGTCTCGCGCAGGCGCTCATCAACGATCCCGATCTGGTCATTCTCGACGAACCCACATCCGGCCTCGACCCCGAAGGCACACGCTGGATGAAGGACCTGATCCTGAAACTGAAGAAGGAAGGCAAAACCATCCTGATGTGCAGCCACCGTCTGGAAGACGTGCAGGATGTCTGCGGGCGCATCGCCATTCTTCACAATGGTGATCTTCAGGAACTGGGTGCGGTTGAAAAGCTGGTCGAGGACCAGCAGCGGGTTCAGATTCAGGCCAGCGGCCTCCAACTGACGCCCGCTCTCGAGCAGGAACTGCGCGGAGTGATCGAAAAGCACGGTGGTACGGTCGTGGATTACGGCCACCCGAAGAGCACGCTCGAAGATCTTTTCCTTCGAATCATCGAGGAGTCGAAAGCCCGACCCGGCCGCCGGTACCTTCCGCCGACGGAAGCGGCGTCCAAAGGCTGACCCCGATCGTCTGCGTCGCACGGATCCCGAACCTCTAGACCCGATTGTTACCAATGACCGGCCTTTCGCTTTTTGGCATTCTGATTCTGGACCGCGAACCGCTGGCGTTGCAGCACTTGCCCGGCCTCATGCAAGTCTGGCTGCAGGATGCGGGCGGATTCGCCGCCGTCGGCTTGCTCGCCTACCTGATCTACACCCTCACCAATTCGTCCGATACATCGGAATCCACCAAGCTCCGCATGCCGTTCTCAACGTTCATGCTGCTCATGGCCGTGATTTCTCTGATCTGCTACTCCGCCTTTCTCGCACTCTTCATCGCCGGAATCGGCCGTGAAGAAGTTCGCATGCAATCGGACGTCTACGGTGCGGAAGCCCTCGCCTACGTTCCGCCCGCGCTCTCACTCAAACTTCAGCCGCTGCTGCTCTCCGCCGGCGGGTTTTTTGCGCTCCTCGGGCTCGGTCAGCCGTTCGTCCGCGATCTGTTCAAACTCCGCTTCCGCCGCATCTATGCGATCGCGAAACTGAGCGTCAAGGAAGCGATCCGTAACCGATTGTTCGTCGTGTTCCTCATCTTTATGGGAATCTTCCTGTTTCCGGTGAAGTGGTTCCTGCCCAACAACAAGCCCGAAGACGAAATCCGCCTCACTCTCGACGTCACCGCCTTCGCCAGCACGCTGCTGCTGCTCGTACCCGCCGTGATCATCTCCGCCTTCCGCATCCCGGACGACATCAAGCAACAGACGATTTACACGATCGTGACGAAACCGGTTGAGCGCTTCGAAATCGTGCTCGGTCGCTTCCTCGGCTTCGGCACGCTGATCACGATCGCATTGGGACTGATGACGCTGATCGGCTGGGTCTACATCACCTTCGGCACCACCTTCGACCCGAAAGCGATCGAGGAAAGCCAGCGTGCCCGCGTGCCGCTGCGTGGGAAGATCGACTTCAAATCCAAGAAAGACGACTACACGGGCGTGAATGTCGGCCGGGAGTTCGAGTACCGAAAGTATATCGCCGGCTCTCCCACCACCTCCGAACGCGCTCTTTGGAAATTCGACTCGATCCCCGCCAATCTCGCGGATTCCAGTCGCCCGGATGTGCCTTGTGAATTCACCTTCGACATTTTCCGACTGACGAAGGGGGAAGAAAACCGCGGTGTGGACATCAACGTTCGCATCGTCACCTGGCAGTGTGGTCAGGAACCGCCGCCCGCTGATGTCCGCGATGGCGTGTGGCGCTGGAGCGACCCGGTCAAGCAGGCCGCCTACGATGATAAACGAGCCGAGATCGATGAGAAACTTCGCAAGAAGGAAGTCGGCGGCCCGAACGCCCCGCCTTCTCTTGCCTATGCGAAGCCGGAAACGGAAGCATGGAAGCTGGCCGATCAACTGGCGGAGGAGTTCGGCTTCTTCGAAGTCGGATCGGTGGAAGTCTATGACTATCACCCCGCAACCATCTCGATCCCACCGGGACTCTTCCGAAATGCCCGCAATGGCACACCACCCGAAGGCACTCCAAGGGTGACCGTCTATGTGAAGTGCCTGAGCGGCGGACAGATGCTTGGCATGGCGCAAGGCGACCTGTATCTCATGGAAGGCGAAAAGTCCTTCAGTGAGAACTATTTCAAAAACTCCTTCGGCCTCTTCTGCCGGGCTTTGATTCTCGTCGGAATTGCCGTCACGCTGAGTACGTATCTGTCCGGCGTGATCTCGCTGCTCGCGACGTTGTTCCTCTATATCAGTGCGTACTTCTCGGATCACCTCCGCGATGTCGCCATGGGACAAAGCACGGGCGGTGGACCGTTCGAATCGCTCACACGATTACTTCAGGCGCAGCAGCCAACGGCGCAGCTGGATCAGACTGCGACGAAATCGACCATTGATATTTTCGACCGTTTCTACCAATGGGTCTTCCGGCGCTATGAGAATATCGTGCCGAACATCGATGCCTTCAGCTGGACGAACTATCTGAAGGAAGGGTTCAACATCAACGCGGAATACCTTCTGGTGAATGCGATTATCCTTCTGGGATACCTGCTGCCGTGGGCTTTGCTCTCGTACTATCTGATTCGTAATCGCGAAGTCGCGGCGTAATGATTTCGTCTGATCCGTTTCGGTTCAAACCGAGCGACGGTTTCATTCGAGTTGGGAGTTTCTTCGATCATGGCTAATCCGTTCCAGAAAGCCGTCACTCGCAGGAAGTGGCTTTACTTCCTATTGATCATCGGTCTGTTCACGCTCAGCCTGTTCTGGCGCGGCAAGATCCAGGTGCCGGGCAGCAATGAAGCCCGCGCGATCTACCTCAATCAGCTCCGTCGCGGTGGCACGGACGAATCCGCCGCTCCGCCGCCCGCACCGAATGCCATCGCCGCCGCCGCCGACTGGCTTTACAGCCGAACGATCGAGCAGCAGGCTGGTGTCGAAGCGCTCGAACTCCGCGAACTCGAACAGGGCGATCCCGAAATCACCAGCACCGCGATGCGCCTCGGCACGCTCGGCTCCCGCGGTTTCGTCATCACCGCGCTCTGGAAAGCCGCCATCGAGAAGTTCAAACGGAACGAATGGCACGAATTCGAATTCCTCGTTCGCACCGTCACGCGACTCCAGCCGAACTTCACCACGCCCTGGATCTACCAGAGCTGGAACCTGTCGTACAACGTATCCGTCGAAAACGATCGCCTCAACGACATGTACTTCTACATCACCCGGGGCATCGAACTGCTGGCCGAAGGTGAACGCATGAACCGGAAATCCCCGGACATGCGTTATCAGATCGGCTTCTACTACCAGAACAAGTTCAGCGTTTCGGACAAGGTGCGCACGCTCTCGTCGCTCTTCCAGCTCAGCAACATTCCCCACGGCGAGCGCAATCCCAAGCTCTTCCGCAAGGAAGGGCAGATCGACCTGGCGGAGTTCGGCGAATTCGCGAAGAAGAATCCGCAGCTCTGCCGTCGCCTTTACGATCAACTCGGTTACACGCGGCCCGAACAGATCGTGCAGTTCCTTGAGGACAATCAGCAGGTACCGTCTCGATTCGATAAGGCGCGGAACGATCGTCTTTTGCCGCCGGAACAGCAGTTCCCGACATTACCGATCAAGCTGCCGGAAAGCGGATCGGCTAAAGCCCTCGCGGATCGATTCCGCTATACCGCCATGATCTCGCCTTCGGAAACCGGCGACAGCTTCGATGCGTTTCTGGCCGCGGGTTCGTGGTACGCCTACTCCATGGAACCGCTCCCGCCCACGCCGGCCGATCAACTCCCCGCCTATTCACCGAAGTTGGAGGGCGTGGACCGCTTCCGCTATCGGATTCCGAAGTCCCCGATGCTCGTGATCTTCCGCCAAGCCTGCCCGCGCGTCCAAACCTATCGTGCGGAACGGCATACGAAGGAAGGTTGGTTCGACGCACAGACACGTTGGTACCCGGACGCGCGAGCCGACTCCGAAGCCGATCGATGGTTCCCAGCCGGCTCGAATGTCGCTCTGGAAACTCCCTCGAATTCCCAAATTGAATGGGATCGAGCGTACTCGCTCTGGTCGGAACATGCCCGCCTGAACGGGCTCCGACTTTCCCCCGAGCAGATCGCGAACCTCGAACGCGAAGCGCAGGGCGTACCCGACGATTACAATCTGCTGAATATGGATGAGGAGCAGCTCAAGCTTCGCGGCTTCACCAAGCGTGCCGCGGATGCCCGCATGACCCTGCGGACCTACTATCAGCAGCTACCGGTCACCAACATCGAATGGTTCCTCGCCAGCAGCGAAGCCGAACGCGATCCGATCATGATCGACGCCCGCAAAAAACTGCTCGAAGCCCAGCAGTCTGACAATGCCGGCAACAAGATCGAAGCGAAACGCAACTATGCGGAAGGAATCAGCCTCTATCGGCAAGCACTGCGGAAGTACACAAGCTTCCACCGCAATCGACAGCAGAAGGCGGAGGAAGATCTGTACGAAATTCAGGCACAGCTCATTCGACTGTTGGAGCTTGATCCGGAAGTCGATTCACTCGCACGGAAACAAGGCTTGGCGGCCCGGGCGGTGATTCCGGGTGCCGATGAGGATACACTCCGCCGCACCATGGCGCAGACGCTCGCGAGCCGCGTAGCCGGGATCATGGTCACTTCGCTCGATCCGCGAGTCCAGTCACGTGCGGAGGAATTGATCAGACTTGCTAAAACCGATCCGGCGATCAAGGAACAATATCCTGCCGTTGAAAAAGGCCGCGAGGCGTTGATCGAATCCCTGGTGACGGAAAAGGAATACAAGTATCTTTGGGAATACGTGACCGAAGGAGCGGAGAGCGATGAAAACCGCTGGGTCACCAAGGACATCGAAAAAGCGGTGGAACAGCGACTGAAAGGGAGCTGATCCTGACGAGTGATCGATGGATCAACGAAAGTCTGAACGAAACGACTTGACCTGCCTTTTTTCATCGAAAATTCCTTCCGAACGCCGACAGACCCCTGTTCTGTCGGCGTTTCCTCTCGATAATAGCTAACCACGCCGAGGTGGCGGAATTGGCAGACGCACTAGCTTGAGGTGCTAGCGGGCGCAAGCCCATGCAGGTTCAAGTCCTGTCCTCGGCATTTCAGAACGATCCGGATATCGCCAACCGCGATTCCCGGATCGTGTTTTTTTACCCCCAGTACTACAATCGACTCCGCCAAGTGCATGCGCAGCGAGTGGCGGAGTCCTCGAGAGTGTTTTGGCGAAAGTCAAATCTTGGCATTCATTCGGATCGATTTTTCCAATCGAACAAAAATGGTGATCTGTTTACCTCGTTTCAGGTGTATTCATAAAGGAATGAACACGTTCACCGTGGAATCAAACCATGGACCTCGATACACTGTGCGACGATTTTGCGAAGGCACTCGCTCGGGGTGAACGGCCGTCGATCCGGGAGTGGGCACGAACCGAATCCGCGATTCCCGGACTGGCGGCGATCGAATTGCACTATCGGCTTGCCGCAGGCGAAGCGGTGACGGCGCGGGAGTACTTCGAAGAGTATCCTGCGATTCTCGACCAGCGCGAGGCAGCCGTTCAGTTGGTGGCTGTCGAATACCAGTTCACCGCCACCCGTGACGCCTCGATCAGTGAGTCGCTCTATCGCGAGCGTTACCCGGAACTGGCGAATGCTCAGGAGTGGAGCAACGGTCCCTGGGTGAGTGATACCGCACCGCTAACCGGCACGGGAACCGAGATTCAGCAACTTCCGCCCAAGGCATCGAGCGCTCCCACAACGAAGATCGACCTGCCGGATTACCTGGCGAATCTCCTGCAATCACCGTTCGCGGATCATCCCAACGATCTCGGCCGATTGGGAGAATATCGTATTTTTGGGCTATTAGGCCGGGGCGGAATGGGTGCGGTGCTGAAGGGAGCCAACGTGCATTCCGGTCACCCGGTGGCGATCAAGGTGATGCTGCCGGGCGAGGCGGAACACGGCCGTGAGCGGTTCCTCCGAGAAGCGAGGGCCGCGCAGAAGATCGATCATCCGCGAGTCGTACCGATCTACCATGTGGGTGAAGCGAACGGCTTTCCGTACATCGCGATGAAGCAACTCGAAGGACAATCACTGAAATCGCGTATCGAAACCGGGACACCAATGGAGATGGCTGAGGTGGTGCGGATCGGTCGTGAGATTGCGGAGGGGTTGGATGCGGCGCACCGGTTGCAGATGGTGCATCGCGATTTGAAGCCGGACAATATCTGGCTGGAACACGGTCCGGACGGAGACCATGTTCGCATCCTCGATTTTGGCTTGGCGCGGCCGATTGGCGAAACGCTGATCGACGGTGTGCCGAGTTACACCAAGAGCAATGTGCTGGTGGGTACGCCGGCGTACATGAGTCCAGAACAGGCGGATGGGCGCAGCGTGGATGCGCGATCGGATCTCTGGAGCCTGGGCGTGGTGCTCTACCGCATGGTGGCGAAGCGCTACCCGTTCGGCAGCGAACCGCTGATGAAAGTGCTCAAGGCGATCGCGAACGATTCGCCACGACCTCTGCACGAGGTTCAATCTGGTGTCCCGATGCGACTGTCGAATCTCGTGTCAAAGTTGCTGGAAAAGAATCCGGACCATCGGCCGCAGAATGCGAGCGAAGTGATTCGCGAACTGGATCACGTGAACGATTCACCGCAGAATCACGAAGAAACCACGAGTTATTCCGGCGCTCCCGTCATTGAGCAGCATCCTGCCGCCAGCGCGCACCGCAAGCGGTTGATGTCATGTTCGATCACCATCACAATCTCTCTGATGCTGTTGATCGGAATCGGCATCTCGCTGCAGGATTATCTTGGTAAAAGCACAAGCGATACCTTTGGATCCGTCGCAAGTAAGATCCCGGATCAACCTTCGAACAGGACTCTCGATCCATCACCCAAAGCGAAGACACAACTCTTGACGGTCGAGTCGATCAGGATTGATCATTTCGCGAATACCACGCCGGAAAAAGAAGTACCGGAAGTGGAACCGCGCGGCGTAATGGGCACGGATTCGTTTGATGCCAGATTCGGCGATGTGATCACGGTGGACGTGACGCTCTCGACACCTGCGTATTGTTATATTGTGGTGTTCCGACCGGATGGCGTGGCTGAATGCATCTTTCCAGATCCTGCGGATGCGGACAAACCGCCGGAAAAGACCAATCGACCGCGATACCCTTTGAAATCGCGTGAGGATTATTATGGGCTGACAGACGGCACGGGACTTTGGATCATCGGCGTTGTGGCATCGCCGAAGCCGCTGCAATCGTTTTCGCGTGCCACGAATGGCAAGACGATTCCGAAATTCGCTGGCGGAAAGTCGCCGGCGGAGACTGTCTTCTCGGACGATGGTCTATGGGTTGATACGAAGACGAAACTTAAGACAAATCGTGGAACCCGGGGAGCGGGGGCGAAGGTTGAAGGGCCCGGCCCGGTGATCGAGGCGACCAACTGGTTGAAGGCCCTTGTTGACGACAAAGACGTCGTCGCAACCACCATTGGATTCGTTGTGCGGCCCCGGGAGTGAAATCAAGGGAATGAAGATTTCGATTCAGACGATCGACCAGACTGAATTGCAAGTTTGAGTTCTCTGTAAAAAATAAAAATCATTACTTGCAGATCAGGTTGGCGGATTCGGCGGGTCACTTGCGGATCGTCGAGTTGGCAATGACTCCGGAACCTATGTGAATGAGTTGATCGTGAGGTATCGAGCAGAAGACCCGCATTTGGGGGGAAGCTGATGACCAATCGGGACGTGCTTCGGGGTTTGCGGGAATGTCATGCTGATCGTCTATGCGTTGATCACAACCTGATCCAGACACCGTGCCTGACAAGCGAGTACGACACCGTTCAATCGATCATTCGCGTCGAGTGCGTCGTCCGCATCCATGACGGTTTGACCCGATAGAACCTGCGTCTTGCATTGGCCACAAACCGCAGACCGGCAATCATACGGCAGCACGATTCCATTCGCTTCCGCAATCTCAAGAATCGTCCGACTCTGGAGCTGAGTGATGACACGGCCGGTCCGCGAGAATTCCAGAGACGCGTCGCTGGCTTTGTCGGCATCAAATTGAACCGTTGAACCTGTAGTCACCGCTCGGCTGGGCGATGCAAACGATTCCTGTTGAATCCGTTCCGGTACCACGCCCTCACTCTTGAGGTGCTTGATGAGTGGTTCCGTCATTTCCGTTGGGCCACAGAGGTGAATCCGGCAATTTGGTATCGGCTTCAAAACATCACGTATCAGCTCCACGTCGATCCGACCTTGGCGCCCATTCCAGTGTTGAGATGGTTCACGAGTGAGTGTGTGCGTCACGAGAAGGTTCGGATGACGACGTTGCAGAAAATCGAGTTCCTCGCGGAAGATCAACTCGGATTCCGTTCGGGCCGATTGAATCAGGTGAATCGACCCCGACCAGCCGATATCGGTTAAATACCGGATCTTCGCCATGAGCGGCGTGATCCCGACTCCGCCGGCGATCATAAGGATCGACGGCGCTTCGCGTCCGGTGAATGTGAATCGTCCCGCCGGCGCCGAGACAGAAACCCGATCGCCTTCGCGAAGGTGCTGATGCAGATGCCGGGAGACCAGACCGTTCTCCTCGCATTTGACGGTCATCTCAACGAAGTGATTGCGTGACGGAGTCGAAGCAATGGTATACGATCGCCGGACCGGTTTGCCGTCGATGGAGAGTGTCACAATCAGATACTGCCCTGGTTCATAGTCGAACGGGAGTTCTCCACCATCGAGTGGGACAAAGCGAAATGTTTTGACACTCGGCGTTTCCTGGAAAATCCGGGCGAGCCGTAGCTGTCCCGACCACTGTCTGGGCTTGCTGGTCACCAGCGGCTTGGCCGTTCGTAACTGCCGGGAATCCCGGAGCAACTGGCGATAGTGCACTGCGATCCGATAGAGGAATAATGCTCCGAGTAGAGACATGACAATGATGGGCCGGGTGGTATCGGCTTTCACCAGCATGTAGAAGTGCAACGCACCCGCGATCGCCGCAACGTAGGCGAAGCGATGCAAAAGTTTCCACCGCTTCGGGCCGATTCTGCGAATCATGCGATCGGTCGATGTAATGGCCAGAGGCACCATGATCAGGACACCGACGATCCCGACGAGGAGATAGCGGCGCATGCCAATTTCGGAGATGGTATCGACGAGATTCGCCGCACGATCGAAAAAGAAGAAGAGTCCGAAGTGCAGCGCCGCATGCGCGAACGCGCTCACTCCCATCATCCGTCGAAACGTCCCCAGCCAATTCCAACCCGACAGACGCGCGAGCGGCGTAACGGTGAGGGAGAGCAGCAAAAAAATGATCGAAAGCAAACCCGTCGTACGGATCGCAAAATTGACCGGATTCGCACCGAGATCGTTCTGTGTCGCATCCCAGGCCAGAAGGATGGCTGGTACGGCGCAGTTGAGGATGACGACGCGTTTTGTGAATGGCGTGATGATCATGGCGGAGCGGTGGAATTAATAGTTGGTTCGTAAATCCATGCCCTGATACAGGTGCGCGACCTGATCGGCATACCCGTTGAACGGCAATGTGGGACGGCGACCGGATTCGCCCAACCGCTGTTCCGTCGCCTGACTCCAACGCGGATGTGGGACTTCTGGATTCACATTCGCATAAAACCCATAAGCCTTCGGCTCTTCACGTCGCCAACTCGAAATCGGCTCGTCTTCCGTGAGTGTGATTTTCACGATCGACTTGATCCCCTTGAATCCGTATTTCCAGGGGACGATCAACCGGAGTGGCGCCCCATTCTGCGGAGGCAGCATGCGACCATAAAGACCCACTGCCAGAATGGTCAGTGGATGCATCGCCTCATCGAGCCGCAAGCCTTCGACGTACGGCCACTGCAAAACGGCGTCACGTTGACCGGGAAATCGCTCGGGGTCATGCAACGTTTCAAAGGCGACATACTTCGCACTGCCCATGGGCATCACCGCGTCGATCACCGCCTTGAGCGGTAGGCCCACCCAGGGCACAACCATCGACCACGCTTCCACGCATCGCATGCGATAGATCCGCTCTTCGAGCGGAGCGATTTTCAAAAGATCATCGAGATCGAACACACGCGGCTTGTGGACCATTCCGCCCACCATGACCTGCCACGGCTTGGGAATAAACCCCTTTGCGGATTCGGCCACAGCCTCTTTGTCCGTTGTGAACTCGTAAAAATTGTTGTAATTCACGACCCGTGTCAAGGGAGTTTGTGCTTCGTCCACTGTGAAACCACGGGCGAAATCTTCAGGTGTGACAGGCCGGACGCCCGTCAATTCTTCCGTGTTCAGTTCCATCATGCCGGTGCGATTGAACTGACGATAAAGCAGGCCTGTTACAGTGAGACTCGCTGCCGCCGCCGCGTATTTGATCATTGACCGACGGTTGAAGTAAACCGACTCGGGTGTGATTTCCCGAGCCGGAATCCGTTCGAGAGACATGGTAAAAACCCTCTCGGTACTGGTTTATTACTTCTCAGATTTCATCTTGTCGTCCTTCATCCCATCTTTCATTCCATCCTTCATCCCGTCTTTCATTCCGTCTTTCATTCCATCCTTCATCCCGTCTTTCATGCCACCAGACGGTGCGGGCGAAGAAGAACCACTGCAACCCACCGCCAGACCCAGAACGCCAGCGGTAAGAACCATCATCATCGCCAATCGAACGATTCGCATCGCAAACTCCCAGAAGGACCATCAACACCGGGGGAAATCCCGTGTCTACCTACTTGTAGATAGTTTCCCGGACAAAGACCAGATCTTTCACGAATTCCCAAAAAATTATGAGCGCGGAGCGAGCTGCTGGAAGAGCCAGGAAATGACGGATTCGAGCCGGCGGGGATTGCGAAACGCGCGTGTCGCGACCAACGCACCTTCCAGCGCATCGAAGAGCGAACGGGCGACGACGGCCGGAGAATCCGAGAGATGGATCGAGCCTTCACGCTGTCCGGTTTTGAGGGTTTTCGTCAGCCACTGTTCATGGTCGGCGTAGCAATGGCGCACCTCAACGAGAACCTCTTCCGGTAATGATTCCGAGTCGGTCGCCATCATCCCGCCCAGGCAGATGCCGTCACTGTTTCCGTATGCCTTGCGGAACGCCTCGAAGTATCGCTTTAAGCGAACGTATGCGTTGCCTCCTTCAGCATCGACCCGTTTGAAAAAGTCTTCGTTATCCTGGCGATGCTTCAAAAGCAATTCGCGACCCAGATCGGCTTTCGTCGGAAAGTGGTAATGAATACTTGCGGTGCGGATCCCGACGCGTTCCGCCAGATCGCGGAAGCTGAAGGCGTTGTAACCTCGCGCTTGAACAAAATCCGCGGCGGCGGCGAGAAGATGTTCGCGAGTATCAGATTTGACGTTTGCGGATTCCATTGCTTAAAGCTTAGCGTACAACCGATTCGAGACCAAAATGTTTTGGATTGATTTCCCATCGGCTACAGACTCAGGGTACCGTCTGCCCATCGGTCAGTGCCGCTGCGGGCAGGCCGATCTTTTCCTCGCCGGTGACGGCGGTCCACTCAGCTGATCCCGGCCGCTGATACTGGATCACCTGCGTGACGCTCGCATCGCCTTTCTCCATCAGCACCGGCACCCGCACCGCCTTGCCGTTCTCGATGAGGTACATGACGGGCTGATCGTTGATCTTACCGACAGCGGCGACCGGAACCGCCCACGCCTCTGGCAGTCGCACGAGCAATTTCGTCGAGACGTACATTCCGGGGCGAATGGTCGAGTTCGGATTCGGCAGGTCTACCTCGGTCCGCAACGTTCGCGATCCCGGCTCCAGCGACCACGACGTGCGAACCACTTTCCCCTTCACGGGAGCGGCAACGGTCGGCAGGACGATCTGGAGCTCCTGACCCACTTCGACGAGTCCCGCATCCGCTTCCGGAACGTGGACCACGACGCGAACCGGATCGATCCGTGCCATCGCGAAGAGCCCGGACTTCCCTTCCGAGGTCACGTAATCGCCGGTGTTCGCCGAACGCCGGGTGACGATCCCATCGTAGGGAGCCTTGATCTGCGTGTAATTCCGCATCGCTTCGATCCGCCGCAAATTCGCGCGGGCCACATCGCGACGCGCGTTCGCCGCCACCACATCCGCGACCGCCTTCTCGCGATCCGCCTCCGCCTTCACCACATCGGCCTCCGCACTCTTCACTTTCGCCACCGACTCCGTCTGGCTCGCCTCGGCCGACTTGAACTGGTTGAGCGTTTCGTCGCGGGTCTGAGTATCGATCACGCCCTGCTTCACCAGCCGGTTGACACGCTCAGACTCCGATTGCCAGCGCTCGTAATTCGCCTGCGTTCGCGTCAGCGCCGCCCGCGTCTCATTCACAAACGCCTTAGCTGACGAAACCCCGGCCACCGCTGCCGCCAGCGATTTCTCCGCCTGCGTCACCTCCGCGTCCGCCTGCCGAACCAACGCCTCGCCCTGCTTGTAGTCCTCATCCAACTCCGGAACGTCCAGCACCGCCAGCACCTGATCCTTGGAAACCTGGCTGCCGATATCGATCGTGCGATCGTACTCCGCCAGCTTCGCCTTACGCGGATCCGGCGAAATCGCACGAACGTACCCCGCCACCTTCGGCAGAAGCACCGTCTCCTCGAACGCTTGAATCGTGCCCGGCTGTTCGATCGTCCGCACCACCGCTTTCTTCTCAGGCTTCACGATGGTGATCGGCGTCGCGGCTGCCGCCGGAGCAGCCGGGGCAGGGGCCGGAGCGCGATTGCAACCGGCCAATCCCACGAGTACCAGCATCAACGCCGTACCCAGTCGATGAATTGTCATTCGCATGATCTTACTCCTGCGTACCGGGCACAAAATGGCGGCTTTGGGTATCGAACGGATTCAGAGACGCCGATTGATTCGAAGCGCGACCCATCACAAAGGTGAAGAGTGCGGGCAAGACCAGCAACGTCGTGATCGTCGCCAGCGCCAGCCCGCCGATCACGGCGCGGCCAAGCGGCGCGGTCTGATCCCCGCCTTCGCCCACTCCCAGCGCCATCGGCACCATCCCCGCAATCATCGCCGCACTCGTCATCAGAATCGCACGCACACGGCTTCGCGCCCCATCCAGCGCCGCCTCGCGGGCGCTCAGTCCCCGCATGCGGGCCCGTTCGGCGAACGTCACCAGAAGAATCGCATTCGCCGTCGCCACACCCACCGCCATGATCGCACCCATGAACGATTGAATGTTGACCGTCGATCCCGTGATGAGCAACGCAAGCACCACGCCAGCGAGTGCGGCCGGAATCGGCGCAATGGCCACGAGCGCCAACCGCAGCGACTGAAAGTACGCCGTCAGCATGAGCGCGATCACCACCACCGCAATGGCCAAACCGAAAGCCAGACTCTGAAACAGTTCCTCGAACGGTGTCACCTGTCCGCGTACGCTCAAAGTGACTCCCTTCGGAACGTCTCCAGTCGCTTTTAACGCCCGGTCCAGATCGCGGGCCACGCTGCCGAGATCGCTGTCCTGAATATTCGCCGTGAGGCTCACGATCCGCTTCATGTTGTAGCGGTCGATTTCCCCCGGCATGGTCCCTTCCTGTACCGTCCCGATATCGCGCACCAGCACCGAATTGGTCCCGCTCGCACTCAGCGGCACCAACTCCAGATCCTTGGCTGAATCGACCAGCGTGTACGGCACCTCCACCTGGACCTGATAGCCCACACCGCTGGCGGGGTCGCGCCAGAAATTCGGTTGCGCCAAGCGAAGCCTGGGGAAGGGGGAAGAGATGGAGAGACTATCTGTGAAACCTTTCGTTGGAACCCTGTGGGTATCCAATCCCACCCGGCAGAGCCGAGCCGGCAGCCGGAAGCGAGTCTTGCGTGGTG
>JBGSJI010000037.1:0-20050 GCA_041742055.1 Limnoglobus sp. | reverse complement strand
GCACGCGGTGGAGCCATGCTCGATAATGATGCGCAAGCGCGAGGCCGGGCGCAAGAGGAAAACGCTAGAAAATCACGGAATTCCGTAACCACCCCAACGCGCAAATCCCGTGCCGAACAGGATTGGGACTGGCACCTTTTTCATGAAAATATTTTTATGAAAAAGGTGACAGTCCCCTTAATGGGGGCGACCCATGCCTGATATCACAAGCCATCGACTGCTCTGGATCAAGTTTGGCCTGTTTGTGCTGCTCGGCACGCTGGCGGTGGCGCTCGCGCTGTTTCTCTTCCCGAACTGGCAACTCGCACTGCTGATGGCGATCGCCATCTGGGCGTTCGCTCGCGCGTATTACTTCGCGTTCTACGTCATCGAGCATTACATCGATCCCACCTACAAATTCGCGGGCCTGTCCGATTTCCTCCGTTATGCCATGCGGCGCAAGAACGATCCGCCCGACGCCGGATAACGGCAAGCCGCGGGGAATCACTCTTCGTCCGGTCGCGGGGCCGTCGAGCGGTTCTCGTCGGCCTTGTCCGGTACGCGATAATCCTCGCCGAGCCAGCGGCCGAGATCGATCATCTTGCAGCGCGGGCCGCAGAAGGGGTACTCGGGATATTCCTGCCACGGGGCCGGCATCGGCTCGCGACAGACAGGGCAGGTGGTTTTCGATGCCATAAACGATTCCGATTGAACAACCGCACGATCACGACTTCTTCTTCGGCTTGGCGGCGGGTTTCGTTTCCTTCTTCGCTTCAGGCTTCGCTTCCGCTTTCGGCGCCGGTTCACTCTTGCTTTCCGTTGAACTCTCCGCCTTCGTCTCGGCTTTCGTCTCCGGCTTCGATTCGGCTTCCTTGTCCTTCTTCGCCGCCTCCGTGTAGCTCTCCTTACGGTAATCCGTCTCGTAGAAGCCGGACCCCTTGAAGATCAGCGCCGCACCCCCGCCGAGCAGGCGCCGCAGTTTCTTCTTCTTGCATTTCGGGCATTTCGTCAGCTCGTCGTCCTTGAACGACTGCCACTCCTCGAACGTGTGGTGGCAGGCATCGCACTCATAATCGTAGGTGGGCATGGTGGTTATCCCTCGGCCGCGACGATGACACTCGCCGGGCGCAGAACACGATCGTGAATCATGAATCCGTGAGCAAGCACCTGCACGACGTGGCCGGGCTGCACCTCTTCGGACGGCTGCTGCATAACGGCCTGATGCAGATTGGGGTCGAACGGCGAGCCCGGCTCGACCGCGACCCGCGTCACACCATAGCGCTTGAGAATGTCCAGGAACAGGCCGATGGTCGCCTGCACGCCCTTCGCCAGCGGTCCGTCATCGCCGGCCTTCCTCGCTTCGGCGATGGCGCGTTCGAGGTTATCGATGGCGTCGAGCGTGTCGCGGGCCATCCCTTCGTGGGCGTACTTGCGCTGACGCTCGGCGTCCTGCACCAGCCGTTTACGGGCGTTATCGAAATCCGCGATCAGCGACTGATAATCCGCGACCTGCTTTTTGGCCTTGGTCAGTTCCGCCTGCAAGGGATTCTCCACGGGTTGAGGGTCCGGATTCAGCGGAACGTCGGCGTCAATCGGTATGGTCTCTTCGTTTTCGGTCATTTCTCTCAAATCCTCAAATTGGTCAGTTCAATACTTTGTCCGCGGATGACGCCGATTTCAACGCTGATGAAGATGATGAAAACCATCAATCATTCTTGAATCAGTGTCATCCGCGTCCGGTGGTCTGCGTCATCTGCGGGCCATTGCTTTATTCCGGCGAGATCCAATCTTTGAGCTTGCTGAAGAAGCTCTTCTTCGGCGGGCTGGCGGCCTGGGTTTTCTCCATCTCGGCCAGTTGTTTGAAGAGTGCTTCCATCTCGGGCGTCAGGTGCTGGGGTGTATCCACAATCACCTGGATCAGCAGGTCGCCGCGTTTGCTGGAGTTGCGCACGTTCGGCATGCCGTGACCGGTGATGCGGATCACCTCGTGCGTCTGGAGCGCTCTCGGCAGATGATGCTGAACCTTGTCGCCCGTAAGTGTGGTGATTTCGATCGGTCCGCCGAGCGCGGCCTGGCTGAAAGTGATCGGCCACTGGCAGATGAGGTTGTGCCCGTCGCGCTGGAAGAAGCGGTGCTCCTTCACGCGGATCACCAGTTCGAGGTCGCCGCGGCGGGCACCGGCTTCGCCGGCGTTGCCTTGCCCCTGCAGCCGCACGCGATTGCCGGAATCGACACCCGGCGGAATCTCAACGTCCACGGTCTTGCGGCTGGCGATGCGCCCCGCACCCCGACAGCTCGTGCACGGATCGGGATTGATCATTCCGCGGCCGCCACACGCCGCACACGGCGTCTGAACCTGGAAGATCCCCTGCCGCTGCACCAGCACGCCCTGCCCACCGCATCGCCGGCACGCCTGCGGCTGTGTGCCGGACTTGGCGCCGGTGCCGTTGCAGGTCGTGCAGTGATCTTCGCACTGCACGGTGATGGAACGCTTCACACCCGTGATGGCGTCCTTGAGTTCGATATCGACGACGAGCTGAATATCCTCGCCGGCGCGCGGCCCGGAGCGCTGTCGCCGCCCGCCTCCGCCACCACCGCCGAAAAAGCTGCCGAAGAGATCACCAAAAATTTCCGAGAGATCGATATTCCCGCCGCCGAATCCACCGCCCATCGAGCCGTTCAAACCTTCGTGACCGAAGCGATCGTACGTCGCACGCTTCTCGGCATCACTGAGGACTTCGAACGCTTCAGAGGCTTCCTTGAACTTCTCCGTCGCCTCCGCATCACCGCCGTTACGGTCCGGGTGATACTGCATGGCCAACTTACGGAACGATTTCTTGATCTCGTCGCCGTTGGCGGACTTCGAGACGCTCAGGACTTCGTAATAGCAGCGTTTGGCCATGGAAATCGGTGGACAGTGGATAGTGATCGGTGGTTGGTCAACTCACAATCAATTCACTTGACTGGTAACAGATGAACGATGAATACAAAACCGACCTCGGTTTCATATCCATCGTTCATCGCGTCTCCGTCAGGCATCTTACGCAATCGCGCCGGCGATCTTCGAGTCCTTGTCGTCCTCGTCGATCTTGGTCACGAGCACTTCCGTCGTCAGCATCAGACCGGCGATGCTCGCCGCGTTCGTCAGCGCCGACTTCGTCACGACCAGTGGATCGATGATCCCGGCCTTGAACATATCGACGTACTCGCCGGTGTTGGCGTTGTAGCCGATGTTCGGGCTCTTCTCGCCGCGCGTCAGCACTTCGTCCGCGATCACGGCGCCTTCGACACCGCAGTTCTCAGCGATCGTGCGGATCGGCTTTTGTAATGCACGGGCCACGATCTCGGCACCGGCTCGTTCATCGCCCTTGAGCTTCTCGGAGAGCGTTTCGACCTCGGGAACGCAGCGAAGCAACGCCACGCCACCGCCGGCGACGATCCCTTCCGCCACCGCTGCACGCGTGGCGTGCAGGGCGTCTTCCACCAGGTCTTTCTGCTGTTTCATTTCGGCTTCGGTCGCCGCACCGACGCGGATGATCGCCACGCCGCCGACCAGCTTCGCCAGCCGCTCGCTGAACTTTTCCTTGTCGTAGCTGCTGGTGGTCTGATCCATCTGAGTGCGGATCATCTGAACGCGATCGAGGATCGCCTTCTCGCGGTCCTTGTCCGGATCGACGATGATCGTGCAGTTTTCCTTGTCCACGACGACGTGGTTGGCGGTGCCGAGTTGTTCGAGCTCGATGTTCTCGAGCTTGACGCCGAGATCTTCGCTGATGAACTCGCCGCCGGTCAGCACGGCGATATCGCCGAGCATCGCCTTGCGACGATCACCGAAGCCGGGCGCCTTCACGGCACAGACATCGATCAGGCCACGGAGCTTGTTGACGACGAGCATCGCCAGCGCTTCGCTTTCCACGTCTTCGGCGATGATGAGCAGCGGCTTGCGGGCCTGGGCTGCCTTCTCGAGCAGCGGCAGGAACTCGCGAACGTTCGAGAGCTTCTTTTCGTAAATGAGGATCAGCGGGCTTTCGGCTTCCCACTTGAGATCGGGATTGCCGGCGGCGAAGTACGGGCTGATGTAGCCCTTGTCGAACTGCATCCCTTCGAGATACTCGACCTGCGTTTCGCTGGTCTTGCCTTCTTCGATAGTGATGACGCCGTCTTGGCCGACCTTGCCCATCGCTTCTGCCATGAGCTTGCCGACGGTCGGGTTGTTATTGGCGGAGATGGTGGCGACCTGCTCCATCTCTTCGGGCTTGGAAAGCTTCTTGACGAGCTGACCTTCGAGGAATTCGACGGCCTTGGCGACGGCATTGTCGATGCCGCGCTTGACCGCCATCGGATTCGCACCGACTGTGATCGCCCGCAGGCCTTCCTGATAGATCGACAGCGCGAGGATCGTCGCCGTCGTGGTACCGTCGCCGGCGACGTCGTTCGCCTTCTGGGCGACGGCGTTGACGAGCTTGGCGCCCATGTTCTCGAACGGGTCAGGCAGTTCGATTTCCTTCGAAACCGTGACGCCGTCCTTGGTGACGGTCGGCCCGCCGAAGGATTTGTCGAGGATGACGTTCCGGCCGGTTGGCCCGAGCGTGACGCCGACGGCCTTCGCCAATTTGTCCGCGCCGGCGAGGAGCTTCTTGCGGGCGTCGTCGGTGTAAAGAAGTTGTTTGGCCATGGTTTGAGAATCCTATTTTTTTGTGTATGTGTTCGGATTACTTCGTGATTTTGCCGAGGATATCGCTTTCGCGAAGGATCTTGATGTCGTTGCCTGCGACTTGCACATCGCTGCCGCTGTACTTGCCGTAGAGGACCACATCGCCGACCTTGACCGCCATCGCCAGGCGCTGGCCGCTCTCGCCGAGCTTGCCAGGCCCCGCCGCGATCACCTTGCCCTGTTGCGGCTTTTGCTTCGCCGTGTCCGGCAGCAGAATCCCGCCGGCCGTCTTCTCTTCCGCCTCTTGCGGCTCGACCACGATCCGATCATCGAGCGGCCGCAGGACCGGTGCCTTGTCACCCTTCGCCATGTTAAAAACTCCGCTTATCGTTGATGGTGTTGAATATGTTCAAAGAAAGCCCTGACAGAATCACGTCAGGGCTTGAAGCGTTCTTACATCATGCCGCCCATACCGCCCATTCCCATGCCACCCATTCCGCCCATGCCACCCATTCCGCCGTGGTCATGGTGATCGTGGTGGTCGCCGCCCGCCTTCTTCGGCTCGGGGAGATCAGCGATCACGCCTTCGCTGGTGAGCAACAGGCAGGCCACGCTCGCACCGTTCTGCAGAGCCGAACGCGTCACCTTCACCGGGTCGATGACGCCTGCCTTGCGGAGGTCTTCGTAGGTGTCGGTGTCGGCGTTGTAGCCGTAGTTCTTGTCCTTGCCCTTGAGGATGTTGTTGACGATGACGGTGCCATCCTTGCCGGCGTTTTCCGCGATCAGGCGGCAGGGCATTTCGAGAGCGCGGAAGAGAACCCGCAATCCGGCGGCATCGTCCCCTTCGAGCTTCACCTTGTCGAGCGCCTTGCGGGCGGTCAGCAGAGCCACGCCACCGCCAGGAACGATCCCTTCTTCAATCGCCGCCTTCGTGGCCGCGTGGGCGTCTTCGTACAGCGCCTTGCGTTCCTTCATTTCCGTTTCGGTCGCGGCACCGACCTTCACCTGAGCCACGCCGCCGGCGAGCTTCGCCAGACGCTCCTGCAACTTCTCGGTGTCGTACTCGCTGTCCGTCTTTTCGATCT
This sequence comes from Limnoglobus sp., assembly GCA_041742055.1. GTDB lineage: Bacteria > Planctomycetota > Planctomycetia > Gemmatales > Gemmataceae > Limnoglobus. The sequence goes on along the minus strand of JBGSJI010000037.1, from coordinate 14,332 downwards.
CGGAACGGATCACCGCACAGCGGCCTTCGACTGCCGCCTTCTTGCCCGCGCCTTCGGTGATCGTCGTGTTCTCGGCGTCGATCTTCACCTTCTTCGCGCGGCCGAGGTCGGTCAGCTGAACGTTTTCGAGCTGAATGCCCAGGTCCTTGAAGATCGCCTTGCCGCCGGTCAGGATCGCGATGTCCTCGAGCATCGCCTTGCGACGATCGCCGTAACCCGGCGCCTTGACGGCCACAACCTGCAGCACGCCCTTGAGCTTGTTCAGCACGAGGGTCGCCAGCGCTTCGCCTTCCACATCTTCGGCGATGATCATGAGCGGCGACTTCTGATTGCTGACCTTCTCAAGCAGCGGGATCAGATCTTTGACGGACGAAATCTTCTCTTCGAAGATCAGGATGTACGGGTTGTCGAATTCGCAGGTGACGCTGTCCTGGTTATTGACGAAGTGCGGGGAGAGGAAACCGCGATCGAACTGCATGCCTTGAACGACATCCACTTCGGTTTCGCTGGTCTTGCCTTCCTCGATGGTGATGACGCCGTTGGTGCCGACGAGCTTCATCGCGTCGGAAAGTTTCTTGCCGATCTCTTTGTTGTTGTTGGCGGAGATGGTGGCGACTTCGGTGATTTCCTTGGTGTCCTTCGGGTCGATCTTCTCGGCGAGTTTGGCGAGTTCATCGACGACCTTTTCGACACCAGCTTGAATGCCGCGAACGAGGGCCATCGGATCGTGTCCGCCGGCGATGGCTTTGAGGCCTTCGCGGAAGATGAACTCGGCGAGGACGGTGGCGGTGGTGGTTCCGTCGCCGGCGATGTCGCTGGTTTTGCTGGCGGCTTCCTTGATCAGTTGTGCCCCCATGTTTTCGAAGGGGTCCTGCAGGTCGATATCTTCGGCGACGGTCACGCCGTCCTTGGTGACGTTCGGGGCACCCCATCCTTTATCGAGGACTGCATTTCGGCCGCGTGGGCCGAGGGTCGAGCGAACCGCACGGGCGAGCTTGGTGGCCCCGGCGAGCAGTTTCTGGCGGGCGTCTTCGGAAAAGGCGAGCTGTTTGGCGGCCATCCGGTCGATCTCCTGAGAAGGGTCAATAGTATCGCGTAGCCAGCAGAGTGCAAACGGGATGCCGAGATATGATGAACGCCGCAAGATGATGTTGAGAAACGAATTACGCGCAATCGAAATTCACTCGTAGCCGCACAAACCTGACAGTCTGGCAGCTTGGCTCGCGCTTTGGCAGGGCGCCGATCCCCGCGCCCTGCCACGAGTTAGCGCGACATAAAAGATCGTGGAGATGGCGAATTGAGCTATGCCGTATCATGACCTGAACATCGACTCGTACCATTAAAGTCCGGTCGAATGAGGAAATCAGTTCATGCCGAGACGGCCGAAGAGCACACCCGGACCGTATCTGTTGCATCTGGAATTGCTGCGCGAGCGCATCCCGGATCCGACTCGCTACCCTTACCATTTACCCGCCGTGCGAGGGTTGACCAAACTGGCGTTCCATTCGAAGGTGACGTTCCTGGTCGGCGAGAACGGCTCGGGCAAATCAACACTTCTGGAAGCCATCGCCATCGGATGCGGCCTGAATCCGGAAGGCGGCAGCCGAAACTTTAACTTCGCTACCCGCGCTTCGCACTCCCCGCTTGGTGATAGTGTTCGACTCGCGAAGTCGGTGGCCATTCCGGGAGACAGCTACTTTCTTCGGGCCGAGAGCTTCTACAACGTGGCCACTGAGATCGAACGCCTGGGTCCGACACTCTTGGATTCCTACGGTGGCAAATCCCTGCACGAACAATCTCACGGTGAGTCGTTTTTCGCTCTGTTCGAGAACAGGTTCGGAAGCAACGGTTTGTATCTCATGGACGAACCGGAAGCGGCGCTCTCACCAAAACGACAGTTGCAGTTCCTGGCCATTCTTCATGATTATGTGCAACGAGGCGGGCAATTCGTGATCGCCACGCATTCGCCCATAATCATGGCGTACCCGGAAGCATGGATCTATCAGCTCGACGGCGAGGGAATTCGTACGATCGCGTATCAGGAGTCGGAACACTATCTGGTCACTCGAGGATTCCTAAGTCACCCGAAACGGACGATGGACGTGTTGTTTCAGAGGGATGAAGAGCCTGATTGACGGCTTTCCGTTCACTCCGCGGTTTCGCGGTAGATTTCGTCGAATTTGTGGGCGATGGAGCGGAAGACCGGGACGAGGCCCGGATCGAAGTGGCCGGGCGAGGCGTCCACCATGGTCATGAGGGCCATGTTGTGCGAGAGTGACGGTTTGTACACGCGTCGGGAGCGCAGGGCGTCGTAGACGTCGCAGATGGCGATGAGCCGTGCGGCGAGCGGGATTTCCTCGCCGGCGATTTTTTCCGGGTATCCGGTGCCGTCCCATTTTTCGTGGTGGTGGCGGGCGATGTCGATGGCCATCTGGAGGAATCCGGTGGCGAAGCGGTAGCGGCGGGAAACTTCCTGCAGCGTATCGGCACCGTTGGTGGTGTGCGCCTCCATGAGGACGCGTTCGTGCGGATCGAGCCGTCCGGGCTTGTTGAGGATGTAATCGGGGACGGCGGCCTTGCCGATGTCGTGGAGCGGTGCGGCGTCTTCGAGGACGTGGAGGAAGTCGGGTGTGATGCGGTCGGCGTAGGCGGGGAGTGCTCGCGCGGCATCGCCGAGCACGCGGCAATATTTCTGCAGGCGGATGAGGTGTGCGCCGGTCTCGGCGGAGCGCTGTTCGACGAGTTTGGCGAGGGCGAGGACCATGGCGCCGCGGGCCATGAGCAGTTCGCCATCACGCGACGAAACGTTGCGTTCCAGCTCGGAATTCAGGCTCATCAGGTGATTGTTGAGGGATTCGGTGCGGTCCTGCGCGTCCTTGAGTTTCAGGGAGGCTTTCACCCGGGCTCGCAGTTGCACGAGGCTGAACGGCTTGGTGAGGAAATCATCCGCTCCAGCATTGAGCATCCGGGAGAGATCATCGCCGCTGGTGCGGCCGGAAAGCATGATCACCTTGACATTGGGCACGGGCGGATTCTGGCGGAGCTTACGCAAGACCTGCTCGCCGCTGCAGCCGGGGAGATCGACGTCGAGGAGCACGAGATCGTAATCGCATTCGCCGAGCCGTGCGATCGCGTCGGGGCCGGTTCCGACTTCATCGCAGAGGGCGCCTTCGCCAGCGATCGCGAGCTTGCAGATGCGCCGCACGTCCACCTGATCATCGACGATCAGAATGCGATGGGGAACCGAAGCGGCTTCCGGAACGGAATCCGGCGTGGTATCCACCGTGGAGTCAACGGACAGTTCCGATATGGGCGAGCTTGGTTTCGCACGGGTGATGGTCTTGAGGAACGGCATCAGCTCGCGCATGGCCGCTTCGGCCGTCGGAATGCGTTCATCCGCCTTCAGAGCCATCAGCTTCATCATCATCTGATCGAGCGCCGGCGGTGCGTCGGAGCGGAACTCGCGTACGGACGGCGCCTGCATCGCGCCGGCGGCACCGATGGGCGGCTCGAAGGGATCGCGACCGGTGAGCATGAAGAAGAGGGACGCCCCGAGACCGAAGACGTCGGTGCGGGCATCGACACTTCGAGCATTCCGCACCTGCTCCGGGGACATATAGCCGATGGTGCCGAGGCGGGCACCGTCCTTGGTGAGGCGGTCGTCGGGTGTGGGAAGGCGTGCAACGCCGAAGTCCAGGAGCTTGGCCCCGCCGTCGGGTGCGAGCAGGATGTTTCCGGGTTTGATATCGCGGTGAATCAGGCCCTGGCGGTGCGCTTCCGTGAGCGCGTCCGCGACCTGATGGCAGATGAGACAGGACTGTTCGATATTGAGCGGGCCTTCGGCCATGACGCGATCTTCGAGATTCTGCCCGGCGACATATTCCATGACGAGGTACGGGACCGGTGCGCCGTTCGGCCCGGCACCGGGTTGCTCGCCGGCATCGACGGCGGCGACGATGTGCGGATGCTTCAGGCGCGTCACTGCAAGGACTTCGTTGAAGAAGCGGTCGAGTGCGCGGCGATTCTTCTCGCCGTCGATGAAGAGCGCTTTGACCGCGACCGGCTTGCGGAGCTTGACGTGCTCGGCGCGGAAGACGATTCCCATTCCGCCGGCGCCGATTTTCTCAAGGATGCGGTAATTGCCGAGAATGAGCGAGTTCGAGTCGTTGAGGCGCAGGCGGCTGACCTGATATGCAGTGAGAAGTTCGACGGCCAGAAGAGCGTTCAGCAGATGGTCGTCATCCGGCGCGAACAGAACCGCCTCACGGCGATCGATGCTGAGCGTTTCCCAATCGCCGGCCGGAATGATCGACGCCGCGAGCAATCGGCGCAGCAGGGAGGGAAGGGGAATGGGTGTTTTGACAGCGTCGAATGGGCCGAGTGTTCGGGGTGCCATGAGTTACCGTAAACCAGACTCTCGGACCGACATCGAATCGAACGGACGCGTCGGGCGAGCGGGGATCATCTGCAATGTGTTGAGTGTAGTCCGCTGTTGGAAAAAGAGCGCGGGATTCGGCAAATCCGACACAATTCAAATCGCGCAGTGTCTGAAATTCTTGCCCCCGAAATGATTGTTCGGAAGATGGCGCGAAATTCACGGCCGGAGGCGAAACGAAAATCATCGAAAATGATATTGCTTCAGCAGAATCTCGACCCACGCCCGATTCACATCCGACAGCGTCACCGAAGCCGGAAGCGGATTGTCATACGCCACCGTTTTCCCGAAACTCCCGAGATCGTACGCCCGCCGGAACACATCCTGCAAATCCAGCATCGTATCGCGATCATCTTGCGCCAGCGGAAGCTTGAACTTCGGCAGACGCTTCTGCACCGTCGCGGTATAAATTTCGAATTTCCCCGGCACGTGGCCCCGCGTCACCGTGAACGTGTAATCGTGCTCCGGCAGCGCATCGCGCGAATAATCCAGCATCGGCGTGCCGTGCGTGATCAGATCGATCTCCAGCGCACTCGCACGCTGGCTTTCCACCAAAGACCGCGTCGCCAGGTACGCATCGCGGCCCGTGCCCGTCGTCTTGTTCATCGGACTGACGACATCGATCAGCGTCACCAGCCGGCCATCGCTTCGCTCGCGGATCTCCACGAACGGCTCGTCGTGCGGTTCGCGGATCACCGACGTGAACAGCGGCATTTCCAGCGTGTACGAGCGCATCGCGATCCGGGCCCGATACCGATCCACCAGACCCGGCAGCAGAACGTGATACAACCCCGCCACAAACTGCTGCTGGAACACCTTCCAGTGCTGAGCGTCCTCAAGATACGGATCCATTCCGGGAAAAGGGCTGGGCATTGGGGTGCGTCTCCGTGTCGATCCTGGACTGCGGAACGATCGTGGCCAAACTTTGATAATCCGGATTGCAACGATTGTACCGCGCCACCCCGCGCGAATGCTAGAGGGCAGAAATTGAAAAATGGAACATCAAAAGAAAAACCCCGCTGTCGATGGCGTTGCACCACAGGCAGCGGGGCCGGAACAGAGAAGAGGCAGGCGTACCTTCCGCAATTTCTCCAAACCTGTCAAGCCGACTTTGTAAAAAATACTCGAAGCTTTGAAAAAACGTCCAAAACCCGCAAAGCGTCGCCGGGGTAATACCCCTACTCTCTCGCCGGCCACCCAACACCATACAATAAACCGCCGATCACCCCCGCAGGAGGTTTCCGCGTGAATCGCTTGGCTTTCGGACTTCTTCTACTCATCGCCGCACCCGCACTCGCCGCCGAACCTACGCCACCGCTCGGCACCAAAATCACCGACTTCACACTCAAACACGCGACCGATGGTTCCAACTGGAACTTCGCCCAAAATACCCGCAACGCCAAAGCCATCGTCGTCGTCTTCCCCAGCACCGCCTGCCCCGTCAGCCTCGCCTACATCCCCAAACTCATCGAACTCGAAAAGAAATACCGCACCGACAACGTCCAGTTCCTCGCCGTCTACAGTCACGACTATGACGACGCCGAAAGCATCGCCGCCCAGGCCAAAGAATTCAAAATCACCTACCCCCTCCTCAAAGACGCCGACCTCGCCGTCGCCGACAAGTTCCACGTCGACCGCGTACCCACCGCCTTCGTCCTCGATGCCGCACGAACCGTCCGCTATCAGGGCCGCATCGACGACCAATTCTCCGTCGGCGTCCACAAAGCCAAAGCCACCACACGCGAACTCGGCAACGCCATCGACGCCATCCTCTCGAAGGGACCGACGTCAAGGTTCCCCAAACCGAAGCCAGCGGCTGCCGCCTCACCCGCGAAAAGCCCGTCGGAAACTCCGGCCCACTCTACACCTACAGCCAACACGTCGCCAGCATCCTGCAGGCCAAGTGCGTGCAGTGCCACCGCGACGGCGAAGCGGGTCCGTTCCCGCTCGATTCCTACAAGTCCGCCAAAAGCTGGTCCGGCATGATGCGCGAAGTCGTCGCCGACGACATCATGCCCCCCTGGCATGCGGACGCGAAGTTCGGACACTTCAAAAACGATCGCCGCCTCACCCCTGAGGATAAGAATGTCCTCCTACGATGGATCGATCAGGGCTGCCTCGAAGGCGACGCCAAGCACCTGCCCGAACCCCGCAAGTTCCTCGACGGCTGGCGTCTGCCCCGCAAGCCCGATCAGATCCTCAAACCCGAAAAGCCGATCTCCGTCCCCGCCAGTTCCTTCCTCGGCTTCGGCGTGCCGTATCAGTATGTCCCGGTCGGCAAGCCGTTCGAAGAAGACAAGTGGATCGAAGGAGTCGAGGTGCGCCCCGAATACCGCGCCGTCGTTCACCACATCATCTGCTTCATCATTCCGCCCGGCGGAACCATCTTCGACGTCGCCGGCCGCGATTTCGGCCGTCACATGCTCGGCGCGTACGTCCCCGGAGATGCGCCCGTGGTCATGCCCAAAGGCCACGCCCGCAAGATTTCCAAAGGCTCGCAGCTCATGTTCGAAATCCACTACACCCCCAACGGAAAAGCGGGGAACGATCAATCCATGATCGGTATGATGTTCGCCAAGGAAGCACCCAAATACGAAATCCAGAACGCTTCCATCATGAACGGCCGCTTCCGCATCCCGCCCGGCGCCGACAACTTCGAAGTCAAATCCGCGCAGGTCTTCCCCAAGGAGACGCGACTCTTCAGCTTCACCCCGCACATGCACGTCCGCGGCAAGGCCTTCAAGATGGAACTGGTGAAGCCCGACGGCAAACGCGAGTTGCTGCTCAATGTGCCCAAGTACGATTTCAACTGGCAGGCCAACTACGAGCTGGCGGACCCGATCGACATCCCCGCCGGTTCGAAGATCGAATGCACCGCCTGGTACGACAACTCGAAGAACAACCCTTCAAACCCGGACCCGGACGCCACCGTCCGCTGGGGCAACCAGACCTGGCAGGAAATGATGATCGGATTCGTGGTCTACACGGAGAAGTAAAGGGCTTCGCCAACGCTTCCCTGAGCGGAGGGTGTCAACCCTCCGAGTACCTTCGTGTTTCCTGAGCGGAGGGTGTCAACCCTCCGAGCGATTGAACGACTCGGGGGACTCACGTCCCCCGCTCAGTACGCCTGTCGGGCGCTCGTCGCGGGTCTCCGACCCCGACCGCAGGTCTCCTCTTTTTCCACAAGCCCGCAGCCCCGACCGCAGGTCTCCTCTTTTTCCACAAGCCCGCAGCGTAAGCAAGGGCACCCTCGCTTCTGCGCTCGTCAAAGGTCTCTTGACAGAGCCCAAAACACGACGGCATATCTCATCATCGAGATGTGTGTGATGAATAGTGCACTTGTAAACACTATTTTTACCTCACAAGAATTGCCGCGATCGGAGAAAGTGGACAAATAGACATTATATCCGGCCGTCAATGTCTCTTCGCCAAGAGGTGTGTGTTTTGAGTTGGCGAAGTTGGCGAACTCGCCTGCCAGAATGGCAGTGGAAGTGAAAAATGCCTTGGAACTGAACATTTTAACAAAAAAAATATTTTTGGCGAGAATTGATCCCGACTTAAGGGCTCCGCCACGAGCGTGAGCAGCAAGTGGCGGAGTCCTCCACACTGATTGAACATTTGTCAATTACTTTCCTCAATTTTTCCAACAGTCGTTTCGCGCAAGGCCTTGCGGGCCAACTGAGTCACGTAGATCGTGACCGCGAGCGTGGCGAGCAGTCCGACGACGAGGAACGCCCATTCGGCGGGGGTGCGCGTGCGTGACCCGCCGGCGGAGGCTTCGAGGCCGGTGCGGCCGACGTGGCCGAGGTAGACGTAGAGAAAGGTGCCGGGGATCATCGCGATCCAGCTGGTGAGGATGCAGGGCCAGAAGCCGATGCCGGTGATGCCGTAGAGGTAGTTTTGCAGGTTGAAGGGGACGGCGGGCGAAAGGCGCAGCAGGCCGACGATGCGCCATCCGCCGGTGCTGACAGCGCGATCGATGGCGGTGAACTTGGGTGAACGTGTGAGCCAGCGGACGACGCGTTCGCGGGCGAGGTAGCGTGCGATGAGGAACGTGAGAGCGGCGCCGAGGGTTGAGCTGGCGGAGGTGATCGCGAATCCGCCGGTGAGACCGAAGAGCGCGCCGGCGGTGAGCGTAAGGGGCGAGGCGGGGAGCATGAGGAGCACGGCGAGGATATAGGCGAGCGCGAAGAGGATCGGGCCCCAAATGCCGAGGCGGGTGATGAGGCTTTGGAGTGCATCGACGGCGTCGGCGATGGGGAGGAAGCGCAGGGCGAGGAGGAAGCCCGCGAGCGCGAGGATGATCACGAAGAGCGTGAGCAGGTTGCGCGAGCGGCGGTTAGGCTTGTTCATCGAGTTCTCGTGAGGATCGGTCGAAGCGTTGCGTTCCCACTATGAACTATAGGAACGCACGCGCGAAAGGATCGCCCTTGGCCTGCACGACGATAGCGGATACCGTCCAGCGCACGCGCCTGACGCCCACGGTGTAATGGCGCTTCGAAGGCTGGCTGGCGTGGCGAAGAAAATAATGAATTCCCTTGCTGATCGAGATCGGTTACAACGGACTTCCTCAGTCAACCGATTCCTTCATCCCCACGTGATTCATGAATCTCGGTGCGTTTTCCGTCAGTCTGGCCGTGAAGAATATCTCGGCTTCGAAATCCTTTTACGAACAGCTGGGATTCACTGTCTTCGGTGGCAACATCGATCATAACTGGCTGATCATGAAAAGCAGCGATCATGTCATCGGACTGTTTCAGCGGATGTTCGACAAGAACATCCTGACGTTCAATCCGGGCTGGGATCAGAACGCCCAGACGCTCGCTTCGTACACCGATATCCGCGACTTGCAGAAACAGTTGAAAGCCAAAGGGATCGCCTTCATGCAGGAGGCGGACGAAACCACGACCGGACCGGCGAGCTTCGTTCTGATCGATCCCGATGGCAATTCGATCCTCTTTGATCAGCATGTGTGATGGATCGATAAACTGATCATTTCGTGGTGAGGTTGTGGGTTTCCTCACGCGGTTGAATCTTGTTCAAAGTCACTATGAAGAAACCGTCGGCCCCGGCCATGATCGAGAAGTCGATTGTTCTTGTGGGAGCAGGGAATGCGCATCTGGTCTTTCTCAGGAAATGGCGGATGCGGCCGCAGCCGGGGCTGATGGTCACGCTGGTCAATCCCACAGCGGCGGTGCCGTATTCGGCGATGGTTCCAGCGCATATTGCCGGTGAATCGGGGCATAAGGAGATCACGATCGATCTGGTTCGTCTGTGTGCGACCGCGGGTGTGCGCCTGATTACGGAGGCGGTGACGGCGCTCGACCCGGCGGCACGTGAGGTTCAGTTCGCGGATCGCCCGCCCCTTCGATACGATGCGCTCTCGTTGGGTCTTGGCTCAGTTCCACCAATCTTATCACGTCACCCGGATACGACAAAAACGGTCTCCCTTCGGCCGCTCTCGCTCCTGATTCAGCGAATCGATGCGTGGGAAGCGGAGTTGAAGCAAACACCGAAGCCCTTTCATCTGGCGATCGTCGGCGGTGGCGCGAGCGGCTGCGAACTGGCGCTGGCCATTCATAACCGTCTCGGCTCATATTCTTCATTTCACATCACCGTGTTTCAGTCCGCCGATCGGCTCGTCCCCCGGTTTCCACGATCCACTACCCGAGCGTTCGAATCCGTTTTCCAGAGTCGAGGAATCGAAGTTCGACTCAACGCACGCGTCTCCGGTCGAGCTGACGATCAACTGTCACTTGAGTCGGGCGAGTCGATTCCGTGCGATGCCGTACTCTGGGCCACGCCCGGCGCGCCGGATCCGCTGATCCAAAGTAGCGGTCTTTCGACGAACAATGACGGCTTCCTTCGCGTGCGCACGACGCTGCAATCCGAGTCGCATCCTGAGATCTTCGGAACAGGCGATTGCGTATCGTTCGCCGAGTATCCTGATCTGGCCCGCAGCGGAGTCCACGCCGTCCGGCAGGGCACCGTGCTTTTTGACAACCTCCTTTCTTTTGTGCACGAACGTTCACTTAAACCATTCCAACCTCAGCGGCGTTGCCTCTATCTGCTGAATGCCGGAGATGGCACGGCGATTCTCAATTACGGGCCGATCGGCTGGAACGCTCGCTGGGTGCGGAACTGGAAGATGCGAATCGATCGCCGCTGGCTCCAGTCATTCGAGCCGATGCGTATGGATGCTTCATCCGAAGCTGCACCGGCGATGCGCTGCGGTGGATGCGGGTCAAAAATTTCCGGCGATGTCTTATCGACCGTACTCCAGCAACTCAATTTGCAGCCCCATCCGCAGGTTTACGTCGGTGTGCGCGAGGGCGAAGACGCCGCCGTCCTACGCCTGACGGAGCACGGCCCGGCCGTAGTGCAGACCGTGGATTTCTTTCGCTCATTCACGGACGATCCGTACCTCTTCGGCCGGGTCGCGGCTCTGCATGCGCTCAGCGATCTGTATGCGATGAACGCCCAGCCCGTCGCGGCACTCGCCATCGCCACGCTGCCGCATGCACGAGGTCCGATCCAGGAAGCGATGCTTCGGGAACTGCTTTCGGGTGCGCTGCGCACCTTCGCGGATCACAATGTCGCACTCGCCGGCGGGCATACGACAGAAGCTGCGGAGCTGGCCGTCGGCTTCGCGATCACAGGAACGGCGAACGAGCAGCAGCTCTTCCGCAAGGCAGCGCTCCAACCCGGTGATCGCCTGATCCTCACGAAACCCATAGGAACCGGTGTTCTGTTAGCAGCGGCCATGCGCGGCGCCTGCCGTGCTCCATGGTGGAACGAACTGATCGCGTCGCTCCTGCAATCGAATCGTGCGGCGGCTGAGATCCTTGCTCGTCATGGGATTCGCGCGTGCACCGACGTGACCGGCTTTGGCCTGGCGGGTCACCTCTTCGAAATGCTCGATGCCAGCCGGATTGGTGTAAGTCTGTATAAAAATGCCATTCCACTTTTGAACGGGTTCCGCGAGGTCGTCGATCAGGGCGTCGTGAGCACACTGCATGCGGACAATGCGAAGATTGCCTGCCGAATTGAAGGGGAATCGCAGGCGGCCTGGTTATTCGACCCTCAAACGTCGGGCGGATTGCTGGCAGGCGTGCCGGCCGAAAAGGTTGCGACCGTGCTCGCGGACCTGCATGCGGCGGGTTACGAACACGCCGCCGTCGTGGGCGAAGTCGAGACTCACATCGAAACTCGAATTCTCGTTATTTGATGACCGGACCACTTCACTCAAAATTTCCGATTTTGTGACAAAATGTTCAGTTACTGGAACGTGCTGATTTTCAAGAGCTTTTTCACGTCCACTGCCAATCTGGCAGGCGAGTTCGCCAACTTCGCCAACTCAAACACACACCCCTTGGCGAAGAGACACTTGACGGGCAGATATAATGTCTATTTGTTCACTTAATGAGTTCGCGCCTCTGTCACCGACACCGCGCCACCGCCACGACCACAGGTCTCCCCTCAATCCCCTGTTTTTTCACTCCCAACTTGCCGGAATTCGCTCCGAAACCGCCCGGAAATCGGCACGGAATGGGTCGAAATTCGGCAGAAACTACGTCAAAACCCGACTTTTCCCCGCCCGTACCGCTACCGCACGGACGGTGAACTGAACAAAACGCCAGTCGCACTATCGACATCGATCTGGCCATCGATGTCCCGTCACCTCGCGAACGCTGTCACGCGAGAATCCGGATTCGTCCTTTCGATGCGGCCATCGATCGGTTAAATTTCAGTTTCCGTAGAATTCGATCAATTGTCAGACGCTTCTCGATTTGTTTGGCATCGCGAAACATTCCAGGTCTAGGGGGCAGGATCGTGAAGCCGGATCAAACGCAGAGCCTGGGCGGTGCGAACGCGGATGTCACTGCATCGATCTCGACTGCCGAAGGCGCTGCCACAGGTCAGCATGGTGTGCGATCAGCTGATGGTTCGGGCGATCGGTATTCACTGGGTGAGGAAATCGCCCGCGGAGGAATGGGCGAGGTTTATCGTGCGACGGATCGCGTGCTCGGTCGCGACGTCGCGCTCTCGGTTCTTCCGCAGTTCGGACCCGTATGGGAATCCGCCTACCACGCCATCGCCGACGCCGTGCCCCACTCCCGACTCGACGTCACGCAATGGATCAGCGTCGACGCCGAATAATGTGACGTTCCCCAATTCCTTGAGAAGGACTCCGCCACTGCGTTATGATGTCCCTTGAAACGGAAACCTGCAACGTTCCGTCAGTGAAGGGCTACCATCATGAATGATGAACAGAAGCGTGAGGCGATCGAACAGCTGCTCCTCCGTCAGGGACTGAGTTCGGAAGACGCCGGCGAAGCCGCCAGCGACGCCGTGGAGAGCGGAGCGCCCGTGCTCGAATCCCTCTGCTTTCAGACTCTTGCTGTACACATCCTGGCCAAAATCCACACGACCGCCTGGATCAGCAATCGAGCCAAAGATCCGTCCAGTGAAGAGAATGAAGTGATCAAAAAGCTGATCGATTCGGGCGCCGCGCCCGAGGATCTCGCGATTTTCGCGCGGATGATGCAGCGCGAGTATCTGAGCAACCTCGGCTGCATCCTCGACGGGGCGGGAATTTACGGCACGCCGAATCTTCCGTGCAATGACTTCCGCATTTTCGCTGTCGACGATTCCGAAACTCCGCAGGCGAAGCTCGATGATTTGCACGAAACCCTCGGGTGGATCGATCTCGAAACGGAGATGAAATTGTCACAGGACTCAGCAGTAAAGAAGTAGAGTGAGAAGTACGAAGTACGAAATTCGAAGATAGCAGGAGCGTCTTGGTTTTCGGCTCCGAAGACAAAGTGAAGGACGAACGCGAGTTGATACGTGACACCATTCGCAGTCTCCTTCGGAAGAAATAAAGGGGACTGGCACCTTTTATATTGACCGATTTTCATTTTCAGCCCAACTGATAGCAGTTTCGAGTACGGAATCAGTGACCAGGCGATGCTTGATAACCAGAACGGGAACAGAAATTTGGCCTATTAAAAAGGTGGCAGACCCTTTTTATTTGCCGACAGTCAACGATCGGCAGAATCCCATTCATCCCGGCGCCGTGCATCTCTGACACAAGCGTGTCAGTCGATCGCGCGCGCGCAATCGATTCGATTGTTCAATTTTCATGAAACTTGATTACTGTGCGGATATTTCAGTCTTGCGCTGTCCGGAAGAGCCCGTCAGAATGGAGCATGAGGATTTCGCGTTTCACCTCAAGGCTGGGGCATGGGCTTGCGGATGGGGTATTCGCCGCCGGGTCGAATGGTATTTCGCGGCGGCGCATGCGGAGGGTTGCGCGATGTGTGTCATGATTTATCTCGCATCGGATGCTCCGTTACCCACGCTGGAGTGGGAAGAAGGAGATCCGCCCATTCTGATTGAGGAAGTGTCGAATCCTCCGGAGCCGATCCGGCGTCACTTCACGAAGAAGCGGATCTACAGTGCGGTGTCGCATGAGGGGTGTGGGTGCGGGTTCCAGTGGGGCGAGTTTGAGGGCTGCGAGGACGAGGACGAACTTCCGGCGAAGCAGGAGTCGCGCCGGCGATTGGCGGAGTATATCTCGGCGGCGCTTGAGCATCAGCCTGCGGTGGAGGTGTATGCATGCTGGGATTGCGATCAGGCGATGCCGGCGGAGCAGACGAAGCGTGTGCGTCCGGAGTATCTGGTGCGTGAGAGCACGTATTTCCGGGAGCGCGAGTTGCTGGTGGTCTCCGCGCAATAGACAAAGGGGACTGGCACAATCCTGTTCGGCACGAGTCATGCTCTGGCCATGGCGCGGGTCCGGTCGCGGGTCGGATTGGTGGAATGCGGCGGGGTTTCAAGGCAGATGGGCAGACGTTGGGAGTGGACCGTTCCGATGCGCGCAGCGCCGAACCG
>JBGSJI010000036.1:0-82696 GCA_041742055.1 Limnoglobus sp. | reverse complement strand
GAGCGTGGTGCGGGCGAGCACGCAGCACGGAGCCGCCTGAAGGAACCGATCGTAAATAGTGGCCATCCTGCCATCCCCTTTCTGCCGTAATCGACGGCTAGAGAATAGGATAGCGCCTACAAAAGGACCTTGAAAGCCCTGCCGCTACGGCCGCGACCACTGGTCGAAGGCGTGGTCGGTGGCGATGGCGGGATGCGGACTCAAGCACGGCGCGGTCGTGGGCAAAACCAACGCCAACGGGACCGCGGTCACTGAGCGAGAAGTTCATGGTGGACATCTGTTTCATACTTATTTCCGGGCTCTCGGACTTGATCCGTCCAAGAACTTCTATCCGGCGGGCCGTCCGGTCCCGATCGCGGATCCGAAGGCGGATGCCATTGAGGAAATCCTGGCGTAACCCATGACAACCGCGATCGATCCCACTAAAACGCGACCGCTGATGGAGTTCAAGCACGGCCGGCCGTTCATCGGCTGCCGCTTCGATCCCGCGGGTCGCTATCTGTTCGCGAGTTCCGAGGACGACTCAATCGTTCGCTTCGATCTTTTGACACGCGAGAAAGTGGCGTTCACCGGGCACGCCAGCTGGGTGCGTGGACTGACATTCAAGACCACCTCCGGGCCGATGGTTCCGAGCGCGAGTGTTGCGGCGTTAGCGGTGCACGGCTCGCTGGGCGCCGCGCGAGCGGCTACGCAATTCGCGATGATCAGCGGGGATTATCACGGGAATCTCGTCTGGTGGAACGGCATCGACGCGACGCCCAAACCGCTACGCACGGTAGCAGCGCACACGGGATGGATTCGTGCGGTGGCGATCAGCCTGGATCGGAAGACGCTTGCGACCTGCGGGAACGATCATCTCGTCAAGCTGTGGAATGCGGATGACGGCCGCGCGATCGCGACGCTTGAAGGACACAGTTCGCATGTTTACAATGTGGCGTTTCATCCGAACGGCACGCGGCTCGTCTCCGCCGATCTCATGGGCACAATCAAGGACTGGGACCTGACCAAAGGGACCGTCGTGCGCGAGTTGGATGCGAAGGTGTTGCACAAGTACGACAATGGCTTTGCGGCGGATATCGGCGGCATTCGCGGAATTGCCTTCGACCCGGAGGGCAAGCAGTTCGCGGGGATCGGGATCACGAACGTCTCGAACGCCTTCGCAGGCGTGGGGAATCCGCTGGTAGTGTTGTTCGACTGGGCGGAGGGGAAAGCGAAATTGCTGAAGCTGAAGACGACATTTCAGGGGACTGGCTGGGGCGTAGATTTTCTGCCGAACGGGATGATCGTTGGCGCTGGCGGAGGCGGTCAGGGCCGCATCTGGTTCTGGAACGCCGCGAGCGGCGAGAACGTGCACACGTTCAATGTGCCGACCAACGCCCGCGATATGGCGGTGCATCCCGATGGAACCGCGATCGCGATCGCGGGATCCAACGGCACGTGCTACGTGTACTCGATGACGCTTCCGCCGCCGGCAGCGACACCTGCCAAAAAGTAGCGACAGTTACTTCGCTTTCAGGATCGGCCCCAGCACTTCGGCAAAGGCGTCGGCCTGGCGCAGGAAGCCCAGATCGGTCGGATGCGAGCCATCGACTGTCCCTTCGCCATCATCGCCGAGAAGCTTATTACCTTCGATGTAATAAAGGTAACTGTCGCCGGCGGACTTGAGTTGTTCGTACGCCTTGCGGTTGGCTGAGTGGCTGGTGGCGTTGCGCTGGGCCAATGCGGGCAGCGCCGGCGCATTCGTGTAGACGCGATCTTCCACAAGGACGATCGGCGCGTGCGGTTTGTGCTTGCGGAGTTCGGTCACGAACGGCGCCGTGCGCTCGGCGACTTGCTCCGGACTGAGATTCGGGAGGCAATCCAGAACGTAAACCGCCGCATCGAGTTCGCCCAGAAGAGACGCGATCGGCAGATCGAGGGTGCCGTTCCCCGAGAAGCCCAGATTGATCGTAGGCCGCTGGAACCTGCGCCCCAGAATTGATGTGTGCACCATCCCGGGTCGCGATGCGCATCCACCCTGCGTGATCGACGTGCCGTAAAAGACGATCGGCTTCGCGCGATCGGCGGGATACGCATCCGCCTTCCGAAGCGTTGCCCCCTTCGGCAGTCCGATCTCGACGGACGATACGCCGTTGTAAAGCGGAAGGTAGAGCAGGAATTCCTTTTCACCTTCGAAGATCCGATCCGCAAGGCGGGTGCTTGTGGTTGGTGCGGTCGGGCGGCCGTTGGCGACCCACTGCCATTTGCCGGTGGGCATGCGGACGTAAAGGTCGAGACCGCTCACGCCGGTCGCCGGCATGTGCGGCATGGCGAGGTTCTTGTTCGTGACCGTCCATTGAGCATGGAGTGTCGTGGCTTCCGTGACGAAGCGCACACACAAGCCTGTCGAGTGACGGCTCAACCCCCAGACCGGAGGGCGCACGAGTTTCTCCGCTTTCGCGGGAAAGCGATCGAACGGTTCCTTGACGTCCGTCCACCCCTGCCCCTCCAGACCGAGCACCCGGATGTCGTACCAGGCGATGCCGGTGGCGGAATCGACCCGCGCTTTCGAAGCGTCGATCATGGGCCCGGCGACAGCAACCGCGTGACTCAAGACCAGGACCAAGACGGAACTGCGGACAAACATGACGACACCCTCCGAGACGAACTGCGTTTTCTTCACCCTATCGACCCGGGAGCAGGATGACGAATCCGCGAGCGAATGGAAAAATTCCGGTTGACTCATCGCCTATTTAGGATAACATTATCCTAAATTCAATCTCTCCCGCTGAGGAACTCCCGATGTCCCAGTCACTTCCGATGTTCTGCAATCAATGCGAACAGACGATGGGCGGATGCGGATGCACGCATTCGCCCGGGATCTGCGGCAAAGATGCGGACGTGCAGAGTCTGCAGGAGACAATCCTCTACGGACTCAAAGGGATGGCTGCGTACGCCAATCACGCCCGGCGTCTGGGGCAGACGGATGAATCCGTTTCGGCATTCATCGAGGAAGCGCTCTTCTGCACGATGACCAATGTGAATTTCGATCTGCCCACACTCTTTGAAATCGCGATGGAACTCGGCCAGAAGAACTTCCGCGTCATGGAACTGCTCGATCGCGGACATGTGGAAGCGTTCGGTGATCCGTCGCCCGCCATGGTGACGGTTGGCACCAAAGCCGGGCCTGGCATCCTGATGACCGGCCACGACCTGGTGGATCTGGCAGATCTGCTCAAGCAGGTCGAAGGGACCGACATCAACGTCTACACACACGGCGAGATGCTGCCGGCGCATATGTATCCAAAGCTCCGCGACCATCCGAATCTTGCCGGTCATTACGGTGGACCGTGGCAGAAGCAGAAGCAGGAATTCCCCGCGTTCGGCGGACCGGTCGTCGCCACGACAAATTGCATTCTGATTCCCACAGCGAATTATGCCGATCGGATTTTCACAACGCGATTCACCGCTGTTCCCGGCGGAACGCGGATTCCCGGTAACGATTTCTCACCCGTCATCGCCAAAGCGCGGCAATGCCCACCCCTGACGAAACAGGTCGACGGGATGCACGAAGTCGGCTACCATCGTAAGGTTCTGCTGAATGCGGCTCCGACGATTGTCGACGCCGTGAAAGCGGGCAAGATCAGCCGCTTCTTCGTGATCGGCGGATGCGATGGCTACGAACCGGGTCGCAATTACTTCTCGGACTATGCCGAAGCCACGCCAAACGATTCGTTCATCATGACTCTCGGCTGCGGGAAGTTCCGCATCAATGCCCACGAATACGGGAAGCACCTCGGACTCCCGCGACTACTGGATATGGGTCAATGCAACGATGCCTACGGCGCCATCAGTGTGGCGGTCGAACTGGCGAAAGCGTTCCAGTGCAGTGTGAATGATCTCCCGTTAACCATGGTGATCTCCTGGTTCGAGCAGAAGGCGGTTGCGGTCTTGCTCACACTGCTGGCATTGGGTGTGAAGGGAATCAACCTCGGGCCGAATCCGCCGGCCTTCATCACACCCAACGTCTTCAAAATCCTGCAGGAGAAGTTCGATCTGCGGATCATCGGCCGGGATGCCAAAGCCGACCTCGCCCGTGTCATGCAACCTGCTTAAAACGAGTTTCTTTCCCAGAGCACTTATGAATAAGCCATACTCTCTCACGATACTGGTCCTACTTGCTGCCTGCTCCCTCTGCACCGCAGCCGACATCGATCGCCCGCCGATCAACTATTCCACAGCCCGAGACGCCAATGCGGTCTCGCGCTTGCGCGACACACTGCAATCGGGAAAGGTGACCCTTCAGCATGACGCCAGCCACGGTTATCTGAAGGCGTTGCTCAAAGAATTGAAGGTACCCGTTTCGTCGCAGACGCTCGTGTTCTCGCGGACCAGTCTTCAGCGATCGCGCATCGGGCCGCGGACTCCGCGGGCGATCTATTTCAATGACGATGTCACAGTCGGGTTCTGTCGACACGGCGATGTGCTCGAACTCGCGGCGGCGGACCCGAATCTCGGTACCGTGTTCTACACCATGGATCAGGACCCCGCCAAGAAGGGTGAGCTGACCCGTCACACCGAGAACTGCCTGATCTGTCACGGTTCGTCGAGCAATCAGGGATTTCCCGGCCATCTGTTTCGCTCGGTTTCGCCCAGCCGCAATGGCGATCCGGTGTTGTCGCTTGGTACCAAACGCGTGGACCATTCGACTCCGCTTGAGGATCGCTGGGGCGGATGGTTCGTCACGGGCACCAGCGGCAAGCAGGATCATATGGGCAATCAGATTGTGGGCGGCTGGCCCGGCCTGGATGAGAAAACGCCAAATGCGAATGTGGTGGATCTGAAGCGTTATTTTACGGTGGCGAACTATCTCTCTCCGCATAGCGATCTGGTGGCGTTGATGGTTCTGGAGCACCAGGGCGAAGCGCACAACCGGATCGCACGCGCGAACTACCTCACGAAGCTGGCATTACATGAACAAGCGGAGTTGAACAAAGCCTTGGATGAACCGCCCGGGACTCGAAGCGAAGGGATTACGCGGCGAATTCAGTGGGCGAGTGAGCCGGTAGTACAGTATCTGTTGTTCTGCGAGGAAGTGAAACTGACCGATCCGATCGCGGGAACTTCGGAGTTCACGAAGGAATTCGCCAACCACGGGCCGTTCGATTCGAAAAAGCGTTCGCTCAGACAATTCGACCTGAAGACCCGGATGTTCTGCTATCCGATGAGCTATGTGATTTATTCGAAGCTGTTCGATGGTCTGCATCCGGAAGCGAAAGCGCGTGTCTATCTGCGGCTCTGGGAAGTGCTGATCGGGAAAGATCAGTCGAAGGAGTTTGCCCATCTTTCCGATTCCGACCGCCAGGCGATCCGTGAAATTCTGCGGGAAACAAAAAAGGACCTGCCAGACTACTGGAAATGAAGGCTGCCATTCGTCTTTAAGGGGACTGTCACCTTTTTAATAAAAATATTTTTATTAAAAAGGTGACAGTCCCCTTAAATATTCGCGTCTCAGAGAATTTGCTCTCGACAACTTTGCCCGGCCTCGGTATTTCCTCACATTCTCAAGAGCCGGTGTACCCTTTGAGTGGGTGAAACGCGACGGTCCGTTCGGGCCGGCTCGCTATTGGAGGATGTTGGGATATGCGATCGATCACCCGTCGTGCGGCAGCGCTCGTGACCGCATCTATCATGGCAGCTTCGGCTGGGGCACAAACACCCCCACCCGCCACGCTACCGCCCGCGACTCTGCCGCCAGCGGCAGCGCCGGCACCGACTGCCACTGCACCAGCCGCGGCACCCATGACACCGGCAACCACCGCCCCCGAAATCAAATCAGAACCTCGCCCCACCGGCATCGCCGCCAAGGTCAACGGCCAGGAGATTCCCGAAGTTGCCGTCTACCGTGCGCTCCGACAGTTCCCGACAGAAGAACGGGAAATCGCACGCAAGGAGATCCTCAATCACCTCATCGAAAATTACATCATCGATCAGTACCTGACCGCCCTCAAAATGACGGCCGAACCCGCCGAAGTCGACAAGCTGATCGATGAACTCAAAGGCGAACTCAAGAAGGGCAACGTCGACTACACCAAACAGCTCGAACAGATGATGCTGACGGAAGCGGAGTTCCGCGTCGAAGTCGCCGCCCAGATGAAGTGGGACAAGTTCCTCAAACAGCAGGGAACAGATGCGGAATTGAAGAAACTCTTCGACGCCAGCCCGGACGTCTTCGATGGCTCGATGGTCCGCGCCCGCCACATTCTCATGACTCCCGGCACCGACACAGCCAAGATAGAAGAATCCAAAAAGACGCTCGCTGCCATCAAGCAAACGGTCGAAGCGGAAGCGAAGAAAGCCGCCGACGCCGCCACCGGTGACGCGCTCGCCAAGGAACAAGCCCGTACCAAGCGGACCGATGAACTCTTCGCCGCCTACGCTCAGAAGTACTCCACCTGCCCCTCGAAGAAGAACGGCGGAGACCTGAGCTACTTCCCGCGCGTCGGCGCCATGGTTGAACCGTTCGCCAAGGCGGCGTTCGCATTGCAGCCCTATGGCATGAGCGACGTGGTCGAGACCGAATTCGGCCTGCACCTGATCATGTGCTCCGCCAAGAAACCCGGCACGCAGCGCAAGTTCGAAGAAGTGAAGGAAGACGTCCGTGGCGTGTATGCGGTACGGCTGCGTGAAGCGGTCGTCTCGCAGATGAAGCCACGAGCGAAGATCGAAATCACACCGACTTCCGGCACCACCACACCCGCCAGCGCGACCGTCCCCGTGACAACGAACTCGATGAAGTAAGTGAATCACGATCACACCAAACGCCGTCGGATTACCGGCGGCGTTCTCATTTGCCTCGGCAACTCCATGAAAACAATTCTCTTCACTGTCCTACTACTCATCGCATCCAATACCTTCATGACCATCGCCTGGTACGGGCATCTGAAGCACAAGGAAAAGGCGCTTCTGGCCGTGATTCTGGTCAGCTGGCTGATCGCGCTGCCGGAGTACGCGCTGCAGGTCCCCGCCAACCGCATGGGCAGCAACGTCCTGACCGGTACACAACTGAAACTGATTCAGGAGATCGTCACGCTTGTGGCCTTCGTGATCTTTGCGTGGCTCTATCTGGGCGAGAAGCCAACCTGGCGCACCGCCGCCGCCTTCGGACTGGTGGTGCTGGCTGTGTTGTTGATTCGCGGAGACGGGGCGATGAAAAATCAAAACGGGATCGTATCGGAGGAAATGAAGAACGAGTAAACTGAACGGACTCTCGAAGAGAGAACAAACATGCTCATCATCTCTGTCGTGTTCTCGTTTTTTGTTCTCGGCATGTTTTATGTCCTGAATCGAGAACCGAGAACCTTTTCGAACTGGCCAACCAGTCTGGGCATGATCATCGTTTCCGTACCAGTATGCAGTTGCGGGATGTTTCTTCCGGGATACTTGAGCTCACTCGCATTAGGCATCGCAGGCGCACTACTCTGGAATTTCGTTCCATTGCGCCGTTCGTTGGGACTACCCATACTTTTACTGTCCGTCTTTCTTGGACATTTCGTGATTTATCTTGTGATGGTCGCACCTGATTTACGTCAACAGCGTGAAATCAGAGACTCCTTGACCGTCTTGGATCTCGCTGAACGACTGCGATTGCCCGCTCAACCAATATTCGGTGACATGCCTTTGCCGGAAGTTCAACCAACACTGGACTTTGATATTCAGGAAGCACGCGAAGACGGTTTACGAAAGACCATTTATTTTCAATGGCTCCATCAAAGCCAGTTCCAATCATTTATCAACAGTCCCGGATTCGGTGTCATGAGGTTGACTTTACCAAGGAAGGAGCAGCGCTTTTATACTCCAAGACGCGAACCGATTCTTCAACCATCACATTCGGATACTTCCCGATCTCATCTGGGAATTGAGCATCCGATAACTTCGCCAATAGAGTATCCAGTCAAGTATCATCACCATGTGTTGACACATTTTTCATTTCCCATCGGTTGGGGTTGGGAACGCAAACCGGGAGAGTTTCTGGGATTCATGGAACATCAAATGGGCATGCGAAACCCTGATGAATCTCAAAACACTTACTTTGATCCGCTGACCTCTCTATCGAAATGGAAACTCGCCTCGATCGAACTCATTGGCTTGCTCGTTCATGACAAGACCGTCGTCTACATGACCGAGAATCTCCCACGAATGGATGAGGCAAAGACCGCGCCCAAACGTGATCCCGATGAATTCGAGACGGCAGGATTGAAAGCCATCGCAAGTGGCAAGGAGTTGTATTTTGGCCGCTCACGTGACGAACCCATTCTGCGGATGATCGGCGGGATTCGTGCCGTGAAATCGTGCATCAGTTGCCATGAATGCCGGAATGGCGAGCTGCTGGGGGCGTTCAGTTACACGTTCCACGGCAGATGACGGATGAAGAGCGACGTATCCTGACTGAAAATGAGAACAACACGTTTGATGAACGCCCAGATGGGCGAAGTCGTTCCTGCCAAAACGGCAGCGGAAGTGATGGTCGGTCAACGTGGACAATTTTACATTATAGCGTTCTCGTCAAACCAAGTGTCTCTTCGCCAAGGGGTGTGTGTTTGAGTTGGCGAAGTTGGCGAAATCGCCTGCCAAAATGGCAACCGGCGAGTTGAATCCGAACCGGAACGGATGGACCTGCACCTTGACTCGCGACAGTTTTTCGGCCACCATAGGGATATCCCACCTGCCGCGATCCTGCGGCCTCCGCTGGTTGTTCCATGAAATCGATCATCGCTCTCCTGCTGACGTTCAGCCTGAGTCTGACGGCGTCCGCCCAGCAACCGAAGCTGAGCGTCCACCCGCAAACGGTCGTTCTCGATCATCCGCGTGCCGAACAGCGACTGATTGTGCTCGGTGAATTCCCGGATGGTCGAACGCTCGATCTGTCGCGCGAAGCCCAATACTCGCTGGCCCAGGCGCAGATCGCCAGCGTGGATGACCACGGGCTGATCCGTCCGCTGGCGGATGGTGCCACGAATCTCAGCATCACCGCTCGTGGTGCGAAGTCCACGATTCCCGTCCGGGTCTCGAAGGCGGCCGTCGACCAGCCCGTCAGCTTCAGCACCGAAATCGAACCGATCCTGACCAAGGCGGGTTGCAACAGCGGGGCGTGTCACGGTTCGCAGCATGGCAAGGGCGGATTCCGGCTTTCGCTCTTCGGCTTCGACCCCGCCTTCGATCACGATCAGATCGTGCGCAGCAACGAGGGGCGGCGGGTGGTGCTTTCCGATCCGGAGCGGAGCATTCTCCTCGCGAAGCCGGCGCTGGTGATGGAGCATGGCGGAGGCGAAAAGCTGAAAGTGAACTCGCGCGAGTACGAAACGATTCGCCGCTGGCTTGAGGATGGCGCACCGGAACCGGAACCGAAGGAAACGACCGTCACC
The DNA here is from genome assembly GCA_041742055.1 of Limnoglobus sp. GTDB lineage: Bacteria > Planctomycetota > Planctomycetia > Gemmatales > Gemmataceae > Limnoglobus. The sequence goes on along the minus strand of JBGSJI010000036.1, from coordinate 73,292 downwards.
GCACTGGAGGTCTTTCCTCAGGCCCGCGTGATGGCTCCGCAGGATCAGCAGCAGATCGTCGTGACCGCTGTCTGGAGCGATGGCCGCCGCGAAGACGTGACACCGCTCGTCCAGTTCGACGCTCTCAATGATGCCGTAGCTTCGATCACTCCGCAGGGACTGGTGACCGCGAAGTCCGCCGGCGAAACGCACATCATGATCCGCTTCATGGGTCAGGCGACGATTGCGCAGATCACGCTGCCGTTCGCGAAGATCACCGATTACCCCTCGATTCCCGCCAACAATTTCATTGATGAAAAACTGATCGCCAAATGGAAGGAACTCGGCCTCACGCCTTCGCCGCTGACATCGGATGCGGAGTTCCTTCGCCGGCTCTACCTCGATGCGATCGGTACGCTGCCGAAGCCGGACGAAATTCGATCGTTCCTCAAGGACACCGACCTGAAGAAGCGGGCGAAAGCGATTGATGCGGTGCTCGAGCGCCCGGAGTTTCTCGACTGGTGGGCGCTCAAGTGGGGCGATCTGCTGCGGATCAACCGGCAGGCGTTGGATGAAAAGGGGATGTGGAGTTTTCACAATTGGGTGCGGGCCAGCGTGCGTGACAACAAACCCGCCGATGAGTTCGCCCGCGAAATCCTGACGGCGGAGGGAAGCACGTACACGGAAGGCCCCGCCAACTTTTACCGCGTGGCCCGCACACCGGACGAGTGGTCCGAGGCGGTCGCGCAGGTGTTCCTTGGCGTGCGCGTGCAGTGTGCCAAGTGCCACCACCATCCGTTCGAGAAATGGAGCCAGGATGATTATTACGGCATGGTGGCGATCTTCTCGCGACTCGGAACCAAGAACAGTCAGGAGTTCGGGATCTTCATTCGCGAAACGGTCATCTTCCTTCGCCCGACCGGGGAAGCCACGCATCCGCGCAAGCGACAAGTCGTGAAACCGCATCCGTTCGACGGCCCGGTCATGGAGGACGAATTCGACCGGCGCCGGAAACTGGCTGAGTGGATGACCGCACCCGAGAATCCGTTCTTCGCCCGCAACATCGTGAATCGCTTCTGGGGCTATCTCATGGGTCGCGGGCTTGTGGAACCGCTCGACGACATGCGTGCGACAAACCCGGCCAGCAATCCGCAACTGCTCAATGCCCTCGCCAAAGATTTCGTCGAACACAAATTCGATGTGAAGCATCTGCTCAAGACGATCTTCAACAGCCGGGCGTATCAGCTCAGCTCAAGCGTGACCGACGGCAACACGATCGACACCGCCAACACGCACTTCACACGCTACACCACCAAGCGACTCACCGCCGAACAGACCGCCGATGCCATCGACTTCAGCACCGGAACTCAGGAGAAGTACACGGGATTGCCCCTCGGAACGCGGGCGATTCAGCTGCCCGATCCGCAGGTCCGCTCGTATCTGCTCGATACGTTCGGCAGGCCGGCCCGGCAGGTCGTGTGCGAATGCGAACGCAGCACGCAGCCGAACATCGCGCAGGCGATGCACCTCATGAACGGCGACTTCCTGAACCGAAAAATCGCCGACGCCAGCGGCCGCGTGGAGCGATTGATCAAGGAGAAGGTCAAGCCGGAAGCGGCGATCGAGGAACTTTATCTGGCCACGCTCTCGCGACCGCCATCGAAGGAAGAAATCACCAAAGCGCTATCCTGGCTCGCTACCGCCAAGACGCCAAAGGATGGCTATCAGGACTTACTCTGGGTGCTTCTCAACAGCCGGGAGTTTCTCTTCAATCATTGATTGCGAGCACATGAATCCCTTCAGCAGGATCATGCCGAAGAGGTAAAGGGCAAGTCCGCCAAACGCCGGCAAAAGATGACCGAGGTCGGTGTAACCCACCGCATAGTGCACCGCAATCGCCGGCGCGTAACCCGCGATGCCGGCCAACGTCATCGTCCACCAGAGCCATCTCTGATTCGCCCGCAGGCCCCAGAGGCATGTGAGCAGTTGAACCACGGCGAAGCAGATTAGCATTCCGCCGAAGGTCGCGCGGTCGTGGGCAATGAGCGGAATCAGTTTGGGATTCGCGCTACGGATGGCGTCGGCCGTGGTCCGCATGAATTCCAGATCTTCGGGCACGAACACGACGGTCATCCCGAATCCGCCGATCGTCATCCCCGCACCCAGCATCCCGCAGGCGTGGAGGATCAGTAGAAGCTGACCCCAGAGTCCGCGAGACCAGGCACCGTTCGTCTTGATCGGTTGATGCGTAGGCGGGCGGTTCGGTCCCAGTTCCGCATAAATGGACAGCAACAGGAACTGAAACAGGATTCCCGTCACGAACGCGTGGAGCACGTCGAGATAACCGAATCCGAGAAAGAAGAAAAAGGTCGCGAAGCCGAGGCTCGCTGACGCAATCACTGCCACCTGCGCCCAATGCTGCCCGCGGCGGATCGCGCCCAGCGACAACCCCACGTACATGATGCCGAGTGCAACCATCGTGCCCGCCAGCGTCACGCGGTCATGTGCCATAAACGGCAAGAGCTTCGGATTCACTTCGCGGAGTTGATCGCAGGTCATGCCGACGAATTGTTCGTCGTAGGGCAGCACGACGCGAGTCGCGGCGATGCCGAGTGCGAGCAGCGAGCCGAGCGACATGCCCAACCCCATGAGGAGCGTCCAGAACCAGGATCGCGTGGCGGGGCGTGCGGATGCGGGTTCCGGTTCGGCTTCGACGATCCGGACGAGGAATGCTTCGTTGATCGCTTTGACCAGTCCCGGACCAGTGAACACCAGACCACTATCAACTTCGATCAGGTCCGCACCCGCTTCGCGCAGCGCCAGCGCATCCGCCACCTCGTGAACGCCTCCGCGAGCGATGATGGTAAAATCTGGACCGAACCGTTGCCGCAGCGAACGGACGAGCTCGAGAGAAGAGTGGTGTGCTGTTGCCCCGATCTCGAAGCCGGAACCGTCCTTCGTCGGAAGCGCACCGGAAATCACCGCACCCGGCGATTCGCCAATCTGTGCCATTTCGCCGAGATCAGAAATGACCGGCAGGATCGGCTTGCGGGAATGCAACTGCGCGAGAAATCGCACCGGTACCGCAAGGAATGTCGCCAACGATTCAACCGCATCGATCAGCGTTTGAAGTTCGTCCGGACTCTTCGCAGTCAGTTCGATGAGCACGGGAAGGCCGGAGGCGGAGAGTTCCTGCAATCGTGGAAGTGCGGCCGCGATCCCCAGCGGCGGATCGGAATTGGGAAATCGGATCGTCTGCGTGAGGTCGTCGCGTTCCACTTGGGGCGGTAGCGCCGGCCCCTCCGGAGCGATTGGACCGACATGAATGAAACCCACGCCGAATCGTGCCAGGGCTGGCAGCGCCACCGCCTCGACATCCAGACCCGGCCCGAGACCGATCGGCGAGGGGAATCGGGTACCAAGATGCGAACAGCCGAGCCGCGGATCCGCCCGCATGTGGCCCAGCAGATCGATGATCTCACCGCCCAGCGGAAGGCGAGCCAAGCGGCCCATGAATCCCAACGCAAACGCACGCGCAGTCCGGGCCGGGAACCGGTCCAGAATCGGGCGCGAAACGGTGCGATAAAACCAGTCGGGCATGGCGGACCGGGATTATAAGATTCAGTTCGAATAGAACCGTTCAAAGTGCGAGCGCACAACCGCTCAACGACTGAGAATTCACTTCTTCTGCTGTAGCAGGTAATAGCTGAGCCGTTCGCAGTTTTTTGCGAAGACTTCGCTCGAGAGATACGGAAAACCGCTTGCGAATTTCGGCTGCCCGGTCAGTCGTTCGCCGGCGTAGGTCGAGATCCAGCGACCGTTGGCGTCGAGCGCTTTGATGATCGCTCGCACTTCGCTCTCGCTCACCTGCTTTTGTGCCATGTTGATCGGCTCGTTCTTGAGCGCCGACTGATACTCCTTCTCGATCCGATCGAAGTGGGCGGGCTGTTTCCAGCCGTAGTGGGTCGGAGCGTTGGAATCGTCGTATGTGAGCTGATAGCGGGCGTCCATGTAGAGCGGTTTGTTGGTCTTCAGTTCGTAAAAGCGGGCAACCTGATCTTGGGAGAGTTGGCAGCCGCGCAGATACGCAAGCGCCTTCGGGATCGGTTCGAGGTATTTGTTCTCGCCGATGAATCGGGCGATGCGGATGAGCGTGGTCATGGCGTCCTGGGATTCCCATCCGGAGATCGCAGGCGGTTCGAACTTGCGGGCCCAGATCGGGATCATTTCATAGTTGTACTGCTGGCACCAACCCGGTTGCGGGTCGGGCATCTGGGCTGCGATCAGGAAATCGCCGAGCTTGCGGATCGCGACTTTGAAGCGGTCTTCGCTGTAGATCGCGTGGGCTTCTTTCAGCACTTCGAAGACATCGCCCGCCAAGCCATCATTGAGCGTGTAGTAGTCCCAGTAGTTTTTGACGCGCCCTTCGGTCTTCCAGTCGTAGTCGGGAAAGCGGGCTTTCAGGATCGGTTTCGATTCGGCGGGCTTGTTCCAGATCTGCGGGAAGGCGCCGTTGGCGAACTGCGCCTTGAGCAGCGCATCCAGTCCATACTGCGTTGCTTCGTGGATGGTCTTGTCCTTGAAGCCCAGTGCGCGATCCGTGCGCATCAGGCACAACAACGCCGCTTGTGTTTGCCCGTCGTCGAGCGAGGAGTTGTTCCAGTTTCCGCCTTTGCCGTTGCGGTATTTGCCCATCCGGTTGACGCGGGCGAAGTGAATCGTCTGCGTCCAGCCACCGGATTGCAGCTGACCGTAAACGAGCGCGAGTGCGGCATCCCGGGCGGCGGTCAGAGCCGCCGGATCGTTGGTCGCCTCATAGGCCTTGAGGAATGCCATCCCCATGGTTGGCGTACCGGGCGGCTGCACGAAGAGCGTGTGTTTGTCCGCCTTGCCTTCGCCCCAGCGCTGATTGAGATCATGTGAATAATAGTACACGTATCCGCCGTGCGACGCGACCGTTCCGTGATAGTAGGCGATGGCTTTCTTGAGGGCGTTTTGCGTTTCCGTCACAAGCGGATTCGCGGGTTGAGCGAAGACCGGCGAACACCACAATCCTACCGTCAAGACAATCCACCGAGACATGATCACGCCCTCGCTATTTCTGATTGATATCAATCGGGATCGCGAAAAAGTTGATCTGTGGCTGTTTCGCGATCTCCGGGGCGGGCATTTTCTCGCCCGTGATATTCTCGATCGCCCATCCGCACGAATTGCTGACCTCTTCGTTGGATGGCTTGCCCACATAATACCTTCGCAGCGATGGCAACGTCTCTTCCGCAAGCACGCGGCCGAGTGTGATTGCACACATTCTTCGCACGATCGGTGCCTCCTCCATCCCCGGCATCGTCGCATTCAGGCGAACTTCCAGATCCTTTTCATAACCCCGATTTTTCTGGCCTTCATGAATTTTTCCGAGTGCCCAGATCGCCGCCGCACGCGTTTCCACCGGTCCGGAGTTCGGCGGAATCAGCGCGATCATTGCCGCGCTCGCGGGGGCATATCTCTGCTGTCCCATCAGTTGCAGAAGTTGTGAAAACTGTTCATCGTGGGCCAGCGACTGCTGCTCCGTGAAGACATTGGCCGGATCTTTGAACGTACGGAACCGGCGTTCGTAGATCGCGAAAATCGCGGGCAGCGTATCCGCCTGATTCAGCGTGCGCAGCGACCACGCCGCGGTAATGTAAACCTCCGATCGCTCATGATCCAGCAACTGCATCAATCGCTTTTCCGCCGGCTTGTGCCCGAGTTGGCCCACGATCAACGCCGCCTGCTGAAGTCCGCCCCAATTCGAACCATCGAGCGTTTTCATCGCACCGGCAATGACCGTTGCACGGTGCTTTGGTTCCTTCGCCAGATTGAGAAGTGAGAGGCGGCATTGTGTGCGAATCTGCGGATGCTCGTCAGCCAGTTGCTGCGCGATCTGCTGAATATGCTCAGTCGTGGGCGTCCGTTCAAGCGCCTGCACGCCATAGGTTCTCACCGTGGCATCAGTGTACTTCAGTACCTGTGCCAGGACCGGCTCAAAATGGATCGGGTCCAGTTCGATGAGGCGCGACAATGCCTGTGCGGCCACGGCCGGTTCCTGATCCGCCACGAACGATTGGAGAAGCGAAATCGCTTTTGGGCTGGAATGCTTGCTCAGAATCCGCGCCGCCACAATGCGTGCGATCACGCCCTTCGATGTCCGATCGTTCGCCAATCCTTCGGCCACGCCCTCCAGACCTTCGGGTTGCAGTTCCGCCAGAGCGCTGGCGGCTTCCAGACGGACCGGCGCCCATTCTTCGGCCGTCTGCACGATCTCGCGCAATCGCGGAATCGCTCGCGTGTCCTTCGCGGCCCGCAATCCCTGGATGGCGAGGATCGTCCCGCGCTGGCTCGGCTTTTTGCTGATCCGTTCCAGCCAGGTCGTGCGGACCGGTTCGTATTGCCAGCGCGTCAGGCAGGGATCGACGATCTGCCGGACATCGATCGCACCCGTCCGCGACGCGCGAAACATCGCATCCGCCGCTTCCTTCGCATCGAGAGTCGCGAGCGTCTGCACCAGCGCCATGCGGACTTCTTCAGGCTGATTCGGCTTTTCCAGTTCCTCGATCAGTTTCGGAACCGTCTTGCCAACCCCTTGCATCCCCCGGCGATGGGCATCGGCGAGGGCAACGGCCGCGCGCGTCTTGAAATCGATCTCCGGCCGCGCCAGATACTCCAACCAGATCGGAATCAGTTCCTTGGGGAACACTTGGACAATGAGCGGAACGGGAAGATCCGGATCGCGAAGCATGATCGAATCGAGTCCTTCGCCACCCGCCTGCGCAGTCGGACCGACGAGTGCCAGCGAAGCACCGAGTAGGATCGTAAGGCGAAGCGTTTTCTTGATCATCGGCCCGTTCCTTAATCGGGTCGGCAGAGCTGCCGGGTTCGAACCACAATCAGCACCAGAAGCACGAAGCTGATTCCACCGATCACATACCAGCAGTTGGGAATCAATTCGTAATCGCGGAAGCCCGGCGTTTCGGCGGCGTTGAGCGCGGCCGCCACCGGATTGAGCGTCAGCACGGCTTCGACCGTCGGCTTGCCGAACGGCGCATCGCGGGCGATGACCGTCAGCAGCGTTCCGATGCAGATGCCCACGAGAATCAGGTTCGCCGTCGCCGTCGCGACGGCCGTCGTTCGGCAGATCGCACTCGACGCCATGCTGACAAGCAGCGCGAAGATCGCAGTCACGCCCAGACTGGTCACCACGCGAGCGACCTGCGGAACCAGCTCCGGCTTGATGGTCATCAGGAAGACATAGCCTGGTAGAGTCGCGCACAGAAGCAGAAACAGCGGCCAGATGACACTGAACAATTTTCCAGATAATATTTTCCAAGTGGAAAGAGGCGTCATTCGGATCAATTGCCACGAACCGCTTTCCCGCTCCGTGCTGATCAACCCGGCAGCGAGACTCGGGGTGAAGAGGATCAGAATACCCGTCTGCAAGAGCACCAGTGCCCCGCCGATGATCTCGATTCCCCAGCCCAGTGCTCCTTCGGCGGCGGCGTAGCTCAGCAGCAGCGACAGGATCGCACTGATGGCGAGGAGTCGCAAGGTCCAGTGGCCGCGACCGAACTTCCGGCTGCGGAATTCCTTCACCATGACCGGATTGATGAACAGCGGAAGCGAACTCGACCGGCGCTGCGGATCGACGAGGAAGAACAGCCTGCGGAAGACCTGTCCGCCCGTGGAGCGATCCTGCGTCATGATGCCGGCGGAGCGCGAACGATCCAGCGGCCGACCGCGAAGCCGCGCGATCGTGCTCAGCACGAGGAAGACCGCCCCGAGAAACGCGAGCAGGATGTAGCGGGTAATGGCGCTATCCGACACGCCGAATCCCTGCGTTCCGACGGCCGAATGGCCGAGGATTTCCATGACTGCGGGCAGCGGAGAGAGGCAGCGAACCCAGGCGGCGATGTCCAGCAGTTCGCCCGGATCGCCTTGCAGAAACCAGTAGGGCACCAGGGGTACGAACACCATGATCACCACCAGCGCGTACGTCATCCGCAGCGCCAGATCGGTGGACGTCGAGCGGGCGCTGACCCAGAGCGCGAGAGTGGCAATTTGTACAGTCGCTGCGGCCAGGACAACGTAGAGCCAGCCCACTCCGCCTTCCATCGAACTCCCGCCGAGTGCGTAACAGGCGGCGGCGGAGGGGACGGTGACGATGAGCAGCAGTCCAGTGAATCCGAGAATGCCCGCGAGTTTGCCGAAGTAGATCGCGGCGGGCGAGAGTGGTGAGTTGAGTAGCAGCGCCAGCGTGCCTTTGATCCGTTCGCGTACGATACTCGTCGCCGGGAATGCAGGAACCAGAAACAAAATTCCCGCCAGCAGTCCGTAACCGAATACGCGAAGAACCTGCAGCGACCGGGCGCCGCCCAGATCGCTCACTCCGCTCTCCGGCCAACGCAACAACACGAGAAGCGCACAAACGACCGCCAGCGCCAGCTGAGCCGCAATCGCTTTCGGCGTCCGAAGAAGTTCCAGAAGTTCGCGGCGAATGATCGGGTTCACGACTTCGCCCCCGCCTGCTCATCGGACATCGCAACCGTCATGAACGCCTCTTCCAGATCGGACTGAACTTCGCGGAACTGCGTCACGGGAAGCCCCGCGCCGACCAGAGCCGACAGCACGCGGGTCAGCTCCTCATCCGGCTTCGCGGTGCGAAAGCGGACGGCGAACTCCGCCGGCGAAGGCGTGACTTCCGCATTCGATTCGAGAAGCGGGCGGATCAACTCACCGGCGCGTTCCAGATCGTCATTTCGCGAAATGAGAACTTCCATCGTACGCAACTGATTCAACTGCCGGCTGATCTCCGCAAGCGTGCCGTAAGCCCGCAGTTTTCCCCGCGTGATGATGGCGCAGCGATCGCAGATGCGGGCCAACTCCGGAAGAATGTGGCTGGTGACGATCAGCGTTTTCCCACGGGCGGCGAGATCGAGAAGCAGTTGACGCATCTCGATCCGCGCCTGCGGATCAAGCCCGTTCGCCGGTTCATCGAGAATCAGCGCGACCGGATCGTGCAGAAGCGTGCGGGCGATGGCGACGCGCTGCTTCATGCCGTGGCTCAGACTCTCGACGAAGAGATCCTTGAACTTGCGTGCGCTGGCGGTCTCGAGCACTTCATCGATCCGCTGAGCGCGTTCGCGACGCCGCAATCCATAGGCGGACCCGAAAAAATCCAGATACTCGCCGACCCGCATGTTGTCGTACGAGCCGAAGGTATCCGGCATGTAGCCGAGCAGGCGCTTGATCTTGCGGGCTTCGAGTGCGCAGTCGATCCCCGCCACCGTCGCGCTCCCGGACGTAGGGCGTGCGAGGCCGACAAGGATTTTGATCGTCGTGGTTTTCCCCGCACCGTTGGGGCCGATGAATCCCAGAATCTGGCCCTGCCCGACGGCGATCGAAAGGGAATCGAGCGCAACGAACGAGCCGTATTTCTTGGTCAGATTTTTGGTCTCGATCACGGGACCGGCGTCCGGCATGAAAAACTCCAGTGCGTGTGGTTCCTGAAAAGCGATTACCGCGCGTCCGGTATGTTTCCGGAGAGCGTCAGGTGAATCGACTCAATCGTCCAGAACGACTCCAGATTGTTTCCGATTGCATCATCACCGACGATGGCCAGACCGAGGTGAAGCCCGCCCTTGGCATCCAGCTTCAGATATCGCGGGTCGGTCACCTTCACCCGGATCGGCTCCGCCGGCGACGTCTGCTCGCGGATGGTCGACGGCTTCCCTTCGTAGTAGCCCAGAATCTTCACCGTCCGCGACGGGGCACGCAGGCGGACGGTCATCTCCGCCTCGTCAACCACCATCGGGATGAGCGTCTCGGGAAGCTGAAAGCGCAGTTCCATTTCGATGGGGCGTGTCGACTCCAATGTTGGCATGCGCGGCCGGCCCTCGAGCCAGCGGCGATACGGCAGGTACGATTGCGGGACGAATACTTTCGTGCCGGGTGCGGGGCGCTCGTACGTCACCGGCACCACGACCAGGCTCGAGCCGATCGCTCGCGAACCCTCGCCCGTTTGAAACGGGATCTGCTCCGGGTCCATCCACGTCAGCAGATAATCCCGCGTATCGAAACTCGGCGGAAGCCCGCTCCCGACCAGCTTCTGAAACACCTCCTGTCGCCTCTGCTGCCGATCGCTCAATAGCGTATCCGTGAGGTACTGATTCGCCGCCAGCGTTTCACCCTGGCCGATCGTGAACGAGCCATCGGAGCGGATCTGTGCCGCGACCGGTTCCCGATCACGGGCTACCAGGATCGCATCCGCAGGATTGGTATACTTTTGAATATTCAGCACACCGCTTACGCCGTCCGGACCAAACGATGCGACGGCGGAGGAATCACCGGAAATCGTTGACGAAAACCGCCCCAGTCTCACGCCGGCCGGAGTATACAAATTTTCATAATGCCAGGACTCGCGATCCGTCTGAACATGCGTTCGGTTCTGACCCTCCAGCCCTTCGAAATCGAAATTGAGTACACCACCGTCCGGAGCGGAGAGGTTCAACTCACCCGCCGCCGGTTGATATGAAGCGAACAGCCCGGTCCGCGAAATCTCACCGCTGCCCGGCACCGCCTCCGCCAACTCCGCAATCGCTGCCGTCGGCGGAATCGTATGCCGCGAACTGCTGCCCAAAACATAAAAGACCAGTCCCGCCACGACCGCCGTCGCCGGGATTAGCCACCCCATATATTCGATCTGACGCGACCGGCGAACCAGCAATCCCGCGGCCAAAAGCGCCAGTACGAAAACAGCCAGGATGCCGCCGACCAGCGATCGGTTGGGAACGGAGTAACCGATCTCCTCACGGAGGATCGGCTGAAAATCATCAATTGTGAACGAATGTTCAGATTTTTTCAAATCGATCGTCAGTTCAATCAACGAATCGAGAGCGACGGGCAGATGAGGATGCATCCGGTAGGGAGACGGCGGATCCTTCACCGGAGCCGCAGGGCGCCCGCGCCCCGCGTTCACGGTAGCGGGAGCGAACCCACGCGGCCGGGTCCAGCCTCGCGGACCGAGCGTTGTCACCAGGATCGTGCCACGCCCCACCGGAATCGAAAACGACGCCGGCCAATAATCCACGTAATGGTGGACCGACTCGCGACCCGTCAGCGCCACTCGCACAAACGCCACCGGATCCTCGAACATCCGCACACCCAACCGGTCCGCGAGTCGCACGTCCTTCTCCGCATTCGTCGGCCGTTCGATCAGCACGCGAGTGAGCGACGTCCGCTGCACCACCCGCGGGGCGGTCTCTTCACCCAGCAGCGAGCCCAGAATCTCTTCATCAACCTGATCGAGCATGATCCAAAGCTGACCGCCCTGCTCCACCCACTTCCGCACCGCCGCCCTGCCCTGCACATCCGTCGTCAATCGAGACGATGCAATCACCATCTGATCGATTCCGTCGAACGCCTCCTGTGCCGAAGGCAACGGTCCGGGAACCATCACGGACAGATTCTCCGATTGCTTGTTCAGACTGCGATATACCCGAACCAGATCGATCGCTTCGACTTCGGGTGACGGCTTGCCGAACGATGAGTGATCCGGATCCGGCAGTGGGTCCACGATCAGTGCGGTCGTCGAATCAGTCTTCGGCCGGTACGGAACGGCCCGGTCGCGGAGTTTGCCTTCACTGGTCGGACGCACCACCACCATTCCGCCGTCCGTTGTGTCATAGAGGATGAAATGTAATGTCCGTCCCAGTTCGGAGAAGACTTTTTCCCCAGGCTTCCGGGCGGGGGCTGGGCCGAGCGACATCGCCGTCGTCAGCGTGGTATTGGGCGGCACCCAGACGTCGCGGGCGTACTTCGCGGACTCCTCCCCCCTCGTGATACGCCACCACGCGAGCGGTGCGCGCCGTGCTGGAAATGTTTCGTACCGAGAAGGTGATTTCGCCCCAGCGTTCCGTCACCGACGTTCGTAATCCGCTGGGATAAAGACCAACCACTTGCAGGTGGGTTGGATCCTGAGCCGCGATCGGCAAATGCCCGAATCCCATGAACATCAGCACGGCGACGATCAGGGATTTCAGAGTGGATTTCGTCATGGACGTCACAGGGAGAATGTGTCGAAGTGTGTTCAATGTCGGAACTCGCTCCATGGACGTCAAGGGACGACAGCCGTTGACTCCGCGGCGCGCGATCGTTCAATAGCGATGTCGCGTTCTCGCGATTCCCTCCCCATTTCTTTCACGTGAGTATTCTCATGGTTCGTTTCACACGCCGGATGGGCATTGTCGCGCTGGCAATGTCCGTACTGTTCCTCTCGCTGCGCGAGGACAGTATCGCACAGGACAAGAAGCAGGACAAGAAAAACGACGCCGCCGCACCCGCGCACCGGATGACGCAGGCGGGCTGGAAAAAGCGTCACGAGGCATTCGTGGAGCGCTCGAAGAAGGGCAATGTGGATGTGCTTTTCGTCGGCGATTCGATCACTCAGGGCTGGGAAGGCGCCGGCAAGAAAGTGTGGGCGGAGCGCTTCGGCAAATGGAACGCCGCCAATCTCGGTATCGGCGGCGACCGTACGCAGCATGTTCTCTGGCGCATCACCGAAGGTAAGGAACTGGAAGGAATCGACCCGAAAGTGATCGTGATGATGATCGGCACGAATAACTTCGGCTCGAATACGCCGGAGCAGATCGCAGAGGGCGTGAAGGCGATTCTGGCGGAGTTCCACAAGCAGAAGCCGCACGCAAAGGTGTTGCTGCTGGGTGTGTTCCCCCGCAGTGGCAAGAAGCCGGCCGATCCGATGGTGGTGGCGAAGGACGAGCTGAACACCAAGACGCCCGCCGTGAATGCAATTTTCAAGACGTTTGACGACGGCAAGATGGTGAAGTATCTGGATATCGGCTCGAAGTTCCTGGACGACATGGGCGGCCTGCCGAAGACCACGATGCCCGACTTCCTGCACCTTTCGGAGAAGGGCTACACGATCTGGGCGGACGCGATCTCCGCGACGGTCGAAGAGATGGTGAAGTAGCCCAACCAAAGGGGACTGTCACCTTTTTGACGGGCCGATTTTTTAAATCCGCCCATAAAAAACGTGACAGTCCCCTTTGTTCTTACCGTGGTGGCCGCAGCATCGTTCAGTTCTGATGGCACACGGATTGTTACCGGAAGTTTTTGACCGGACTGAGAAGGTGTGGGACGCGATTACAGGTGCGGAATTGCTTACACTCAAGGGACATGTATACGATGTTTTTACTGCCTCATTCAGCCGAGACGGCACGCGGATCATCACTGGGAGCAGCCTAGGACAAACGATAATTTGGGACTCCCGCTCCCACAATAGTAAGTTCATACCGAAAGGCGAAGCAAATTAGGTGTGCGGGAGCACATCTATGTTGGATAGTTGGATTATGGTCGAGCATTGGACCGCGGATAACAGTCAAGCGGAAACAAGTAAACAAATAATCATTATATCCACCCGTCAATGTCTCTTCGCCAAGAGGTGTGTGTATTGAGTTGGCGAAGTTGGCGAACTCGCCTGCCAGATTGGCAGCGAATGTGAAAAAGCCCTTGGAAATGAACATTTTCAATATACTGAACATTTTTCCACAAAATTGGAAATTCTGAGTTTAGTGACTCACTCTCAAGGACTCCGCCACGAGCGTGCGCGGGAAGTGGCGGAGTCGTCCACACGGAAAGGTGATTTGTCAAATCGGATTTTTCATTTCGCGAAGGTTTTCAGTCGAGACTTCAAGATCGATGGTCCATTTCACATTCCTCGTTTTGCACTAAACTATTCTTCATGAACATCACTCTTCCACCGCCGGTCGATCGCGATACGGCGATTTTGGTTTCCCGCATGACCGCCATCGTCGGCGCTGAGAACGTGCTCACGGCGACGGCGGATCTGGCCACGTATGAATGCGACGGGTTCACGATCGCGAAGATGAAGCCGGATGTGGTCGTGTTTCCGCGATCCACGCAGCACATTGTGGACATTGTGAAGGTCTGCAACGAGCTGGATGTGCCGTTCATTGCTCGCGGGGCGGGGACGAGCCTCGCTGGCGGTTGCGTACCGGTGGGCGGCGGGGTGATGATCGCGCTGGCGCGGATGAAGACGATTCACGAGGTGAACGTTCGTGATCGTTATGCGGTGGTCGATCCTGGCGTGGTGAATGTGTGGCTGACGAATACGCTCAAGCCGCACGGTTATCACTATGCGCCGGATCCGAGCAGTCAGGGGGCGTGTACGATTGGCGGGAATGTCGCGACGAACAGCGGCGGACCGCACACGCTCAAGTACGGCGTGACTGTGAACCACATTCTGGGTGTGGAACTGGTGCTGCCAGACGGGAAACTCGTGACGGTCGGCGGTCCGACGGAAGCTTGCCCCGGATACGATCTCGTGGGTACGATTGTGGGAAGCGAAGGGACGTTTGGTGTGGTGTCAAAGGTCTGGGTTCGTCTGACGCGCAACCCGGAGGCGTATCGAACACTGCTGGGGATCTTCGAGAACATCGACGACGCAACGAATGCGATCAGCGACATCATCGGCAGTGGGATTGTGCCAGCGGCGTTGGAACTGCTGGACAGCACGATTCTGAAGGCGGTGGAGGCGGCGTTCAAGTTCGGCTTCCCGCTCGATGCGGGTGCGGTGCTGATCATGGAAGTCGATGGGCTGGAAGCGGGTCTGCAGGACGAGGCGGACCGAATCGAGGCGCTGGCGCATAAGAACAAGGCTCGCGAAGTGCGCAAGGCGAACACAGAAGCGGAGCGGCTTGCGCTGTGGAAGGCGCGGAAGCAGGCGTTCGGCACGATTGGGCGATTGGGCTATCCGAGTTATTGCACGCAGGATGGGGTGGTGCCGCGGACCAAGCTACCGCAGATCATGAAGTTCATCGCGGCGACGGCGGAGAAATACGGCATCGCCATCTGCAACGTGTTTCATGCGGGCGATGGGAATATTCACCCGATCCTGATGTTCGACGAACGTGATCCGAAGCAGATTCAGGCGGTGCTGGATGCGAGCACGGAGATTCTCACGGAATGCATTCGCCTGGGTGGCAGTGTCACAGGCGAACATGGCATTGGTGTGGAAAAGCTGGATTTTATGCCGCTACTGTTTACCGAGGATGATCTGAATTACATGGTGCGGCTGCGAGGTGCGTTCAATCCGCTGAATCGTTGTAGTCCACATAAGATGCTTCCAACGGCGGGCGGATGCGCGGAGCCGAGCGCGATCGCCGTGACGAAGCCGGGCCGGCGAGCGGCTGTGTAGCGAGTAAAGAGAAAAAAAGAAGCGTCAGGGATTTGAATCCCTGACGCTATTGCTTTTCTCGTGTGACTTCAGTTCGCCAATGGCACTTGTGGACTGGAGTCTGCTTGCTTCTCGGCGGGCAACTGAGTTGTCACTACTGCAGAGGCTGAAGGGGATCCCACGAGATTCTTTTTGAGGGCTCGCGGAGTCGGTTCGCGGAGATCCCAGACGATACCGAGCCAGGAAAGCACTTTGAGCGACATGTACGAGATGTCGACTTCATACCATGCAAATCCCTGACGGGCGCTGCTTTGATAGTGGTGGTGATTGTTGTGCCATCCTTCGCCGAAGGTCAGCAGTGCAACCCACCAGTTGTTGCGGCTGTGGTCCGTAGTTTCGAATCGACGGTATCCGAAGAGGTGGCAGACGGAGTTCACGCAGAAAGTTACGTGGTAAACGGCAACGGTGCTCAGTACGAAGCCCCAGACGAGAGCGGTCGGGCCACCGAAGTACCAGCAACCCACTCCGAGAAGGGCACCGGGAACCCAGTGAAACCGGTCGAGCCATTTGAGTTCGGGGAATTTTTGCCAGTCTTTCATCTCATTCCAGTCGGTGTCGCCGTTACCTCGATTGATGACCCAGCCAACGTGCGCCCAGAAGACCGACTTCTTGATGGGTGAGTGCGGATCGCCGTCCTGATCGGAATGGCGGTGGTGCTGGCGGTGCTCGCCGGCCCACCACATAGGACCTTTTTGAATGGCGGCGGAACCGATGACGCCGATGACGAATTGGAACCATCGTGATGTTTTGTAAGCGCGGTGCGCGAAGTAACGGTGGAATCCGGCGGTCAGTGCCCAGACTCTCAAGGAGTATGTGAGCAGGAACAGTGGAATCGCCCACCAATGGAATTCAACGAAGAAGACCGAAATGCAGGCGATGTGGATTGCGATAAAAGGAAATACGTTGACCCAATCGAAGGCCGCCTTGAGGGCACGGCGGAGACCTTGTGGCTTTGGTGCGGCGGGAAGCGTCGGCCGCGGAAGTATAGGTTGAATGAATAACTCCTTATCGTCGAGACTAAATGCTTCAGGCCATCAGGGCCGGTGGGAATAGACTGTCTTGAATGTATAGGAGACGGAAGGCATGTCTTCTCGCCTGTACGGAAAAAAATCTCAGCATTTTTTCTCGTTCTTGGGAAGCCCAATCTATCAAACCCCTCAAATAGGTGAATAACATCCGATTTTCAGGCACTGTAGATTTCCCATTTCCGCGAAGCCTAGTCTGTAAAAAAATGACCAGAGCGGATTTTTGGGCGCATTCGATTCCCGATGCAGAAGTTGCATTCGCCGATGAATCGAGTGCGGAATGGTCCGTTCCTTCGCCGTTCCCGATGACCTCGTCTCGATTACGCTCCCAGTTTGAAATAATTGAACGAACTCCTGATGGGATTATGTTCACGCTAATCAACCAATTTCCCGGAGCCAGTTCCGTTGTGAACGGTTCCATTACTCTTGCCGATCAGGAAGATGGTCAAACGGGAGCGCATTGGCAGGCGGAGATCATTTCGCGGAGTGGATTATTGAAGATAATTCCCGAATCCGTGCTGCGCGGCATTCTGGAACGCGAATTCCAAAAGCTTTGGGCAGGTGTACGAAATGAACTTGGAAAATGAACTCATTCGATCTGAATCTCGCAAAACCGACACAACCCTTCATCATGCGGGCACTTCTGTAAATAACGAATAACCTTCGTAACTCAGTCCTTTGCTTCGTTGATGCGTCGGCCCGGTAACGGTTCTGCGGGCGCATCCGGTCCGCGCCAGGCACGAACGACCAGAACGCGCATCCGATTGCTGTTATGCGAATCGGACACAAACCAGGCGCCTCCAGCGAGTTTTGCCGGCTGTTCGGTTGGTCCGATCACAAGATATTCTCCAGGCCGGACATCAATCGTGAATTTGAGTTTCGGAAACTTGACCGCTTCCTTTCCATCAAGCCAGGTAAAGCCGGTTCCGTCAAGTGTGGGTCTCAGCCATCCCTGACGCTGACCATGTTGCAGTTTGGGCTCGAATTTCAGTTCGAGTTTCCCTTTTTGTTTGTCATCAGCCGTTATCTCGAAACCAAACTGGACCTGTTGAAACCGATTGGGATTTGCCGAAGCGCCAATGTCATCGACGGTTTCAAATTCCGCTTGAACAACAGGACCATTGACCGGAAGCACCTTGCTCTCAGTCAGATTCACCGTTGTTTCATTTGGTCGAACGGTTCCGTTTCCATCCTGTATCAGTTCAAGCAATTCCGCAGGTGCATTGCTGGGGAATGTTCCGACTCGAATTCCGTTTTCCGCCAACAATGCCGCTGTTTCTGGCGGCAGCGGCTTCAGCGTGGTTTCCCACAACTGTTGACAGAGATACAGGTCGCCGGCAGGTCGTTCGATTAGTACGGATCGGATGACCACTTTATTATGTGAGACGACCGTTTTGAAACCGAACGGATTATATGATTTGATGAGTGTGCGTGGCGTGCGCGCATCTTTGAACGGTAAGCAACCGGACAAAGTCAAAATCACTAGGCCCAAGCCGACACGAGCGATCGTGGGCATTTCCGTCCTTCCCTGGACATCGATGCGAGTGCGGTGTGATACCGTGCGGGCTCAGACTGGTCAAGCCGGGACATGCGCTGGCATCACTGACGATTGCAGCATCGGTCCCAATTCTTCAAAAAGATGGTCGAGAATTCCAGCGATCGCGCCTTCCGCTTTGGTTGAAGTAGCCAAAAGCAGACGACAGCGATTACGAAAGGGTTCGAGTTTGCGCGGCGCGGCAAGTTCAGTCAGCCGATCAAGAAGCCCCGGCTTCTGTTCGAGTAGCCGACCGTGGAGAACGATCAGAGGAGGAGCAAAAAGATTGGTCACTGCTGCGACCGCGACAGCCAGATACTCCAGAATTTCATTGCAAACCGTTGGATGATCTCCAACTAACGCCAACGCCTCTTCCACGGTTAATGATCGATCCAGTTGTGCCGATACCAGCCTCGCAAACGCCATATCCGTAGCGACAGTTTCCAGACACCCCGTGCTGCCACAACCGCACCGCTCGCCATCACGTACTACGCGAATGTGGCCTAACTCCCGCGGCAAGCCGATATGTCGGCCCAGCAATCGACCGCCGACCAAACACCCCACTCCAAGGCCGGCGGCGTAGTCGATGATCGCCAGATCATCAATTTGATGGATTCGTTGTTCGGCAAGACATAACGCATCGCTTTCCTGGATCAGGATCGTGGGGCAGCCCAATCGTTCGCGTAAATCATGTCCAGGACGCTGATCGTCGGTCTGATGGAAGTTCGGTGAAAACACTGAGCGCTCACCTGTCGGGTCGATCAAGCCGGGGAGGCTCAATCCGATTCCCAGGGTCCGTGTATTCGGTTGCCCGATCCAGGGTTGGATGTGGCGTTCGATCTCGGCGAGTAAACGTGCATAAGTGTTCGGAGTTGGAAATCGAACACGGCTATCGGGATCGGGTTTGCCATCAACACCACCGAGGATCAACTCGCAAAACTCCGGCTCTACCGAGACTCCGATCACTTGAGCGGAACTCGTCGCCAGACGCACGATTTTTCCCGGCCGCCCCGGACCTGTGATCTCCGCATCCGTCTCCTCGATCAACCCGGCACGAATCACCTGTGTCACGGCAGAAGAGACGGTCGTCGGACTGATCCCGGTCCAACGTGCGATTTCCGCTCGCGACATCGGGCCTCTGCCGCGCAACGCCTCAACGACCGCCCGCTGGGTCATCCGACCCAAGAGTTGTGGACGCAAGTGAGAAGTGATCTCGTCGGACATGGAATTCCCCGAACGTCCTTTTTCGTATTGTGCACTTATTGCATGCTTGAAGCAAGAGACACAGTTGCCCAACAGTTCGGTCATCGGTTAAACTGATCGAATGTCATTGGTTGCACGAAATTGCCGGTTGGGTGACTCACCCACACGCCGCGAACTCCTCCGAATCGGCATTCCTCTCGTCCTGGCCAGTACACCTCTCATGGCTGCCAGACGCATGCCGGGGTTCGCTGCCGCACGTTCGGTTCTCGTCATCTTCGCCAGCGGTGGGCAAAGCCAGTTCGAAACCTACGACCCCAAGCCCGACGCTCCTGAAGAAATCCGCGGTGCCTTCCGCAGCATCCCAACCGCCGTTCCCGGCCTGCGCTTCTGCGAACACCTCCCGCTCCTCGCACAGCGCACGAACCAATTCGCCACCGTTCGAAGCGTCACCCATGACGACGTCGATCACGGATCCGCCATCTACCTCGCGCTCACGGGCCGCTTCCATCAGCGCAAATCCTCAAACCCGGATCCCAAACCGACCGACTTCCCCAACATCGGCGCCATCGTCAAACGCGTGCGCCCCGCCACCCGCTTCCCCTATACGGCCGTTCAAGTCAACGGTCCGCTCCTCATCCCGGAAAAAATCGCTCCCGGCCTGCAGGCGGGCTTTCTCGGCCGCACGTTCGATCCCCATATCGTCGGCGATCCCACCGACGACCAACTCCTCACCGGCAGCCTCGAACTCCACGCCGATCTCCCGCCCGAACGCCTCCGCGAGCGCGAATCACTCCTCGCACAACTCGACGCCAATCGCTATCCCTCGCTCGCCGACCGCGACGGCCAGGCCAGCGAAGCCTTCAACGTCCTCAAGTCCCCTCAGGCCCGTGCCGCTTTCGACCTCACACGCGAATCCGCCACCCTCCGCGAGCGCTACGGCCGTCACCGCGCCGGTCAGGCCTGCCTCCTCGCACGCCGACTCGTCGAAGCCGGAGTCCCCTGGGTCACCGCCTTCTTCAACGCCAACATCCGCGGGCAGGACGAACACCCCCTCGACACCGGCGCCTACGGCTGGGACACCCACAACGACATCTTCGAATCGATGAAGCACCACCTGCTTCCCCGCTTCGATCGCTCCGTCTCCGTACTCCTCGACGACCTCCACGATCGCGGACTCCTCAAAACCACGCTCGTCGTCATCATGGGCGAATTCGGCCGCGCACCACGCGTCGCACTCGAAAAGAACTTCGCCGGCTCCTCACCCGGACGCAAGCACTGGGGCGGATGCTACTCCGTCCTTCTCGCCGGCGCCGGCATCACGCCCGGCGCCGTCTACGGCTCCTCGGATCGCATCGGCGCCTACCCCAGCGATCGCCCCGTCTCGCCACTCGACCTCTCCGCCACCCTCTACCACGCCCTCGGCATCGACCCCGCCGGCCACTTCGAAGACAGCACCAACCGCCCCTCCATCATCTCGGAAGGCACTCCACTCACCGGCCTCTGGCAATGAAATAATGTTCAATCATTTGACTTGTCTCGAATCGATGGGGAATCGTTCAAACGCTGACTCGTCTTTCCACCGACACTGCCACACCCTACCGTGGAAAGACGCAAAAATTTCGGAAGCGCCTATGCGCCATAAGCACTTACGTCAATTTCACGCATCATCTCCTCTCACGACTACGCCCGTCGCGAACCTCTGACTCCGACAAATCGCCTCCAACCAAAAGTCCGCTTTTCCGTTCGTTCAAAACCATCACGAACCAATGAAAAGTGAAAAATGTTGAGTGAAAAATCTGAACATTTGCACTTTTCACTTCACTTTTCGAAACGAATCGATCAGCTTTGTTCAGACGAGTGATAAAATGCCTACACCCTTATGGGAGTCATCATGTCTCTGCGTTCGGTACTCGATGCGGTTCCGCAACCGTCACATTCAACGCCGCTCTGCCGAACTCGATGCGGGCACCGTCAAGCCAATTCCTTGGAATGAAGTTCGACAAATTCACGGTGGAAAGTGACACATGACGGAAGATGAGTGGCTCAATCTCTCGAACGGGAAACTGATTGGCCAACTACCGGAATTTAGTCGGCTTGCTCGTCGCCGACGTCGTCTGGTCTTGTGTGCGGTTTGTCGTTTACTTTGGACAGAAGTTCCGACCGAGGCCAGGATTACGATTGAAACGGTTGAAAACTATTTGGACGGGTTTGTAAGCATGGAACAGCTCGAACAAGCTTCTCGTCAACATGCGATCGCGCACGAATTAATCGTCCAAACAGCGATAAGGGATAACGCATACAGACTGTCTACCTTAGCTGGTCATGCCGTGTATCCGGGGAATAAAGTCAGGGTGATTGACGGATGGAACAAGGCAAGCAGACAAGCAGTAGCGACTGCACTACGCGACGTGTGTCGCACGTATTTTCTCTGGATCAAAATGAACCCCGCATGGCGCACTTCCACTACCATCGGCATCGCGCAGGGAATCTACGACGACCGCGCCTTCGACCGTATGCCCATACTCGCCGACGCACTCCAGGACGCTGGCTGCGAGAATGCGGAGATCCTCACCCATTGCCGTGGAGAAGGCCCGCACGTCCACGGCTGCTGGGTCGTCGATCTTGTGTTGGGGAAAGAGTAGAGCGATGTGAACAGTGTGCGAAAACGCAGGGTGGCGCCGAGTTGTTGAGTTCCACTTGAGGTCACGGTCCGGGAGCGAGTGATGACGGAAGAAGAGTGGATTGCTTCAGATCAATCCTATTCCATGTTGAGATCGATTCGTCATCGGTCGAGTGATCGGAAGTTGCGATTGACGGCCTGTGCCTACTGCCGTTCTGTCTGGGATCTCTTCAGTAAAGCCAGTCGCAGGGCAATCACTTTAGGCGAAGAGTTGGCGGATGGCCCGGTAGACGTGTCACATCAAGATGCGGTGGTTCGATCTGCCATTGAATCTGTGATGCGATTCGATCGTACGAGTGGCAAGCACTTTTTCGCGGCCGACATCGCATACCGTGTTGCAATCAACGATGGGTGGTATGCGGTCGAGTGGACGACGGGAAATTGGCGCAATTTACAGGGTGGAGTACACATTGTTCGCGACATTTTCGGCAACCCCTTCCGTCCCGTCGCTCTCGATCCCGCGTGGCGGACCTCCACCGCCGTCGGCATCGCGCAGGGAATCTACGACGACCGCGCCTTCGACCGAATGCCCATCCTCGCCGATGCGATTCAGGACGCCGGCTGCGAGAATGCGGAGATCCTCAATCATTGCCGTGGTGATGGCCCGCACGTCCGCGGCTGCTGGGTCGTCGATCTCGTGCTGGGGAAAGAGTAGAGCGATCTGAGAAAATGCAGGGTAGCGCCGAGTCTTCGAGGCCCACCAATCGTTAACAATCTCCATTCGGTGGGCCTTGTAAATCGTCGGCACCGCCAAACTCATACCGAACATTTCTCCCTCCATTTCGGTCACTTTCTCAGCGTGGACGTTCAATTCTGGACAGGCTGAAGGCCTGTGAGTTCCAGCCCAGGGCGATGAGCGCAGCGACGACGCCCTGGGTCGGAGGAAGCATGTTCATGCAGCCTGAAGGGCTGCGATATGGGCATGGATTAATCTATATTCGGCCAGTAATTCATTCCCTGAAGCTGTTCAGTTCGAAGTGTTTCAACAATTGCACAGCATAGCGGTCGCCGATTATCGTTGATTCACGAGTTACTGTCGGTGTTGGGGTCGATCCACTCGCGGGTGATAAAGTGGGGATGCAGTCGGTCGAAGTCCCGATCGGTGGTCAACAACCGTGCACCAGTGACTGCGGCCGTCGCCGCTATCCAGACGTCATTTTTTCCGAGAGGTTGCCCGATCTCTTCCAGGTAGGCGTCGATCGTCGCGTAGGCACGAATCAGCGTTGGGTTGTCGATCGTCTGGGATTGAAAGTAGTTCAGGCAGTATTCCAGTTGTTCCAATTTCTGTTCGCCCCACATCCACTGCAAAGCCAGCGAACGGACCTCACCGATGCTAATGACCGAGATGACCGGCGTGGGAGTGATCAAAAGCAACTGGTGGGATTCACGGATCTTCGCCCAGAGTTTGGAGCCTCGCACAAAGTGGACCAGAATGTTTGTGTCGAGTAGATAGCTGGGAGCGGCCATTTACGAAAGTCTCTCCAACGCCTCGCGAATTTCCTCATCGGTCTCGTTGCCCGGCCATTGTCCTTCCACGATGTCGAAGAGCGTTTGACCGGCAGGAATCGGCTGGGGCGGTCGGGATGCGCTCAAGATTTCCTGTCGGGTCTGTTCGATTTCTTCCGCCGTTCGGTTGGCAAGCCAGGCCAATTCCTTTTCCAAGCGTGCATTCGGCCTGGGCGAGATCAATCGCGGCTCAAACGCAACTTCGGCCAGTTCGGGCAACTGCACGGGCTTTGTTGGTTTGAATACACCGTCTTCAAAAATGGCATGGATCGTTTCCATCGGTCACTCCTTCCTTTCTCACGATTCTACCATATCGAGGAACTGCGAAGCGAGATATAGCAACAGAAATGACTGCATCTGATTTGTGACCGAGTCGGGAGTCATTCCAGTCAGGGAGTACGTAAGTGCGGTGGTTCTGGTCCGGTGATGCGATCAAGGCTCATCTGCTTTTTCTGGTCGCGACCGCTTTCGGCGGCACGGACGCGTAGTCGAGATCGGATTCGGAAAACTCCGAAACGTCATTTGGATATGCGAGGGGTTCCAGACGAGGATGTGTCAGGTCTTGTGCGGACTGGATTTCAGAGTCTTCAATGTGAATCTTCACGTGGCGATTCTCGGCGATCGCAACGGGTGTCAGCGGGCGGAACACGCCATTTTCGAAAACGGTTTCAATCATCGTTGTCATGGTGCACACCTCTCGTCACAATTCTACCACGGCTCAACGGTTTGTGAAATCCGTTTTGTCGTGCCTAGAATGCACCTTCGTGGAAAATACCAGGAGTTCGGATGTGCGGTGGTTCTGGTCCGGTGATGCGATCCAGGCTCATCTGCTTTTTCTGGTCGCGATTGCGATTCTTTCAACGGAATTGATTGCGGGCAATCAGAGGCCGGCGGGTGATTATCTGCTGGGGCTGATCTTCTGTGCGGTGGCGTATCCGGTTGTGTTGCTGTTGATCTGGGTGCGCTGGCGGTATGATCGCAGAATTGTGGAAACGCCATCCGCGGGCACCGAGTCACACTGCGATCCGTACAATTGAGGAGTGTTAATTGCCGTAGGATGATTCCGGCTGACTTTGGCAAGCAACGGAGGGGGCGTTGAAAATGAGCTGCGTCCCCTTTAATCACTGAAAATGAGCTGCGTCCCCTTTATAATCCATGAACGAAGAAACCTCCAAACTCTGGTATCGCGACGGACTCCACTTCACGTGCACGCAATGTGGCAAGTGCTGCACGGGCGAACCGGGGTTTGTCTGGGTGGATGAGGAAGAGATTCAGAAGCTGGCGGCGTATCGCAAGGAGCCGGTGCACGAGTTCATTGGTTTGTACACGAAGCGGAGCCGCGGCCGCGTGACGCTGCGCGAGAAGGTCAACGGCGATTGCGTGTTTTATGACGATAAGCGCGGCTGCACGGTGTACCCGGTTCGCCCGAAGCAGTGCCGGACCTGGCCGTTCTGGGAGAGCAATCTGGACACGCCTGAGGACTGGGCGAAGACCGAGGCGATCTGCCCCGGCAGCGGCGAGGGGGAACTGATCCCCGTCGAGGAGATCGTGCGGCGGATGAAGGTCATCAAGATGTAATTCGCATCAGGCGGCGCGGCGAACGGTAGCGGGTTCGTCGGTGCGGCCGGTCAGTCGGTTCAGCCAGTTCTCGACCTGTTCATTTGTCAGTACGTGCAGCAAATCCACTTTTCCATTCAATGCTGAGAATCGTCGGCGGGCGATCCATTGGCGTGCGTACACCGCTTCGCCAATGACAAGCACCGCTTCGTTCGCGATTCGCGGTAAGGTTCGTGGCGATTCGTGTCCCCAGAGCCAGTGACGGTTTCCGGCGAAGGCTTGCGGCATGGCGGGGTGTTCGCGCAGCACGTCGGGATGGTAAAGTTGGAAGCGTGCTGTGGCGATGATCGGGTGTTCATTTGTTGCAGGCTGATCGAGGTACGCATCGACGGCACCCGGATCGGGGCGCTGACCGGGCAGGAAACCCCGGGCGGGGGAGCCGGTGAGCTGATCGGCGAGGAGGAGGTGGAGCTGATCGAGTGTGGCGATGCCGTTGAGGAGGATGCGGAAGCCGGTGCGGGCCTGCGGATGGAGGACGGTGACGGGGAGATCGTCGGCGACGTTGAGCAGGTCATGGAATTCGGCGCAGCCGGGATGATCGGGCGCGAACTCGTTGAGGAGCGTGAGCAGTTTGGGAGTCGCGCGGGCGGTGTGGCGGATCTGGGGATCGGCGGCGCAGCCGGTGAAGGCGTTGTCGAGGAGTTCGTGGAGGCCGGTCCAGGCGGAGGCGGAATAGGGCAGACGCTTGGCGGCGGCGAGGGCGTGGCGTTCGGTGGGTTGCGGAGGGCGCGTGGGTTGGCGTTCGCCTTGGGGGGAGTCGGCGAGGAAGAAGGTGGGCGGTACGCCCCAGCGGTTGGTGCGGCGTTCGATGGCGTGGCAGGCGTCGCGGAATGCGCGTGCGGCTTCGAGCGTGGCGACGAGCCTTCGGAAGAGGTCGAGCGCCGCGAATGCGGGATCGGGCTGAATCGGGAGAGTGTTCGAGGTGCGGCTTCGGCCGGCTCGAAACGATAGCAGATCGCGTGGCATCCGTGCCCCCTCATTTGCTGGGGCACCATTACCGCATGGCGGGCGAAAAGTTGCAAGAGGAATTGGACCGCATTCTCATTCCTTTCCACGGAGTAAGTCATGATTCGCCTTTCAGACGCTTCATGATTTCGGAAAGTGGACTTCCACTCCGATACGTCCGGCTCCGCCGTTCCAGTTCCTCCATTGGGATTGGCGGAACGTAGCCTTCCGGCGGTGCCCAGAGTTCACCACCGGCAAAATAGACAACATTTCCTGCCGGGTCGCGGAATTCGATCGGTCCTACGGCTTCCGTCAGTTGCCTGATCAACTCAGGATCCGTGATGGTAATCGTGGTCATGGCTTACCCTCCTATTTCCATCATACCAGCAGCTCGCGGACGTCTGCAATCGTGCCGCTCAGTGCGCTCGCGGCGACCGTCAGCGGGCTGGCGAGGAAGACCTTTGCCTCTTTATGCCCCATGCGGCCGGGGAAGTTCCGGTTCGTCGTGCTGATGCAGCTGATCGGCGTGTTCAGGCGGCCGAACGTATCGCTCGGCCCGCCGAGGCAGGCGGCACAACTGGCGTCGCCGATCTTGGCGCCGGCGTTCAGGAAGATGTTCCGCAGGCTCACGCCGTCGATCATTTCGGTATCGAGACCGGCAGCGACTTCCGTTGTGGCCGGGACCACGAACGTATCGATGCGCACTTCCTTGCCCTTGAGGATCCCGGCGGCGGCTTTGAAGTCCGTCAGCTTTCCGCCGGTACAGCTGCCGATGTACGCCCGATCGAGCTTGGTCCCCTTCACCTCGCTCACCTTCGCCTTGTTGTCCGGGCTGTGTGGTTTGGCGATCACCGGTTCGAGCTTCGTGACGTCGTAGACTTTTTCGAAGATCGTCTTCGCACCCGCCTGCGGCTTGAAGACGGTATACGGCTTGCTGCCGGTCTTCTTGCCGCGTTCGTTGACGTAGTTCAGCGTGACCTGATCCGCGGGGATGATGCCGTTCTTGCCGCCCGCTTCGATGGCCATATTGCAGAGCGTCATGCGCTCTTCGATGTTGAGTGCGTACACGCCATCGCCATCGAATTCCATCGCGCGATACGTTGCGCCATCGACACCGATATCGCCGATGACCGCCAGAATGAGATCCTTCGCCATGAGATACGGCGGAAGGTTGCCGTGGAAGACGAAGCGCATGGTCGGCGGAACTTTGAGCCACGTCTTGCCGGTGCCCATCACGAATCCGGCATCGGTGTTGCCGATCCCGGTGGCGAACTGCCCGAACGCACCGGCGGTGCAGGTGTGGCTGTCGGTACCGAGAAGCACCTCGCCGGGCCGCGTGTGCCCTTCTTCCGGCATGGCGATGTGGCACACGCCCTTATAGCGATCGGTACCGACGTCGTAGTAGTACGGCAGGTTTTGCTCTTTGGCGAAGGCCCGTAGCACGTCCACGTTGCGGTTCGCCATCTTGTCCGCAGTGAAGATGTAATGGTCCGGGATGATCACGACTTTTTCGCGATCCCAGACTTTGGCGTTCTCGCCGAAGTGTTTTTTGAAGATGCCGATGGTGCCGGGTCCGCAGACGTCGTGCGTCATCAGGACATCGACATTGACCCAGATATTGTCGCCGGGGCCGACGGAATCGCGGCCGGCGGACTTGGCGAGCACCTGTTCCGTCATGGTCATGGGAGAAGGCATATCTCGTACGCTCCTGATTTTTGTTCGGTAAGCTATTGTATCGCGCGAAGGGGGAATCAGTCGTCTTCGAATCGCACGCGCCGAGCCTTGGTGCGCAGGAATGCATGCAAAAGCAGAGCGCCGAGGCTGGCGAAACCGGAAACCGTTTCCATCGAACTGACCTGATCCGAACGGCTTCGGATCTCCGTGACTTTCCGCTGAATGATATTCAGTTCAATAGCGATTTCCCGTTGTTCGGTCTCTGCCTGTTCCGCAGTCAGTTGCTCTTCGTTCAATCGGAATTGTTCCGAGCGTTCGTCGTGGCGAACGGCCCTCTGGTACAACTGGTCGAATTCGCCGATCAGTTGGACTCGCTCCATCTTGAAGAAACCGAATGTCAACATCACGATGGCGGAGAGTCCGAGGCCCATCCAGCGATAACGGCCCGCAGGGATTTCGAAGATGGACGACGTATGGATTGCCACCAGGAACATGATCACGGCCCATGCAATCGTGTAGATATCCCGCGTCAGGATCGCCACGGCCGCCAGCGCAAGCACGCCGGTAACCAGCGCAACACAGAGCAGAGAGATCGCTTTCTGCGTTCGATCGAGGATCACCCACCCATCGGGGTTGAACAACAACAGCACGTTCATGATGTGCTGCGCGAACCACGACGACGCGACGAAGAGTGCATAGCCGAAGATCAGCACGTTGAAGAACGGCTCGGCGGCGGGCATCTGCTTGCCGAGGCCGTCGAGTACCTGCACGAGGATCAGCATGCCGATGATCAGGCCGAACTGCACGCGCGGCGGAAAGCGGGACATCCAGAGGAAGTACTGGAGCACACGACGATAGAACCAACTCCGCGAGCGCAGCGCCTCAAGCAGGCCGTCCTTCGCCCACTGACTGTTCGGGTCCAGCCGCAGCGACTCGCGGAAATGAACGATCGCCTCCTTCGGCTTGTTCTCGTGCAGAAGTGTCCAGCCGCGGTTCGCATGCGAAAACGCATTCTCCGGCTGCTTCTCCAGAGCGCCCTCAAGCGTCCGGGCCGCATCGGCATGCCGGCCCTGCTTCGTCAGCGCCAGCGCCCGCAGGTTCAAACAACGCTCTTCATCCGGATCAATCTCCAGTCCTTCATCCGCCGCCGTGAGCGCTTCGCTCCAGCGATAACGCGATGCTTCGATTGCCGCCAGCTGACCAAAATACGCCGCATTCCAGCTCTGCAGTTCGATCGCGCGGCGGATCGCGCGTTCGGCGGCGTCGTGCTGCTCGCGCTTCCAGAGCGCAAGGCTCATGACATAATGCGCTCGCGCTTCGTTCGGCGCCAGCTCCACCGCCGTGCGGGCGGTCTCCAGCGATTTCGAATCGTTGAGTGCGTGCTGGCAAAGCGCCAGCAGAATGTAGCCTTCCGGATCGTTCGGATCCTCCGAGAGGCGCGCGGTGACTTCGCGGGCAGCGAGATCGAAGCGGCTTTGCTCGAGGAGAATCCGGGCGCGGGCGAAGCGGTCGAAATCCATGAATCACTTCCGAAGGTATTTGAGAATGTCGTCGTACTGACCGCCCTGATTGGAGTAGGTGGCGTAGTTGCGGGCCGTCGAGAACCATTCCTTGGTGGACGGTTTCACCAGGGCGGCTGCGGCGATCAGGTCTTTCGTCGTCATCGGTTTCGGCACGCCGTGCTTCATCGCTTCCTTCAGCTTGGCTTCGATCGTGAGGTCGACGACGGCCTTCAGATCCGCACCTGAGAACTGATCGGTCTTCTTCGCCACGCCGTCGAAGTCGATCGACTCCTGCGGCTTGCCGTGCATCATGACCCGCAGGATGGACGCGCGGGCCGTCGCATCCGGCGGCGGAACGAAGAGGATGCGGTCGAAGCGGCCGGGCCGGCGGAAGGCGCTATCGAGGTGCCAGGGGGCGTTGGTGGCGGCGAGGATCAGTACGCCCTCATTGGAGTCCGATACGCCGTCAAGCTCTGCGAGGAACTGGTTGATGATCATGCGTCCGGCGCTCTGACGCAGGTCGGTGCGGCTGGCGGCGAGCGCATCGACTTCATCGAAGAAAAGGACGCAGGGGCGGTTGCGCCGCGCCTCGTCGAAGAGGGCGTGGAGATTCTTCTCGCTGGTCCCGATCCACATGTCGAGAACGTCTTCGATCCCGACGGCGATGAAGGAGGCGTGCACTTCGCCGGCGGTCGCGCGGGCGAGATGCGTCTTTCCGCAGCCGGGCGGACCATACATGAGAATCCCACCGCCGATGGTCTTGCCGTACGCCTTGTAAAGCTCCGGATGCTGCAGCGGGTGAATGATCTTGAGCTGGATCTCTTCCTTGATCGCATCCATTCCGCCGACATCCTTGAAGCTGACCTTGGGCTTCTCAAGCCGGCCGGTCATGTCGGGTGCGCTGGTGAAGTCGCCGGCGACCACGCGACCGTCCACGACTTCACTTTCTTCGGGCGAAGCATTGATCCCGAGCTGCGCTGCCAACTCCAGATCGGCGGAGTCCGGATCGGCTTCGATTCCGAGCTTATAGCAGGCGACCGCGCGTTCGATCTCCCCCTCGCGGAAATGGAGCTTCGCCATCAGAATCTGCGCTTCGGCCGGCGCATCGGGCTTGCGCACGAGATTCTCGAGGATCACCATCGCCTGGCTGGTCTTGCTTTGCTGGAAGTACAAACGAGCAAGGCCCAGCAGGACGGCGGAGTCGTTCGGTTGGCGGGCCAGCACCGCCTTCCACTCGGTTTCGGCTTCGTCGAACCGGCCGAGATTCGCCAGCGCCTCCGCCAGATGCTGGCGCAGCGGAAGGTTGTCCGGGCTGAGCTTGGCGGCGGAGATGAGACCGGCCAACGGGTCGGGTGATGGCATGCGGAGTGTCCGTTCAGGGTTTGGCTTGCAGTTGCGGATCGTTGAAGAATTCGGAGAGTGAGAGCGTGAAACCGGGCAGCACCGGATCGCCGGTGAGCGTGTCGGATTCGGTGAGGAGGGTGTGCGTGGTTGGATCCGTGAAGACCGCGACGGTTTTCTTTTTCGGATCGATGATCCAGACGAGTTGAACGCCCTTGTGAAAGTACTCCCGCCGCTTTCGTGTGATTTCTTTTTTGGTGTTTCCTTCAGAGAGAATCTCAACAACAAGACCAGGAGCAAAATCAAAAACTGGCTGTAGATGAGCATCACTAGAGGGTACCGATTCCCATGAAGTGTATGAGACGTCGGGCAATCGATTTCGTCCCTCATGGACTCGCATGATGGCATCGGGTGCGGTCACGACCCCAAGATTTCGAGGACGGACAAAGTTATAGAGCATGCTGATGAGGATTGTAGCCATAAGGGATTCACGAGCGCCCATCGCTTTCTCCACAAGCACGCCATCGATGAGTTCCACAAGTGTTTTCGTATTGCAGATACGGATCTGATCCGCCTCCGTGGCCGTGCCGGGGAAGGGCTGCCAGAGGATCCGTTGCGGTGGAATATCGCCGAGTGCGTGGAGGACGTCGGCGAGTGTTTCGTAGCGCGTTGCGGTGGTCGGCATCGGGGGCCCTCGTTCCGTCCCGGTATTCTACCAGTTCACATGTCACGCCGGAGAATAGAACAATCGAGAACCGGGGAGAACGATCATGCTGACACGCCGCACATTCGTCGCCGCTTCACTGGCAGGTTCCCTGTCCAGCATTCGTGCGAAAGAAAAGCGTAAGACGAAGTTCCCGATCGCCTGCATGACGCTGCCGTACTCGGCATTTCCGCTCACGCGAGCGCTCGAAGGCATCAAAAGCGCCGGTTATCGGCACGTGGCGTGGGGAACGACCCATCGGGAGAACGGGCAAAATGTGCCCGTGATGGCCAAAGATGCCGCTCCGGAACGCGCGAAGGAGTTGGCGAAGCGCTGCCGGGGGATGGGACTCGAACCGGTGTTGATGTTCAGTGAGATTTACCCGGAGCATGCCGACGGGCTGGCGGTGCTCACGCAGCGGATCAAACAGGCATCGGCGGCGGGGATTCCGCAGGTACTGACGTTCGGCCATACGAAAGGCGGAAATCGCACGCTCTGGCTTGAGCGGTTCCGCAAGCTGGGACCGATTGCGAAGGATCACGACGTGACGATTGTGATCAAGCAGCACGGTGGAGAGACGGGCACGGGTGAGGCCTGCGCCGCGATTGTGCGCGAGGTCGATCATCCTCATATCCGCGTGAATTACGATGCGGGGAACGTGCTGGATTATCTGGATAAGGATCCGATTCCGGACATCAGAAAGTGTGCGGATGTGGTGGAGAGTTTCTGCATCAAGGATCACCGGAACTGGCCGAAGGATGAGGACTGCGGGCCGGGCCTGGGCGAGATCGATCACTACCGGTTGCTGGAACCGGTTGCGTTCACTGGGAGAACGATTCCGCTGGCGTGTGAGAACATCTTCGCTCCGCTCGTGCCGCGCCCTGCGAATGCGGAGGGCGTGGACGCGCTGGCGAAGCGTGCCCGCGAGTTTCTGGAGATCGTGATCGCCGGCCTGCACGCTTAAAAGGGGACTGCCACCTTTTTAATAAAAATATTTTTATTAAAAAGGTGGCAGTCCCCGTTGATTGCTATTGCTTCGCCCGCAGGTCCGCCAGGTAGGCGATCAGGTTGTAGAACTCCTGCGGTTTGAGCTTCTCCGCAATGTCGCTCGGCATCGGCGAAACTGGCGACGTCCGCTTCTTGTCCACATCATTGACGCTCACGCGTGTTTCCTTCGCCTGCGGATCAATCATGATCAGCGTTTGCCCCTCAACACGAAGCAGACCCGTCAACTGTCCGCCGTCTTTAAGGTCGAGCACGGTCGTGTGGAACGCATGATCCACGTTGCGGTTCGGGTCGAGCGTGTCTTCCATCAGCCGTTCGACTCCGCGATTGCCGATGCCGTCGAGCTGCGGGCCGATCTTCGCTCCCTGACCCGCAATCTGATGGCAGTTGGCGCAGGTGTTGGCGAAGACGGTCTTCCCGGCAGTCGCATCGAGCTTCGCTTTGCGATAACCGTCGGTGCGCTCTTTGATGAGCGCCGCAATGCGGGCGTCGGCCGACGGGATACCGGCGGTGAGTTCCTTGACGGTGCGCTCCCAGCCGGGCGGATTCGTGGACTTGAGCCGTTCGAGAACGGACTTTTCCTGAAGGAGACGAGCGGAGGCGTGGCCGAGCTTGACGGTGGCGAACAACTCCTCAGCACCGGACTTCGAACCGGAAAGGCCGTTCGCGATCGTCACGCAATCCCGATACGAACTGGTCTTGAGAAGAACTTTGGGTGAAACAATCTCACTTATCCGCTTGTCCTTCGTTGCCATCGCAATGATGGGTTCAATAAGGCCATTCGCGCGATCCGGTTCGCTCATGAGGTATTTCAAAGTGAGTATTCTGGCTTCGACGGGACTGTTTTCGAGAGCAGAGAGTGCTTTTGATCTCAGGGCTTGAGAGTACTTTGGATCCTTGGCGACGAACCAAGGAGCATATTGCAGGTTAATGTTCAGGAGATTTGCAAAGTCGAGCGCCTCTTCGATTTCATCAGGCTTTTCCGTGTTCATTTTCAGAACGAGCGTTTCACAAATTCTTGGTTGATCAGAAGGCTTAGGCTTGAACTTTGCGCCAACTGCTTTCAGTCCGTTTCCCATTGATGTCAGGAGTGGGATTTGCTCTCTCAGCGATCGGATACTTATGATTGATTTCCATACGCTTTCTCGCTCTTCATCATTTGCATATTTCCCGACGTGCTCAGCCGCACGAGCCATTAAACCAGGATCGATTGTTCGTTTCTCGATCCTCCAACTGTACCACCATCCCGCATGATGATGATGGACCCCGAAAAAGACATCATCCAGACACGCTGTTTGGGCGTCTTGAGTATCAACGAGTGGTTTCAGGAGAAATCCCAGCAATTCTTGTGACTTCACGGCCACCAGCGAATTCCGCAGCGCGATCCGGGCCGCGTGGCGCAGATGCGTATCATCCGTCGCGATGCCCGGAATGAATTTCGCCAGCGTGAGAATCAGGTCCGGATGCGGATGATCCGCCAGATACGCCACCGCCGCGCGGACCGTGTGCGGGTCCGGTTGTTTCATCGCGGCCAGCGCCGCAGCGCGATCCGCGAACGTGATCGGACCCTTCGCGTTCGGCTTCGACTCGTTCGAGACCGGGCCTTCGTAAACAATCCGCCAGACGCGGCCGTGGGTTTTGTCGCGCTGCGGGTGTTTCAGGTCCACTTCGTAGTGGCCAATGATCTTGTTGTAAAAGTCGGTCACATACAACGCCCCGTCCGGGCCGAGTTTGATGTCCGTCGGGCGGAACCACGGGTCGCTGCTCACCAGAAAATCCGGCAGTTCCTTCGCCACCGGCGTGCTGCCCTTCCATTCGATCCGGTCCGCATTGATCCGGTTCGTGACCACGTTGCCCAGGAACATGCAGCCCTTCCACTGCTCCGGGTACTGGTCGGCATCGTACCACGCCAGTCCGCAGAGGGCGGTGCTGCCGTGGTCGTGCCGGGTGACGTGCGGCGCGTAGCCGAGGCCGTCGTGCGGTTTGCCGAAGCTGTCGTAGTACGCCCCCTTGATGAGCTGCGTGATCGGCTTCGAATGGCAATCGGCAGTGTAGAGGTTGAACCACGGATCGACAGTCATGCCGAACGGATTGACCTGTCCATGCGTATAGATCTCGATCCGTGAGCCGTCAGTGCGGAAGCGGAAGGTGTGGCCGCTGTGCATCTTCACCACATGGCCGTCTTTGCCCTTAACGGTGGAATCGTTGGCGAAACCGTGGCAGGCATAGACCCATCCCAGATCGGCCCCTGTCGGCGAAGCCTCTCGCGGGGCCGGGGCGTCAGGCATCATCGTAAACGAGTTGTACATGCCGTGAGTGTCACGCGTGCCGAACCCGGTGAAGAGGACTTCGCGCTGATCCGCCTTACCGTCGCCGTCGGTGTCGGTGAGTTTGAGGATTTCGCCCACGCTCGAAACGATGCAGCTTTTGCAGTCCGGCAACGGAAGGATGCCGATCGGGATGTTCAGTTTGTCGTCGAAGATCTCGATCTTCTTGGCTTTGCCGTCATCGCCGAAATCGGAAAGGATGAAGAGCTTGTCGGACGCTTTTCCCTTCTCGGCCGCGAAGGGGTAATGGTAGCTGGTTGTCACCCAGAGGCGGCCTTTCGCATCGAAAGCGTGCTGCATCGGCTTCTGGATATCGGGTTCCGAGGCGACCAGTTGAGCCTTGAAGCCGGGCGGAAGTTTGAAGGTTTTGAGTTCGTCCGCCGGGCTTTTCGGATCGGTCGGCGCGATATGCTGTGCGGAGATCGGAAGCGTAAGAAGGAGCAGCACGAAAACGGTTCGCATGGAGAGTGGCCCTCGGGTGGGATAGGCGATTCTATCGCGCGAGGTGCTCAAACTCCAGTTCGATCACGATTGACTGAGCAGCAGGATGGCCGGCTTTTCGAGGTGACGTTTGACGGCGTTGCCGAACACCGCCCCGATGGCGCCGTCCACGATACGGTGATCGAACGAGAACGAAAGATACCCCACGTCCATCGGCTTCAGTTGGCCGTGCTCGTCATAGACGGGCCGCTTGACCACTTTGCCGACGCCGAGAATGCCGACCTCCGGATGATTGATGATCGGTGTGGAGATCAGCCCGCCGATGCTGCCGATCGAGGTGATGGTGAAGGTGCTGCCGCGGAGATCATCGATTTTGGGTCGGCCGGCGCGGGCGTCGTCGCTCAGGCGTTCGATTTCTCTCGCAATGTTGGCGAGGTCGCGTCGATCGGCATCTTTAATCACGGGCACGAGTAGGCCCTGCGGAGCCGCCACGGCGATACCAATGTGATAGCGGTCGTGCAGTGTGACTTCGTGCTTCTCTTCATCAAAGGTCGCATTGACGATCGGCACTTCCTTGAGTGCTCGCGTCACCGCCTTCACGATGAACGAGAGATAGGTCAGCTTGATGTTCCCTTTGTACAGTTGATCACCGAGTTGCTGGCGGAACTGGACAACGGAGGTGAAATCGCATTCGTCGATGTAGCTGTAGTGCGGAATGTGGCGTTTGGACGCGAGCATTTTCTCCGCGATTTTCTTGCGCATACCCGCCAGCGGGATTCGCGTGCCGGCCCGGCCGAAATCGAACTGGAAATGCTCAGTCGTTTTCGGCTGACCGTTGGACCCGCCCCGCTGCGGTTTGAGGAGTGGAGCGAGATCGTCGAGCAGGATGCGCCCGCCAGCACCGCTACCGCGGACGCGAGCGAGATCGATGTTAAACTTGCGGGCGAGGTGACGAACGGACGGTGCGGCGATTGCCTGGGCGGTGGAGGGTGCGGGCGCGAGGCGCGGGGCTTCCGTTCGTGGTGCTGTTTCCACGGGAGCGGGTACGGTTGCTGGTTCCGACTGCGCTTGTGGTGTGCCGTTGTCGCTTGCAGAATCGAACTTGAGCACCACTTCGCCGACTTTGATTTTGTTTCCTGCTTTGGCGAGTGTTTCCTTGATCGTGCCGGCGAACGGGGCGGGGACTTCCATCGTCGCCTTGTCCGACAGCACTTCCATGAGCGATTGGCCGCGTGTGACCGCATCGCCGGGATGCACCATCCAGCGGACCAGTTCGACTTCGTTGAGGCCTTCGCCCATGTGTGGCAGCGGAAAGTCGGTCATACTCGTTCCTCCGCCAGGTCGCGCATCGCATCGCGGATACCCGGCAACTGAGGTACCGTATTCTGTTCATAGACCTGATTCAAGCCGATCCCCGGCACGTGCTTGCCAAGGAGCAGTCGCGGCTTGGCAAGCAAGTCGTAGAAATGTTCGTCCACGATCCGGCGCAGAAGGTGTTCGCCAAAATTTGTCACCTCCGTGTCCTCGTTGACGATCAGCACGCGGCCGGTCTTCGAAAGACTTTGCGAAATCATGGGCCAGTCGTAGGGGAAGATGCTGCGGAGATCGATGACATCGAAGGTGAAGCCGAGATCGCGGTTGAGTTCGTCGGCGGCCTGTGCGCAGAGCGGGAGCGTACGGCCATAGCTGATGATCGTTGCGGCGGTGCCTTCGCGAACGAGGTTGCCGGTGCCGAGCGGAACGAAGTACTCCTGAACATCCGGCCAGTTTGGTTGCCACTGTGAGCGATCGCCGACGGGTGCGTCGATCAATCGTGCGAGTTCGTCCGGATCGCCGGGTTCGCCCGGAATGAGTTGATTGCATTTCACGCGAAGGAGTGCTTTCGGAAGGAGCATCATGACCGGGTTGGGATCGACGATGGCGGAGAGCATGAGCCCGTATGCATCAAGGGCGTTGGAGGGCATGGCGATTTTCCAGCCCGCGAGTCGCGATGCCCAACTTTCGAAGCTGTGCGAATGATAGAGGCTGCCGCGGATGCCGGATCCGGATGGCGTCATGAGAACGATCGGCATGTCGAAGTTGCCTGCGGATGCCCATCGCTGATTGCCGGCGATTTTCAGCAGGTCGATCGTGTTGAAGGCGTAGTCGCAGAACTGGATTTCGCAGACCGGCCGGCCGCCGGCGTAGGCGATGCCCATGGCGGTGCCGACGATACCGCGTTCGTCGAGCGGCGAGTTCCACGCGGTCTTGAGCCCCTGCGTTGCGGTGAATACGCCGCCCAATGGAGGGCCGACATCCTCACCGAAGATATCGGTCACACCGAGATGCGTTTCTCCGTAGTGAAGAGCGAGACGAACTGCCTGGACGAGTGTGGCCATGAGGGAACCAGTGAAAAGTTCAAAATTCAAAGTGCAAAAATCAGGATAGTGACCGATACGTTGTCGAAGTTATTGCTCCAAGGATCTTCATGATTTCATCGGATTCCTGAACCAGAGGTTGCAGTCGATCTTCTTGAATGATTTTCGATTCTACCAAGAGTCTCAACCAGTAATTGGTTAGGCGTGCCTCTCTTAAGGCTTGATTCATCCGTGAAGCAAAAGTCTCTCGATCTGGTGCAGATTGTGCTTCTTCGACCAAGGCACCGACGGAAGTACCGGATTTGACAAGCTGGTAACCGATGGTGCGAGACACTCCGGACATTTCGATCAGCGTCGAACACAACTTGACAATTCGCAATGCAAATTGGAAGGTGCGTTGAACGATGCCCGGAACATCATTTTGCATTTTTCATTTCGAATTTATCACTGGTAGACCATAGAAGTCCGATGGGTAGATCGCATCCACCCGGCTCTCCGCATACGTGAAGCGCTCGACATCCTGCAGGGTCGGCTTCGGCTCCGAAGTCGCCTGCACAACGGCGGCATCCGCTTCGTCCTTCGCCTCCAGTTTCATCTGCCGGACCTGGTCGGCGTCGATCGCCTCCGTGTCGATGAGCTTTTGCTCGAAGAGGGCGATGCAATCGGGTTCGGTCCAGTTGCGCTGGGCGCCGCTGCTGGACGAGTGTCCATGCAGCCGGCTGACCACGGCTTCGAGCAGGAACGGTTTGCGCTCGGTGCGGCAGAAGCGCATCGCGCGATCGATCGCGTGCCAGCAGGCAATGGGATCGTTACCGTCGACGGTTTCGGATTTCATGTTGTAAGGGGCGGCACGATCCGCGATGTGCCGTTCGCCGTGTTGTGTTTTGGCGGGCGTGCTGATGCCGTACTGATTATTGGTAACGATCATGAGCACGGGCAGTTCGTTGCCGGGCCGATTGCTCCAGACGAGACAGCTTTCGAAATCCCCCTCGGCCGTACCGGCATCGCCGCCATTGACGATCGAGATCCCGTCGCCGCCGTTTCGTTTCTGAACGAGTGCGGAACCGGGAGCCATCAGGTATTGCACTTCGATGACGCTTGAGACCGGCACCACGTTCCACTCGGGAATGGCGTAGTGGCCGACGAAGTTTCGCCCGCGGCTGAACGGGTCGGTCGCGGTCATCGCCAATTGGCGGACATGATCGACCATCGGCATGCCCATCGCCAGCATGATACCGAGGCTGCGGTAATGAAGGTGGAGATAATCGAAATCCGGGCCTTTGCCTTTATGAACCTGCATGCCCAGACAGACATTGAACGCTTCTTCACCCGGGCCGCCGATCCAGAAATACGCCTCGCCCGATTTCGACATTTTGATCGAACGCTCTTCGAGTGCACGGGTCCGGACCATATGTCGGAACAGCGTGAGCGCCAATTCCATCGAAAGTGTTTCGCGACCGGACCGCACGGCGAGGCTGGCGACGGATCGTTTGAACCGTCGCGAACGTGCTGATTCGTCAGTTGACTCCGACATATCGCACCTCATGGACAGAGGTTAGTGGTCGATGAGTTTTATTGACAGGATAAGAGATTATACCCCATCAGCGGCAGGATGTTACAACACAAATCGAGTTGAACGATAGAGGAATCTTTATCTGTCGTCGGGAATTCGCTGTGGCATTATGCATCCGATTCCCAGTACAATACGATCAGTTCAGTCAGAATGATCTTTTCGCGATCGGGAGGATCCGGAAATCATGCGATCTTTTATTGCACTGATGATTCTGTTTCCGGTGGTTTGTCAGGCTGCTCCCGTTCCCAAAGGAGCGACGAAGCCAACATGGGTTGGCAAGCCTGCGTTTCTCAAGAATT
Organism: Limnoglobus sp.; assembly: GCA_041742055.1. Taxonomy (GTDB): domain Bacteria; phylum Planctomycetota; class Planctomycetia; order Gemmatales; family Gemmataceae; genus Limnoglobus. The sequence goes on along the minus strand of JBGSJI010000036.1, from coordinate 34,277 downwards.
CCAAGGCCAAGCTGACCATCATTCTGTCCACAGGTAACGAACGAACGATATCCGTTCCTCAAGGGACGATCGCCTACCTGGTCAAAGATGTTCAGGATGATCGTGTCGAGATCATTATGAATTCCGCCATCACCGTTCCGAATGCAAATGCGGTTGCGGCTCCCGTCGTACGAACGACTAGCACCTCGACGCAGAAAGTCTATTTTCGTCGCGATGATGTGATGAAGGCAACGGAAGCGATCGACTACTACACCGATATCCTCAAGACCAACGAAAAAGATCTCTTCTATCGTCTCGCGCGTGCGGAAGCCAATACCGCTGCCGAAAAGTGGGACGCCGCCGATATCGATTATTCCAAAGCCATCGAAATCGATTCGAACGTGAACCTCCGCATGAAACGTGCCGCCTTTCGCATGATGGCCAAGAAATTTGAAGGGGCGATTCAGGATTACGATGCGATTGTTGAACAAAACCCCGGCTATCGCACCTGGGGATTGCAGCAGAAGGCGAATGCCAAGGCTGGGATGAAGAAGTTCGACGAGGCGATCGCCGATCTGACGGTGCTTGTGGATGAAGGCCCGAACCGATCGAGCGGATTGCTGACGCGTGGTTTGATGTACGCTCGAGCAGGGAAACCCGAAAAAGCGATCGAAGATTACGATGAGATCATCAAAGGCGATCCCACATCCGCGATTGCGATCAACAACAAAGCCTGGACACTCTGCACGACATGGGTCGATAAGGCACGCGACGGTAAGGAAGCGGTGAAACTCGCCACCAAAGCCTGTGAATTGACCGAGTGGAAAAATGCCGGTTACATTGATACGCTGGCGGCGGCGTATGCGGAGGTTGGGGAATTCGACAAAGCGGTCAAATATCAGACTCAGGTTCTCGATGATGCGGATCTGGTGCAGCGAGAAGGCGCGGAATTGAAAGATCGCCTTGAGCTTTACAAGCAAAAGAAGCCGTACCGCTTACCAGACGAGACCAAGCCGGATACGAAACCGCGTCGATAGCGTGTGACTTCTCGAACAAGTTTATGTGTTCCCACGGAAGGGACTCAGCATGTTTGCGACTGTGGCCATTCTTTTCGTTCTGATACCCGCGTCGATCGCCTGTTTCTACTATCTGATTCTCATCGCGGCTGGCTTGCGAAAGCGGGACTTGCCCCCATCTCAAACGCGATTTCGCTATGCCGTCCTGATTCCGGCGCACAACGAGGACGTCGCGCTACCCGCTTCTCTTCAATCGTTGAGGGACGTTGGTTTCCCTAGTGATCGCGTTCAAGTGACTGTCGTTGCGGACAATTGTTCCGATCGGACGGCAGAAACCGCGAGGGCGCTGGGCGCACGCGTCATCGAGCGTGAGGACCAAGTGCTTCGCGGGAAGGGATACGCACTTCGCCGTGGGCTAGAAACGATTCTGCCCGAGCATCCGGATGGCGTTCTGATTCTCGATGCGGATTGTCAGGTGAAGCCGGAGCTGTTGGACGTTTTGGATCGACAGTTCGCTGCGGGTACCGAGGTCGTACAGGTGGGAGTTGTCACGCGCAATGCCGATGATGGTCCGACAGGATTGATCGGTGCAGTCGGGAACGCCTTTGACAATCTGCTGTCAGCAGGTAAGGATCGGTTGGGATTTGCGGTTCCGCTCCGCGGTTCGGGCATGGCGTTCCGGCGATCGGTTTTGGAACGATTTCCCTGGGATAGCTATGGACTGACGGAAGATGCGGAGTATTCCGACCGATTGCGCGAGGCGGGGGTTCGCGTGCGGTTCGAGGCGGAGCCGCTCGTGCGTTCTGAATCGCCGGCGAGATCGAGCGATCTGTATCAGCAGCGCCGGCGCTGGCGGGCGGCGATCTTCGGCCGATCCGGCCTCCTCTTCAATTGGCTCGAGAGCAAACCGCTGGTTCTCGCGCAACTCGTCGCAGCCGGTGTTGTCGTCTTCGCTTGTGATTCAGAACCAGCGTTCACGATCTGGTATCTCAGTCTGATCGCTCTCACGATTGCGCTTTATTCGTGCGTTTTGTTCCATGTCGGCCTGAACGCGAATCGTTTGCGAAATATCGTGAAAACGCCTTGGATTGTCGGCCGACTTGCGTTTGTTACGATTGGCGGATTGCTTGGAAAACCGCTGGATTGGCAGCGCACGCGCCGCGCCGCGGAGAGCGGAGTTTAGATGTCTCTCGTTTTCATTAAATTGTCCATCCGTTCGCAGAGAGGTTCGTTACAATTCCACTTTCGTATTCGACTGAATCAGGTGGAAGCCAGGCATGATGTGCTTCGTGGAATACCGGTCCGCAGGGTTCTGGTGCAAATCCGAGATGCTGCGAGATTGGATCGCTGAAGCCATCGCCATGGCCAAAGGAATCACCGATCCGCCGCAATTTCTTACCACCGCGATGACCTATTGGGACGCCATCCGATCCGCCGCCCGATACGGTCGCGCCGATCTGCGATTCGATGTCAGCATTACCAATCCTGTGGATCAACATGAATTCGAGCAGTTTCTTGCGTTGTTGGCCCAGCGGACCTACGAACTGGAAATTCACAGCATCAGCCTCATGGCCCTCAATCTGATCCGGGGCGAATTGGACGGCAAACCCGCGGAAATCCTCGATTGACGCATCCCCATTGCCACTCGAACCAATACATACGACCCCGCCAACCCGACACCGTGCATCCGCCAGTCCACTGCCGGAGACAAATCGAAAAGCGGAAACGTCGTGCTTGCAGCCCAAGTGATCAGAACGGCCATGACAAAGCTGCACGGAATCACACGCTCAGAATTTCCTGAGACTTCCTTCAGCCAGACCGCACTCAGCAGCGGAACGGCGAAAGCGTAGTAATGCATGTGACTGATGGGTGAGAGATGGAGCATCAATACGCACAGTGTTCCCATCTGAATCATTTCATTGACCGGACTTTGTGGCAACTTTCGCAACACAACAAAAGTGAGCGCGGTCAGGCAACATCCGATTCCCCAATGCATCAACCGCGTTGTACCGGACGCATGCGCTGGCCGCGAAAATGGGTCGGCATGAATGGCGTTGTGCAGAACGGTCTGAATGGATTGGCTGTCCGTTGCAGTGACATTGGTGAGTTCGACCGCCCGCGTCTGGTCGCCGGTCCCGGTCGCTCCCGGCTGCAGAACCGATGATGCGAAGTTACGATGCAGTTCCAGCGTTTGTTGCGGACTCCAGACGGTCAGCGGCAAGACACCCAACGCGAGGAACAGCGTGGCAGCCAGTCCGGCCAGCGCACGGAAATCCCGTTGAATAAGGAAATACAGACCGAGATAGATCGGTATCATTTTCACGCACACCGCCAGTCCAAGCCAGCCCCCGGCCGCAAACGAACGATGCCGTAGCCGTTCCGTCAGAGCCAGGACGACAAGTGCGATCACCAAACCATTCACCTGTCCTCGCGCGAGCGAATGGCCGATTGCTCCGATGGCGATGGTGAACGGGCCGGTACGTGCGTACCACCAGCGGCGACTGAAGCGGGGTTCATCCGGCAAAATGATACGAGCGAGCCGGTCGATCGCGATCAGCCAGCACGCCAGATGAAGAAGGTACCAGATCCCGACCGAAACTTCGAATGGCAGCATGCCGGCGCGTGATTCGCCCGGTGGCGGATCGGCCAGCGGAATCATCGCCAGCGCGAACGGCAGCGGATAACAATAATGCCATCCGCGATCATCTTCGACGGTGTAAGGGTTGATCCCAACTCGCGCTGCCCAGCCAGCACGAGCATAAACACCGAAATCCGTACGTCGATGTTTCTGCAATGCGGATCGAATTTCGACGACGATTCCAAAGACAATCAAGCCCAACACCAGGAGCATCAGCGCCATTCGCTCGATGCGATTCAATCGAGTTGAAACATCAGCGGGAACCATACGGAATTAATCGTCTGGAAACGGAGTTCAACTGCGTCTCAAAAGCATTGATTTACGGCGGAAGTTTCAAAATAGGGGGACCAGGGAATCTTCTGAGGGTTTGGATCTCCATGATCACGAGATCAGCGGCGCATGTTTTGTGCCAGACTGCTGAAAAATTCGCAGTAAATTCTTGACTCCAATTCCGTGCGCCATAATAACTTCTCTTCCCCCGGTGTCTGCACCGGTACGGGAACCGAACAACGCACCACGGGAAGCAACCGCATGGCGGGCATGGCGAGCGAACGCATCCGCATCCGGATGGAAGGTTACGATCACGAAGTTCTGGACCGTACGGCGACGGAAATCGTCCAAACGGCCATCCAGACCAACGCCGAAGTTCACGGGCCAATCCCGCTTCCTACGCGGATTGAGCGTTATACCGTGCTTCGTAGCCCTCACATCGACCGGAAATCGCGCGAACAGTTCGAAATCCGCACGCACAAGCGTCTCATCGATATTCTGCAACCAACCCAGAAAACGATCGAAGCGCTGAACAAAGGATTGAGCCTTCCGCCTGGCGTCGACATTCAGATCCGCGTGATCTGATCCTGTGGAACTGATCACGACTGGCCGTCGCGATCGACCGTCTGTAAGATTTACGGTTCCTTATTGCGGCGCGAGAATGCTCGCGCCGTTGTTTTTCGTCGAAACTTACTCTGAATACGAATAAAGGTCGGACGCCATGTCGACTGCAACTGAATCGACTCCCGAAGCTCCTCCGCTCTCGTTCGAAGTGACCGGTAAGCTTTCCGTTCCCGTCGTCAATAAGGACGGGACCGAAGTCGGCTCCATTGATGTCGATCCGAACGATTTCAGCAAGAACGGAACCATCAATCGCCAGCTCCTGCACGATGTGGTGCTGATGTACCTCGCCAATCAGCGAGCCGGTACTCACTGCACATTGCGGCGTGGCCAGGTCGCAGGCAGCACCAAAAAGGTTTTCCGTCAGAAGGGGACCGGCAACGCACGGATCGGGACCAAGCGAACCAACAAGCGCCGCGGTGGTGGTACAGCTAAAGGCCCGAAGCCACGCGACTACGAATATCACCTTCCGAAGAAGGCCGTCCGCGCCGCGACCCGCATGGCGATCCTGAGTAAAATCGCGGATCGCGAGGCGATCGTCGTTGATGAACTGAGTTTCGCTCAACCGAGCACCAGCGCGGCGGCCGGAATCCTGAAAGCGATTAAGATCGGCAAGAAAGCTCTTGCTGACGGCACCGAGAAGGATCTGTCGCTCCTCGATACCACGGTTCTGATCGGCACCGAAACACTCGACCAGAATGTCTACAAGTCGGCACGAAACATCGACGGTGTCGAAGTTCTCCCCGCCGCCGAGTTCAACGCCTACACCGTGCTCAAGCAAAAGCGACTGGTTCTTACCAAGGCAGCCATGGAATTTCTGACAAAGAAAGCCACTGCGTAAGCCAGTGACGAATGAAACAGCGTTCTGAAAAGAACGAGCTGAGCGACTAAGGATTTGAATCATGAGATCACGACCGCGTCCCAAAAAGTACCGGCAGAAACTCGCCAACCGCCAACCGGCGATTCATGGCGAACCGGGTATCGAACTGCGCCCGTACCAGATCGTGCTTCGCCCGCTGGTGACCGAAAAGGGAACACACCAGAGCACGCGGTACAACTCGTACACGTTCATGGTTAACCCGGTAGCGAGCAAGGTTCAGATCGCATCGGCCATCAAAGAACTCTTCAACGTCCGCGTTGAAAAAGTTCGCACGCAGACCCGCAAGGGCAAATTGGCCCGCTTCCGAAACTCCATCGGCAAGCAACCCGACTGGAAGAAAGCGATCGTCACGCTCAACGAGGAAGACAAGATCGACTTCTTCTAAGAAGTCAACAGTTTGCAGTCAACAGCCAACAGCAAAACGGCAAGGTTGGCTCGGCTGTCACCCGTGTCAGAATTAATCGTCAGTTTACGGCTGTTAGCCGTTAGCTGCTAACTGTGAGCTAGCAATGGGCATCAAATACTACAAACCGACTTCAGCAGGACGCCGTGCGGGATCGGTCTCGGATTTCTCCGAGTGCACGAACCCTCGCGTCAACGCTCCTGAAAAGTCGCTGCTGAAGCCGCTCAAGAAAAAGGGCGGGCGGAATCACCACGGGATCGTGACGCGTCGCTTCCGGGGTGGCGGTCACAAGCAACGATATCGCGTGATCGACTTCAAGCGGAAACTGGACGGCATCGAGGCAATCGTTCTTTCCATCGAATACGATCCCTGCCGCTCCGCCCGCATCGCGCTGATCCAATACGCCGATGAAACCAAGACCAAATCGTACATTCTGGCTCCCGACGGCTTGAAGGCCGGCGATAAGGTCATGTCGGGTGAAACGTCCGATCCCAAGATCGGCAACTGCATGCCGCTCAGCAAGATTCCTCTCGGGATGACGATTCACAATGTCGAATTGACGCCGGGTAAGGGCGGTCAGATCTGCCGATCGGCGGGTTGCACGGCCGTGCTCGGCAACCGTGACAAGGGCCAGGCCCTGATCACGCTGCCCAGTGGCGAAGTTCGACGCGTGAGCGAGAAGTGCCGCGCGACACTCGGCAGTGTCTCGAATCCTGACCATATGAACATCAGCCTCGGCAAGGCGGGGCGAAAGCGGTGGCTCGGTCGAAAACCGCACAACCGCGGAACCAGCCAGAACCCGGTCGATCACCCGATGGGTGGTGGTGAAGGTCGTTCGAAGGGCGGTCGCCATCCCTGTTCACCGTCGGGCATTATGGCCAAGGGCGGCAAGACCCGGAAAAAGCGGAAACCATCGAACAAGGCGATCGTTCGCCGTCGTCCGGCTGGACCGTTCCAGACGCAAAACGGCTAAACCGCGCGGGATTTCAAGCATTCGCAACTGGCCGATGTTTGAAGCAGACCCTACAGTAGACAGTCTGCCTTTGGATTCTATTGGTCGCGATTTCAACCGGAAATCGCAGAGAGGGGACTCGGATGAGTCGGTCGGTCAAGAAAGGTCCTTATGTGGACGAACGGCTGGCGACGAAAGTCGCACGCCAGGGAAACAACCGCGCCCCGATCAAAACCTGGGCACGCGACTGCACCATCGTCCCCGATTTTGTTGGTTCGACCTTTGAAGTTCATAACGGAAAGACCTTCGTCAAGGTGTACATCACCGAAGAAATGGTTGGTCACAAACTGGGAGAGTTTTCTCCCACGCGGACCTTTAAGGGACACAGCGGCGGAAAAGCGAAAGCGGCACCCGCTAAATAACGGCGACTGGTGAAAGGTTTCGAGCGATGATTTATACGGCTTCCCACCGATTCGCAGACGTAACCGCACGAAAAATGCGTCCGTTCGCTCAATTGGTTCGTGGCAGAAACGTCGACGAGGCACTTGAACAACTTCGATTTCGCCCCAATCGTGGTGCGCGACTGATCGAAGCGGTCATCAAGAGCGCCGTCGGCAATGCGGAAGACAAAGGCTGCCGCAATCTCGATGATCTCGTCGTAACCGTCTGTCGAATCGACGACGGCCCGATGTACAAGCGGATTCAGCCCCGCGCTCGCGGTACGGCGTTCTCGATCCTCAAGCGGCTCGCGCACATCCACGTCACCGTGACGGATGTCGAAGCGATCGCCGCGATGGAAGAGCAGGAAACCGCCCAGCAGTTGGCACAACAACCAGAGCCAGCCGCTGCTGAACCGGCCATGGCCGAAAGCAACAGTTAACGACACGATACCGGCAGGGAGCCGGCCCTCAGGCTGGCTCCCGTGCATTTGAGGATTGAACGATGGGCCAAAAAGTTCGACCAACCGGCTTCCGCGTCGGAATCATGACGACCTGGCGCAGCGCCTGGTACGCGGGTAAGCAGGATTTCGCCGAACTGCTCGTGGAAGATCAAATCATCCGCTCCTTCATTCCCAAGTATTTGAAGAAGGGGATGGATCGCAAGGAATCGCGGCCGATGATTTCGGACATCCGGATCGAGCGGACTCGTGAACGTGTCACGATCATCGTTTATTCGAGCAAGGTCGGCGCGATCATCGGCAAAAAAGGTGAGAAGATCGATAAGCTGACGAAAGCACTCGAGAAGCTGATCCGTCGGCATATTGAAATCAAGACGATCGAAGTCACTCGGCCCGAGATCGATCCGCAACTGATCGCTCACGATATCGCCGAGCAACTGGAAAAACGAGCCAGCTTCCGACGGACGATCAAAAACGCTCTCGGCCGCGCGATGGAAAACGGTGCGAAGGGCGTCAAGGTTCAACTGTCCGGTCGCCTGGGCGGTGCGGAAATGGCTCGCTGTGAAAAGGGTATGAACGGGAGCATTCCGCTCTCGACTCTGCGATGCAAAGTGGATTATGGCTTCACCGAAGCAGTCACACCGCAGGGAAACATTGGAATTAAAGTCTGGGTCAACAACGGCGACTTTTTGACGGGAGAGATCAACGATGCCACTGATGCCCAAGCGAGTCAAGTTCAGAAAAAACCAGCGCGCCGTCGCAAGGGGTAATCAGGCCCAGAAGAAGTACAACGGCGCCATTAAAGGCAACGCCCATCGCGGGAACTACGTTGCTTATGGCGACTTTGGCCTTCAGGCACTGGAAAGCGGCTGGTTGAGCGCCGAATCGATCGAATCGGGCCGCGTGACCGTTACGCGATTCGTTTCCGGCGAAGGCCGCTATTACATCCGGGTCTTCCCGCACAAGTCCGTGACTTCCATCCCCGCTGAAACGCGGATGGGTAAGGGCAAAGGCGAACCCGAGTACTGGGCAGCCGTTATCCGCACCGGACAGATTCTGTTCGAAGTCGGTGGCCTCCCTGAAGCGGCCGCCCGCGAATGCCTGGCCCGCGTTGCTTACAAGATGCCGTTCAAGTGCCGCTTTGTCGGTCGACGGCCCAACATTTAATCGACCACGATCGGGACACCAGCGATGAAATCGGCCGAACTCCGAAAAGAAAACGACGAGCAGTTGAAACTGACGCTCATCGAAACTGAGAAGCATCTGTTCAAGCTTCGGTTCCAGTCCGCGACCGACCGCCTTGAGACCCCTTCGGAAATCCGAAAGGCCAAGGTTGACATCGCACGGATCAAGACGGAACAGCGCCGCCGCGAACTGATTGCTCAAGCGAAACTGAGCGATGAACAACTGGCCAATACTGTGGCGCTCGCCGAAAAAGGCGAATCCGCACCGGGACAGAAAATCGTCGGCCGCCGGAAACCCAAGCGTCTGATCCAGCGGATCGCCGTCATTCAAGCGACACGTGCCGCGGCTCGATCGATGCCCGCCACGAAGAGGAAGTAAACCATGGCCGAAGAGACCACGAACAAAGCTGATACACCACACGCCGGTACCGGACCGCGGACACTCCAGGGTGTTGTGACTCGGGACAAAAATGATAAGACACGCCGCGTGGAAGTGGCTCGGCGGGTGCAGCACCCCAAGTATGGTAAGTTCGTGAAGAAGCGTACGATCTGCTATACCCACGACGAAAAGAACGATTCGCACCTCGGTGATACCGTCGAGATCATGGAAAGTAGACCGCTTTCCAAGCTGAAGCGATGGACGCTCGTTCGCGTGGTGGTGCGTGCTCCGGGCCGTACCCTCGCCGGACTCGAAGGTGCCGTCGCGGGCAGCTCGATCGACCCCGCTTCGAAATAACACTGCCTCGGATCCGAGGGCGGATCCTCAACGGAACAGACTTATGATCCAGATGTACTCCTACATGGATGTCGCCGACAACACCGGTGCCAAGGAAGTGATGTGCATTCAGGTGCTTGGCGGATCCAAGCGTCGCGTGGCTTACCTGGGCGATATCGTCAAGGTCAGCATCAAGAAGGCGCTGCCGGGCGGCGATGTCAAACCCGGCGATGTCGTCAAGGGTGTGATCGTCCGGACGAAAGTGGCGACCCGCCGTGAAGACGGCAGCTACGTCCGATTCGACAGCAACGCCCTTGTCATTCTGGATGCCGACGACAATCCTCGCGGCACTCGGATCTTCGGTGCGGTCCCTCGTGAACTCCGCGCCAATTTCAGCAAAATTCTCAGCCTCGCGGCCGAGGTTGTTTAAGTCGAACGAGAGAGGTTGAGGACGGCAATGTTCATTCGCAAAGACGATACCGTGGAAGTGCTCACGGGTGATGACAAAGGCAAACGCGGCAAGGTTCTTCGCGTGCTCCGCGAAAAGAACAAGGTCGTCGTTGAAGGCATCAACCGTGTGTACAAACACCTGAAACCATCGCGCGCCAACCCGCAGGGCGGTCGACTTTCCAAGGAAATGGCGATCGATGCCTCGAACGTGGCGCTGATCGATCCAACCACGAACAAGCCCACACGCGTGGGTGTTCAGTATCTCAACGATGGATCGAAGGTCCTGATCGCCAAAAAGAGCGGCACGACCCTTCGGACCCTGGCCAAGCCCAATCCGAAGTACGCCAAAACGAAGTAAATCACAATCCCTCATCCGTGGAGCGGGGTTCGACGCGATCAAACGGGATCGTTTCCGACACTCGCTCAAAGACCGGTGAGAAACGAGAGAGATCATGGCCGAAATCGCGACGAAATTGCCGACCCCGCGTCTGGCAGTGAAATATCAGAAGGAAATCCTCCCGGCGCTCGGGACCAAGTTCGGCCGGACGAACATGTTCAGCCTGCCCAAGCTTGAAAAGATCGTCCTCAATATGGGTGTTGGAAAAGCCCTGCAGGACAAGGACAAAATCAAGGTCGCGGCCGAGCAGTTGACTCTGATCGCAGGACAGAAAGTTCAAATTACGAAGGCCAAGCAGGCTATCAGCCAATTCCGACTCCGTCAGGGGTATGAGATCGGCTGCCGTGTGACGCTGCGTGGCCGCAGGATGTTTGAATTCCTTGACCGGTTCATCAATCTGGCGTTGCCCCGGATTCGCGACTTTCGTGGCGTGAATCCCAAGAGCTTCGACGGAAACGGGAACTACAGTGTTGGGATCACCGAACAGCTGATCTTCCCGGAAATTGATCCGGACAAGGTGAATTTCACGCAAGGTATGGACATTACCTTCGTGACGAGTACGCGTAATGATGACGAAGCCCGCGAATTGCTCCGCCTTTTCGGAATGCCTTTCCGGGAAGTGTAATTCAGGGATTGCGATCACAGACCACTAATCAACGGAACGGCCGGTTCACCGCAGCGATGGTACCTGCGATACCGAATCGGAACGCCGCACCAGAGAGCCTGATATGTCAACGAAGGCGAAGCTTGTTCAGTACAAGCGTGAGATGAAGGCGCTGTCGGCCCATAAGGCCGAACTTGCGAAGCCCGAAGATCAGCAGGACAAGACCAAGATCTTGCGCCCTCGCGATCTGATCCGCATTCGCAGGCGCTGCCAACTCACGGGCCGTCCGCGTGCCGTTCTCGGGAAGTTCGGCGTTTGCCGGATCATCTTCCGCGATCTGGCGAGTAACGGCATGATCCCCGGCGTCCGCAAGGCCTCCTGGTAAGCAATCGGAGAACACGAACCATGATGACCGACCCGATTGCGGACATGCTGACGCGGATCCGCAATGCCAGCTCGATTGAACGGCCCGCCGTGGAAATGCCGGCCACCAAACTGAAATGCGCTATTGCGAAGGTCCTGCAGGAAGAGGGATTCATCCTCGGCTTCCGCATCGGAACCTACAAGAAATCCGAAGACGGACACGATGAGTTCACCGAAACCACGGACTTCGGTCAGCCGCACGTCGTGCTGCAGGTGTATCTGAAATACGGACCAGATGGCGAACGGGTGATCCGCAATATCTCCCGCGCCAGTACCCCCGGCCAGCGGGTGTATCAGGGCTATAAGGACATCAAGCGTGTCCTCGATGGGTTGGGAATCGCGATTCTCAGCACCAGTCACGGCGTCATGAGCGACCGCCAGGCCCGCAAAGCCAAGGTCGGTGGCGAACTGCTCGCCACCGTATGGTGATCGGTCAGACGTCATTCACACGTAACAGTTATGGGAATTGGGCTGCGATCCGGTTTCGAACCGGTTAAGCCCTGGGAGAACGGCAATGTCTCGGATTGGAAAGCAACCCGTCGAAATTCCGGCGGGGGTGAAGGTGAGCATCGACAAGCGAACGATCAAGGTCGAAGGCCCCAAAGGCAAACTCGAATTCACCCATCATCCGACGATGAAGGTCACGACGGACGGCAAGTCCATCAACGTCGAACGACCGGACGATACCAAGCTCTCGCGCTCGCTCCACGGAACAACCCGGGCGCTCGTCCAGAATCTCATCGTCGGGGTCAGTAAGGGATACGAAAAGCGACTCAAGGTCGAAGGTGTCGGTTACCAGGCTGCCTCGAAGAACAAGGGCGTGGAGTTGACGGTCGGCTTTGCGAACCGCATCCTGCACGTACCGGATTCCAAAGATCAACTGACCGTGGCGGTGCCCGATCCGACGACGATCGTAGTGAGCGGACCGGACAAGCAAAAGGTCGGTCAATTTGCCGCTGAAATCCGTGCGAGCAAGAAACCGGAACCGTACAAGGGTAAGGGCGTACGCTACGAGAACGAAGTCGTCCGCCGCAAGGAAGGGAAATCGTTCGCGAGCAGCAAGTAACAGCGAAAACCGAAGAACCGTGGCGGGGAGACGGTTTCCGCTCCTCGCGACCACCAAACATTCATTACGATTCAGGCCAGGTATTCGATCATGGACCGTCACAAGAGCAAGGCGATTCGTTCCGAACGGCGACGCCACCGTGTTCGCAAGTCGATTCACGGCACCGCGACCAAGCCGCGGCTGTCAGTCCATCGCACGAACATGCAGATTTATGCCCAGCTGATCGACGACGATGCGGAAATCACGCTTGCAGCCGTGTCGAGCATCGCCAAGGACAGCAAGCTGAAGTACGGCGGCAATATCGCTGCTGCGGCCGATGTCGGGGCGAAGCTTGCGGAGAAGGCGAAGGCCAAGGGAATCACCGAGGCGACGTTCGACCGCGGACCGTTTCGTTTTCATGGCCGCGTGAAGGCGTTGGCCGTGGCCGCGACCAAGGCCGGTCTGAAGTGCACTGGTCTGGAAGAGAAGAAGAAAGTCGCGGCTGAGGCTCCTGCAAAAGACGCGAAGAAAGATAAGAAGAAGTAACGGACTCACGATTTCGATTCATTCAGACCAAGTTCGGCGAGAAATCCAGGACCCTGTGTCCTGTGTCATCGAGGTTCATTATGGCACGAGAACGAGGCGACAAAGGCGAACGCGATTCGCGCGATCAGGGAATGGTCGATTTCGTCGTCAAAATCAAGCGATCGGCCTGCGTGGTGAAGGGCGGTCGTCGATTCAGCTTCAACGCTCTGGTTGTCGTGGGCGACAAGCAAGGCAAGGTATCGTTTGGTTACGGCAAGGCGAACGAAGTTCCGCCGGCGGTGGAAAAGGCGATCAAGGAAGGCGAACAGCAGGCCCGGCGGAGCAATAAGCTATCGCTGCGTGGGGATACGATTCCGCACCGCGTGATCGGCAAGTACGGCGCGAGCCGGGTGATTCTGGTTCCGGCGGGTGCCGGTACCGGTTTGAAGGCGGGTCCGGGCGTGCGGGAAGTTCTGCAGGCCGCTGGCATCGCCAACATCCTCACCAAGGTTCACGGCAGTACGAACCCCATCAACCTGGTGAAAGCCACGATCAACGGTCTTCAACAATTGCGGACACGCGAACAAGTGGCCGCCCTGCGTGGAGTGAAACTTTAATGGACCTTACGACTGTCTCCCAGGGCGTCCACAAACGCAAGCTCAAGAAACGCGTCGGCCGAGGCGTGGGTTCCGGCCACGGTAAGACCGCGTCGCGCGGTCACAAAGGCCAGTACGCAAGCGCCGGTGCGGGTCTGCCCGGTTCGCTCTTCACCGGCGGGCAAACCTCGCTTCACCGCCGTCTGCCCAAGCGTGGCTTCTCGAACGGTTCCTTCCAGAAAGACAACGCCATCGTCAACGTGGGCGACCTCAATCGCTACGCCGATGGCACGACCGTCGATCTTGCCGCACTCAAGACCGAACGGATCGTCACCGGAACGCATGACGCTCTGCGCGTTCTCGGCGAAGGTGAACTTTCCAAAAAGCTCGTGGTGAAGGCCCATCACTTCACGGCATCCGCCAAGGCCAAGATCGAAGCCAAAGGCGGAACCTGCGAAGTGATCCCCGGACCCAAGAAGCCCTTACGATCCAAGATGGGGCAAGGGAAGAATTCCAAGAAGAAGAAACCGGACGCTCCAGCGAAATAATGCGGACTACAACACTCCGCAACAGGTGGGGTGGGCGGGACGCGGCATCCGCTCGCTTCCTTCCCACCCTCCTTGTTTTGGATCTCCGTAGATCAAAGGAATACTCATGAACTGGCGACGGCCCGCTCTCGCACTCGGTACGCTGCTCATCGTCGCCGGAATCGGTCTGACGTTTTCCAACTCCGGACTCTCCGTCCTCGGATTCCCGATCGCCTACGCGGCAATCATCGCCGGCGTCATCGCCTCCGTGGTCGGCCTCGCGCCCGAACAACTGCTCGTCATCTTCCGCATCCCGGAACTCCGCCGCAAAATCTTCATCACCGCCCTCTTCCTCGCCGCCTACCGCATCGGCTATTACGTTCCGCTGCCGATGATCAATCACGATCTGCTGCAGCAGAAAATGAGCGAAGGTTCCAGCGGCACACTTGGACGCGTCTTCGGCTTCGTGTCGATGTTCTCCGGTGGTAACCTCTCGAACGGCTGCATCTTTGCTCTGGGGATCATGCCCTATATCTCGGCATCGATCATCATGCAGTTGCTCTCCTCGGGTGTTGTCCCCTCGCTCGAGAAACTCCGGAAAGAAGGTCAGTCCGGACAGAAGAAGATCAACGAATACACACGTTACCTGACCGTGCCGATCTGTCTGGCGCAGGCGATCATGTTCGTGCGCTATCTCTTCGCGGGTTCTGCCGGAGGCGGAGGCGAAGGATTGGGACTTCTCATTCCCGGCTACCCAGCATTCTTCTTCGGTCTCTCTGCCGTCGTCATCATGACCGCCGGTACGCTCTTCATGATGTGGCTGGGCGAACAGATCGACGAATTCGGCATCGGTAACGGGATCTCGCTCATCATCATGGCCGGGATCGTCGCCCGGATTCCGGATGCAACCGGTGCCCTGCTCTTCGAACCGGGAACCACCCAGCTTAAAGAATCGCTCTTCACCCTCGGCAGCGCGACCGGTGATATCAGCTTCGAAAAACTTCTGGTGCTGATCACGCTCTTCGTTGCCGTCGTGGTCGGCGTGATCGCCATCACCAAAGCCAAGCGTGCGATTCCGATGCAGTCGGCGAAGCACGTCCGCGGGCGTCGCACATTCGGCGGCGGACGAAGCGTATTGCCGATGAAGGTCAATGCCGCCGGTGTCATGCCCGTCATCTTCGCCAGCACGCTGCTCATCATCCCCGGGTTCCTGTTCAACATCATCTATCAGATATCCGGAGTCGAATGGGCCAACGAACTCGGTAACATCTTCCAGCGCGGCAGCGGCTGGTTGTACAACATGTTCTATGTCGTGCTGATCTACGTCTTCTGCTACTTCTGGGTGGCCATTACCTTCAATCCGAAGGAAATTTCCGAGAATCTGAAGGAACACGGCAGCTTCATCCCGGGTTATCGCCCCGGAAAGAGCACCGCCGAGTACCTCGAAAAGGTTCTCATGCGGATCACGTATGTCGGTGCGGCGTTCCTCGCGATCATCGCCATCATCCCAAGTATCGTCTCGAGCGAACTCGAAGTCGATTACCGCATCGCCAGCTTCTACGGAGGAACGGGCCTGCTCATCGTGATCAGCGTGGCACTGGACCTCGTTTCGAAGATCAACAGTCACCTGGTCATGCGAAACTTCCAGGGCCTGACGGAAGACTAAACCCTTGTGCATCAACAAGGCACAAGTGACAGATCAGATCGTCTGTTCGGGAAACGATTCGATTGAGCAGTTATAATCACCGAATCTGGAATCTGGGTCATTCGGGTGCCATGCTCACGGCTTTGCGTGAGCATGCCCACCCAAAGCGGTGGGCATGGCACCCAATCAAACCCAAAGCAGTGGGCATGGCACCCAATCAAATGCGGAATGGGGACATTCAATAATCATGTTCGTATCAACTCAGTCCAGTTGAGGTAATCGCGACCTGAACGAGAATTCCGAATGATCGCAGAACCTTCTGCGATCATTCTTTTTGCCGATCTGGAAATGCATAGAATAACGAAACGTTTCCACAAAGAGGATTTTGAGTAATGGGCGGTGTGAATCCCTATATCAAGTCGAGCAACGCCCAGAAGCCGACGAAACCGTTTACGGTCACGTTTCGCTTGGAGGAAACGGGACAAGTTGTCGACGTTCCCGTCGATCCTTCGAAGATTCCGTTCGCCGATCATGGTCTTGAAGGCAGCATTCTGGACATCGCGGAGGGCGCGGGCGTGGATATCAACCACTCCTGCGGGGGCGTCTGTGCCTGCTCGACCTGCCATGTTTATGTGGAACAGGGACTCGAAACCTGTTCTCCGGCGACCGAAGACGAAGAAGACATGCTCGATGAAGCGCCCGCCATCACAACGGAATCGCGCCTCAGTTGCCAGTGCGTGCCGAACGGGACCAAAGACCTGCTGGTCGTGATTCCCAAATGGAACCGTAACGCCGTCAAGGAAGGCCACAGCTGAACCGCCCACCCGATACGCTTCAACCCGAATTTCGCACCTGTCCCGTGACCGATCGCACCGTGGTCATCGCTCCGGAACGCGGCCGACGACCGCGTCATCTCCCCGCCGATGGATTTCACCCTCCCGCAAATGGCGATTGTCCGTTCTGCCCCGGTCTGGAACACGAGACTCCGCCGGAGTTGTTCTCGATCCGCGATGAAAACGGCTGGCAGCTTCGCGTCGTGCCGAATCGGTATCCGGCGGTGCTCCCGGATTCGCCGGCCTACGGATTTCATGAAGTCGTGATCGAATGTGCGGAGCATCGGGAAAGCCCGACGCAATTCAACGCGTCTCAACTCGCGAATCTGTTTCGCGCGTATCACAATCGCCTGCTTTACCACAGCCGCGATCCGAAGATCGCAAGCGTCTCGCTCTTCAAGAATGTGGGCCGCTCATCGGGGGCATCGCAGTCGCACGCGCATTCTCAGCTGATCGCGCTGCCGTTCGTTCCGGAACTGTTTCAGATCACCTGGAATCGGCCGGCGTGTGTCCTTTGCCCCATGCTCGGCGATTCATCACGAATCGTGATCGAATCCCGGAATTACACCGTCCTGTGCCCCTACGCTCCCAGATTCGCTTACGAAATGTGGGTGCTTCCCCGGCAGCATCAGTCCCGATTTCTCGACAGCGCACAGGACAGCGAACTGGCGGAACTGATGCAGCGCGCGCTCATCGCACTCGAACTCACGCTGCCCGGAGTCTCCTGGAACTGGTATTTGCACACGGCTGCCCGGGGCGCACCCGAGACCGAACACTGGCATTTCCAGATCATTCCCCGTACGACGTCCGTAGCCGGTTTTGAATGGTCGAGCGGCGTTTTCATCAACGATACGCCGCCCGAGCAAGCCGCCGCGACGCTTCGCCATAAACTACCATCATGAAAATTGGACTTCTTGGCGGTACGTTCGATCCGGTTCATGCGGGACATCTGATTCTGGCCGAGTCTTGCCGTGCGGAGGCGAAACTCGACGAGGTCTGGTTCCTGCCGAGCTACCAGCCGCCGCATAAGCAGAATCAGACGATCTCGCGATTCGAGTATCGCTGCGATATGCTCGCACTCGCGATCACCGGTCAGCCGCTCTTTCGTGTTGAACCGATTGAGAAAGAACTCCCGCCACCGAGTTACACGGTTCAGACGTTGCGGGAATTGCGTGAGCGCCATCCGGATCATGACTATCAATTGATCGTGGGTGCGGATTGCCTGCCGGATCTGCCGGGGTGGTATCAGCCGCAGGGGATTCTGGCGCAGGCGGGGCTGGTGGTTGTTCCGCGTCCGGGTGTGCCGTTGTGGTCGCGCGAGCAATTGGCGGAAGCGCTCACAATGCCTCCCGACGCCATCCGAATGACGGTGGTCGAATGCCCGCTGATCGAGATTGCCAGCCGGATGATTCGTGCGCGAGTCGCCGCCGGGCAATCGATCCGCTACCTGGTTCCGCGAAGTGTCGAAGAGTATATCCGAGAGCGCAAGCTCTATCTTAATAGCGACTGATCACTCCTGGGTCGAGCGATGCCTCAGCTCATCGTCATATCAGGGATAGACCGAGGGAAACGATTCTCCCTCGACGATTTGAAGATCGGTATTGGACGGCACTCTTCCAATCCGATCCAGCTCAACGATCATCGCATTTCCCGGCAGCATCTGGAACTTCGTGCGTCGCCCACCGGATACACGCTCGTCGATCTCGGCAGCGGGAACGGCACCCGGCTCAACGATCAGATCACGCAAACGGCGGAACTTCGCTCCGGCGATCGCATTTCCATCGGCGATACGGTTCTTTTGTACACAACTGATGGTTCCACCGGCACCGCGTCCGTACGGCTCGGCGAAGCCGGGTCCAGCCAGATTTCCGGCGTGGTGCGCAGCATCCCCGCCGATACGGGCAGCGTGCTTCTCAAGGATCCGACCCGCGCGAACACCGCCTGGCTGCGCACGCGACTTTCGAACCTCGCCGTCCTCTACGAAGCCGCAACCGCCGTCAGCAACATTCTCGACGTCGATGAACTCCTCGAACGGATCATGGAACTCGTGCTGCGAACGACGGAGGCGGATCAGGGCTGCGTGCTTCTGAAGGATGCCGAAAGCGGAGCGCTGCTCCCGAAGGCGGTGCGCTCGCGCATCGCCGGCGCAGCCGACCTCGCCGTCAGCCGTACCATCGTCGAACACGTCCTCCGCGAGCAGGCCGGCATTCTCATCGCCAACGCCGCCGAAGACGATCGCTTCCGCGAAGGCCCCAGCATCAAGCGCCACCGCCTGCGCGAAGTCATCTGCGTGCCGATGCGCGGCCGGCACGAAACCGTCGGCGTGCTCTTCCTCGATACGCAAACCGGCACCGACGACGCCCGCTTCACCGAAGATCACCTTCAACTCGCCATCGCCATCGCGCACCAAGCCGGACTCGCCGTCGAAGAAACACGCTACTACAGCGCCATGCTCCACGCGGAACGCCTCGCCGCCGTCGGCCAAACCATCGCCGGCATGTCCCACCACATCAAAAATATCATGCAGGGCGTCCGCTTCGGCAGCGACATGGTCCGCACCGCCATCGCCGAAAACGACCGCGAACTCCTCACCAAAGGTTGGCGGCTCGTTGAAAAAAATCAGGCCCGCATCGACGACCTCATCCTCGACATGCTCAGCTATTCCAAGGAACGCGATCCGATCATCGAATCCGTCCAGCTCATCGAAGTCATCAACGATCTGCTGGATGTCGTACGCGGACGCGCCACGGAGACCGGCGTGCAGCTCGAATTCCACCATCCCGACGCGTTCCCCGAGGTTCCCTGCGATCCGGACGGCGTTCACCGCGCGGTCCTCAATCTCGTCAGCAACGCCATCGACGCTTGCGGAGGAACACTCGATGCCAAGGTGCAGCTGACGCTTCAATTGTCCGAGGATCAGCAATGGGCGGAGCTGGAAGTGCGCGATAACGGGCCCGGCATCCCCGCCGACCTGCAAGCCGAAATCTTTAAGCCATTCTTCAGTTCGAAGGGGAATCGCGGGACCGGCCTCGGGCTGCCGGTCAGCCGGAAAACCATCGAAGAGCAGGATGGCGAACTGACGCTGGAAAGCGTCGAGGGCCACGGCTGCTGCTTCCGCGTGCGCCTCCCGCTTTCGCGAAAAACCAGCTGACCGGAACCGCTTCCGCAGACGGAACAGTTTACCCCACCCGGCATCTTTTCGTGGTTGCTTCATCCCGCGATGAATTCCCCTTCATTTTGAAAAGTTTTCATCAAGTTCGATTCCGCCTGCCGTTTCCCTGTCGCAGAATACCTCAACGATACCCACACGGTGTGGAGCCATGAGAATCACAACACCAATCTTCGCTCTCGGAATCGCGATCCTCGGATTGCTCGCCGCCTCCGCACGCGCGACTCCGCCGGAAAAGAACACGCTCACTGCCGATCAGGAACTCACCCTGCGCATCCAGACCGTGCTCTCCACCGACTCGGTCCTCCGCAGCCGAAATCTGATCGTCAGCGTTGTCGATGGTGTCGCCGTCATCGGCGGACCGCTCTCATCCAGCGCCGAATCCGAACATCTGAATCAGATTCTCAAAGTCGTGCCGGGACTGTCCGCAGTCAAGCTCTCCGTCTGGATCCCGGAAATCGAAGATCCGCTTCGCAAGCAGATCGCCGACCGCCTCAACGGCGTCACACCTCAACGGCCCGTATCAATCCCCACGCCGATCACACCGATCCCCAACCGCCTCGTGTCGAAGGAGCCCGCCACCGCCGCCAAAGTCCGCATCGAACGCTACGAACCGCCCGTTCCCATGATGGCCCTCCTGCTCGACCCCAAGCCGAACGCTATCACCCGGCCAAAGGTGATCGACTCCGCCTATTCGCCCCTGCCCGCGCCCATTCCGGCCGCACCCGCAGGACCGCCCCAATACCCCACGATTCCTCCGCCCGCGGTGCCCGTCGTGCCCGGTCAGGATCTCGACTCGGCCATCGAGGCGGTGCGAAAAGGCGATGCGCGATTCCGCGATCTCACCACGCAGCATCAGGCGGGGATGATCACCGTCGGCGGATCGGTTACCGAATTCGACGACGTCTGGGAGTTCATCCGCCAGGTGCGAAAAGTGCCCGGTGTCGACCGCGTCGTGATGGGACAATTAAACATCCGATGACGTTCGTAAGGACTGTAGCAGATCGTTCGCCCATTTTTTTTACCCAAACGCTAGACCCTTCCGGGCATCCGTTCTAGGATCAAACGATCGGAACGTTGCGGATGGTTTATGCGAATTCTCCTGATCTCCGATATCCACGGTAACTGGCCCGCACTCGCCGCCCTGAACGAGACGTACGACCTGTGCCTCTGCATGGGCGATCTCGTCGAATACGGGCCCGAACCCGCCAAAGTCATCGACTGGGTTCGCACCCACGCCCATCACTGCGTTCGCGGAAATCACGATCACGGCGTTGCTCAGAATGTCGAAATCAACGGCGTCGGGGGATTCCGCTACCTCACGATGGCGACGCGTCTGCCCACCATCCAGATGCTCTCCGCCGATGACCGCCGCTACCTCGCCGATCTCCCCACGCTCAAACTTGTCACCATCGCCGATAAACGGTTCCTCCTCGTCCACGCCACGCCCCGCGATCCGCTCGACGAATATGTCATGGCCGATGCCGCCCAGTGGGCCAACCGCGTCGCCGGGTGGAACGTCGATTACGTCTGCGTCGGGCATACGCATTATCAGTTCGCGCTGAATGTGGTCGGCACGACGGTGATCAATCCCGGCAGCCTCGGATTGCAACGCGACGGCATCCCGACC
The DNA here is from genome assembly GCA_041742055.1 of Limnoglobus sp. Taxonomy (GTDB): domain Bacteria; phylum Planctomycetota; class Planctomycetia; order Gemmatales; family Gemmataceae; genus Limnoglobus. The sequence continues at coordinate 12,877 of JBGSJI010000036.1, read as the reverse complement.
GCACGGTATGCGATCATCGATAACGGCCGCGTCGAATTCAAGAAAATGGAGTACGACTACGAAGCCGCCGTCTCCGCCGTCATGGACAGCCCGTTCGAGGACAAGGCGAAGGCGATGATGGCGGACGTCTATCGCCTCGGCAAATACCAGCACGCCCTCCCGAGCATGAACGGCAACGGCTACAGCACCTCATCGGAACGCATAGGGGCCTGATCAAAGGGGACTGTCACCTTTTTGATGGGTGGTTTTGTCATTCACCTTCGCATTTCAATTTGCCTCATCGTGTCTCACCATTTACAATCCGATGATTCCATTGAGGCCGAGACATGAGCGAGCTGTTCAATTTTGATCAGACACATCGCGAGACGGGTGAACCCGCGGCGAATGCTGACAAACTAAAGGTTCTTCCCACCGTGCCTGGCTACGAGATCATTCGCGAAATCGGCCCGAGCGGCATGGCTGTGGTTTACTCGGCTAAGGAACTTACCCTCCGTCGAGAAGTAGCTATCAAAGTAATGCTTCCCGGCATGGATTCCAAGGCATTTGTCCGCGAAGCACGCATCGCGGCCCACCTTCCGCACCCCGGAATTCCACCCGTCCACGCGATCGGCAAGTTGCCGGACGGTCGCCCCTACCTCGCCATGAAAATGACCAAGGGTGAGTCACTCGATCAATTACTCAATCAACGTACCACCCTTATGACCGGTCGAACCAAATGGCTTGCGGTCTTCGAACAAATCTGTCAGGCCGTCGGATACGCCCACTCTCAAAGAATCATGCACAGCGATTTGAATCCGGGCAATGTGATGGTCGGTGCGTTCGGTGAAGTTCAGGTGCTGGAGTGGGGGATGGCAAAGATCCTCGGTGGAACAGACACGTCGTCCAACGCGGGATCGCGCAATGTTTCACCAACCGACTTCAAGGCGACGTTAGACAGCCAGGTGAAGGGGAAAGCATTGTACTTGGCACCGGAACAGGCAAGGGAAGAACCTGCCGACGCACGAGCAGATGTGTTTGCACTGGGTGGTATCCTTTGCCTGATTTTAACGGGCCGACCGCCGTTCAAGGGTCAAAGCGCCAAGGATACCATCAACCGTGCACGTCAAGCGGATCTGAAAGAGATCAACAAGCATCTCGATCAGTGCACTGCACAAAAGGAACTCATCGCCCTTTGCAAGAAATGCCTCGCACCGAAGGCCGCCGACCGCTTTTCGGATGCAAAGGAACTGACAACTGCCGTGGCCAACTATCGTGCGGACCTGGAATCAGGACTCCTCCAGGTTGATCACGAGATCAACGTCGCGAAGGCGCAGGAGCCGAACGATGCGAAGTCGCGGCGCGAAGTTGAAGTGAAAAAAGCCGAGCAGCGAAAACGCCAGTTCATGAAGCGTTTCATTGTGGGGTCATTGATGCTGTGGCTCGTTACGGCTGGTGTGGGGGTTGCGTTCGGTACGCTGTGGCGCAGGGCAGAAGACAGCCGCAAAGAGGCTCTATTACGAACCGCCGAAGCCGAGACTCAACGATTACTCGCCCAGGAACAACGCGATGCTGCAGAGTTCGCTTTGAATCAGGCGAACGCACAAAAGCAAATGGCCACAGATGCAGTCAATGATGCAGTCAAGGCGAAGGGGATCGCGGAGTTGGCGCAGGCGGCGGAGAAAACTGCACAAGAACAACTCGAAGCAAAGCGCGAAAAGCTTGCGGTGTTCGAATACGGTCGCACAATGCAGGCGGCCCATCAAGAGTGGAGGGACAACAACCTACGAGTCATGCGGGACCTGCTCGACGGTACGACTCCAAAAATGCGGAACTGGGAGTGGCGGTATCTGAATCGGCTCTGCGATCCTTCATTGCTCACGCTCAAGGGACACAGAGGCAAAGTCAACGCGGCCTCGTTCAGTCCGGACGGTACGCGGATCGTCACCGGGAGCGGAATGAATGAAAAGTCGGGTGAAGCGAAAGTGTGGGACGCGAAGACCGGGGCTGTGTTACTCACGCTCAAAGGTCACACGGACATCGTGACAGCAGCGTCGTTCAGTTCAGATGGCGCACTGATTGTCACTGGAAGTTACGACAACACGGCGAAGGTATGAGACGCGAAGACCGGGGTCGAAGTACTCACTCTCAAGGGTCATACGAATCGTGTGACTGCAGCCTCATTCAGTCCGGATGGCACGCGAATCCTCACGGGGAGCTGGGACAAAACTGCAAAGGTGTGGAACGCGAAAACTGGTGCAGAGGTGCTCACTCTGAAGGGACACACAGAGTACGTGTTCGACGCGTCTTATGGGATGAGCGGTACGCGGATCGTCACGGGGAGTTGGGATAAGACCGCAAAGGTGTGGGATGCAAAGACCGGTGCTGCGATGCTGACCCTCAAGGGTCATACCGATCGTGTTTTCACAGCATCGTTCAGCCCGGATAGTTCGCGGATCCTGACCGGGAGCTGGGATAAGACTGCAAAGGTGTGGAATGCGAACACCGGAGTGGAGTTACTGACACTCAAGGGACACTCGCATAGCATCAACGCGGCAACGTTCAGCCGGGACAGTACCCAGATCGTGACTGGAAGCAGAGACATGACCGCGAAGGTATGGGACGCGAAGAGCGGCGCTGAGGTGTTTTCATTAAAGGGGCATTTCTTCGAAGTCGTTGCGGTAGCGTTCAGCTCGGACGGCACTCGGATTGTCACCGGAAGCGCGGACGCGACCGCGAAAGTGTGGGACGCAAAGACCGGTGCAGAGGTGTTCACACTCAATTGGCAACAGGGAAAAAAGTACTCGGCGTTGTCTTATCAGGATGGCACGCGGATCGTCATGTGGAGAGGAAATACCGCAACGGTGCTGGATACAAAGACCGGGGCCGAACTGTTCAACCTCGAGGGGCATACTGGCCTCGTGCGTTCGGCGTGTTTCAGCAGTGATGGCACACGGATCGTGACAGGGAGTTGGGATCAGACGGCGAAGGTCTGGGATGCGAAGACCGGTGTAGAGGTGTTCACTCTCAAAGGGCATACAAATAGTGTGTATTCGGTGTCGTTCAGCCCTGATGGTTCACTGATCGTCACCGGGAGTGAGGACAAGACGGCGAAAGTGTGGGACGCGAAGACCGGTACTGAAGTGCTCTCCCTCAAGGGACACACAAAGAGTGTAAATGCGGCTTCGTTCAGCCCGGACAACAAGCAGATCGTCACAGGGAGCGTGGACAAGACAGCGAAGATTTGGGACGTGAAGACTGGGACCGAGATCCTCACGCTCAATGGTCACACGAGCATCGTAACGGCGGCTTCGTTCAGCCCAGACGGCACCCGGATCGTTACTGGGAGCGACGATAATACTGTGAAGTTGTGGGATGCGAAGACCGGAGCCGAGGTGCTCACACTGAAAGGGCATACATTTTCTGTAAACTTTGTATCGTTCAGCATGGACGGCGCTCAGGTGATTTCGGGAAGTGAAAATATCATGGTAAAAGTGTGGGATTCGCGGTCATTCAGCGAATCGCGGACCCTCGAGCCAGGACCTGCACCAGCCGAGAAAGCGGATAAGAATAAGTCCAGCCAATAGGCGTCCGTTCCGATTGCGAATTCAGAAAAAATGACACAGTCTTTCGAGTTTTGGGCGGAATTTGACCCATTTCGGACCGATTTCCGCCGACTTTCGGTCGTTTTTGGCGCCATTTCCGCCACGTTGCGGATGGGAGACCTGCGGTCGGAGATTTCGTCGGGGTCGGGAGACCCACTTGAATGCGGAATGCGGAGTTCAGAATGCGGAGTTCAGAAAAGAGAAGACCCGCGCGACGAGCCCGAAAATGAGGTCCGCGACGAACGTGTTTATGCCCTCTCGCGAATCAGCTCCGGCATGAAATTCATGAATTCTCGTATCGTGTACATCTTTCCATTTACTGTTCAAAATTGACGTAAGTACTTATGGCGCATAGGCGCTTCCGAAATTTTGGCGTCTTTCCACCGTAGGGTGTGGCAGTGTCGGTGGAAAGACGAGTCGGCGTGAGAATGTCATCGCCAAGAGCATGACCAACGGGGGCGGAGTGGTTCTCAGGGAAGTGCGGCTTGTCAGGTCGGTTCATATCATTTCCGGTAATGAGTTCACTATCTCCATTTGTGGTGATTGCGGCGGAGGCGGAGCATACGCTTGCGAAGGTGCTGCGCTCGCGGTTGCACGAGCAGTTGCCGTCGTGGAGCGACGTGAAGGCGATGATTGAGCGCCGGCGGGTGACGATCGACGGGAGCGTGTGCACGGATCCGGCGCGGCGTGTGCGTGAGGGGCAGACGGTTGAGCTGCTGGCGCGGGCTGTGGTTGCGCCGCGCCATGCGACGGCGGAGACGCTGGTGATTCGGCATCTGGATGAGCATTTGGTGGTGGTTGAGAAGCCGTCGGGGGTGAATAGTGTTCGTCATCCAGCGGAGCTGGAGTGGAGCGAGAAGCGGAGACAGTTAGAGCCGACCTTGCACGATCTGACGCAGTGGGCGATTGCGAAGCAGTTGGGGCGGGCGGCGAAGTCGCTGCCGATTCTGCGCATTGTGCATCGGCTTGACAAGGAGACGAGCGGGTTGCTGGTGTTCGCGCGATCGGTGCTGGCGGAGCGGGAGTTGGGGAGTCAGTTTCGCAAGCACACGGTGGTGCGGCGGTATCTGGCGGTTGTGGCGGGGCATCTGACACCGCGGACGATTCAGAGCACGTTGATTCGTGATCGGGGTGACGGACGGCGGGGAAGCACGCGTCAGCAGGATACTACGGGGAAAGAGGCGATCACGCACATTTCGATTGAGGAGCGTTTGCCGAAGCACTCGGTGTTGTCGTGCCGGCTTGAGACGGGGCGTACGCATCAGATCCGCATTCACCTTGCGGAGGCGGGGCATCCGGTGTGCGGGGAGAAGGTGTATACGAAGTCGGCGGGGGGCGAAGCGCTGGTGCTCGCGCCGGCGCCGCGGTTGGCGCTGCACGCGACGGAATTGGGATTCGAGCATCCGGTGACGGGCGAGAATCTCCATTGGGAGATGCCGCTGCCGCCGGATTTGCAGAGGTATGTCGAGGGGTTGCGGCGCTGATCACATGTATTGGTGTGCGCTCGGCTTGATGATGAGTTCGGGGATCGACACGTGTTTCGGCAGCGAGGCGACGAAGAGAACCGTATCGGCGACATCTTCTGGTTTGAGAATAATTTGGCGTGCTTCGGCGCTGACGGGTTTTGGGCGATGCTCGAGGATGGGCGTATCGATTTCGCCGGGGTAGATGTTGCTGACGCGGATGCCGCTTTCGCGTTCCTCATTCGACAGGCACATCCCGAGTCCACCCTGGCCGAATTTGGCCGCGACGTAGGCGGCGCCACCGAGCGGATTGCCACGCTTGCCGGAGATGGAGACCACGTTGACGATGACGCCGTCTTTGCGCTCGAGCATCTGCGGTAGCACGTAGTGAATGCAGTAGAAGCTGCCATCGAGGTTCGCGCGGATCATCTTGTCCCAGGTTTCCGGCGTCAGTTCGCGGATGGTGCGTTCTTTGAGATTAGTCCCGGCGTTGTTGACGAGGATATCAACTTTGCCGTATTGCTTCGTCGCTTCTTGAATCAGCTTTTGGCATTGATCAGCCTTGGAAACGTCGCACTCCACAGCGAGCATTTTGTGGCCGATCTCTTTCACGGCCGCGTCCAGTTTGGCTTTGTCGCGACCAGCGATGACAACGCTGGCGCCTGCCTCCAGAAACGCCTTAGCCACTGCCTTGCCAACACCGGACCCGCCGCCGGTCACGACAGCGACTTTCCCTTTCAGCTTGCTCATCAATGCATCCTCGATCTTGTATAATGCTTGAGATTCAGATTATGTCCCAAGCTTGGAGATTTCGAGATGATGAACCCGGAACTGCGTCACAAGACTGAAGCACTCACCGCCGGACTGGCCCAACTCCGGGGGTCTCTTTGACATCGCTGGGAAGCTGAAAGAGCGAGATTCACTCGAAGCTCGCATGGGCGAAGGGAACTTCTGGGATAACCCGGATGCAGCTCAAAAGACCATTCAGAAGATCAAGGTTCTGAATGCGATTCTCAAGCCGTACGAAGAACTTTCGCGAAAAGCCGACGATCTGAATGCGATGCTGGAATTGGCCGCTGATGATCCGTCGTTTGAAGTCGAAATGGAATCCGCCATGGCGGAAGCGAGTAGGAAATATGAGGCATTCGAGCTTCAGGCGATGATGAGCGGAAAGCAGGATGCGTGCAGCGCCATCGTTTCGATCAAACCCGGCGCTGGTGGGACCGAGGCGTGTGACTGGGCGGAAATGCTCTACCGCATGTACGTGCGCTGGGCACAGAAGCACGGGTTCACAGTTGAGGAAATGGATCGTGAACCGAATATCGAAGCGGGAATTCAGAGCGTGCAGTTCCGCGTTGCGGGCGAATACGCGTATGGATATCTGCAAAGCGAAATCGGTGTACACCGGTTGGTACGGATCAGTCCGTTTGGAGACGGCGGTACGCGACAGACATCATTTGCGGCTGTGGATGTGACTCCCGAACTTGATGATACGATCGAAGTCGAGATCAATGAAAACGCTTTGGAAATGCAGACGTTTTGCTCCGGTGGTCCTGGCGGACAACATCAGAACAAGACGCAGTCCGGCGTGCGGCTGATTTACAAGTACAAAGGTCAGGAAGTTCGTGGCGAAAGCCGCACGGAACGAAGTCAGCCGAAGAACTATGCGAATGCGCTCGCGCTGCTGAAGGCACGCGTGTATCAAATCGAAGAGCAGAAGCGTTTGGGCGATCTGGCCAATCGGTATGATGCAAAAGGTGAAATCGCTTTCGGAAGCCAGATCCGCAGCTATGTCATGCAACCCTATACGTTAGTTCGAGACGAACGCGAGGGCATTGAGATGAAATCGCCTGCGGTTCAGGCGATTCTGGATGGCGATCTGGATGAGTTCATGTACGCCTACCTTCGCCATCGCACGGCGAAGGCTCACAAAATGGCTAAAGCGTCGTGAAGCGATATTCCATTACGGTCCCGAATCTTACAGGAACCGAAGCGTTCGGCAGGAAACTCGGGATCTTGTTATTTCCTGGTGCCGTCGTTGCCTTGTCAGGCGAACTTGGAGCAGGAAAAACGCACCTCACACGAGCAATTGCGGTCGGACTGAACGTTCGCAATCCGTCGATTGTGACGAGCCCGACTTTTGTCCTGATCCAGGAATACGAAAGTCGTCTACCGATTTACCATTTCGACGCTTATCGGCTCCCGAACGAGCAGGCGTTTCGGGATCTTGGCGCCGAGGAGTATTTTGGTGGCGATGGCGTATGTGTCGTTGAATGGGCTGACCGGGTCTTGAGTACGTTACCTGAGGATCGCCTTGAGATTCAGCTCCGTATCATCGACGAGCAGTCTCGAGAATTGAATCTGAAAAGTACAGGCACTCGCCATGACGCGATCATTGGTCAACTGGCGGATTCCTGAAAGCATTGCACGGAATTTGGGTACAATTCCATGTCCTTCTGGTGGATCCCATACAATAGTGGTAACTTTTGCACTGAGTCAACAATTGGAGGTTTTTTGATATGGCAAGTCCGAATGTCATCGAGTTCACAGAAACGAACTTCAATCAGGAAGTCAAAAGCGGCACGCTTGTTGTTGCGGACTTCTGGGCACCTTGGTGCGGGCCGTGCCGCCAGCTCAGCCCGGTGATTGATAAAATTGCAGATCAGTTCGCTGGTAAGGTCAAGGTCGGCAAAGTCAACGTTGACGAAAATATGGAACTCGCAACGAAATATGATGTCGCGACCATTCCCCGCATCCTGCTTTTCAAGGGCAGCGATCAACCGATCTTCCAGCATGTCGGTACGATTGATCCCACTGCGCTTGCCAAAGTGATCGAACAGAATTCGTAATGGGATTGCTATCCAAGGCCTGCGAATCCCAGGATTCGCAGGCCTTCTCGATTCCGGAGGTAATCATGAACGCCACTCGTAACGACCTCGGACTCAAATGCCGCATGGAAGCCTGTGATCTTTTGAATTTGATTCTGGCTGATCTCTTCGATTTGTATTCGCAAACAAAACAAGCACATTGGACGGTTCGTGGAAAACACTTTTACACTCTACACAAGCTTTTTGACGATCTCGCAGGTGTCGTCGATGAGCAACTCGATCCACTCGCGGAGCGAATCACGGCATTGGGAGGGACTCCACAGGGCACAATCCGTCAGGCGTCGGCTGTCAGCCGGCTGCCGGATTATCCTTCAAAGTTGCATGAGGATCTCGACCATGTCACTGAGTTGATCGTCCGCTGGGCTCAAACAGCCAATACTCTCCGTAAAGCCATCGACACAACGACGAGTGAGGGCGATGCTGTTACAGCCGATCTGCTGACGGGAATGACTGCCGATCTCGACAAAGGGCTATGGTTTCTCGAAGCCCACAATCGCGACTGATCTTAATCCAGGACGGTCATCGCCGCCTCTCGGACTTTGCCATCCCGCACGAAGTACGTCTTCACGGGATTAAATTTCGCAAGGTCCTTATGATTCAATATGAACAGGACATTGTCCAGATTCAAAGCTTCCCAGAGGTGGAATCCGATAATCACATCGCCTTTCTGTAAACCCGAACGAGCGGCGGGACTCGCGAAACTCACTTCGGTGACAAGCAGTCCGCCTCGCAGCTGAGAGTCGACTTTCGCAACCGCTTCCTGACCGACGGACGATAGTGTTAAGCCCATTCGCCTTGCAATTTGTGATGCCGGGGTCATAGCAGTCGTGGAATCAGATCCCTTGAGCATCAGCATAGCTTCGATGATGTCTTTGCCTCGTCTCACCCGAATGGGGACTTGAGTACCAGCAGTTTTTTCCAGAACACCACGCTCAACATCGATCGTGGTTAACACGGGAATATCGGCAACTTTTTCGACAATATCGCCTGCCTTAAGTCCCGCCCCGTGCGCCGAAGAACCCTCTTCGAGATTAGCAATCGTGACCCAGCGCCTTGCAGCACTTTCTTCTTCAGGACGATCAACATGGTTTTTCAGGTTTATACCCAACTGTGTGCCCTGCCGACGCTGACTGGATAGCATTTCCGAAGCGCGTTCGATCATCTGATCGACGGGAATGGCGAACGCGATGTTCTGCGCACCCGCCCGAATCGCAACATTCACACCGATCAGTTCACCCTTCTTATTGAACAGCGGACCGCCGCTGTTCCCCGGGTTAATAGGTGCCGTGGTCTGAATGAGATTGTGGTACGAGATTTCCTTATTGAGTGAGACGTCCCTACTCTTGTAAGCAACGTGCCCAACGCTCGCTGAATGCTCGTACCCGAACGCGTTGCCGATCGCGATGACAGTCTCGGCATCAAGCAGATCGGATGCGGTCCCGAGGGTCACCACAGGTAATGCAAAACTCGGTTCAATTTTGACCAATGCAAGGTCGGCTTTTTTGTCAGTCGCAATCACGCGAGCGGGAACGGTCCGCCCATCGGAAAGCGTGACTCGGATCGATTGAATATCGTCGATCACGTGAAAATTGGTGACCACATATCCTCGCGGATCAAGAACGATCCCGGTGCCCATCCCCTTCACACGCTGAGGCTGCAACTGCGAACCGCGAAAAGGATCATCGATCGCTGATGTGATCGTTCGTTCACTGTGAATATTGACGACCGTCGATTTCATTTTCTCGACAATGTTAACCATCGCATCGCGGCGATGAGCAGTCAATAGCGATCGTTCGACCACACGTGGAGGAGTCGCCGGCATCTGAGCAGTCGCCATGTAACTAGCGAAGCCACCTAAAGCAAAACCGGCACCGAGAACCAGAGAACGCGTGAATTTGGCGGCAAATCGGCTGGTAGGGGATCGTTCTGCTTCGGTGCGAGCGATCCTTCGAGCAAGAAGCGGCATGATGACCCCACTGCGACGAACCATCCTGGTGTGACACGAAGAGAATCGGACACCTCAGTCGTTGAACCGCACGTAAGGATTGCAGCAGCCATCGATTCCGCGAGTTGGACGCAGGGTCCTGCCGCGTGGATCGCGTGAATCTTGTGTGCCGATGGTATCGATTGGCAAAACTCTGACGATTCTGTCGAGACAGGCATGACTGGTTGATGCTGCTCGCAAAACGTAAACTTGAAGAGAAGTAGCATGAATCTTCTCTTTATCGGACCGCGATCATGGCAAAGACCGCACGCATGGAAAAAATTGAAGCCATGCTGGCTGAAGATCCTGATGATGCCCTCCTTCGATACTCGCTCGGAATGGAATATGTCAGTTCCAATGATGACGCAGCAGCTGTGCAAGTCTTTCGCGAACTGATCGCTCGATCGCCGTACGTGCCCGCGTATCACATGGCAGGTCAGGCATTGAATCGCCTGGGACGCATCGATGAAGCGTGCCAGATGCTTCGCGACGGGATCGCTGCGGCACGCTCTGTCGGTGATCATCTTGCCCTGGGCGAAATGGAAGGCCTCCTGACCGCAATTGAATGAACGGAGACGTTATGAATGCCCCTTACCCGACTGCGGGTTATCCAACCGTTCGCCCCCGCAGGCTTCGGTCGTCACCAATCCTTCGAGCCATGGTCCGTGAAACAGAACTCAACGCAAGCGACTTCATTCTTCCACTCTTCGTTCGCCCGGGTCTGGGAGTCCGCAACGAAATCGCCTCAATGCCCGGAAACTTCCAGCTCAGTGTCGATACTCTGATCGAAGAAGTCGGTGCGGCGAAAGACCTCGGTATCCGCTCGTTCATGCTCTTCGGAATTCCACCGAAAAAAGATCCGCTCGGGAAAGTGTCACTCGATGAAGAGGGCATTGTTCAGCAGGCGCTTCGCGGCTTGCGCAAAGCGTTCCAACAGGATGTCTACCTGATCACCGACGAGTGCCTTTGCGAATATACGGATCACGGCCATTGCGGTCCGCTTTGTGAAACGCACGGCACCTTCGACGTGGATAACGATGCCACGCTGCCCATTCTCGCTGAACAATGTATCAGTCACGCCAATGCTGGCGCCGACCTCGTCGCTCCCAGTGGCATGATGGATGGCATGATTCAAGCCATTCGAAAAGGCTTGGATTCGAACGGATTCGCCAACCTGCCGATCATGAGCTACGCCGCCAAATACGCGAGCGGATTCTACGGCCCGTTCCGCGATGCCGCCGAAAGCCCGCCTTCATTCGGCGACCGCTCCACCTATCAAATGGACCCTGCCAACAGCGAAGAGGCGCTTCGCGAAGTCGCACTCGATATCCAAGAGGGCGCTGACCTCGTTATGGTCAAGCCCGCTCTTTCGTATCTCGATATCATTCGTCGCGTGAAGGATACCTTCGGCCTGCCGACAGCGGCATACAACGTGAGTGGCGAATTCGCGATGGTCAAGGCGGCCGCCCGCAACGGATGGATCGACGAGCGCCGCGTCGCCATGGAAATCCTCACCAGCATCAAACGCGCCGGCGCGGACCTTATCCTGACCTACCACGCAAAAGACGCTGCGAAATGGCTCAAGGCGGGGTGATCACCCCTCGCGATTGATGAAATCAATCAGCATCCGCAATCGCCCCAGCGCATGTCGGTTGAAACGAAACTTCAGCCGCGGAAACTTCGCCAACTCCGGCTCGTTCAACTCCGCCGGCAGCGCCTCACACTGCTCAAACCCGCCGTCCTTCAAAATGTCCGCAAACTCCACTCTCAACTTCGCCATCACCGATTCCGATAATCGCGTGTGCAATCGGAACACCAGTTCACCACGCACATAACGCATCGAATGATAAACCCGATAGAAATCCACCACTTCCTTCACCGCCTCATCCACCGAATCCGTGATCCGATAAAACGCACGATCCTCCGGCGAGATATATCCGCGGTTCAACAGCGCATCGTCTACAAACCGCTGCCAACTCGCCCAGTAATCCCCGCCCGGCTCGTCCACCAGCACCAGCGGAAAGATATGCGACTTCCCCGTCTGAATCAGCGTTAGCGTTTCAAACGCCTCATCATGTGTACCAAACCCGCCCGGAAACAGCGCCACCGCATCCGACTCCTTCACAAACGCCAGCTTCCGCGTGAAGAAGTACCGCATGTTCATCAGCTTCGGATCGTCCTGAATCACCGGGTTCGCACCCGACTCAAACGGCAGCAGTATGTTCAGCCCGAAACTCATCTCCCGTCCCGCACCCACATGTCCTGCCTCCATAATCCCTGCCGCCGCACCCGTGATCACCATATACCCCGATTCAACCATCCGCCTCCCAAACTCCACCGCCGCCTGATACGCCGGATGATCCGGTTTCGTGCGCGCCGAACCGAACACCGTTACCTTCCGATAATCGCGATAATTCGCAAACACCCGAAAGCAATGCCGCAGCTCCTTGAACGCACTCGCCAGCAGCTTCGCATCCCCGCGATTGCAGCCATCCTGCTTCAGCTTCTCCGCCGTCTGACGAATCTGCTCGACATATTCCTCAATATCCTCCGCCGGCGAATCCGATTCCAGAATCGACTCAAAAGGCGTATGCGTCACGGGTCCGTTGGTCATTATGTGTTCCTGAAACAGTTTCTGTTATTGTAGCCAGATGACGAATTTCGCCGCAAAATCGCGATACCGGTTTGACAAATCCCATTTCCGTAGGGAGCACTCCGCCACCTGCTGCGCACGCTCGTGGCGGAGTCCTTCAAATGCCTGCTCGTCTTTCCACCGACACTGCCACACCCTAGCCTGGAACCGTTCCCAGATTTCGGAAGCGCCTATGCGCCGTAAAGACTTACGTCAATTCTGTACACTTAATGAAATGATGAACACGACAAAAGGACCGACGAATTTCATGCAGAATCTGATTCACGTGAAGGCACAAGTCCGGTCTGCGCTTGGTAAACGTCTCTCAA
>JBGSJI010000035.1:0-98118 GCA_041742055.1 Limnoglobus sp. | reverse complement strand
GCGTTGGGGCGAGCCCGGCTCGCACGCGCTGTGCCACGTGCGGGCGTTGTACCGCAGCGAGAAAGGCCAATGGGAGGCTTTCTGGGAGCGAAACCTCGCGTCGTGAACGGATGTCTCACCAACTAATGTGACGCACACCCCTAAAAGTCTGGTGCAAAGCGATGGTCGGTGATCAATCGGGGAACGCGATGGCTGCGCGTTCGACGGCTGGCTTTTCACGACGTAATCAATCCCTCATCGCAGTGGTACATCGGTGGTGCCGACCCATCGTATCGGATCATGAATCGGTAAACGTTTTTGATCTAAAAACAGAAACAACCCAAGCCATCGCCTACGGGCTCATCATTGCTCTGGGACTACTTTTTCTTGCATCTACTCGGCTCAAATCTGGCAAGAATTCAGAGACACGAGTGCAGGATCTCGCCATGGTCCTGATCCTATGCGTACTGTGTTCGCCTCTCGCATGGACCTACTTCTACTGCTGGTTACTCCCAGCATGGGCCATCATCGTAAAAGCCTGCCAAAAAGACAACCGATATCTTTTTCCAGCGACTTTGAGTGGAATCCTGCTCGTCTCGGCCCTGTCTGAGCAGTTTGATCACCGCCTTCAAGCTTACGGTGTTACCGCGGCGGGCGCGCTGGGAATGTACCTGACCATTGCGCTCATTCGATTTCGTTCATTCGACAGCGAACCAGAATCATAAAAAGAGAAACGAATGAACTGTTGGCAGGCGAGTCTCGTTTCGCCGAATATTGCGAACTGAATTATTTTGGGAATTCAACACGTGCTGAATCGAATCCTTCTTTCATGCTCCATCGCTTATGTCCTCTTCGCTGCATGGTGGGTGATCGCATCTGGCTTTCAACGAAATAATGGAACAATCGAATTGCTGAATGTCGCCTGTGATCCCACACGTGAAATGTGGAGGGAATTGAACGATCATTTCATCCGGGATTACCAGACCGAAACGGGCACGACCATCTCGATTCGTCAGTCGCACGGCGGGTCTGGCAGTCAGGCTCGGGCTGTGATCGACGGCCTTGATGCCGACATTGCGACTCTGGCGTTGTGGACCGATACGGATGCGATTCGAAAAGCCGGACGAATTGATCCTGACTGGGAGAATCGATTTCCCAACAGGTCATTGCCCTTCATCTCGACCATTGTCATCGTTGTTCGGAAAGGCAATCCGAAAGGCATCAAAGATTGGACAGACCTTGCCCGTAGCGACGTCCGCGTGATCACACCTAACCCGAAAACGTCCGGTAACGGCAAGTGGAGCTTTCTGGCTTTATGGGGTTCCATCGTCGCACGCGGTGGATCTGATGACGAAGCAATGGAGTTCGTTCGCAAGGTCTATCAGAACGTGCCGATTCTGGATCAGTCCGCACGCGGTGCAACGATGACTTTCGCCCAAAAGCACATCGGAGACGCTCACCTAACGTGGGAGAACGAAGCGCATCTCGAAATCCAGGAATCACAGAATCAACTTGAAATCGTCTATCCGAAGATGAGTGTTCTTGCTGAACCTCACGTGGCCATCGTCGATGCTGTCGTCAGACAAAAAGGGACCGAAACGCTTGCCAAAGCCTATATTGAATCGCTTTACTCCAAAGATTCACAACGGATCATCGCGCGGCACTACTACCGCCCTGTCGATCGCGAGGTGATTGCGGAAACGGCTGATCAATTCCCAATAATTGAGTGGTATCGTCCGCTCTCGATCGAAAACGACTGGGAGACGATCCATAAGCGTTTTTTCGCTGAAGGCGGACTTTTTGATGAACTCTTTTCCGAGCGGAGTGTGAAATGAGCTCCGCTTCGCGCCGCGTGCTACCCGGCTTCGGTCTCGGGCTCAGCACCACAATCCTTTATCTGTTTCTACTTGTTCTCATCCCGCTTGGCGCCGCCGTCTGGCATGCCAGCGGGCTCACACGGAGCGAATTCCTGTCGGCTGTCGCAAGTCCGCGTGCGCTGGCGGCATACCGCCTTACGTTCAGTGCTTCGTTTCAGGCGGCGGTGATCAATATGATCATCGGGTTGATCGTCGCCTGGACTCTGGTGCGATACGAGTTCCCCGGTAAACGCATTCTTGATGCGCTCGTTGACGTTCCGTTCGCGCTCCCGACCGCCGTCGCGGGTCTCGTCTACGCCAGCCTCTACGTTCCCGATGGCTGGCTCGGGCAGTTTCTTGTCCCGCTCGGATTCGAAGGCGCGTACTCCCGAAGCGGAATCGTACTTGTACTCGTGTTCACCGGGTTTCCCTTCGTCGTGCGCACGGTCCAGCCCGTGCTCGAGGAAATCGACCTCGAATCCGAACAGGCCGCCGAAACGCTCGGCGCGAATCGCTGGCAGATCTTCCGCCGCGTCATTCTCCCCGTCCTGTTCGCACCTGCACTCACAGGCTTCACTCTCGCATTCGCACGCTCGATCGGCGAGTACGGATCCGTCATCTTCATCAGCAGCAACATGCCCTTTCATACCGAAATCGCCCCCGTCCTCATCGTCTCACGCCTCGAAGAATTCGCCTACCGTGAAGCCTCCGCCATCGCCGTCGTACTCCTCACCGCCTCATTCTTCCTCCTGATCGTCATCAACTTCCTCGAACGCTGGAGTCAGCCGGGAACCTCGCCCCGCTGGCTGCAAACGCTCGGAACACGTCTCTCGTACCTAATCAAATGGCCAGTCCGTCAACTCCATCAGTCCCGTTCAAGCAATACCCATGTGGAACCTACCTTTACATCGCCAACGCTCAAAACCCTTATCCGTCTCACGCCCCGAACGATGATCTGCGCCACGTTCCTGATCATCGGCCTGCTCGTCATCGTCCCGCTCGTCAGCGTTTTCTCGCAAGCCTTCAGCAACGGTTGGAGAGCCTACTGGAACAACCTCGTCGGCGATTCCGATACGCGTCACGCCATCATGCTCACCGCACTCATCGCGCCGCTCGCCGTCGCCATGAACACCATCTTCGGCATCGCCGCCGCATACACCATCTCCCGCTTCCGCTTCCCCGGCCGCACACTCCTCATGACGCTCATCGACCTCCCCTTCAGCGTCTCCCCGGTCGTCGCCGGTCTCGTCTTCGTGCTCCTCTTCGGCCTGCAGGCGCCCCTCGGTGTCTGGCTCAAAAGCCACGGCTATCAGGTCATCTTCGCGCCACCCGCTCTCGCACTCGTCACCGCCTTCGTCACCTTCCCCTTCGTCGCCCGCGAACTCATCCCCGTCATGGAAGCCAACGGTCCCGAAGAGGAAATCGCCGCCCGCAGCCTCGGCGCCAACGGCTGGCAGCTCTTCTGGTTCGTCACGCTGCCCAACATCAAATGGGGCCTCATCTACGGCATGATCCTCTGCAATGCCCGTGCGATGGGCGAATTCGGCGCGATCTACGTCGTCAGCGGTCGAATCGGCGGCAAAACCGACACCATGCCGCTCCGCGTCGAGAAACTTTTCCAGGAATACAACCAGCCCGCCGCCTTCGCTCTCGCCTCGCTCCTCACCATGCTCGCCATGGTCACGCTTATCATCAAAGTCGCCGTCGAGCGACGCCTTCGGGCCCAACTTCAACAGACGCAGCACGAACGCGCCGAATAAGATCGTCTCTGACTTGCGGCGGAGACATTCAAACACCGACTCGTCTTTCCACCGACACTGCCACACCCTACCGTGGAAAGACACCCAAATTTCGGAAGCGCCTATGCGCCACAAGGGTTTACGTCAATTTTGAACAGGTAATCGAACTCTGTCCAATGCGATTTGACGGCCGCAGAAACGCTCCTGAGAACTCCGCCACCGCATCGCGCAGACTCGTGGCGGAGAACTCATACTTATGATGAGGGCAAAAATAACGAGACAGAAGAAAATGCAAAACCAATCACGTTCATTGGTTCGATAGTCAATAGAACACCAAAGCCTCTTCATGTGTTCATTTTCCAGCAATGCCTGACCTCAAAATTGGATCGGAGAACCGATGCCATTCCAGGGTAATTATGCGAACATGGTTTCGCAGAAGAGCGAAGCGCACACGCGGCTGATTCGCGATTACGATGGCGCGAACCCGGATTTCCATTACATTGTCATCGGCTCCGGGATCGGTGGCGGAATACTCGCCGACGACCTCGCCGACCGGAACAAGAACAAGCGTATTCTTGTTCTCGATACCGGATCGTTTGTATACCACACTCATGTCTACAACATCAGTCGCATCCCCAACGACCGCCTTGCACCGCATTTCGGTGTCGATAACTTCCAGCAGAACGAGACTTCACAGCACTTCATCGGCGGAAAGCCGCAACTCGTCTTCGGTGGCCGCTCGATCTTCTGGTCGGGGCTGATCCCGCATCCGCAAAGCTGGGAACTGGAATTCTTCCCTCCCAATGTGCGGGCGGATCTCGCGAATACGTATCTGAAACTCGCCGGCGAACGGATGAATGAGTCGATCTCACTCGGCGAAAAAGCGAATGCGATCGTCAAGCACTTTCAGAATAGTACTTTGAATAATGATTTCGTGATCCGCGAAACGCCGCGGGCGCTGCATCAACCGTATCTGAATCCGGACGGGACACCCCGGGATCAGTTCTTCGTGGAGCCGACCGGCGTATTCAACACGGCCGAGTTACTGATCAATCAGACGGGCATCACGCACGACGGGATGGATCTCGGAGCGGCCGGGCTCTTCATCCGACTCAACAGTTTCGTGGAGGCCATCACCAGCGTTCCGCATAACTGGTACGAAGTGAAGACCACCAACACCGTGACTGGCGAACAGAAAAGCTACTATTCACCGAAGGTCATCATAGCGGCCGGCTCGACGGAAAGTCCGAAATTGATCAACCGTTCCTCGGTGTATCAGACCTTGCCGGACTCCATCCGGCAGCTTGTGGGTTTCGGTCTGACAGACCATCCCGTCTCGAGCGAATCCCAGGCTTATGTCTCGTCAATTGGCAATCCGCGCATCGCCATCACGCGTCGGGATCATGCGAAGATCATCTACTATTCCAAGGGGACCACCGATGCGAACGGACACATCACATACCCGTTCAATATCGAGATGAATGTCAATCACGAATACTGGCATCTGCGGAATAACGATCCCTCCGCCGAAGCCATTCCCGACGACACCAGCAAGACTCGCGTGGACATCAAGTTCAGCTTCGCCAACTGTCTGGACAATCAGAACGGAATCTATTCGCATGCGAATGACGGCTACACTCCGAACATCAGCTTCAAGCGGTTTTCGCAGCTCGATGATTTGCTCAACTCGCGATTCCCCGCCGTGGCCGGCTGGCATAAGAACCACGCCGATTTCATGAACTTGCTCAACAATACACGAGATCGGATCTTCAACGAATTCCACGACGTCGAGTTCATCACGGCGAAGTACGGTGGCTTTCAGGGTGAGCAATGGCCGTTCGGCTGGGGCACGGTGCATCACGCCTGCGGTACACTGCGAATGCCGTGGAAAGCCGATCGAACTTCGGGTTTCGACCATCAATCGGTCGTCGATGAAAATCTCAAGATTCACGGCACTGCCGGACTCTATGTCTGCGACATGTCGGTGCTGCCGGTCAGCACCGCCGCGAATCCTGTGCGTTCGCTGGCCGGCCTGGCGCTGCGGCTCTCACAGCATTTGAGTTGAGTGCTCGAAAAGAGTTATGAGCAAGATCGGTATTGGCGAGCGGAGGGTGTAAGCTCGCTGATTCTCGTGCTATTTTTTCTTTTTACTCCCTCCCCCTCGCTCTACTCCACGAAGTCCGCGCCGCGGATTTGCTGGAACTGCGGGCTGTTCAGGATCACGATCAGGGCGGAGTGGATGCGGCCTTCGCTTGCGTTCAACGCGTACACCATTTCGTCGATCAGGGCGGTATCGGAGAGCGTAGTCGAGCGTCCGAGGGCGTAGCCGAGGAGCCGCTTGCAAAAGAGGCGAACGATCACGTCCCGCTTTTTGGTCATGAGATAATCGCGCAGCCCATCGATCCCTTCGAACTCGGTGCCGTCGCGCAACTTCGCATGCGAATCGATCGGCCGGTTGAGCGAGTCCTTGCTGCGATGGCGGCCGATCGGGTCGAAGGCTTCGAGGGCGAAGCCGTACGGATCGATCCGTTGGTGGCAGGTCGCGCAGGATGCTTCGGACACATGACGCTCGACGAGTTGCCGCGTGGTGAGTTCGGCGGTGCCGTCCTGTTCGGGGAGTTTGGGGACGTTGGCGGGTGGGCGTGGGAGCTTTTCGCCGAGCAGGGTTTCGACGATCCAGTTGCCGCGGAGGACGGGGCTGGTTCGCGATGCGCCCGATTGCATGGTCTGCACGCTGCCGAGGCCGAGCAGTCCGCCGCGGCCGTGGCGTTTCACTCCACTTACCGCTCGCCACTCCGGTCCGGACACGTCGGGGATTCCGTAATGCTTCGCCAGTGTTTCGTTGAGGAAGGTGGAATCGGAATCGAGCAGCGTGGTGATGCTGCGGTTCGTCTGGAAGAAGTCCTGGAAGAGCAGGATCGCTTCTTCGTAGAGGGCCGCCCGGAGTTCGGGCGTGAAGGACGGGAAGAGCGATTCGTTCTTTTCGTTGTGGGAATCGAATCCGCGGACGTGGATCCACTGCGTACCGTATTCAATGGCCAGCGCTCGCGCTCGCGGATCGGCGAGCATGCGGCGCATCTGGGCTTCAATTACGCCGGGTTCGCGCAGTCGCCCTTCTTTGGCCAGCGTGCGAAGCTCGTCATCCGGCAGCGAGGACCAGAGGAAGTAGCTGAGCCGCGTGGCGAGTTCCCAGTCCGAGACGGGCTGCGGTTTCGTCCCCGCCGGTGCGTGCTCGATGCGGAAGAGGAACGCCGGCGCAATCAGAATGCGCTGGATCATGCCACGGATCGCTTCCTCGTGGCTCGCACCGTTCTTGAGGATCGAACGATAGAGATTCAGCAGGTCGTCCCGTTCCGTTGGCTGCAATGGCTTGCGATAGGCACGCTCGGCGAAGGCGAGCACAGCATTCCGGTGCGATGGCTGCGCTTCCTTTTCGCGCTTGGTCGCGGCGTCGGCACGTTCCTGAAAGGCGGGGCGTTGGCCTTCGTAGAAACTGACCATCGACTTCGGCTGATCCTGCGTGACGAAACCGATGAACTGCGGCAGATAGGCGTTCTCGAGAATCGCCTGCCGGCTGACAAAGAGATGCACGCTCCAGAGCTTGTCGAGTGTCTGTTGTTCTTCGTCGGACAGGAAGAGGCGGATGAGCGGTTCGTCTTCGCGGTGGAACATCTTGAGCGAAACGACTTCGTCCGTCGGGATGACTTGCGGATAACAAAGGTAAAGCGGGAAGACGGTGCTGAACGCGCCCCAGCCTTTCTTCAACTGATTGGTTCCGGCCCTGTCGGGCGTGGCGACGAGCGGACTTTGTCCGTCCCAGCGACTGGCAGTGTTCGCATGATCACTCACGGAGAGACGAGCGACGCGGGCCGTTGTTTCCTGCTGAAGCGAACCAACGACGACGAATTCGCGGCCGACGAAGAGCGCAGCGGGGAGGCGGATCGCAAGCGATTTGTCCGAGGCGACAATGAGTTTGCCTTCGGAGTCGAAGCGATCGGCGGGGAGCCCGAACGGTTTGGTACTGGACTTCACAGCGAGTTCTGTGGCATCGATCGCCTTCAACAAAGGTCCGTCCACGGTGACCAATGAATCGAAGAGAATCCGGTTCGGATCTTTCTCCGCTGCGGGCCGCGCACCGCTCAGCAGATCCTTCACCGCGCTGGCGAGTTTGGGCAGTTCGCTGTGCTTCTTCGCATCGCCCGCCGCCGTCTTCCACTGGCCGAGAGCGGACTGTTCGGGAATCGGCAATTCGCGCCCCGCGACCGCGCGAGTTGGCCCTTTGACGAACGACCAGACCGTCTTGTTGCCGTGCTGATCAGCATGCGGGTTGCCGTCCAGAAGCGAATTGGCGACATCGGCGGTGAGATCCCAGACGCGTTCGGGCTTCTTCGTTTCCGTGATCTTGAGTGCGATTTGTGTGAGGTCGCAGAAGTGATTGGCGTCGCGGGCATCGACCACAAGGATCATTTGTTCACCTTTGGCGATGGTCTTGGTTCGCGCAGCGGTCTGGTGCGATTTGCCAAGATCGAGTTTGCCCTCATCAAGCTGGAATGCCCGCTTTCCGCTGCGGTGTTCGACCCACCAGGCGATGCCGTTCCCGCAATTCGGGTGCGCGTGTTCGATCCGGGCGGACCACTGAATTTCGCCATCGATCGGGCTGGTCCAGACCACGCCTACGCACTCCTTCGGCATCGGGTGCACCACGACCGAATGAGCGGACGCGCGGCCGGGAATCAGCAGTTCCGCATCGGTGGCGTTGGACATGACCACGGGCAGACCGGCGGTGCGGCCGTGCCAGCCACTGAGACCGGGCCGGCCATCGATCCGCTCCGCCTTGGTATCGAGAAGAGTGAGATCGACGAACGGCACGGGCTTGCCTTCGCTCGCTTTTCGGCCGTCGAGGTCGAGAGCGAGGAAATCGATCCATCGTTTCAGCACGCCGGCGTGAAGCGAGTGTCGGCGTGCGAGTTCGTCGATGTTCGTTTTGGGATTCTTTGCAGCTTCGAGTGCGGCGGCGAGATAGTGATCCGTCTTCGAGAAGACGCTGGCGAAGTCGAACTCGAATCGCGGGCCATAGGCAGCGTAGTCTTTGAGGAAAAGCGGTTCTGCGCCAGCGGATTCGAAGCGAGCATTCTGCCAGACGATCTCCGCCGGCGCGGGTCCGTTCACGAACTCCGCCGCCGAGAGATGCAGCGTAACGTCCGACTGACCGGGTTGCACTTTGACCGGCACGCGAATGCGCTGGGAGGGCACGATGATCGGCTCCGCCGGGAATTGCCGGCTGAGATTGACGGTGTAACCGGTGCCCTCTGGACGGCTGTAGCTCCCGACGCGGGCGGTCTTCCACAGCGCCTTCTGCCACGCTTCGATCTCAGCCGCCAGCGCCGGCGCATCCGCGTCGCTCGCCGTCTGCCATCGTTTCTGAATCGAATACAGCGGCTCGGACCGCACATTCGCACTCAAGGTTTTCCAGAGGAAACCGAGATATTTGGCATTCAGTTTCTCCTGCTTCGCGATCGTGTCGAAGTTCCCCGCCTGCAGTTGCGCACGGTATTTGATGGTGGCGTGCAGATACGGCCGCGCGTCCAGATGCCCATCCGCGGGTGCGTACTTCGCATAGAACGCCCGCAGCGCGGCCACGCCTTCGTCGCTCCAGTCGCGTCGCGTGGCTTTCGATGAGAAGCGGATGCCGTCCGGCAGCAGCACCACATGCTGGGAGATGGTGCGGGCGGCGTTCAGATATTTCGTGAAGAGTGCGGGCGAGACGTCGGTCAGTGCCTCCGCCGCATTCGTGAAGCCTTCGCCAGCGGCACCGTCGGCGGGGAATTCGCGGGCGGGCTGCAGATCCACGCCGGTGAGATCGCGGATGGTGGCGTTGTACTCGGCGTTGCTGAGGCGGCGGAGCGGAACGAATCCCGGATCGCCCTTGCGCTTCGCCTTCTCGGTATCGATCAGCTTGCGGATCCAGGAAACGAGTTTCTTCTTCTCCTCCGCACTCGGCTGCGGTTTGTCGCGCGGCGGCATTTCGCCGGTTTCCACCTGTTCGATCATCGCCTGCCAGGGCTTGAGATCCTTGCGAACATCGTCCAGCGTGGCGAAGCGCTCGAGATCAAGTTCACCTTTTTTGGATTTGGTCGAGTGGCAATTTAGGCAATGCGCTTTGATGAGCGGCTGCACGGATGTGGAAAAGTCCGATTCTTCCGAGCCGGTTGCGGTTCTGGGCGAATGAGAAAAGACCAGTGCGAAAGCCAGACCCGCAGGCAGAATCAGCAACAGAATACGGGAGAAGTTCGTCATGATCACACTCGCAGTATTCAATGATCAGCGCCGTCTTTTATAGATCGATTGACCGCGAGTACCAAAACGAATTGCTTCGAACTTCCGGATCGCGGAGCGGCCAACGGTTGCGGGTCCGCTGCGGGATCGTATTGTTATAAAGCAACTCACATCATTCAGGAGTTCATGATGCGTGCTCTCCTCGCACTCGTGATTTCGCTGGCGGGCTCGAACCTCTGGGCCGCTGACAACCCCAACGTCGTCTTCATTCTGTGCGATGATATCCGCTGGGATTGTCTCGGCATCGCCGGCCACCCTCACCTGAAGACTCCGCACATCGATCGTCTGGCCAAAGAAGGCGTGTTCTTCAAGAACTCCTTCTGCACGACGTCGCTTTGTTCACCGAGCCGTGCGTCGATCCTGAGCGGTCTCTATGCGCACTCGCACAAAGTCACGAACAACTTCACCGAATATCCCGTCAAGCTCCAGAGCTTTCCGCAGCAACTCCAGCATGCGGGCTACGACACCGCCTACATCGGCAAATGGCACATGGGCGAGGAAAACGATGGCAAGCGGCCCGGGTTCGATTACTTCGTCACACACAAAGGCCAGGGCAAATATTTCGATACCGAATTCAATTTCGATGGAGCCGATCGCCGCGTGGTCAAAGGCTACTACACGACGGTCGTGACGGACCTCGCACTCGACTGGATGAAGAAACCACGCTCAAAGCCGTTCCTGCTCATGATCGGCCAAAAAGCCCCGCACAGTTTTTACGTCCCGGAGCCGAAGTACGAACACGCCTTCGACAACGTGAAAGTCGAGTATCCCAAATCGGCCTTCATGCTCAAGGACAAACCCGACTGGTTCAAGATCCGCCTCGACACCTGGCACGGTATCTACGGCCCGCTTTTCGATTTCCGCAAGAAATTCCCGGATTCGCGACCGGAGGCAGTGAAAGATTTCGAAGCGATGACCCGCGCATACTGGGGCACTATCCGCTCCATCGACGACAGCGTCGGCCGACTCTACGACGCCCTCAAAGCGTCCGGTGAACTCGATAACACGATCTTCGTCTTCATGGGCGACAACGGTCTGCTCAATGGCGAACACGGCATGGTGGACAAACGGACCATGCACGAACCGAGCATCCGCGTGCCGCTGATCGTGCGGTATCCGGGGCTCACACCCGCCGATCACCCACGCACGGTCGAGCGTATGGTCCTAACGGTGGACGTCGCACCCAGCATCCTCGATCTGTGCGGAGCCGAACCGCTCAAGGCCATCCACGGCAAGTCCTGGCGCAAGCTCGCCCAAGGCGATGCGAGCGACTGGCGCACCGCCTGGTACTACGAGTACAACTACGAGAAGCAATTCCCGTACACGCCGAACGTCCGCGGAGTGCGCACCGACGAATGGAAGTACATCCGCTATCCGCACGGCGACGGCAAACCGGATCGTCACAAGGCGGAGCTTTATCACATCTCGGCCGATCCCGAAGAGACGAAGAATCTGATTGCCGATCCCGCACAGGCCTTACGTATTCAGAGCTTGAACGCCGAACTTGCACGATTGATGAAAGAGACCGGCGTTGAGAAAGATGAAATGCCGCTCGACGCAGGCATCAAGAAGGAACTTCCCGACCTCAAGATCCGCTGACCGGAGCCGACCATGCGTGGAATCGTTTCACTCACGATTGTCCTGTTCGCGTCCGCGGTATCGCATGCGGCCGGCAAACCCAATATCATCCTGATCATGGCGGACGATCTCGGCTACGAATGCATCGCGGCCAACGGCGGGCAGTCGTACCAGACTCCGCATCTCGATCGGCTGGCGAAGTCCGGCATGCGCTTCGAACACTGCCACGTACAACCGCTCTGCACGCCGACCCGCGTACAGCTCATGACCGGCCTCTACAACATCCGCAACTATCTGAACTTTGGCACGTTGATCCGAACCGAGAAGACGTTCGGCCATTTCTTCAAGGAAGCGGGTTATGCCACCGGCATCTGCGGGAAGTGGCAACTCGGTCGCGAGATCGATTCCCCTCAGCATTTCGGGTTCGAGGAATCGTATCTCTGGCAACACACGCGCCGGCCCCCGCGCTATGCCAACCCGGGCTTCGAACACAACGGCAAGGAACTCGATTTCTCCAAGGGCGAATACGGTCCGAAACTTGTCAACGACTTCGCACTCGATTTCGTCACGCGCCACAAGGACAAACCGTTCCTGCTCTACTACCCCATGATCATCACGCACGATCCGTATCAGCCAACGCCCGACAGCCCCGACTGGGATCCGAAGGCCAAAGGCGAGCAGGTGAACCGCAAGGTCAAGCACTTCGGCGAAATGGTGACCTACATGGACAAGATGGTCGGCCGGCTCGATCAGCACCTTGCGGATCTGGGTATCCGCGACCATACGCTGCTCATCTTCCTTGGGGATAACGGCACCGGCCGCGGAGCCACGAGCCGCTTGATGGGCAAGGAGATTCCCGGCGGCAAGGGCACGACGAAAGCGAGCGGAACCCACGTTCCGCTCATCGTCAGCTGGCCCGCCGTCATCACGAAAGGCTCGGTCAATCGGAATCTGATCAGCAGTGTGGATTTCTTCCCCACCATCGCCGAGGCGGCCGGAATTGAAGTGCCCAAGTCGCTCGACGGCGTGAGTTTTCTCAAGCAGCTTCGCGGTGAAAGCGGCCCGGTGCGCGAGTGGCTGTACACCTGGTACTCACCGCGGCAGCAGGCGGATCTGACGGTGAGGGAATATGCGTTCAATCACGACTACAAGCTTTACCGTAACGGCAACCTGTTCGACCTGAAGGCGGATCCGGATGAGAAGAATCCGCTCGATGGTAACGCACTATCGACATCCGCTCAGACAGCCAAGAAATCACTGCAGGCTGCACTGAATCAGTTCACCAACGCTCGCCCGGAACAACTGGATCGGCAGTTCAAAGAATCGCGTAAGAAGAAAAACTGATTTCTCGTTCTCCATGACAGGAACCGGAAACTCACGCTCGCAGATTCAGCCCCGTGAGCGTTCCGGTACTACTGCCGAATCGATCCACTTCCAGTCCGAGTCGCTGGAGCATCGAGACGTAAAGATTGCACAGCGGCGGATTGGCCTTCGGATCGAATGCCAGATGCTGACCGTGCTCGAATCCGCCACCCGCCAGCAGCACCGGCATATTTTTCACTCCATGCGTACTGGCATCCGCGAGATTACTGCTGAAGAACACGGTCGTCCGGTCCAGCAGGCTTTCGCCCTCTTCTTTTGTCTCTTTCAGCTTCTTCAGAAAGTCCCGCAAGGTCTTCAGTTTTTCGGTTTCCAACTTCTTGAGTTGTTCGATCTTGGTCGGGTCTTTACCGTGGTGCGAAAGGTCGTGATGGCCCAGCGACACGCCCGGAATCGGCGGTACGCCGCTCGTTCCCAGGAGCTGCAATGTCACCAACCGTGTGGAATCGGTTTGCAGCGCCAGGTGAATCAAGTCGAACCAGACGCGTGTCTTGGCGATCAGATCGGTGGAGTTCGCGACGTTCTGGGGCGGTTTGACATCAACTTTGGGCTTCGGTTTTTTCGCCCACGCCTCCGATTGCACAAGCCGCTTTTCGAGTTCGCGAACGCTCGTGAAGTATTCATCCAGTTTTTCCCGATCACGCCCGCTCACCGCATCGCGCGTCCGCTTCGCCTGCTCCCGGACCGTATCGAGAATGCTCAACCCGTCCTGGAGTCGCCGCTTCTGAGCGATCACCTCGTCAGGCCGCCCCTCGATGAAAAGCTTGGCAAAAACGCTCGACGGCCAGGACTCCGTCGGCACGGCTGCGCCACTCCGGGTCCATGCCAGACCGAACCCTTCGCACGAAAGCGGAAGGCTGGCGAAGCGCGTCTGTCCGTGGAGGTGTTCGGCGGCGAATTGATCGAGCGAAATCGAATTCCGGAACCCGGCCCGCTGTTCCGGATGCGGTGCGCCGGTCAGGAAGCTGGAATTCGAATCGTGGCTCGGACCGATATCCGGATGCGACAGTCCGGAGATGACAGTGAAGTCGTCCCGGAATTCCTTGATGATTTCGAGATACTCGGAAAGTTGGTAATCCTTCCCGGCCTTCTCCGGGAAGAAGGCCGGCGGATGAAGCCCAAGAGGTGTATTGATGCACACCATTCGTCGCGGGATTCCGGCAGCCGGTGCGCCCTGCGCCTGTGCTTCCAGATGCGGGAGCGCAAGCGTCACACCGGCAGCGCGAAGAAAGGTCCGTCGGGTCAGTTTCATGGGATTCCTACTTCAGTGCATCATTTCGTTTGAAACAGCGGGCTTTGCACGATCTCGTGAATCAGTGAGCGCAAGCCGTAGTTTTTGGTGCGGACCTTGCTGACGATCGCCTCGATATCGCGTTGATCGAATTCATCCGGTGTGGCTCCCGTGGCGTAGGTCAACAGCTTGACGGTCAGCGCCCGCGCCAGCTGATCCCGATCCTTCAGGAGCAACTCTTTGAACTCATCGATGTTCCTGAATGGATCGCCATTCGGCATCGTGCCCGAGGGATCGATTCGCGCACCCATGCGATACGGCATCCGCCGACCGTCCACGATGACTTCCTTGCGATCGCCGTTTCCAGTGGTCCGATATTGCTCGCGCCAGCCGCCGATGACATCGAAACTTTCCAGAGCGAAACCCGGTGGATCGATCGTCTTGTGACACGACGCACAGGACGGGTCCTGCCGGTGTTTGGCCAGTTGCTCGCGAATAGTTGTGGCGCCGCGGATGTCCGGCTCGATGGTGGGAATGTCGGGTGGCGGGGGCGCAGGCGGGGTTCCGAGAATCTGATCGAGCACCCATTTCCCGCGAAGCACCGGCGATGTCGTTGTGCCGTTGGCGGTGACTTTGAGTACGCTCGCCATCGTGAGCAATCCGCCGCGATGGCTGCCCGGCGGGAGCGTGACTTTCTGGAAAGTAAAGCCGTCCGGCCCCGGGATTCCGTAATGTTTGGCGAGTCGGGCATTGAGCATGGAAAAGTCCGACGCCACAAAATGACTCAGGCTCAGATTCTGCTTCAGCAGTTCGTTGAAGAACAGTTCGGCTTCCAGAATCATCGAGACTTTGAGCATGTGATCGAATTCCGGATAGAGCAGATGGCTTGGCTCGGTGGCATCGATCTCGCGCAGGCGCAGCCACTGCCCGACAAAGTTCTCGGTGAATTGGCCGGACTTCGGATCGTTCAGCAGCCGCTCGACCTGTTCGCGAAGGATGTCTGGCTGGCTGAGTTTGCCCGACTCGGCATGTTTCAGAAGTTCCTCATCGGGCATCGTGCTCCAGAGGAAGTATGAGAGCCGCGATGCAAATGCGAAGTCATTCAGTTGGCCCGGCGTCTCGCGAAGAAAGAGGAATTCGGGCGAAACCAGGATCGCCATCAACCCGACACGGACTGCACGTTCGAAGGAATAACCGCTTGCGAGTTTCTGGTTGACGAGTTCAAGAATCGGCTTGAGATCCGCATCGGTTGCGGGACGGCGGAACGCTCGGCGGGCGAAGGAACGCAGAATCTTCTCCGCATCCGCTTCCGGAGTCTTCGATTCGACTTCGACGCGTTTACTGTTGTTGAAGATCGGAGACGGTTTTTGCTTAAGGTCGCCAAAAATCCGGCGGTGGCTGGCCGGCGGCCACGACTCATGCAGCGGGCCTTCCACTTCGACAAACTGCACCGCCAACCCTGGCCCCTGATACTGATCGGCACCGATCTTGTTCACGGCCTGAGCGCTGGCCAGCCCGTAAGGGAGTATGTGGATCGTCGTCCGTGGTTCCAGATACTCGACGAAATCGACTATGCCAGGTTTTCCGGCGGGAGCGTCGAAGTAGCCGATCAGGCCGTTCTTGCCGGACATCTGTTTGCTGGCGACCGCGACCCGGTAGGTCACGGGTTTGTCCGCACTCTGCACCGCCGACGCGGAGATCCGGAAGCGGTAGCGACCGCCATGTGAAGGATAAAACTGGTAGAGGTGGACCGCCTGCCAGGCGGAGGAACTGTACATCGTGACCGTATCGCCTTCGATGCGAAACACTTTTTCCGTCGTCGCCTTCACCTGATGCTGATCTTTGAGACTGTAGCGTTTGGCGATGAGCGGCGGTTGCGGATCGTTGGCGATCGCGAGTGATAACGCGAGATCGGCCGCTTCGAGATACTTTTCGAGAAGGAACGACGAGACGTGATGCGCTTCGCCGTTGATATCGAAACCATGGGCGGAGGAATCCTCGGGAAGCTTCGATGCGAGATCCACAGTGATCCCCAGCAGATCGCGGATCGTATTCTGATACTCGACGCGATTGAGGCGGCGGAGAACGGTTCGCCCGCTCGCGCGTCGTGCTTCGCGCGAGCGGGCTTCGATCCAACTCGTAAGAAGTTCCTTCTCCTCTTTCGTTGGCTGTGGCTTCCCGTCCGGCGGCATTTCATTCGCATGAACACGTTTCAGAAGCGTGTGCCAGCGTTCACGATTCGATGCGAGGCTGAAGTCCGCTTCCAGCTGATCCAGGTTCAGGCGACCTTTGGGCTTCGCACCTGAATGACAATCCTGGCAATAGGTCTTGAGGAGCTTGCGAACGTGCTGTTCGGAGTTCTGAGCGGAAATCGTTTGGGAAAATGCTGCGATGACGAATGGCACCATGAGCATGATGTTCTTCATGGAACCCGATACCCTGGCGAAAATGATTGTGGTGGGAATCCCGTGCAGTTCCATTCAAAGTAACAGGACATCCCCGGGAATTCCAATGGGAACTCTGCTGAATGCACCATAATCGGAAGAGAACAGGAACACTGAAATCGTTTGACGCGACACTCCAACAGCGGATAAACTGAATCCGTGTTCAACCCCGCCACTGATCATTCTCACTCACTCCCAAAAGCGTCTGACTCACAATGATCCGCCTTACGACCGCACTCCTGATCGTTTCCTTCGTGTTTTCATCTCCGCCTGCAACCTCACAGGATCGGAATCAGTCATTCGCATCGAAGGTCAAGCCGCTGATTGAGAATCACTGCGTCTCGTGTCATGGTCCTGATGTTCAAAAGGCCAATCTCCGACTGGATACGCTGCAACCCGAGATGACGGACGAGCGCACCGCTGCGCTCTGGATCGGCGTTCATGACAAGCTCAAGAGCGGCGCCATGCCGCCCAAGAACCGGGAGCGCCCGGAAAAGGCGGAGCTTGAAGCGGCGATCGGTTGGCTGAACACGGAACTTCATGATTCGTCGTTCAGCCGACAACAGAAGAACGGTCGAGTCGTCGTTCGTCGTCTGAACGGCACGGAGTACGAGAATACCGTTCGCGATCTGCTCGGCACCACGATCCCGCTCAAAGAATTGCTTCCCGAAGATAACTCGGTCGCCGGATTCGACAACGTCGGTGCCGCTCTTGACGTCTCGGCCACGCACCAACTGCTGTATCAGGAGGCGGCGGATCAGGCGATCATGTCGGTGATCCCTCCGCATCCGCCGATTCCCTTCAGCGATCGCCGGACGGGCCGGGACATGACGCTGAAAGGGTCGAACTTCCGGCAGACGCTGACGCGAAGCTGCCTCCTGAAGGATGATGCGCTGATCGTGTACAGCAAGCTACCGCGCTACGGACTCTGCGCCACCGCACCGGTTCCCGCGGCCGGACGGTATCGCGTCCGGATGTCGATCGCCGCCGTCGGGACGGAGAACAAAGCGGTGCCGGTCGCTTTCATGACCGTGGGTCAGGGTCGCGAGGATCCCGTTCTCATCGACATGCGAGACATTCCTCCGGGAAAACCTGCGGAGATCGAAGTCGAGGTCGATCTCGATCGTCGACAGGCGTTCGTGGTCAATCTGCTGGCGAACTGGGATATCCGCGCGACCAAAAAGCCGATCGAAGATTACACCGGTCCGGGTTTCCTGCTTGAATGGCTTTCGATTGATGGGCCGGTCGGCGCATGGCCGCCCCAAAACTACCGGACCCTCTTCGACGACATTCCGCTCAAACCGCGTTCGGTTGCGAAAGCGGAGAGCGAAGGCAAAAAGCCGCCGAAAATCCCCAACGTCCGCTCTGCGTATTCGTGGGCGAATGATCCGCTCGTCCCCGCGTCCGCCCAACCCAAAGACGATGCGGAACGCCTGATCCGTGCGTTCCTGCCGCGAGCGCTCCGCCGACCCGTCAGCGAAGAGTTGCAGCAGCATTACGTGTCACGCGTTCACGAGAAACTCGACAGCGGATACACGTTCTTCGATGCGATGAACTACGGTTACAAAGCCATCCTTACATCCCCACACTTCCTGCTCCTCAGCGAGCCTTTGGACAAAAGTCCACAACTGGACAACTTCGCCCTCGCGTCGCGTCTCTCCTATTTCCTCTGGTCGACACTGCCCGACGACGAACTTCTGGAACTGGCGAAGCAGGGCAAACTCTCCGATTCTGCCGTACTGAAAGCGCAGGTGGAGCGGATGCTCGCTTCGCCACGCGCCGCACGCTTCACCGAGAATTTCGTCGGGCAGTGGCTCGACCTGCGAAAGATCAACGCCACGATTCCCGATCCGCAGCTTTACGGCGACTTCGACGGCACCTTGCTCTGGGCGATGCCGCGAGAGACCTACGGATTCTTTAACGAAGTGCTCAAGAACAACCGTAGCCTGCTGGAGTTCGTCGATTCCGACTGGTCCATTCTCAACGAGCGATTGGCGAAGCATTACGGCATTCCCGGCGTGAGCGGGAACGATATGCGCAAGGTGAAACTGCCTCCGGGCAGTCATCGCGGCGGCGTACTTACCCACGCGAGCGTGCTGAAAGTCACCGCCGATGGTACGCGCACCTCGCCCGTGCTCCGCGGCAAATGGGTGCTCGAACAGATCGTCGGTCTGCCCCCTGCCCCGCCGCCGCCCGACGTCCCCTCAATCGAACCCGACATCCGCGGCGCCGTCACCATCCGTCAGCAACTCGACAAGCATCGCAACATCGCATCGTGTGCGTCCTGCCATGTCCACATCGATCCGCCGGGATTCGCGCTCGAAAACTTCGACCCGATCGGCGGTTGGCGCGAGTTCTACCGGGCCTCGACACGCACACCGAAAGGGATCGTCAAAATCCCCGGTTACACTGGCCGGGCCTTCTATCAGGGGCCGGATGTCGAAACGGGCGGCGAAACCCATGATGGACAGAAGTTCAATAACATCGATGATTTTAAACGGATACTCCTCAAGGATCCGGATCAGATCGCCCGCAATCTCACCCAGAAACTGATTGTCTATGCCACCGGTGCCGAGATTCAGTTCGCGGACCGCGAAGTCGTCGAACAAATCGTCGCATCACTCCGCAATCAGAATTACGGCTTCCGCACCCTGATTCACGAAGTCGTGCAGTCCCGATTATTCCTGAACAAGTAACTCGAAATCGAAACTACCGGGAGTTGAACCATGCCCTTTCGTAATCTCGACCGCCGCACCATGCTCCGTTCAGCCGGTGTCGCCATCGGCCTCCCATTCCTAGATGCGATGACGCCGCGGAGCCATGCTCAAGCGAAGAAGGCGATGACCCAGCCCCAGCGACTCGTGATGGTCGGCCGGCCGCTCGGGTTGTACACGCCGTTTTTCTTTCCGGAGAAGACCGGCAAGAATTACGAACCGAGTCGCTATCTCAAACTGCTTCAGCCTCATCGCGAGCACTTCACCGTCTTCTCGGGAATGTCGCACCGCTATCCCGCCGGCCACTTCGCCGAAGTCGGACTCTTCACCGGCGTTCATCCCGATAACATCCGACCGAACGAAATCCGCAACGGGATCTCGCTCGATCAGGAGATCGCTTCGCACATCGGCAGTCAGACGCGCTTCGCGTCGCTCGTGCTCGGTGGCGGAAGCGCCGCCTGGAACCGCCGCGGCGTCCGCATCCCCTCCCAGTCCCGAGCCACGCAACTTTTCAAACAGCTGTTCATCAAAGGCACGCCGGAAGAAGAAGCACGCGAACTGCGGCGCATCCGCGACGGCCAGAGCATCCTCGACGACGTGCGCGATCAGGTGAAATCGCTCAACGGCAAGCTGAACCAAGCGGACCGCACGCGGCTCGAACTTTACCTCGCTTCCGTACGCGAAGCCGAGCAGAGACTCCAGCAGGATGAAAAATGGAGCAAGACACCCAAGCCGGAAGTCAAGCTGGCGACACCGGTCACGGACTTCAGCGGACCGCAACTGCTGCAACGCAGCAAGCAATGGTACGACCTCGTTCAACTTGCCTTAAAGACCGATTCCACCCGCGTGATCTCACTCTGGCTTGGCTCGCAGGAGCGGCCCGAAATCGACGGCGTCACGATTCCGCACCACGATGCGTCGCACCATGGACAGGAACCCAGCAAGCTTGATCAGTTGGCGAAAATCGAAGAGGGCGAACTGAAGGTTCTCAGCGAATTCCTCGAGCAGATGAAATCGACGGTCGAAGGCGATCATACGCTCTTGGATCGAACAGCGGTCTTTTACGCCAGCAATCTCGGCAACTCGTCATCGCACGACAACACGAACCTCCCGATCCTGCTCGCCGGTGGCGGATTCAAGCACAAGGGTCACGTTGCATACGATCGCAAAATCAACACGCTGCTTTCGAACTTGTATTTGAGAATGATTCATCAGATGGGGATCGAGGCGAAATCCTTCGGCGCCAGCACCGGCGCGATCAGCGACGTGTGATGCAAGGCGAGACGATTGAAATTCCAGTACCCCCGGCGCGGCTCGAACGCGCAACCTGCCGCTTAGAAGGCGGCTGCTCTATCCAGTTGAGCTACAGGGGCAAAGTCCTCCGAAACATCATTCTATCGACCCGACAACTCGAAGCGTGCCACGATCGAATAGACAGGTCCCTCGCGGCGGAGTTCGCTCGCATACAACGCGAATTCCTCGATCAAGAGATCCCCACCCCGCCAATTCGCCGCATTCGCCAGTTCGGTTGCGATCGTCTGGGCATGCGATTCGTCCTTCACGCGGCCGAGGGTCAGGTGCGGTGTGTAGCCACGCTCCTCTCGGCGATAAACGCCCAGTTGCAGTAACTTCGGCTCCGCCATTTCATGAATCGTCCGAAGTTCATCCTGTCCGTTGGTCACGCCGGTCCAAAGCACCTTCGGGCGACGCATCGTGGGAAAGGCACCGACGCCCGCGACTTCCAGACGAAACGGCGGAACCTGTCGCCCCACCGCTTCCAGCGCCTTGCAAATGCCGTGCAGATCGCGGTCATCGACATCACCCAGAAAATTGATGGTGATGTGCAGATTCTCCGGTTCGACCCATTTCACTTCCGCTCCCGTGCCCGCCAGCGCAGTCTGGAGCTTGGCGGCGCTCGAACGAATCGTCGAACCAACTTCAATTCCGGTAAACAATTTGAGTCGTGCCATGGTTATGCGCCTACGATCTGCTGCCAGTGATATTTGGTGCCATGATGCAACCGCGCACCAACTTGCGTGATGACTTTCATGGCCAGCAGATTCGCCCCTTTCGCCGCCAGTTCCGCGCGAATGCCGTGGGTGATGCCGTAGAGAAACGCGCCGGCGAACATATCTCCGGCACCCGTCAGATCGGTCGGTTCGCAGGCGAATGCGGGGACGTGAGACTCTTGCCCGTTGTACCGCACAAAAGCGCCGTTCGGTCCATCGGTCACGACGGCGTTCGGAACCATCGACTGCAATTTCGCGAACGCCTTATGAGGATCGTCTTCGCCCGTGACGGCGGTGGCTTCCGGCGCATTGCAGAACAGCAAATCGCTCTGCCTGAGAGCTTCATGGAATGGATCCGCGAACACGCCGGGCACGAACGCATCGGAGCAGGTGAGCGCGATCCGCGTCTGATTCGCCTTGGCGATTTTGACCGCCTCGCGGATGGCATGCTGGCCCGTTTCGGGATTGGCGAACACATACCCTTCGATAAAGAGCCATTCGCTGTTGGTGATCCGTACCGCATCGACGTGCCGGGCGGCCAGATGGCTCGCAACGCCGAGGTGCGTTCGCATGGTCCGCTCCGCATCCGGCGTGATCACGCAGACGCAGGTGCCGGTCGTCTGATCCTTGAGAATCGGATTGCCGATATCGATATCAAGCTGCTCGAATTCCTGGGCGTAGTGGAGTCCGTAGCGGTCGTCGCCCACGCAACCGATGAACGCGCCGCGGCCGCCGAGCTGCGAAAGCGCGATGATGCTGTTCGCCACCGATCCGCCACTCACGAGCGGGAGATCGTGATTCGAATCCTGAAATTTGTCGAAAAGAGTTTGCTGCTCCGCCTTTTCCACCAGCCTCATCGTTCCGCGTTCGAAGCCGAGCGAGGCGAATTCCGCATCGTTCAGTTCGAGAAAAATATCGACGATGGCATTTCCCAGACCGCACACATGATAATCGCGAGGCATGGCTACTCACTCGTGGAAAAAGTCTTCCCTTGATTTATGACTTGTGCCCGATGAGAAAACCGAACATTCTGATTGCTTTTGCCCTCTTCCGGATCGGGACCGCGAATCGAATAGGGTGGGCCGAGTCTTCGAGACCTACCGGACGCTCGTCGCGGGCTCCTCTTCCTTGCATCTCGTAGGGTGGCGCCGAGGCTTTGCGAGGCCCACCATTCAGACATTGTCGCATGAACGGTGGGCCTCGAAGACTCGACACCACCCTACACAATCCTCGCTCGTCGAAGGTCTCCTCTTCCCTGCATCTCGTAGGGTGGCGCCGAGGCTTTGCGAGGCCCACCATTCGGACATTGTCGCATGAACGGTGGGCCTCGAAGACTCGACACCACCCTACACAATCCTCGCTCGTCGAAGGTCTCCTGACCTCGACGGAACAACCGACCGCAGGCCTCCTCTTCCCTGCATCTCGTAGGGTGGCGCCGAGGCTTTGCGAGGCCCACCATTCAGACATTGTCGCATGAACGGTGGGCCTCGAAGACTAGTACCTCAACTGGGCTGATTTGACATGAACACGATTCCTCAGAGTCGCCGTTCCGGATCTGTTTTGGGTGCCATGCCCACCGCTTTGGGTGGGCATGCTCACGCAAAGCCGTGAGCATGGCACCCGGAACAATCGCTTGTTGTGAGTTCGAGACTGACTCAAGAATCGTTTCCACCTGACAATTGAGAGTGGTCGATCCACTCGGCACCTCCCTATTTTGCCTGTCGTGGTGGGTCTCGAAGACTCGGCGCCATCCTACGATTACCGCCGTTGGCCTGTCCAAAACTGAACGCCCATGCAAATCGTTGTGTCATGATTGCTGGTAGAATGATACCAATCTCAAATCAGTCGAGGTGCGAACCAATGGCAACGACAACGACAACGAAACCGGTGGGGATTACGTTCGAAGTCGATCGCGTTCAACCCACAAAGAAACGACTCGGCACGATCAAGACACATCAAGCCCTTCGCAAGGTATTCACGAATCTCGAGAGCTGCAACGACTACCACGGGGAGATCGTCAGCGGCATTTACCGGCATGCCCTTCTCGAAGCCGTTCATACGGCGTTCAGCGAGCATCGTCCGCTCACGCTTTCGCCTGATGTGATCTGGATCACGATTGCGCAGGGGGTCGCGCATCATATGGCGGTGCACGGTGAAGCGCTCCGCAGCCGCTTTGTTGCCCATTCCGGCAAGCTGAAATTGACGTTCAAGACGCAAGGCTGGGTTGAGGGGAGCCCCGAGAATCCGTGGCATGAGGCGTTCGAATCGTGGACCAGTCAGATCCGCGAGCATGTCGGCGAAACGATTCATGATGCGCTGATCTGCGATTTCAGCACGAGCGGACCGGTCGAACGGGCGACCAGTCAGATCGTCATGATGGATGTGTTCGAACGATTCTTCCACTACGCTATGGTCTGCATCTGCGGTATCCCGACGGTCACATTGGAAGGAACCACGGACGACTGGATTCGTTTGAGAGACAAGGCGGAGCAGCTCCGGCCGTTCGAGATGGACTGGTGGCTGGATCATCTTTTGCCGATTTGCGATCAGTTTGTGCGTGCGAGTCAGGGCGATGTGGATCTCAAGCACTGGCAGTCGATTTGCAAACTGGAGGAAGCGTACGGCGGGGATATCATCAACGGCTGGATTGCGAAGCTGTTCCCGTATCTTCGTTCGTTCCCCAACGGCCCTTGCAATCACGTGAATCCGATTTTTGAAACGGGTGATGGGTTTAGCACACTCCGCGCTCCTTCGGGCTTCTCGCAGGTTCCGTTTGTCTGGAGCAACCTTCAGTCGGGAACGCAGCGGCAGATGGAAGCGATCGGCGGACTGACCGGCATCGAGCAGGATCCGGATACGCTGGGATTACGCGCGAAAGTCGGTTGGGCGATCCGCGTGTCGGATCGATTCGAGGCGGTGCTCTCGCAATTGAAGAGGAACCACCGGACCGTCGAGGGCGTGAGCAATCTGTCACGAGATGAACGTGGCTGGATGACGGAATCGGGATATCCCATGGATTTCGATCAGTTCTATTTCGAAACCAACGGTGCCGTGTTGTGTGCTGGAGATGATGAACGTTTGACCATTATTCCGAAGGAATCGATCGAAGCGCTCGATTGGGGTGAAGATTCGAACCGTGATGATGGCTCGTTTGGCCCCCACGGTCGCATCTGGCATAAGTTCGCGGTGACGGCGGATGGCGATTGGCTGGCGATCAATCTGGACGTGAATCTCGACCACGCTCCTTGTTTTGAAATTCAAGATCTGCAAGAAAAGATGGATGCGCTCGATTATCGCTTCCAGGCGCCGATCTGCGTAACTTCGCAGACTACCGTCAATCAACCGGGCGAAAATGCGGTGATTGCGCTGTCATTTCAGGAATTTCTCAGACGCTCTTTGGACGATCCCGGCATTTTGTACTGGCATGATCCGGAGTTCACGCCGTATGGCGATGCGGAGCTGTTCACGCGACGCAATAAACGGACGAAATGATGGTTCGTGAGCATTGCCTGGAATTGACGTAAGTGCTTACGGCGCATAGGCGCTTCCGAAATTTTGGCGTCTTTCCACGGTAGGGTGGCGCGGTGTCGCTGGAAAGACTTGGAGCCGACTCTGGCGGAGAAGGCGTTAGTTTGATTCGACTTCCTGAGATTCGAATTTGAGCGGTTGCCAGACGTGCGGGCGGTCGAGGGGTTCGATGCGCAGCTTCTCGACGCCGTCTTGAAAGACACGAACAGTGCCCGACGACTGACTGACGCAGAAGGCGATCGCTTTGGTCTTCTTGCTGATCGCCGCCGCCGAGAGATGCCGGCTGCCGAAGCCTTTGGGCAGGTCCACGCCTTCGGTCGGCACATCGAGATACACGCAGGCGGCCTCGGCAATGCCATCGCGATCGATGAGGATCGCGCCGTCCAGTTTGGCGATTTCCTTGATCTGCTCGCGGACATCGCGGAAGCGGATATCGCGCTCCTTCTTGGTGTACCCTCGGAAGGGGTTGAAGTTGCGGAACTTCGACATGCCGTGAACCTTGCGCGTATCGCCCACCACGAGAATAGCGCCTGTCGGATGCCCCTCGCGGCCTTCGCGACCGATCTCCGTCGCCAGTTCCACAACGGACTTGAGTACGTCCTGAGGTACACTCGTCCCGAGCTTTCGCAGGTCCTGCGTGGTCATCTTCTCGAGGTGTTCGCCGAGGTGGATCACGCTCATCGTGTCGATCGGTTCGGGTGCGTCATCGAGGCTGGCGATGCCGTTGTAGAGGACGACCACATGAGCGCCTGGCTTGAGCTTTTCCTCCGTGACCGCTCTGAGGAGCGCATTGCTCAACCGTTCCTGAGTCGGCAGGGGATCAGGATCGAGTGAGATCACGGTCCAGTCTTCGCGCTCTTTCAGGGTTTTGGTGAGCGAGGGATTTTCCGCCGCAACAAACAGGCGGCAACCGACCAGCTTTTCCGATACTTCATCCCAATTCAAGGGCGTTTCCGTAAGGAGTAACACGGCATCCGCGGGCAGGCCGCGCACCGTATCCCGGGCCGCCTGGAGAAGCGCGGCCGTTTGCATCGGTAAACTCATAACACATCTCGACGGAGGCGTCCGTTCCTAGGGAATCCCAAATTGATCGTTCCGAACAGTATCTGTTCTTCGCCTGATCTTGACAAGAGTCCTCATTCTGTTCGACCATCAGTTCTCTAAGGAGACTGTCCGTGGCCGAACGCCTGATTGCAGCGGCATTCGATCTGATTCCCGGCGCCAACCTCGTCGCTGGCGATGAATCATCGCCGAACGAATGGGCGACACAGGCATCGAGCGTGTGTTTCCGTATCAACGCGCCCATGCGTGCCGGCTGGTATCGAATCAAGCTGAAAATTTCCTCGCTGACACGCTTCGCTATCCGCAAGCGGATCGAATTGCGGACCTGTTGCAACGACAGTAGCGAGGTTTTGGAATCCTTCGAATGGAATCGCGAATTGCGAGAGGATGGATTGATTCGAGTTCCGGATGATGTGCAATCACTCGAACTCCTTATCCGGAATTCGACGGGGCGCTTTCGAATCGAACGATTTGAACTCCGCCGCGCATCGGCGATCCGCACCGCCGCCACGGCCCTTGGGACAAAGTGGAAACTGTTGAACTCCTACAGTTGTTTCTGGCCGGTCGTTCTTCGCGGTGGACGGTTGCTAGCGAAGGGGGACTTCGGAACATTCCGTCGCAAGTTGCTGGGCGGGATTACGGATCGGAAGCGGTTCCGCATCGAGAACAAACACAATGAAGAGATGGCGGCGATGTGGTGGCGGCGGCGCTCGCTGACGAGCGACGAACTCTTGTTGCTCAAACGCGATACGGAAGCGATCGAGAATCCCAGCCCGATCGCGGTTCTCATCCCTTCGGATTCCACACGCGCGGATCATACACGCCAAGCGATTTTGAGCGTCTTGCGGCAGGTTTATCCGCATTGGGAACTGGTTGTGACCTGGCCGGGAGCCCGGTTTCCCGAACAGTTGCGAGCCGCCTCCCGCTGGGACTCCCGGATCCGATTCGTAACGGAGTGCACGAATAACGAGAGTTTCGAAGAACTCTTAAACGATTTGGAATCTGAGCGGATTGTCGTTTTGCCTCCCGACTGGGAATTGGCAGAGCAGGCTTTGCTGCAGTTGGCGCAATCCACTGCCACACCCGCCGAGCCGATCCTGATCACTCGAAGCGATGCGATTGCCAAATGCGAAGAACTCAATGCACCGACGATTTCCTCAATCATCAGTTGGGCAAAAACGGTCTCTCAAAAAACAGACACCCGTTCCGAGACGCGACTTGCGTTTCCGATCGATGAAGGATGTGCACTGGAATCGAAACGCCGGAAAACGATCAGCTCCCAACCTCTCGTACTCGGAGCGGATATTCGCGGAATCGGTGGTTGGGATCATGTCGCATTCGAAGTTCTCAAAGGGCTCCGTTCGACATCGGTCGATTTACGACTGCACGCTACCGCCAAAGTCGTTCCCGACCTGATACCCCCGCATCTCAAACCCGAAACGCTCGAACGGTCCGATGAATCGCAGCTCGTGATCGCTCCGCCATTTCTTGTCAAACGATTCAACATCGATCGCAAGACGGCCATCTACACGATGTGGGAGACCGACTGCATTCAATCCAGTCAAGTGAATGTTCTGAATCGTGCGGGACTGGTCATCGTACCCAGCCGGTGGGGAGCGGAGAGTTTCCGCGCGAGCGGCGTGACGGTCCCGATCGAGATCGTTCCACTCGGCTACGATCCTCTGATCTTTTATCCGCAACTCGATCCCGATCAGTCCGGAAATTGCGTTTTCGGCACCGCCGGGGCGTTGAGCGCGGGCGGATTGCGAAAGAATGTTCACCGCGTGATCGAACTCTTCCTGAAAGCGTTTCCGACCGAGACTAATGTCCGCCTTCGCGTGAAAATCACGCCGAACTGTCCGCCACTCGATCTGGCAGGCGATCCCCGGATCGAAATTCTCCGTGCCACGCTGCCAAGTGCGGATCTGGCACGATGGAATCATTCGCTGACGGCGTACGTGAATGCGTCCTTTGCCGAAGGCTTTGGATTACATTTGCTGGAGGCCATGGCGTGCGGTCGGCCTTTGATCTCCGCACCCTTCAGCGGATTAACGGAATTTTTTGATGAGCGTGTCGGCTACACAGTTCCGTACGAATTGATTGAGATGCGGAACGAATATTATCAAGGCCGCTGGGCGGATCCCTGTTCCGAGAGCATCATTTCGCAAATGCGTACGGTCTATTGGAATCGCCAGCACGCTGTGCAGCTAGGGCAGGCGGCTGCCGCTCGCGCACGGCGTTTCACTTGGCGCGACACAGGACGACAACTACAGGACGTACTTCAACACCACGGTATTCTGCAATGGCGATGATTGCACTTGCGGTACGAGTCCTCAATGATGGTGATGCCATCGGGAACGACGTCCTGGGCATGGCCCGGGCTTTACGCGAAATCGGACACGAAGTCTCGCTCTTTGCCGAGAAAACACGCATTGCGGAAACGGTCCGGCCATTCGAGGAACTCTTCGCCCGTCTCACTTTACCTGATCAAACGATCATTTATCATCATTCCAATGATTGCGAATCGCTTGTTCAGACGATCGAGTCCTGCCCGGCACGCGTGATCGTCAAGTATCACAATTCCACGCCAGGGCATTTTTTCAATTCGTTTGATGCCAACCTGCCCAGAGAAACCGAACGCGGCCGACAGCAGGCGATCCGGATGGCGAAGCGAGGCATTCCGTTCTGGGTGGATTCACGGTACAATGGAGAGGATCTCAAGAACGATGTTCCGAACTTGGAATATCAAGTCGTGCCGCCCTATCATCAATGCGAAACACTCTCACGGACTCAGCCGTGCCTGGACCGTTTGAGCGGACTCGATGACTGGCTGACCACGATCCTGATGGTCGGCCGTGTGGCACCGAACAAGAATTTGGAACTCGCTATCGACGCGTTGGCTGAACTGCGCACCAAACGCGGTCACGTTTCCCGGCTCATCGTTGCCGGTGAACACTTGTTCCCAACTTATTCTGAGACTTTACTCGAACGAGCGAAAACACTTGGAGTCGAGGACGCTTTGGAAGTGACCGGCCGCGTTTCGAACGGGCAGCTCAAAGCACTCTATCAGTCTGCGGATGTGCTCCTGACCACCAGCAAGCACGAAGGGTTTTGCGTTCCACTTGTCGAAGCGATGGCGCTCGGTGTGCCGATCGTTGCGACACCGAACACGGCGATTCCGGAGACCGCCGGTGATGCCGCGATCCTTGCAACGGATGCGCCAGCGCTCGCCGATGCGATCTTGCAACTCGTGAGCGACGGCCCATTGCGCGAACGCCAGATTTCGCTTGGATATCAGCGCTACCGCAGCCACTTCTCCACTCCGTCCATCAACCGCCGGTTCCATGAATTGGTGCAACAAACGATCAATTCGCTTTCTTCTTTTTCTTCGGGTACACGATCGGAAACGGCTTAGACTCCGTTCGTGCAGTCTTCAGATAATCCTCGATCTTTTGAACCACATCCGGATGTCGCTCCGATACGTTCTGACTCTCACCGATATCCTTCGTGACATCGTATAACTGCAATGGCGCATCGGGCGCCAAACGGATCGCCTTCCAGTTCCGGTGGCGCACCGCCTGTTTGGTTCCGCCCTCGTGGAATTCCCAATAAAGGAATTCGTGCGTCTTCTGTTCGTCCTTCCCGGTGAGCAATGGAACGATCGAAATCCCATCGATCTTTTCGGGCACAGGTTGGCCCGTCACATCTGCTGCTGTCGGAAGGAAGTCCCAGAATGCTGTCACATGATCCGTCACCTGACCGGGCTGAATTTTCCCCGGCCAGCGGACAATAAACGGCACGCGAATCCCGCCATCGGTCATCGCCCGCTTGATCCCGCGCAACGGACCGCTGCTCTGGAAAAACTCCGGATCGTTGCCCCCTTCTTGATGTGGACCGTTATCACTGCTGAAGATCACGAGCGTATCCTTCTCCAACCCGAGATCCACGATCTTCTTGAGAATATGACCAATATCACGATCCAATCGCGTAATCATGGCCGCCTTATTCTTCTCTGTTTGCGGCCACGATTCGTTCGAATACGGCTCATCGCTCGGAATCTCGTTGCCATTCTTGTCGAATCGCGTTTTCTCGTTGTTGGCATGCGGAATCGTTGACGCAAAGTACAGGAAGAATGGCTTGTCCTTGTTCGTTTCGACAAAAGTCAATGCATCCTTCAGTAGAAGATCCGGCGTGTAGACCGTGGGCTTGAGCGCCACATTGTCCACATCCGTTCGTTGGACATTCTGCGGGATTAACTCTCGCGAATCGCCACGAATGAGGAAGTCGGGATAGTAATTGTGGGCGTGGTGCTGATTGAGGTAGCCATAGAAATGGTCGAACCCTTTTCGCGTCGGAATACCGACCGAATTCTCTTCACCCAATCCCCACTTCCCAACAAGAGCAGTCGCATAGCCCGCCTTCTTCAATAACTCCGCCACGCAGAGATCGCCCGGTTCGAGCGGAACGTTTGATCGCGGTGCTCCGCCTCCGCCATTCCCCCGCGTCCGGCAGTGACCCGTGTGCAGTCCGGTCATAAGCGCACACCGCGACGGAGCGCAGACGGTACTACCGGCATAGGCATTCGTGAAACGCAGTCCGTCTTTCGCTAATTGATCCAGCACGGGTGTGCGAATCTTTTTTTGCCCATAACACCCGAGATCTCCATAACCCAGATCGTCGGCGAGAATGAATACGATGTTCGGTTTGTGGCCCGGTTCTGCAGCCCGGCAACGATATGCATTGAAAGATAAGATTGTCATCGCTGCCAGACAGAACATAATGGCTTCATTCCGTTTCACGTCTCTTCTCCCCGGAGTGAATGATGAATCGTCGTATCGGGATCGTCCTCGCACTCGTTCTCTTCATGAGCACTACGCTCGCGGCAGCGGATAACCAACGGCCCAACATTCTCTTCTTCTTCGCCGACGACTGGGGACGTTACGCCTCAGCTTATGCTGCACTGGACCGCCGGGAATCCGCGAATTCCGTTCTCAAAACGCCAAACTTCGATCGCATCGCCAATAGTGGCGTGTTGTTTCGTAATGCGTTTGTGAACGCGCCATCATGTACACCCTGCCGCAGTTCGTTACTCTCGGGCCGATACTTCTTTAATACGGGTCGCGGTGCGATTCTTCAAAACGCGATCTGGGATCCTGCCATTCCGTCCTGGCCACTATTGCTGCAAAAATCCGGTTATGTGATCGGCAAAACCGCCAAAGTATGGAGCCCGGGAACGCCTGCCGACGCACCGTACGGCGCACAGAAATACTCGTATCAGAAATCCGGAATGCGTTTCAACAACTTCTCCGGATCGGTAACCAACATGATGAAGTCCGGGAAGAGTCTCGAAGATGCGCGAACGGCGATTCTCAATGAAGTAAATGGGAATTTCCAGGATTTCATGAAAGCCCGTGAAACGGATAAGCCGTTCGCCTATTGGTTCGGAACAACGACCACGCACCGCAAGTGGATTCAGGGTTCGGGCAAAGCGCTCTGGTCGATCGATCCGGATTCGCTGAAAGGGAAACTCCCGGCGAACCTTCCCGATGTCCCGGAAGTCCGGGAGGACTTCGCGGACTATCTCGGTGAAGTGCAAGCGGTCGATGCTTACCTGGGTGTATTGATCGCCGAACTGGAAAAATCAGAAGCGATGAAGAATACCATCATTGTTGTTTCAGGTGATCATGGCGCACCCGGTTTCCCCGGCGGAAAATGCAATCTCTACGATTTCGGAGTCGGCGTTTCCCTCATGGCATCCGGTCCGGGTATTGCGCCGAATCGAGTTGTTGATGACTTCGTCAACATGATGGACATCGCTCCGACACTCCTGGAATTGGGCGGTGTGGTGTTGCCAGAAGGGATGAATGGCAAGAGTTTTGT
Source organism: Limnoglobus sp. (assembly GCA_041742055.1). Lineage (GTDB taxonomy): Bacteria > Planctomycetota > Planctomycetia > Gemmatales > Gemmataceae > Limnoglobus. The sequence continues at coordinate 66,382 of JBGSJI010000035.1, read as the reverse complement.
GAACGTGCTGCAGAGCAGCAAGTCGGGACAGGTTGACACGGAGCGGACCTGGGTGATCACCGGGCGAGAGCGGCATGTCGGTGGCGCACGTGCGGGCAATCTCCCTTATCCACATCGGGCACTTCGCACCAAAGACTATTTGTATGTTCGCAATTTCGCACCTGACCGAACTCCCATGGGTGACGAAGGCGATCTCGAAGCCACATTCGACAATTTGGCCAACAACACTTACACCACGTTCTCAGATATGGACGCCAGTCCCAGCAAAGCCTGGCTGGTCATGAATCGCAAGAAACCGGAATGGAAATGGCATTACGACTACGCTTTCGGGAAACGGCCAGCTGAGGAGTTGTACATCATGGCCGCGGACCCGGATCAAGTGAAGAACGTGGCGGCGGAACCACAGTATGCAAAGATCAGAGAGGAACTTTCCGCTCGACTTCTGAAAACGCTCAAGGATGTGGGCGATCCGCGTGTGGTAGAAAAGGATTGCCGGTTTGAGCGTCCGCCCTTCACAGAAGTGCCACCCAATAAGCCCAAGCGCTGAGTCAATCTACGCGCGGCAGCGAGATGCGTCCGGACTTTTCCGGTTCGGACGCGTGGCACGTGCCGCAACCGCTCCCGCAGGCACGCTTTGCTACGAACGAACGGACATATGTCGCGGCAAGATAAAGCACTGCGAGACCAACCAGCACCAGAGCGATGAGTTCTTGAAGTACCATCAGGTTCCAAGATCCACAATTTGCTTCCCGATCTGGTAGACGATCAGCGCTCCCAGATACGCAAGCAAAGTCATGTAGACAAAAGTAAAGATCGGCCAACTCCAGCTTCGCGTTTCCCGACGAATCACGGCGAGCGTCGAAACACACTGGCAACACAGTGCAAAAAAGACCATGACAGATAGCGCGATCGGCACCGCATACGGGCCGCGGGCCGGATCTTCCCGCCAACGAATCGTGATTTCATCTTGGAGTTGTGATTCGTTTTCCTCGTCAACTTCACCCTGATCGTAAAGAATCCCCAGAGTCCCGACGATCACCTCTCGAGCCGGAAAACTCGCCAGCGCCGCCACACCAATTTTCCAGTCCCAACCCAGCGGTTCGAACACCGGTTCCAGAGTTCGTCCGAACTGCCCTAGAAGCGAATTCCGTTTCCAATCGCCCTGCAATTCATTGGCGCGCTTTGAGAGGGACGCCTTCGCATCTTCATCCTCGGTGGCCTCAATTTCATCCGAAAGAGCGGACATCTGAAGATCATATCGTTGGCCTTGGGCATCGGTATTCGGGAAATAAAGCAGCGCCCAGACCACAATCATCGAAGCGAGAATGAGCGTGCCGGCACGGCGAAGGAATGCCCAACCTGCTTCGAGCATCCGGCGAATCACAGCACGAATCGACGGCCGCTTGTATTGAGGCAATTCCATGACGAAAACTGGAGGATCGCCTTTGAGTAAGGTGCGTTTCAGGACGAGCGCGACAAGCGGTGCGACGATGAATCCGATCATGTACATCGCGAACAAGGCCAGTCCCGGTAGCCAGATCGGTTGACCTTTTGTGAGGAATGCACCAATGAGCAAACTGTATACGGGAAGCCGCGCGGAACAACTCATAAGCGGAGCAACGACGATGGTTGCGAGTCGATCGCGTCGATTCTCGATCACGCGTGTCGCCATCACGCCCGGAATGGCACATGCCACCGATGACAACAATGGAATAAACGATTTTCCGCTGAGCCCGCAGCGGCTCATGATCTTGTCCATCAGGAATGCCGCACGCGCCATGTACCCGCAATCTTCCAGCACAGCGATGAACGCGAACAGGAACAGAATCTGAGGAAGAAAGACGATCACCCCACCGACACCCGCAATGATACCATCGACCAGAAGCGACCGGAGCGCACCAGGGGTCAAAGCACCGGAAACAAGACCGCCCAGCTTTTCCGTGATCACCTTGATCCCGTCCATGGGATAGGCCGCGAATACGAAGATCGATTGAAAAACCAGAAACATCAGGCCGAGAAAGATCAACGTGCCCCAGATCTTGTGGGTCAGGATTCGATCCAGACGATCGGTCCGGGTTTGGGCACGCACTGCCGGCTTTGAGATAGCGGAAGATGTGACCTGCCGAATCCAAGTGTAACGGGCCTTCGCTTCCGCAGCCGGGATCGGATGCCCAGCTTCCTTCAACCGCGTCCGTGCGGACTCAAGTGCGGATGACAGCGTGGAACCCCTTTCACTCACCTGCCAGGATTCCGTATAGCCACCGATGTCCAACAGGAGGCGTCGCGCCAGAAAAGGCGGGATACTGTCGTTCAGATATTTCAACAGGCTCGTGGTCTCGATTTCGATGGCGGTGGGAAGAGGAGGCGGAACCGGTGCGCGGGAATCTTTAGCCTGAATGAGCGATGCCTTCAGTTGCTCTAATCCGATTCCAGCATTGGCTTGGATCGCGACGACCGGGAGCCCCGTAGCCTGAGTCAGTTTCTTAATATCGACCCCAATTCCCTGGCTCTTTGCGACATCAAACATGTTGACCGCAAGAACGACGGGTATGCCCAATTCCATGACTTGCGTGGTCAGATAAAGATGGCGTTCGAGATTGGACGCATCAACGATGGCGAGGATAAGATCGGGGCGCCGCTCTTCCGGTCGTCGTCCCAGAAGCAAGTCCACTGCCACCATTTCATCCGGGCTGCGGGGGGCCAGACTATAAGTACCGGGAAGGTCGATGAACTCGACGGTTTGACCTGCAATGACCGTTGAACCTTTTTTGAGTTCGACCGTAACGCCGGGGTAGTTGCCAACGTGCTGGCGAAGACCCGAAAGAGCATTAAATAAGGTCGATTTACCGGCGTTCGGGTTACCAACGAGTGCAACGGTGATCGGTTGGGGAGTCATGTTGGCTTACGGAAGTTGAATGTGGATACCGGCGGCCTCGGTTTTTCTGAGACTTAATCGCGTGTTGCCCAGTCGAATTTCGATCGGATCGCCGAGCGGTGCGGTCGCGATGAATTCAATCGTTTCGCCTTCGAACAATCCCATTTCGTAAAGGCGTTGTAGGAGGGCCGGAACACCAGACAGAGATGCGATGACAGCGGTTTGCCCGGCTTTGAGGTCATTCAAAGTGGGCATCAGCTAGCCCCACAAATCGGGCGCACCATGATTTGCGAACACTCTTTTCCACGCAGGCAAATCTTGCCATTCGCAACCATGAGCAGGCAGGGCGTACCAGGTTGAACCACGCACAGGCGTGTCCCTTCACGCAGACCCAATTCCGCAAGTCGGCCGACCCATGACGGGTCTCCGCCGACTTCCGCAATTTCGCATTCTTCACCGGCACGGATCAAATCGAGCGGCAGGAGCATAAATGCGGCGCCCTTAATGAGATTCAGTCTCACATAATTATCGCCACTGTGCAGATTCCGTCAAGAACCATTCAGCGATCTTTCGAAAAATGTTCGATTCTCAATTGTTTCAATTTCGGAGCAGGATCGGCACCCTCATGAAACCAGACACCACCGCGAACTTCGCGACTTTCTCCCGGAGGACAATTCGGAACGACCGGGTCGGAATGAATGCACGGACACGGCGGATTACCCCAGACGCGACCAGAGTGTTCCCACGCTGTGATGATCCAGCGTTTCGCGTCTTTGTCCCTGCAAGTTGCAAACGGCGATTCGAGGCGATGAGGCTTTGAATCGTGCGATTCGAAACCCTTCAACCCAGCAAGCATCACACACATCTGCACGCGAAGGCCTGTCAGCGTTTGATCTGTTCCATTCCTGACACAAAACGTCATGTCACAACCATCTGCCCGTGGTTTGACGACCGCCTTCAATTTCACGTTGTTGGGTAGTGTACGTTCGAGTTCCAGCGAGCCATCGGAACGGCGTTCCCACTCCAACGGCTTCAATTGTTGTTTCTGCCGATCCCAGTACGTCGGGATGTGCGTGTGCGCCAGGTAAAGCAACTCCGACTTCTTGGGTGCAGGCTCAAACCAAACCGCCTCCGGGACATCGACAACCGCATATCCCCCGTCGCTCCAAGGGGGGAACACGCTGACTTTGGTCTCCCTCTGAGGGCGAATCGCGCCATCAAGAAATCCGGTCCGCGGATGCCGCCCGCCAGGATACGGGAGAATCGAAAACTCCCGATCGGGTCCATTCTTTTTCGAAACCCCAAGCCGATCCGCCTCGCGACGAACGAGTTCGGTCGTCATACCCAAGGCCGCTCCCGTCTCCGATTCCGAATACCCGTGGTGAACAATCGCGCTGGTCAACCAGTACTTCAAGTCTTCTTCATTCGTTGATTTCCGCTCTCCGTAATTCAATCGACCGGACTTGAGTTGTGCGATGCGATCATCGATAACACCATGCGGGTCTTTGGGTTCGATCGACGAATTGACATATCGAGCCAGATCGCGCAGGGCGATGACCGTACACTTTTCATTGGCTAGATAGTCGACGATACTTTCAAAATTCGTTTGCGTTGTACTGACCCAATCATGAGCAGTATCGGGCACGCCGTGGAATTGCATGACGGCGATCCGGCCTTGTTGTGCCTGCTGAACCACTTTCTTGACATTCTCAAGCGTCCAGTCGGGACGGGCATCGCCCGTCGTGGGGATCAGCAGTGGATGGTCAAGGCCTGGCTCGTAAGCGATCCCGCCACCGCTCTTGTACTCGAATTCGGGACTTCCACCGCGGCGAGCGAATCGGATCCCATGATCTTTCAGAATCGGTAACGCCTCAACCAAAATGGCGTTTCCCGGATAAGCAAAGCTGACCGGTTTCGGAATACCGTACTTCTTGCACTGTAGATCGATCCCTTTGAGCTGAGCGGACAGATCGCGGAGCGTCTTCTGGTTGATCGCCATGTGATCGAGAGTGTGGTTCCCGATCTCGAATCCATCCTTGTGAAGTTGGGCGATTTGCTCCCAGGTCATGTAATCCTTTTTGTTTGAAGCAAAGTCCCAACCTTCCGTGACGAAGAATGTCGCACCCATTTTGTGCTTGAGAAGGAGCGGGCGAGCGACCGTGAAATGCGATCGACTCGCGTCATCGAACGTCAGCACAATCAGTCGATCCGGAATCGGCTCGAACGCCAAAATGGATTGCGCCGAGCAAACGATCGCCAGAAGGGAGAGGAGTCGCATGGTGCCCTCTATTTGAGTTTGAGTGTACTGGGCAGAAGGCAAAGCCGATCTTTGCAGGCCAGAATCCGCACGCGGACGTCCCATTCGGCCTGGTCGTTCGGCAGCGGGATCGAACCTGTAATCACCACTGTGCCTTTATAGACCTGATACATTTCGCCACTGGAATCCTTCAGTGGCTGCGTATCAGGATATTCGATCTCGGCTTTGACTGCTTTCCCACCGACCAACACTTCCACAACGGTTTCCGAGTCCTTCAGAGAATCATTACCGACTGGATTCGCATACAGATGCCAAGGTTCTTCGATGGTCAGCGTGATCGAAAACGATTGAACCCCCTTCTCAGGCTTCAGTTTCTTGAATAGTGCTTTGACAACATCGGCTGCTTCTTTAGGCGCATTTTTCACGACGGCAGGCATCGGAGCCTTCATGATGGAAGGATCATTCACCGAAAGATCAAGCCAAGCATCCAGACACATCGCCAGACTGGTCATGGAACCGGGACTCGATTTCATCGACCCGGCAAAGTAACGAATGGTCCGCAGGCTTTCCTCCTTGAACTCGGCTTTGCCCGTCTTCTGCCAGAGTTTGAGAAGCGAACGCGCCGCCATTCCATTCCCGGATGGCTGGGCGCCGTCGTAGCTGTCCTTGGATCGTGCGAAGAGTTTCTCGTGATCGTGGGCGGTGAAGAAGAATCCTCCCCGATCCCGATCGCCATACCAGCGGATCATCGTTTGCGCGAGCGCTTCCGCCTCCTTCAGCCAGCGGTCCTCTTTCGTCGCATCATGCAGCGTCAGCAAGCCGTGAATCAGGTACGAATAATCGTCGAGAAAGGCGTTGCCACGAGGAGCGGGTTTCTCGCCCGGTACGGCGGCGTAGATCCGCATCAAACGTCCGTCCTTCGTCCGCATACGCTCGAGCAAAAAGCTCGCTGCGTTTCGAGCGGTCTCCAGATAATCAGGCTTCTGGAAGACCTCACCCGCACGTGCATAGCCCGCGATCATCTGCCCATTCCACGATGTGATCACTTTCTGGTCTAGAAACGGCCTCTCCCGTTTTTCGCGATGAGCAAACAGTTGGCTTTGAATCGCCTTAAGCTTTGCGAAGTAGTCTTTTTCTGAGAACTTGAGTTCGTTCGCGATCTGAGCGTGAGGCTTGGGCAACCGCAGGATTTGAGACTTCTCTTCGAAATTCGGCTCACTTATGCTGTACACGGATTTGAAGAATTCGAAATCCTCCGCTTTCCCGATTACCTTTTCCAACTCATCCTTTGTCCAGACATAATACTCTCCTTCGACGCCATTGCTGTCCGCATCCAAAGCCGAGTAAAACACGCCGTCCGGATTCGTCATTTCGCGAGCAATGAATTCCAGCGACTCCTCAACTAAACGCCGATAAACCGGATCTGGCCGAACACGATAAGCCTCCGCATACAACTCAACCAGTTGCGCGTTGTCATAAAGCATCTTCTCAAAATGCGGAATCGTCCACGTTCGCTCAGTGCTGTAGCGGTGGAATCCGCCGCCCAGTTGGTCGTAGATCCCCCCCTCTGCCATTTTGTTCAGTGTCAGCGCAATCGAGTTGGCGAGGTCCTCGTTTTTCGGCTTTTGACTCTGGGAGTGAAGGAAACTCAACGCCGTGGCACGCGGGAATTTCGTCCCCTGAAATTGGCGCAACCGATCGCCCAACCCGCCATGAACGGGATCGAATTCGAACCAGCGTACCGAATCGGCGATCAGTTCTCGATCCAACGGCGCTAGCGGCACTCGCGAGTTGGCTTGTTCCAGCGTTTCAACGGTCCGCCGAGCGATCAGATTCGCCTGAGCTTCGAGGGCAGGTCCTTCCTTCTCGTTCAAATCCATGACACGCTTGAGAATCGAATCCATCCCAGTGATCGTTCCGCCTTCGACCTTTTTGTCTTTGGGCGGAAAGTAGGTCCCACCGAAGATCGGTTTACCTTCAGGCGTGAGAAACATGGTGAGCGGCCAACCTCCCGAAACTCCCGTCGCGTTCAGCGCTGCCATGTAAATCTCATCCACATCCGGTCGCTCTTCGCGATCCACCTTGATGCAGATGAAATTCGCATTCAGCACTTTGGCGATGGCTTCATTCGAGAATGTTTCACGCTCCATCACATGGCACCAGTGACAGGCGCTGTAGCCGATCGAGAGAAAGATCAGCTTCTTTTCCTTTTTCGCACGCTCGAACGCTTCCGCTCCCCAGGGATACCAGTCCACGGGATTATGCGCATGCTGGATCAGGTACGGGCTGCTTTCCTTGGCGAGCCGATTCGCTTTTCGACCGTCCGGTTTTTTCGGATCCGCAGAGGCCAGCCGATCCATCGTCAGAATGCAGATGGCGAGTGACAGTACGAAAGGGATGAACTGAGACATGGGTTCGGCTCGCACGGCGGGATGGCGGAGTGTCATGGAAAAATCATTCTATTCGATACGCGAGACAAGATCTCGTCTCGATTTCGATCCCATGAGTGACAAAGTGCTTCCATTCTTCCACAATAATCTCAGAGTCACCAGGAGCGAGCCATGTCGGCGATTCATCATCGGTTCGAACCCGAAGCCAATCGGGAGCGGGATGCCATTGCGATCACAGAACCGCGAAGCCTTCGAACGTTCACACCCTCACAGGCTGTCATCACGTCCAGCGCGGGCGTATATCACTGGACGCCCGACGGCCGGCGATTGTACGACTTCACCTCCGGTGTGCTGGTTTCCAACCTCGGACATAATCCGACCCGCTGGACCCAACACTTTTTCAAGTACATGGGCTGGGATCAATTATCCCCGACGGAAACGGAAGATTACTTTCGTGCCGTACCGATGACAGCGTACAACGCCATCACACCGCTTGAAGCGTTGTCAAACCAGCGATTGCTCTCGTTCCTTAGAAAGTATCCCGGCGGGCATCGGTTCGACGTGGTCATGTGGGCGGCGTCGGGTTCCGAAGCGATTCAGAAAGCGCTGTGGGCCGCGATGGCCCGCGATAAGACGCGGCCGATGATTCTGGCCACCCGGTACGGTTTTCACGGTAAGAAAGGCCTCTCCTGCGCCGTCACGGGGAGCGAAGCGGACGCCGAACGCGATCCGCGTGTCCGCTTCATCAGCTTTCCCATGGAGGAATGCCATGATATTTCGCTCCGCGATCAGCACTTCGATCCGTCTCCCTACGAGAAAGAACTGAATGCACTCTGGCACCAGTTCGGTGCCAAACTCGGCTGCCTCATTACCGAGCCTTATCTGGGCGGCGGAGGATCGTATCACCCTCCGAAAGCTTACCTGCAGCTCCTCGAACGATTCTGCCGCGAGCACGACTTGGTCTTTATCCTCGATGAAGTACAGGCGAACTTCGGCCGCACCGGCAAGATGTTCGCATTCGAGACGTACGGCATAGAACCGGACATTGTTGTGCTCGGGAAAGGACTTGGCAACGGAGTCCCGGTTGCGGCTGCCGTGGGCAAAAAGGAAATCTTCGCTTCCATGGATTTCGGCGAAGCGTCCGACACCTGGAGTGCGAACCCCATCAGCTCCGCCGCCGTGCTGGCCACAATCGACGAGTTCGAAAATCACGATGTTCTAGAAGAGATGCGTGAATCATCTCGAATCATCGAAGAAGGACTTATTCATCTGAAACGGTTCCCGTTTGTGCAGTCCGTACGTGGGGAACGAGGCGGAATGGTGTGGGGCATCGAAATGAAAGCACATGCGAACCGGACTGCGGCCGAATGGGCATCAGCATTGGTTTTGGAGTCCTACCACGGCGACGGCTCGCATGGCATTCACCTTCTCGGCCCGCTTGCACGCAAAGTGATTCGCATTTCGCCTCCGCTCACAATCACCGCCGAGCAGTCGCGGCACGCCGTGGAGATGCTCTGTGAAGCTGCGAGGCGGATGGCCTCATGAGCGACCCTTTGAAGGAACTGATCGAACAATCGCTCGGCCTGATGAATCCGAGTTTCGCACCACCTGGCAAGATGCATTCGGCCCGATGCGAGTTTTATCATCAGTTCCGGAAACTCTGGGACCGCGGGATTCCCGTCGGCATGGGACTGGGGCATCTGCTGCTGATTGCCGACGACGACACTGTTCAAATCGAGCGGCTCGGCGAACAGGGGAAGCCGACGGAAACGATTGCGAATGTGATTTTCTCAGAACAGATTCCCATTATTGCTTCAAACCACCCCGCACCGTGTTACCTGGTCGCTCACGACGGTAAACGGTGGAGTCTGGTAAACGGCTAAGCCAGAATCCCCTTCACGACTTCTCCGTGAACATTCGTCAACCTACGTTGAATTCCATTGTGGTAGAATGTCAGCTTCTCGTGATTCAATCCCAGCAGATGCAGGACGGTAGCGTGGAAGTCGTGCCAGGTCACAGGCCGTTCCGCGACCTTCCAGCCGATCTCGTCGCTCATGCCATACACGGTGCCACTTTTCGTCCCCGCACCAGCCATCCAGACGCTGAAAGCATATTTATTGTGATCGCGACCTGGACCCACCAGATCCGGGCCAGACTGAGCGAACGGCGTACGACCGAACTCCGTCGTAAATAACATAAGCGTATCCTTGAGCAGTCCCGTCCGCTTGAGATCAGCCATCAGTGCGCCGACCGGTTGATCGATCTTGCCCGCCTCGGCCGTGTGGTTTTCCTTGACATTCTCATGTGCATCCCAACTTGCGCGAGGGCTCCCAGCAATCGGTCCGCCCGAGAACAGCTGAACGAAGCGCACACCTTTTTCCAGGAGTCGGCGGGCCAGCAGACAGTTCTTTCCGAAGTCCCGTGTTTCTTTTCGCTCGAGCCCATACATAGCCTGCGTTTCCTTCGTTTCACTCCCGAAGTCCGCCACGGACGGAACCGAAAGCTGCATCCGGGCAGCGAGTTCATAACTCCGCATGCGGGCCTTCAGCAAGTCATCCGCACCGGAATGCTCGGCGTGTTTCTCGTTCAGTGCACGCAGCAGCTTGCGGCCTTCGACTTCCCCCTTCTGAGGCGTATCCGGAAAGAGATCGCGCACCGGGGAATCGCCCGACTGAAACACGACTCCCTGATGCTCCGCCGGCAAAAATCCGTTTGACCAGATCGACGCACCGCCATTCGGTAAACCTCGCGGATCGGGCAGCACGACGTACGTCGGCAATTCCTCGGACAGCGAACCCAGACCGAAGCTCGCCCAACTCCCCACAGACGGAAAGCCGCTGAAGCCGAACCCGCTGTTGCCCAGATAGAGCGCCGGCGTGTGGTTGGCGGAGTCCGATTCCATCGAGCGGATGACTGCGAGATCGTCGGCATGATTCGCGATGTGGGGAAAGAGATCAGAAATCATCAGCCCCGATTTGCCGCGAGGCTTGAAAGTCCAGTCCGGTTTGCGAAGCAGACCCACCTGACCGAAGAAAATGTCCGGCATCTCTTTGGTTTCGAGTTTCTTGCCGTGCATTCGCACCAACTGCGGCTTGTAATCGAATGAATCGAGGTGACTCAATCCGCCGATGAGCGAGATATGCACCACGCGTTTTGCCTTCGGGGCGAAATGCGTTAGCGGTTCCGCTTGCGCGTCGCGGCTGAGGAGGTGCGCAAGCGCCGTTGTCGCCAGACCACTCGTGGACCAGTTGTTGAACGTACGACGGGAGAGGAGTTGCGTCATTCGATCACCACAAATTCGTTGCAATTGAAGAGGACCCGAGCGAATGCGCTCAGGCCAAATTGGGAACAGTATTCAAGACCCAGATTCAACTCGTCCTGAGTCGGCGCTCGCGACAGCGCGAAGTGATACGCTTGCTCCACCTGATCGCTGATGGATTTCGAACCCTTCGCGAGAATGCGCTCTTCCAGGTGCTTACTCATGCGGAGTACGAAGTGGTCGTTCCAGAGCGCGAGCGCCTGCAGAGGCGTGGTAGTCACCTGTCGCCGCGGTGTCAGTGCGGAGGATTCGGGGCAATCGAACGTTTCCAGGATGGCGGATCGCTCACCGCGGGGCGAAAAGCGATAAATGGTCCGGCGGTTGAACTCCGCTCCCACAGGATCGATCGGTTCGTAATACTTGGTACCGGCGTTACCGTAAGTTCGCACATCGTGAAAAGGAGCACCGCCAATCTGCGGATTCAACTGACCGCTCGCCGAAAGAATCGAGTCCCGGATCGCCTCCGCTTCAAGCCTCGCGGGCGATTTGCGCCAAAGTAACCGGTTCTCCGCATCGATCAGGCCCGCGTCCGGCCGCTTCGCCGAGGATTGCCGGTACGCCGTACTCATCACCATCAGTTTATGCATTGCCTTGAGCGACCAGTTTCTGCGGATCAATTCGCCGGCCAGCCAGTCGAGCAGTTCGGGGTGAGACGGCCGTCCGCCGTTGAACCCGAAATCGCTGGGGGTATCAACGATGCCCACACCGAAGTGATAGTGCCAGAGCCGGTTGACGATCACGCGAGCGAAGAGCGGATTGTCCGAGCGGGCGATCCATTCGGCCAACCGCTTGCGACGAAGCGGTTCCGCCGCTTCAGAATGAAGCCCAAAGTCGTGGCCTCCGCCAACGCTTGCGATCCCTCCGGCGGTCACTTCAGCTTTGGGCGTGCGAACATCACCGCGAGCCAGAACGAATGTTTGCGGAACCGCTTTCGAGTTCGTGGCATAAACCGCGTACGGCTTGGGAACCGTTTTCATTTCATTTTTAAGTTGCTCAAGTCGCTTCTGTTGTTCCTGAAATTGCTTTCGCTCCGTAGCTGTCAATTGCTGAAGAATCTCTTCACGGGATATGCTGTTCGCATCAGGTCCGGCTTCGAACGATTGCTTCACCTCCGCCGCTGTCAGCACGCGGTCATAAAGTCGCGCTTCGTCAACGGCGCCACCCAGAAACGCACGCGATCCGCCTTTGTGCCGCATGCCGAACGCAACATGCGCATCCCCCGCTTTGAAGACCGGCGGAGGCGACGTCTGATACGGCTGTCCATAAAGCTTGCCGTTGCGATAAAGCCGAACTTCTCCGGACTCGCTCGTCGTCAGAACCAGGTGAATCGCCTTCCCCTGCTCCGTCTCCTCAGGTCCGTTGAAATCCTTCGTCCGCGCAAAGTTGTTGCTCCCCGCCATCCACCGCTTCGACTGCCGTTCTGCGAATACAATCGAATCGAACACCGCCCCCGATGACGATTCCAGCGTGATCGCTCCGCCTCCGCCCTGATCCAAACGGGCAAGAGATACCCACGCTTCCAGTGTTTTCGCCTGCACGCTTTTCTTCAGCGGTGCACTCATTGCATGGGCACTCTTCCCATCAAGAACAAGCATCCCGTCAGTGATCCGGGCACCCGACTTCAGCTCCGCATCGTGTCCGCCGATGGTGTCACGAGGCTGTCCCTGAAAAGACCAACGTGCGACCGGCTGAACAATCGCGAGCTTTTGCGATTGCTGACTGATCGCACGTTCAACCGCCATAGCTTCCAGTTGGTTGATTTGCTGTTCCAGATCCACGATTGCTCCGTTGATCGCCGCTCGGCGTTTCTGATGCACCGGAGGATCGATACTCCGCTCGCCATGAAACACACCACCGAGCGCTGCCGAAATCCGGTAGTAGTCCGCCTGTGTGATCGGATCGAACTTGTGATCGTGACATCGTGCGCACTGCGCGGTCAGCCCCAGAAACGTCTGGCTCACGGCGGAGATGATGTCTTCCAGTTCATCCTGCCGGGCAGTCGCACGCATCGCGGCGTTCGAACCCAGCACCGTATTATGAATCCCCGCCACCAAAAAACCGGTCGCCTTCACGCTTTCCGGATTTTCAGGCTCCAGCGCATCTCCTGCGAGTTGCAGTTTCGCAAAGCGATCGTACGGCATGTCATCATTCAACGCCCGAATCAGCCAGTCGCGATAATGCCACGCATTTGGCCGCGGTTCGTTTCGCTCAAAACTATCGCTTTCACCATACCGCACGACATCGAGCCAGTGACGCGCCCATCTTTCGCCGTAATGATGCGAAGCCAGGAGTTGATCCACAATCCGTTCGTACGCCGCATCGGTTGGGTTTTTGGCAAACGATTCCATCACTTCGAACGGAGGAGGCAGACCGATCAGATCGAAGTACAGTCGCCGGATCTGACTGCGCGGATCGGCTGGCGGTGACGGCTTCAATCCTTTGGACTTGAGTTTGGCACGAATGAATTCATCGATCGTGCGATTCGTGCCAGCTTGTTTTGAAGGAAGTTCCTGCAAAGACCACCAGTCCCTTCCGGCCCGATACGCATTACTCTTCGAAAATGGATCAATCGGGTCGCTACCCCAGACCGCACCCGCATCGATCCATGCCTTGAGCAGATCTTTCTCGGTTTTCGAAAGCGGCTTTTTCGGTGGCATTTCATCCGCCGCGACACGCAGCCACGCTTCGCTTTGATCCGCTTTCCCCGGCTCGATTACTTCGCGAGCTGTGGCACGGCTCATCAGGTTGAGTTTGCCCTTGGCCTCAGTACCCGAATGGCACTGCATGCAATGTTGAATGAGCAGCGGTGCGATCTGTTTGTCAAAATCCGGCGGTTCACCAAACGCCTGCTGCGAGAATAAGAAGGTGACTAGGAGAGTGGCACAGCGCATGAACAACCTCTTCCATTTCTCGAATCTCATCATCATAAACCATGATTGAATCGAACGGAAGCGGCTCTCAGTTTTCACTGGAGTAGAGTGATCATTAAAAACTGAACTTGCGTTCACTTCGCGGTGGCGTAGCGATGAGTTGGTACGGGCCGGCCAGGGCGGAGACTCTGTGATTGACGGAACGTTGGCTTAATGCCGCGCCCATCGCACTCCGCCTGCACAATCGACTGAACCTCAGCATTCAGAAGATCCGGATCAATCGCAACGCGGGCATTCACGATCACATCCGCCTGTGCGGTCCGGCAGTTCGAAGCCAGTGAAAGCACGGGCGGAGTATCACTGCTCACCAGATTGGCCACGCCAAACGCTCCGCCGTCATCCTGGCCAATGACCTTGAGATGCGCAACTTCTCCCTGATGCTTCGCCAGCACGACCTGCAATCTCTGGACAATCTGCATGAGCAGTTCATCCAGCGAAAATTCGCGATCCGATTCCAGTCGAACGCTGGCATTCAACCAGCCCAACTCCGCCTCTCCTTCGGCATAGACGTCGTAATCAATGTCAAGAATCTTTTTCCCAAAGCCGCCGTCGAGATTCAGGAACTCCGTCAAAGGCCCGAACCCCGCTCCAGTCAGAGCAGAGACTTTGAACAGGGGAGTGCCCGGGTAATGCTGGTCCATCAACGAAACCAATTTGTCCGCATCCGCTTCCGAGAGTTCGTCGATCCGGTTCAACACGATCGCATCCGCTTCTTCCAGTTGTTTCGTGAAGATGTAAGCCGCCTTGGGAGAAAAGCCCGATTGCTGACCGGAAAGGATCTTCAAACCATGACTCGGCTTAAACAGCACCGCATAGGGAGCGACAACGAAACGGCCCGCATACAGATCCTGAAGCGGCTGAACTACGGTGGCAACGAGATCCGTGCAACTTCCGACCGGTTCCGCAAGGATCACATCGGGCCGCTCGGATTCCTCGAGCGAACCCACGCGGGAAACCAGTTCATCAAACCGGCAGCAAAAGCACGCACCGGGCACTTCCTGGACGGCAAAGCCCTGCGATCGAAGATTGTTCGTATCGACGAGATCGTGCGCCTGATCATTCGTGACCACGCCCACTCGATGGCCGAGTGATAGATAGTGCCGCGCCAGGCGTGCCAACGTCGTCGTCTTGCCCGCACCCAGGAATCCACCCACCATGATGAAACGCATACTCATGATCTACATCCTCGAATTCGGGCACTGGCATGATAGATTTCCCCTGAACCAGTTCAACCGGCCAACCCCATGAACGCGATACAAACGGAACCTGTTCGACTTGTCACACTTGCACCGGGGCATTTTCATGCGGCTCTGGTTCAAAAGTATCGGTACCCGGAGATCGATCCCACCGCGTTCATTTATTCGCCCCTGGATGAGGATCTCTTGATTCATCTCAACCACATCCGAAACTTCAACTTGCGAAGCGACCAGCCGACCAACTGGCAAGTCAGCGTCACGGCCGGCGATGATTTTCTCGAACGCTTTCGAATGGAACGCTCCGGCAATACCGTCGTTCTGGCCGGTATAAACAGGCAAAAGATCAAATGGATCGAATCTGCCATTGAAAGCGGGAGGGATGTGCTGGTTGATAAACCTCTGATCATCGACCCGGAGGATTTTCCCCTACTCGAACGAATCGAAGAAACTGCAAAAGAGCGCAACCTCCTGATCTGGGATCTCATGACGGAGCGTTACGACACCGTCAATCGGATCATACACGAGTTGATTCAACTGCCCGAACTGTTCGGTGAGTGGCGGACCGATTCCGATCAACCGGCTCTGAGTCTGGAGAGTGTGCACTATCTGAAGAAAACGGTTGCCGGTCAACCACTGGTTCGTCCCCAATGGTGGTTCGATGTCGCCACCGCTGGCGACAGTCTGGCCGACGTGGGAACACATCTTGTCGATCTGGCGTTCCGGTTCGTTGCCAATGCTCAAGCCGTGACACTCAACGATGGTGTGGCGTTGATAGGCGCATCCCGTTATCCCTTGTTCATCGATCAAGAGCAGTATTCTCATCTGACCGGTCATCGTTCCACCACTGAATCTGCATCAGAGGGACAGTTGGCCTATCAGGGCAATGGGACCATGCTGTTCACCATCTTCGGGATTCCGGTCCAGGTGACGGCGCTCTGGGGATTCGAGGCACCGGACAGCGAGGGTGATCGCCACACGTTCCGCGCCAACGGAACTCGCTCAACGATCATCGTTACGCAAGACACGAAAACGCTGCCGGAAGACTGCCTGACTATTCAACCTGCGACGACGAATTCGATCGACTCATTGAAAAAGTACGTTTCCGAATGGTGCTGGCATTCCCAGGCTCGCTATCCGGGACTTACGCTGATCGAACACGAAACCCACCTTTCGCTCGTGATTCCGCGTGCGATCCGGCCGAATCACGAGGAACTGTTCGGACTGGTATTAAAGGATTTCCTGAAGATGAGGACGAATCGCGATTCGCTTCCGGAGTCGGAGCGCATCAATCGCCTGACCCGTTATTTTCTGACCACGCAGGCGTCCCATCGGGCGCGAATCGTGACATCTCAAGCGTGAATGAGTTGCGAGACGGGCGGTAAAACGGTACGGTGATAGAAACTGGTTCGAGGTGCTCGCATGCGCTACGGAATCGTCTGCTGTCTGGCACTGATGGGTACGCTGGTCCTGGTTTCGCAGGGTCAATCACCTCAATCGAAAGGACCGCTGGCGGAAGCCCGCCTTCGGCTGAACAAGGGCAATTATTCTGAATCGCGTGATCTGTACGCCAAATTCCTCAAGGATGAAGCCCATGGCCCGCAGGCGGCGATTGGCATTGCGACGGCTTGGCGCGAGGAAGGTGAGTATGCGAAAGCGATGGATGCGCTTGGCTCCGCTCTGAAGTCGTTTCCGAACAACCCGGATTTGCTGGCGGCGCGTGGGGATCTCTCGTTCGAGCAGGGGCAATGGGAATCGGCGATGGCGGATGCGGAGGCTGCGATCAAGCTTCAGGAGGATCACTTTCTCGCCCGCTGGGTGAAAGCGCGGATCACACGCGACAAAGGCGACATGGAAGCCGCCGATCAGCAGATGCGCTGGTTCGTGCGGGCCTACAACGCAGCCAGCAATGCAGACAAGGATATCAAGGACCCCGATCGACTCTTGATTGTGGGTTTGGCGGGCACGGAGAACGCACGCTGGAACAGTTTGAGCAATCAGTTTCGTTTCATCCTGCAGGAGATTTACGGCGATGTGCTTAAGTACGAACCGGAGTGCTGGCGTGCGGAGCTCTATGCTGGCATGATGCTGCTGGAAAAGTACAACCGTCCGCAGGCGGTGGAAGCATTTGACAATGCCCTCAAGATTAACCCCAACGCGTCCGCCGCGCTGCTCGGCAAGGGACTCGCGGCACTGCAGAAGTACGATCTGAAGGAAGCGGAAACGTTTGCGGACGAAGCCCTGAAACTTCATCCCAAGAACCGGGATGCACTTCGCCTCAAGGCCGACATCCTGTTCATGGGTGGCGATTACAGTCAGGCTGAGAAGCAACTTCTGACCGCGCTGGATATCAATTCGAGAGATGCCATCACGCTGGGGAAGCTGGCAGGGTGTTATTTCATTCAGAGAAAAACGGAGCAATTCGAAGCGATCGTGAAAAAGGCGACGGGTTATGATTCGCTCCCGGCACGGTTCTACTTCGAGTTGGCGGAGTATCTGGAAGATCGCAAGCTCTATGCGCAGGCGGAGGGATATCTGAAGAAGGCGAGCGAACTGCGGCCGAAATTCGCCGCTCCGCGCACGAGCCTCGGCATGCTCTACATGAGACTGGGTAAGGAAGTCGAAGGGAAGGCGATTCTCGATTCCGCATTCAAAGGCGATCCGTTCAATGTCCGTGTCGCGAACATGCGGAAAGTCATTGATCATCTCAATCAGTACAAGACGATCAAGACCGAACATTACGATCTCAAGTTCGATCCGAAGACGGATGAAGTTCTGGCGTTGTTCCTGGCGGAGTATCTTGAGGAAACGCATGCGGAGTTGAAGAAACAGTTCGGATACGAACCATCGGTGCGGATCCCGATCGAGGTGTTCAATCGGCACGATATGTTCAGCGGTCGCACCATCGGCCTGCCCGATCTGCATACGATCGGCGCCTGCACGGGGCGCGTAGTCGCCATGGCCTCACCGACGGCGCAGGGATTGCGCAAGCCGTTCAACTGGGGCCGCGTGATCCGTCACGAAGTCACGCACATCTTCAATCTGGCGCAAACCGAATTCCAATGCCCGCACTGGCTCACGGAAGGGCTCGCCGTTCAAAACGAAAACATGAACCGCCCGCTCGACTGGATCTCCACACTCCGGGACCGGTTCGACGATAATACGCTCTTCAACCTCGATACCGTGATGATGGGATTCGCGAAGCCCAAGGATCCCTCCGAGTGGGGGCTGGCGTACTGCCAAAGCCAGCTCTACGTGGAATATCTGGTGAAGGCGCACGGACAGAAGAGCGTGGGCTTGCTGCTTAATGCGTATCGTGACGGACTTGATACCGCCAGCGCACTCAGGACCGCTTGTAATGTCGAGCAGGCGGATTTCGAAAAAGGATATCGCGCCTACGTCGCCGACGTGCTGAAACCGTACCGCACCGCCGCGAAGAAAAGCAAAATGCCCGACGAAAAGCCCATGACCTTCGACGAACTCACACAGGCGCAGGAGAAGGATCCGGACAATCCCGACCTCAGCGCCCGCCTCGCGGAGCAGCTCCTGCGGCGCAACAAAACGAACGAAGCACGGAAGCTCATCGATGCGGTGCTGCTCAAGACCAAAGGCCACGCCCTCGCCAGCCTGCTCAAGGCCCGTTTGCTCGTCCGCGCTGGCGACGACGAGGGTGCCCGCGAAGTTCTCGAATCCGCACTCAAGCAGTCGCCGGACGATCATCGCCTGCTCGGCCTCGTCGGGCGGTTCTATCTCGATTCGGAACAATATCAGAAAGCGGCCGAACTCTTCGAAAAAGGCAAGCGACTCGCGCCGCTCGATGGCGACTGGAACGAACAACTTGTTCAACTGTACACAGCCACAAAGAACGATGAAAAGCTTCTGGACGTCTTGAAGGAAATCGTCTCGCGCGATCCCGACGAACTACCCGGACGCGTCAAACTCGCACGCATCGCCCTCCAGGCAAAAAAATACGCCGACGCAGAGCTCTATGCACAGGATGCGCTTATGATCGATGTCCACAACGAGGACGCCCGCGCCATCCTTATCGACGCACTCACCGCGCAGGGAAAGGACGAACGCGTAGCGAAACTCAAAAAGAAATTCGAGATCGAATAACGCAACACCGATGCTGACTACGGAAATAATCGAATCGATCCTGAGTGAATTGCCCGGTCGTTCCATCGGACTGATCGGCGATCTCTTTCTCGATCGCTATCTGGAAATCGATCCGCTTCTTGACGAACCGTCGATCGAAACCGGACTGACCGCGTATCAGGTCACGAACGTCCGCTCCGAACCCGGCGCTCTCGGCACCGTACTCAAAAACCTCGTTGCGCTCGGCGTCGGAAGGCTCACGCCCATCACGATCATCGGGGACGACGGCGAAGGGTACGAACTGAAGCAGGCGCTCGCTCGCCTGCCCGGCGTGAGCGGATACGACATCGTCATCGCTGGCGATCGCCGCACACCCACCTACACCAAACCCCTTTACGGAACGCGAGAACTCAATCGGCTCGACATCAAAAATCGCACCGCTACTCCGGACCTCCTACAGGATCGCATCCTCGCTTTGCTCGACGAACTGTTCGACCAGTTCGACGCTCTTCTCATCCTCGATCAGGTCAGCGAAGAGAACTGCGGAGTCATCACCACACGCGTGCGAGATCGCCTAGCCGAATACGGCCTGCGCCATCCCGATCGCTTTCTGCTGGCGGACAGTCGCGAGCGCATCGCCCTCTTTCGCGATGTCTGTACGAAGCCCAACGAAAACGAATACGAACGATCGTCCATGCGAACGGATTCCACCAACCGGCACGTTTTCGTCACGCAGAGCGAGAACGGCATTCGCCTGATCCGCCCCATCGACAGCACGCTCGCTCGCGAAATGCTTGTCCCTGCTTATCCCGTCAGTGGCCCCATCGATCCCTGCGGCGCCGGCGACAGTTGCAGTGCCGCCATCGCCTGCGCGATCACCGCCGGTCAGCCGCACGACGTGGCGGCCGCCTTCGGCAATCTGATCGCCTCCATCACCGTTCAGAAACTGGGAATGACCGGCTCGGCCACGCCCGACGAAGTTCGCGAGCGCTGGCGCATCATTCAGGCCGCTGCATCAAAGTGATCAATCGATGTAGACGAATTCATTCAGATTCAGAACCGCATGACACAAATCGAACAGCGATTCCTCACTCGACCCGCCATGCTGCTTGCGGAAATTCAAAAGTGCCTTCGCCTCGAGCTCATTCGGCGTTCGTGCCAGAGCCAGCTGATAGATCCGCTCGTGCTGCTTCGCCAGATCCTCGCCCGCCTCTTTACGAATCCGGCCTGCGAAGGACTGTGCGATCTCCAGAATGATCGTGTCATTGACCAACATCAAGGATTGCGGTGCCGTCGTCGTGACAAATCGTCGCGGACAGGTCTCATTGCGGTCCGGCGCATCAAAGAGCGTGAAGAGCGGATAACGCAAATTTCGCTTCACGTAAACATAAATGCTCTTCCGATTCTGATCCTCCACTTTGCTGGAAACTTTCCAGCTGGCGGGTGCCTTCAGTTCCGCCGGCAGCGGTGGGAACACGCTCGGTCCGCCAGCCGTCCGGTTGAGCGTACCCGCGATCGCAAGCATCGCATCGCGAAGCGTTTCGCCGTCAATCCGCTTCCGCGGCGATCGCCACAGCAGCCGATTATCCGGATCGACCTCCACTCCCTGATCGCTCCGACTGGTCTGTCGATACGCAGTTGATGTGACCAGCTGTTTGTAAATGCGTTTGATACGCCATCCGTCCGAAACGAAATCGTTCGCCAGCCAGTCCAGCAACTCCGGATGACTCGGCTTTTCGCCCGTCAGTCCGAAATCGCTGCCCGTCGCCACGAGCCCTTCTCCGAACAACTGCTGCCAGATCCGGTTCACCATCACGCGGGCGGTCAGCGGATTCATCGGGCTCGCGATCCAGTTCGCCAGTGCGGTCCGTCGCCCCGTCGTCTGGCTCGTCGGCTTGAGTTCCGCCGGATTCCGGTCGATACTCGTGATGTAGCCGGGATCGACCTCGTGACCCGGCTTCTGCCAGTTCCCGCGGCGGAGCAGATGGTGTTCCGGTGCGGTCACGCCCACGTCGGTCATAGCCATGATCATCTGCGGTTCGGTGGGTTTCTCCTTCGCATGCTTCGCGAGTTCCTTCGCCAGCATGTCCCACTTGGCCTTGGCTTCACCTTTCAATTGTGACGGGTTGAATTTACGGGCCGTCTGGACCTGGCGATCAATCATCTCGCCCAGCTGTTTCTGAATCGGGGTTCGCTGCTTAAACGGAATATCCAGCAGTTTCGCATAATCGTCGTCGAAGCGCGATCGCTGCTTTCTGCCAGCCTGATCGCGGCTCGGCGCTTCGAGTTCGTCCATTTTCCGGCGGATCTCAGCCGTTCGCTGCTCCCATTCCTTCAGTTTGTTCGTGTACGTTGCTTTCTGTTCATTTGTCCAGATCGGATGATCGATCGCCCAGACTCCTGCGAAAAACGCCTGCATGCGATAGTAATCATCCTGAGCGATCGGATCGGTCTTGTGATCGTGACATTTTGCGCAGCCGAGTGTGATTCCGAGAAACGTCGCCGCCGTTGTATCGGTGATGTCATTGAGAATCTCCTGCCGGCGCTGCTCAAGATTGACCGCGTTGTGTTCATCCGGGAAATGGCGAAGAAACCCCGTCGCGATCATGGCGGAGTCCGTTCGTGGATTTACTTCATCCCCCGCCAGCTGCTCGCGAATAAATCGATCATAGGGCAGATCGGAATTGAAACTGGCGATAACGTAATCGCGATAGCGCCACGCATTCGGGCGATGAGCATCCGCATTGAATCCATCGGTTTCGGCAAACCGCACAAGATCCAGCCACCAGATGGCCGTGCGCTCCCCGAAGTGCGGCGACGCCAGAAGCCGATCGACCACTTTTTCGTAGGCGCTGGAGCTTTGATCCTTTTCAAAGGCTTGGCATTCTTCGGGCGTTGGCGGCAGCCCTGTAAGGTCGAAACTCACACGACGAAGCAACTCGGTTTTGGATGCGGGTGGCGAATACTTCAGCTGAGCCTTCGTGAGCTTCTGCAGAAGGAATGCGTCAATGGGATGTTTGGCATCTTTGGGGACAACCGGCTGACTCATGGGGTGGTAAGCCCAGTCGTCAGGCACGTCACCTGCGAACAGAACGGAAGACGCGATCATCAACACGAAAACGGCGAATCGCATGGCGCACCTGAAAAGCGTCGGACTGAAGCGCATCCTGCCCAATAGCGGAACTCTGATTTTACAGGAGAACGGCATCAAGGATCAACAAGCATCTTGTTGCAAATGAATTCGGATTGAAGCACATAGCGGTATTTGACGTCGAATTCCGTTGATAAAACTTGTGCTGTACTCTGATTGTCATGTCTACGAACTTTAAACGGTCACTATTGGACGATCGCCACCGACACGACTTCCTTGCTGCCTTCAAGAAAATAATGGCTATAACTCCGATAATTCAGGAGACCATTCATGAAATACCTTTCCCTTTTTCTGCTGTTTCTGATTCCGTCGCTGGTCCAGGCGGCACCGCCGCGCAATGTGGTGATGATTGTGGCGGACGATCACGGCCGCGACCTCGGATGCTACGGCAACAAAGAGATTCGCACTCCAAATCTCGATCAACTGGCCGCCGACGGCACGCGCTTCGAATACGCATTCTGCACCACCGCCAGTTGCTCCGCCAGTCGCTCGGTCATCCTCACAGGTTTGCAGAATCACTTGAACGGTCAGTACGGACACCAGCACCATTTCCACCACTTCTCGTCGTTCCCGTCGGTGAAAAGCCTGCCGGTCATTCTCGCCGGATCCGGATATCGGACCGCCCAGATCGGCAAATACCATGTGGCGCCCGAATCGATCTACCACTTTGATACGTACCTGCAGGCGAACGCGCGGAACCCTGTGGCGATGGCGGAGAAGTGCAAGGAATTTCTGACGGCAAAGAGCGACAAGCCGTTCTTTCTCTACTTCGCCACGGCCGATCCGCATCGCGGAGGCGGAATCCTGGAAACGGATCCGCACAAACCCGATCGCTTCGGTAATGGCCCGAATTACCCCGGAATCGTGGAAGAAAAATACGAATCACCCAAGCTGAGCGTGCATCCGTTTCTTCCCGATACCGCCGCGTGCCAGTCCGAAATCGCTCAGTATTATCAGTCCATCGCTCGCGTCGATCAGGGTGTCGGGCGATTGGTGCAAATTCTGAAAGATGCCGGACAGTACGAGAACACGCTCATCCTCTATCTGTCCGATAACGGCATGGCGTTTCCCGGATCCAAGACGACGCTGTACGAACCGGGCATGCGCCTGCCGCTGATCGTCCGCCAGCCGGGTTTGAAGAAACAGGGCGGTGTCTGCAATGCCATGGTGACATGGGCCGACCTCACGCCGACGATCCTGGAGTATGCGGGGATCACATCGGTTGAAGGTCCGCCGGCGCAGGGTCAACCCGGGCCGGAGATTCCGGGCCGAGCCGCCGGTGCGGGTGCGGGCAAGAAGAATCCGAAGGCGAAGCCGTACGAGTTTCACGGCCGTTCCTTCCTGACCGCCATGAACGAGGAGTCACCCAAAGGCTGGAACGAGATCTATGCTTCGCATACGTTTCACGAGATCACGATGTACTACCCGATGCGCGTGGTGCGGAACCGGCAGTTCAAGCTGACGCTCAACATCGCGCATCAGCTCCCCTTCCCGTTCGCATCGGATCTCGAAGCGTCCGCCACCTGGAAGAGCATCAAGGAGAGCCCGAACGCGCTCTATGGCAAGCGGCTTGTGAAGGATTTCCTCCATCGCCCGCATTATGAGCTTTACGATTTGAAGGCGGATCCGCACGAAGTGCGCAATCTCGCCGGCGACCCGAAGCATGCGGATACGCTCAAGGACCTTCAGGGCCGACTGAAGACATTTCAGGAAAAAACCGGCGATCCGTGGGTCGTGAAGTACGTTTATGAGTGAATCAATGATCACTCACTATTTGACGACACGCATGCGGATTGCGCTGGGGTGCTCCGCCCCGCGAAGGACTTTGTGGGTCGCTTTCACGAAGTCTTTTTCGCTGGCGGAATAGATGTCCGTGAACGTCTGCGGGTTGCGGTCCACGAGCGGGAACCACGTGCTCTGCACCTGGATCATGAGGCGGTGCCCGGTGCGAAAGGAATGGCAGATGTCGGGCATGGTAAATTTGATGGTGGCGGGCTGATTCGGTTCGAATGGCGTGGCTTTGTCGAAACCGTTGCGGAACTTACCGCGGAACGGTTCGCCGCGGACGAGCATCTGATAGTTCCCCATGCGAACGCCGGTCGGGTTCGGATCCGGATCCGGATAATCGGCGGGGAAGACATCGATGACTTTGACGACCCAGTCCGCATCGGTACTCGTGGTGGTGACATGGAGTTCGACTTCGATTGGGCCGGAGACCGTCAGGTCCGATTCGAGCACTGGCGTCTGGTAGACGAGCACATCCGGGCGGCGCGACGCGAAGCGCTGATCGGCGGTCATGTACTCACGTTCCATACCGACCGAGGTCTTTTCGATGAATGGAACGGGCTTCGAAGGATCCGAAATGAATTCGTCACTGCCGGATGCGATTTCGGATTTCGATTTGGTGGTCAGTTCGCCGTTCTCACTCAGGTGAAACGCTGTCACTAGCGCAGTCTTCGGCGGCCACGAATCGTAAGTGCGCCAGGTATTCGAACCGGTTTCGAAGACCCACGCCTCCGGTGGATTCCAGTTCCCTTCATCCTTGAGATGTTTCTTGAAAAACGGTAATTCGATGTTATCCCGATAGAAGGGGCCGGTCTTGCTGCCGAACTGCGCATACCCGAGGCTGCTGGCGTCGCCGCGGTTCCAACCGCCGTGATCCCACGGACCCATAACCAAGGTGTTATTGGGATTGTTCGGGCTTCCGGTCTCCGTCGCCTTGTAACACTCGAGCGCCCCAAAGAGATTCTCCGCATCGAACCAACCGCCCACGGTCAGAACTGCGGGTTTGACATTCTTCAAGTACTGCCGCATGTTCTTCTTCTGCCAGTATTCGTCGTAGAGGCCGTGCTGCATCATCTCATTCCAGAATGCGACCTGCCCCTTGAAATACTTCTTCTCCGCATTCGCCAGCGGACCCAGATTCAGAAAGAAGTCGTAACCATCAGGAGTCTGATGATCGAAGCGGAGGTAATCGAATGTCCGCGTGGGTTCGGGGCGTGGCTTGCCGAAATTGGCCATGAAGTTGAAGGCGTGCGGGAGAAAAAAGCAGCCGTTGTGATGGAAATCGTCGCCAACGAACCAGTCCGTCACCGGCGCCTGCGGCGATGATGCTTTCAAGGCCGGATGGGCGTCAACCATGCCGGCACACGTGTAATGACCCGGATACGAAATCCCCGTCTGGCCCACCTTTCCATTGTGATTTTTCACGTTCTTCAGAAGCCATTCGATCGTATCGAAAGTGTCGGTTGACTCGTCCGTCTCGTTCGGCTGATCATGCTTGATGGGCCGCATGTTGACGAATTCGCCCTCGGACATCCAACGACCGCGAACATCCTGATAGACAAAAATGAACTTATCCGTGGTGTAAGCGAACGTTGGCCCGAGGCTGCTTCGATAATTGTCCACGCCATACGGTGCGACGCTGTACGGCGTGCGCATCATCATCATCGGATATTTCTTCGAATCATCCTTCGGAACGTAGACGGCCGTAAACAGCTTCACTCCGTCGCGCATCGGGATGCGATATTCGTGTTTGGTGTAGTTTGCGACGACGTATTCTTTTTGAAGTCGGGGATCGGTTCGAGGGGACTGAGCCAAGAGCGGCAACGGAAGCAGAACGAACAGAAAAGGGACGAGCCAACGCGACATGCCGATCACTCCTGAATGAATGGGAAAAAGGAGAGTGCACAATCACGATAGGTCTTTCTGTCCAGTCTGGCCAATCGGGCAGGTTCTTGGCGAATTAGAGCTGCAGCTCTTCTTCCTTCTTTGGAGGTGCACCATTGATTAGTTCGACGAGATTCTGGATCGCGACATAGAAGACCGGCACGAAAAAGACCGCCAGTACCGTTGAGGTGATCATCCCGCCGAATACGGCGGTACCCAGTGAGCGGCGGCTCGACGCGCCGGCGCCGGTGGCAAAGACCAACGGAACAACACCCAGAATGAACGCGATCGAGGTCATGATAATCGGCCGGAAGCGCATCCGCGCAGCCTTAAGCGCCGCATCGCGAATGGACAGGCCTGAGATCCGAAGTTCGCGTGCGAACTCCACAATCAAAATCGCATTTTTCGAAGCCAGAGCAATGATGAGCACAACACCAATCTGAGTGTAAATGTTATTGTCCAGCCCACGGAGTACGACTCCGGCAACGACACCCAATATCCCCAACGGCACCACGAGAATCACGGCCAGAGGAAGGAGCCAGCTCTCATATTGAGCTGCCAGAACCAGATACACCAGCAGCACCGCCAAAGCGAAGACAACCGTCTCCTGACCCGTCACCCTTCGTTCCTGATATGCAATCGAAGTCCAGTCGTAACCCATCGATTGCGGGAGAACATCAGCCGCAACTTTTTCCATCACATCCAATGCCTGACCCGAACTGAACTTGGGTGACGAAACTGAACCGCTGATCGTCGCTGCCGGATAAAGGTTGTATCGGGTAATCGATTGAGGGCCGACACGGATTTCCACGTCGACCAGAGTCGCAAGAGGTACTCGCCCGCCGTTGCGATTTCGAACTTCGAGCCGTCGAAGAAGATTGGTATCGCCGCGGAACTTGGCGTCTGCCTGAATTCGAACCTGATAGGTCCGATCGAATTTATTGAAGTCGTTGACGTAGATCGAACCGAGGTTGGCCTGCAGAGCGGCAAACACATCGTTCAGAGCGACACCCATTTTCTCGGCTTTGACACGGTCGATATTCAGATAAATCTGAGGAACGCCGGCGCGGAACGTACTGCGCGTCATCGGTGGCGGAGCGATCGCTTCGTTTTTGATCGCCGCATCGATCATCGCCTGCGTTCGCTCCTGTAAGATTTCCGATCCCACTCCGCCTCGATCCTCGATCTTCATTTCAAATCCGCCCGAGAATCCCAATCCCTGAATTGAGGGAGGAACGATCACGAAGATATTCGCTTCTTTGATTTTGAAGAGTTCGCCCTGCAGCGCCTGCACTAGCGCCTGCTGCGACTGTTCCGGTTTGGTCCGCAAAGACCAGTCCGTCCAGGCGATAAAGCAGGTCGCACCATTGGGTGCAGCCGTACCGTCGAGCAATGAAAGCCCGCCAAGGACGAACCAGTTTTCAACCGTTCCGTTCTCCTTGTATTTCGTGAGAACCGTGTTGAGGGTATTTGCGACTTCGCGTGTCCGATCAAGAGAAGCGGAATCGGGCAGTTGAACGGCGACGATTGCGTAACCTTCGTCTTCGGTCGGCAAAAACCCGGGTGCGAGTTGCTGGTACCACCAGGCGGTGAAGCCGGCCAACCCCACGAACGCGAGCAGAACAAGCCACCAGACCTTGACGAGTTGGCGGACAAACCAGGAATAGAGATTCTCGATTGGCCGGTAGAAAAAGTCGAAGAGCCGTGTGAAGAAACTTCGCCCGGTATGCGGGCGCAGATAGGTGGCACACTGGGCCGGTTTGAGCGTCAGCGCATTCACCGCGCTGATGACGGCGGTTGCCGCGATCGTGAGCGCGAACTGACGATACATTTGCCCAGTTATTCCGCCGAGAAACGCTGTCGGAACAAACACCGCCAGCAGGACGAATGTGATCGCGATGACCGGCCCCGTCACTTCGCCCATCGCCTTGATCGTCGCCTCACGAGGCGGCAAGCCCGACTCAATGTGATGACTCGCATTTTCGACGATCACGATCGCGTCATCCACCACAATTCCAATCGCGAGAATCAGTCCAAATAAAGTGAGAAGGTTGATCGAAAAACCAAAGAGATACATGAACGCAAAGGCACCAATGATCGTCACGGGAACCGTTGTGGCAGGAACCAATAATGCCCGCCAATTCTGCAGAAAGACCAGGATCACAATCAGGACCAGAACGCCCGCTTCGATGAGCGTGGAGTAGACGTTCGTGATGGCCGACGCGACGAATTTCGTCGTGTTAAAGGGAATGGTGTATTCCATACCGATGGGCAAGGTGGATTTCAGGCGTTCCATCGCTTCTTCGACGCTTTGTGAAACTTCGAGGGCGTTGGAACCAGGCAGTTGATAAATCAGAAGGTTCGCGGCCGATTTGCCGGATCGTGCGTTGAAGGTGTCATAGGATTGGGCACCAAGCTCGACGTTGGTGATATCTCTCAGATAAACGATTTGCCCATCCGCTCCACTTTTGACAACGATCTCTTCGAACTGCTCGACGTCGGTCAACCGACCCAGCGTTGTGACCGTCAACTGAAATGCCTGGCCCGAGGGATTCGGTGGCTGGCCAACCTGGCCCGCAGCGACCTGAATGTTTTGACGTGCCAAAGCGGATATGACATCCTGTGTGGTGAGTTGGCGGGCCGCCATTTTGTCAGGATCCAACCAAATCCTCATCGAGTACGAACCGGCCCCTTTGACGAGAACTTCACCGACCCCACTCACGCGACTGAGGTCATCGCGCAAGCGAATGGTCGCATAGTTTGAAAGAAAGAGCGGATCATAGGTTCCGCTCTCGGATGTGAGTGATACGACGAGCAAAATGTTGGATGATTGCTTTTTGACTGTCACACCCTGACGCCGTACTTCCTCAGGCAACGAGGGTTCAGCAATGGAAATCCGGTTCTGCACCAGAACTTGAGCGTCATCAAGGTTCGTACCGATTTCGAATGTGATGGTCAGTGAATAGGAACCGTCGGCGGAACTGGTCGAGGCCATGTACATCATGTTCTCGACGCCGTTGACTTGCTGCTCGATCGGTGCCGCGACCGTATCAGCAACCACACGTGCATTCGCGCCGGGGTAATTCGTCGTCACCACGACCGTCGGCGGAGTGATGGCAGGGTAGCGTTCGATCGGGAGTCGCTGAATAGCGACGAAACCAAAGAGGATCGTCAGGATCGCGATGACATTCGCGAAAATCGGACGATCGATAAAGAAACGAGAAATCATGAATGGGTCGCCCGATAAGTACTCAAAGGAACGCAGCAGTTGGGTGATTAAGGAGCTTCTGGCGGCGGCACGAGAGTGGAGATTTCAGGATTGACAGTCCCACCGGGGCGGGCCTTCTGCAATCCGTTCACAATAATTCGGTCCTGGACTGTCAATCCGGAAGCGACTGCGACAATCGATTGAATGGGTTTTGTCACTGATTTTTTGGAGTCGTCGGAATCCGCTTTCAATTCGGTGGTGACAACCCAGGCCCCATTCACCTGTTGTCCGGGCGGAGATGCTTTCCAGACGGCTTGCCGGACGATTTCGACGGGCCGGCGGATGACCTGATTGTTTTCATCGACGACATAAACGTATCGGCCCTCAAGGCCGGTCATCAAAGCTTCTTCGGGGATGACCGGCAGGTTTCGACGCGGACCGTTCGGCAGGCGGATCCGCGAATACAGTCCCGGATAGAGAATGCGGTTTTTCTTGTCAACTGCCAGGGGATTATCCAGCTCACCTCGAATGCGGACTGTGCCAGTCCCGGTGTCGACACGATTCTCTCGAAAATCAATCTTTCCCTTATGAGGAAATCCTTCCTCGCTTGTCACCCCAACGGATATTTCGACGGCTTCGGTGGTGTCTGTTGAAAGCGATTGCAGATACTCAACCAGATCCCGTTCCGCAGTATCAAAGTAAACGTAGAGTTTGTCGATCCTGACAATGGTGGTGAGCAAGGTGGGTTCGTTTTGCCCCACGAGGTTGCCTTGGGTCACCAGAGTCCGATTGATCTTCCCGGAAATCGGAGCTTTGATCTTTGTGTATTCGAGTTGAAGTTTTGCACTGCGTAAAGCCGCTTCACCGGCGCTCGTATTGGCGACGGCGGTTTTCAAGAGTGCCTTGTTGGCGGCGAGCGTAGCGACCGCTTTATCCTTGTCGCTCGCGGAGGCGGCGTCGCCGAGTGACTCTTGCCGTTTCAGTTCGGCTTCGGCAAGGGCGATCTGGGCTTCCGCGTTCGCCTGATCGGCTTTGGCACGCTCGATATCCGCTTCGGCCCTGGCAACCATGGCTTCGTATTCGCGCGGATCGATCGTGTACAGATCCTGCCCTTTGACGACATCGGTTCCGTCAACGAAGTGGACCTTCTCCAGATAACCTTTGACACGGGCCCGGATTTCCACCATTTCGAACGAATCGAGATATCCGTTGTAATCGTGGTAACTTTGAACCGGATAGCTGACCGGTTGGATGACGGTAACTGACGGAGGCGGAGGCGCAGGCGGGGGCGATTTTGCCGGCTGACAGCCCGGAGCCACCACCAGGGCAGCAAATAGCAGTCCTGAAGACGCGGACGCGATTCTCTTGCTGATTGTCATGAAAGCTTACCCTAACGTGAAGCACGCAGTGAATACCGCAATACCAACAAATGCTTACACAAGGGGAATTCTATTCGTTCGAACCAGCGCGTCATGGATGCTTGACTGTGTCAATGCAAACCGTTTCTCAGAAATGGACAAATCGGATTCGATTCAACGAATCTCCAACGGCTTTTGTTGAGGCTGATGACGCGCGAGTTTCGCGTATTTCATCAAGCGAAGACCGATCACCATCAGAACCATTAACAATACTGCCACCAACGATGCCGACACGACGAGGACGGTCGAGACCCCGTTCTTGGTTGCACCATTCTCGACTTTGCCAGGCGTTTGAACAGCTTTTTCCGGTTCCTTCTCCACGATTTCCGGTGTATTCACAGCAGGGAGGGACGAGGATTTCGGCTGGATCGTCTTGATGATTTCGTCATTCGTTCCGAGCACCTCGATCGATTCGACTTCAAAGACATACGATCCTCGGCGCGTTTCATCCGCCAGCACGATGCCAATGATTCGGACAAATTTCTCGGATTCAATCTGAGAAACAGGTTCCGCGAACGCAGTCGATGCCAGAAAGCGTATCCGACCTTTCAACGGAGCGCCATCAGCACGTACCGTGAGTTCAACGCCTTGTACGGGTGTCTTGGTTTCTGGATCGAGTTTCGTGCGGACCGCGATGTGTGTCCCGAGAAAGTTCTCGGGATTTTCCATCAGCTTTTTCACAGAAGGAGAAGCGATCTTGCTGCCGGAATCTTCCGCAAAATGATTCTGACATGCCACAGCTGCCAGTGCGATCACACAAACGAATCTCATGAAATTCCCCTTCGGATCGTTCTTCAAGAGAATTTCTAGCACATAAAAACAGGTGTGAGTTGATTACTCGCGACTTGGATCGCCCGAATGTCGCGAAGCGGAATCGCGCAGCCGCTCCAGCTTGCGAATGCCGGAATCCACGCAACTCTTAAGCGCTGTTAATTCCTTCAGGCTTAATTTTCGCGCCTTGCCTTTCGGCAACCGGTCCAATTCCAGCGGCCCAATCGCGATCCGTCGCAGTTTCAGCACCTTGTGATTCTGCTTCGCGAGCATCCGCCGAATCTCACGGTTCTTCCCCTCGCAAAGTACGATCCGCAACCATGTGCTGTCGCCCTGCGACTTCATCCGCTTCACACGCCGCGCCTTCACCTTGCCTTCAGCAAGCCACACACCATCGAGAAGTTTCTGCAAATCCTGGGCGGTCGGATGACCCGCCACCAGCACCAGATACGTCTTTTCAATTTCGTATTTGGGGTGCATCAGGCGATACGCCAACTCGCCATCGTTGGTCATGAGCAGCAAACCTTCGCTCGATTCATCCAATCGCCCCACCGTAAACACCCGCTGCTCGATTCGCGGAATCAGATCGCTCGCCAGCGGTCGGCCGGCCGGATCATGGTTCGTGCACAAATAACCAACCGGCTTGTGAACCAGCCAGTAGACCGTCTTCTCGTATTTCACAGGAACATCATCAACGCTGATCGTATGCTTCTCCGGCTCAAGCTTGATCCCGAGATCACGCACAATGCGGCCGTCGATCTTGACACGCCCCGTCGCGATCAATTCGTCACATTTCCGGCGCGACGCCACACCCGAATGCGCCAGATATTTATTGAGTCGTTCCATAGAGCGTATTGTAGAACGCCGTTGAAAAACCATTGAAGACTATTCCGGAATCATGAATTACACTATGCTGAAATCGGCGATCCTGCTTCAGGGAAACTCGCGATGAAACAACTCGTACTCGTTTTGATCTTGAGCCTCACAGCCGGCATGGTCCGCGCTCAGGACAGTCTCTCAGTGGAAGAACTCGCGCGGATCAAGGCGGCCACGGTCTTCATCAAAGTGGGTTCACCACGCTCCGGTTCCATCGCCACCGGATCCGGCTTTATCGTCAAAGTTGACGGCAACACCGGCTGGGTCGTGACCAATCACCACGTCATCGATCTGTACGAAGACGATGACGAAACGCGCATGATGCAAACGCCGATCAGTGTCGTCATCGAAAGCGGCACCGAAAACGAACGATCCGTCAAAGCAACTATCGTCGCCATCGATCCCGTGAACGATCTGGCCACTTTGAAACTGGAAAAAGTGGAAAAACTCCCTGCACCGTTAACGATCGATGATACACTCGAAGTCCGCGAAACGATGCAGGTCTACGTCTGCGGTTTCCCGTTCGGCGGACGACTCGCCATCGGCACCAAAAACCCCGAAATCAGCATCGGCGACGCCAAAGTCTCCAGCCTTCGCCGGGAAATCGCCGGCGGACCCATCGCCAAAGTTCAGCTCAATGGAGCCCTGAATCCGGGAAACAGCGGAGGCCCCGTTGTTGCCCCCAACGGCAAACTCGTCGGCGTCGCCGTCACCACCGTCCGAAACGCCGGCATCGGCTACGCCATTCCCTTCCACGAAGTGACGTCCATGCTGAAGGGTCGATTGGGTGTCATCTCGATTTCTCCCAAAAGCGAAGACGTTCCTCCCAATGGCCCCATCGAAGCCGTACTCAGAACACGCGTCATTGATCCGTTCCGATTGGTCAAGTCCGTGACGGCACACATCCTTCCCGGCACGGGTACGCTGCCCAAGGACAACACAAACGTACTCCCCAACGCCATGAAGGTGCCCTTACCCATTCAGTCCGGTGTGGCAAAAGCCGATGTCACCGTGCCGGCCGACTCCCGAATGCAGATGTTTGTCCAAATCGAAATCGAAACAGCCAACGGCAAAGTATTCACAAACGCCATCGCGGTTGTGGTTGCGCCCCCACGCCCCGAAATGCCCAATGATCCCGGTCCCAGCCGCCGATACGGACCCCAGCGCACTCCCGACGGCCGTCTGAAACTGACCAGCGGATCGATCCTTCCGTTTCCTTCGATTCCGCCTCAATTCCCGACCCCGTCCAACTCCGAAAACGTCAGCATCGTGAACGCCAGTCCGGATCTTTTCGTCGGGAAATCTCTGCGAATGGATGTCCTGAGTACCTGTGTGGTGAATCCGGCCGAACGCGGAGAATACGAACTCGTTGTGGAAACGGAAGCCGACAATATCCCCAGCGAACTTCGGATCGTTGTGCCAAAAGATCTCGCACTGCAAATCGCTGACCTCGGAATTCCCGAACTCCTGCCGGCCGTCGCACAGATCAAATATCCCTTGCGATTAATGGGAGCCGTCGAGAAGCCCAGCGGCCGCGAAAGCCGACACTCATTCCTGGTGTCCGCAATCGATTTCCTGGACGACGACGGAAAAACCGTCAGCACCTTCCAGGCCTCCGCCGCGCCACCCGCCGGAACAACAACACTCTCAACCCTCAATCGATTCCCTGAGTCCTTCGTCGGCAAAACGGTCACAGTCGAGGGTTTCATCAACGGCACGCGCTACGCCGGCGGGACCGGACTCGAAATCCGAACCAACAACCTGACCAATCCGCTGAATCTTGAGAACTACACGTCACGCAGCCTGGCCGGACAGGTCGAAAGCGACATCGCCAAAGCCGACCTGCCGGCACGCGTAAGACTCACCATCGAAGTGAAGGCCATCCACGGACGAACGAACAAAGGCGTGATTGGAATCCAACAGGTTGAAGTTCTGAACGACGAGAATCAGGTCAGCAAGACCCTCAAATCGAACGGTTCCATCGAGTACCCGAAAATCCCTTCCCAGATTAAGTCATCGCCACCAAAAAGCGATCCGAAGAAAGCGGACGAAAATAAAGAAACTTCGGAATCACAAAAATCCGCTCCCGCCGCGGATCCGGGAATGGACAAAACAACCAAGATGATCATGTTCGGTTCAGGACTGCTGCTCGTGGGTGGCGTGATCCTGTTTGTTTTTGTGCTCCGGAAGCCCAAAACCACCGCAAAAGCGCCGACGGAAAAGATCGCGAAAAAATACGAAAGTAAAAATCAGACGACGGAATCACCACGACCGATCCGGACGAAACCGAAGGGAACCGCGGCCCGGGAACAATCCCCCAACCAGTCGGATGATGACAATCCGTTCAGCAGTTTTGGAAAGTGACGAGTTCCTCGACTGGACTCAGTTGAATGGCCCTTGGAAATGCGGAGGGCTCTGTCCATCACTGGCTGGGTGCCATGCCCACTGCATGGAGTGGGCAGGCTCTCGCAAAGCCGTGAGCGTGGCACCCGAACAACAAAAGAACGACTCGATCGTATCGTTTCCCGATCAGTCGTTCTCATCTGTCAATTCACCTTGGATGATGGACTAGTTTTTCGTTTCCGTCGCGGGAAGGCCCGCCACATCGGCCGCTCGTTCGACGAAATCCATGACGTTGGGAATTTCATACTGATACCGGCCGATCCGGATTTCCAGCGGTTTCGCCGCTCTGTCTTCGTACTCCTTCTTCGATCGATGGAGCATGATCGTCTGACTCCGTTCATCCGTGAATGTGACAACCATTCGGCCCAACCAGATCCCGCGTGCGGATTCCGATTCGACCGTGCGTGCACCTCGTAAGGGCTCCAAAATCCGCTCAAAATCCTCTTTCGGAACCGCAAACATCCCGCGGGTTCCGCCGATATCCGGACCGCCGTCCGGGCGATTCAGGATGAAGAGTTCAATCGATTCAATCTGATCGACAGCGATATCATCGACCGACTGAAAAACGGGTTCGCGAAAGGTTGAGACGAGAAACGGAATGACAATGATCGGAAACAAAAGAATGAGCACACCGATCCCAATCCAAAAGGGCATTCTGCGCTTGGTAATGGACTCTTCCGGCAATGGTTTTTGATCGTTGCTGTTCATTGGCATCATTATAGAGATCACAGTTCGAGCACAATGACTCCGAATCCCTTGACAATTCCGGGCATCGTGAACAAACTCCAAGAATTCACTTTTCCTTAACGTAATCTACTTATTAGAAACTAACATTCTCTTTGCCGTGTGCGTTTGCTGCGCTACGGATGAACCACCACCCTGGAGTACTTCTTTGAACGTCGCGACCAAGCCTATCGGCAGCCGCACTCTCCGCCGCGGTTTTACACTGATTGAACTTCTCGTTGTGATCGCCATCATCGCGATCCTGATCGGTCTTCTTCTCCCCGCAGTCCAAAAAGTCCGTGAAGCAGCCGCACGAGCCACCTGCACCAACAATCTGAAGCAAATGGGCCTTGCCTGCCATAACTACGAATCGGCGAACAATGCACTGCCGTCGATCGGTCAGTGTGACTCGACCGGTAGCGGCAGCACGACCTACTCGGTCCACTCGACCGCGACATGGATCCTGCCATACATCGAACAGAACGCGGTCTACAACCTTTTCAATGTTTCGGCCACCACTGCCACCACCGGCTATACCGGCATGCATCCGAAGTCGATCGGTTACGCCTACGACGACAACCGTTGGCCGACGGGACAACAGGCAGCCCGGACGTTAATCAAGACGTACATCTGCCCGAGCGCGCCGATCGGAAACGATGCTCGTGACCCGGTCACCCAACTTGGTGGCTTCGACTATATGTTCCCGACTCAGACGGACATCGATGACGTGACCGGAGTACGGAACAACACGGCTCCCGCAGGCGGTAAGCATTCGGGTATGCTGACGTGTGAAGGACGAACGATAGTCGGTGTGACGGACGGCACCTCGAACACCTTCCTCTGCGTCGAGGACGCGAGCCGCGCCCACCCGAGCGTTGGCGTTTTCGGATCAGCCTCGAGCCGCCCGTCGCCGACAACTGCAGGTGGCTTTAACGCCTTTCCGGTCGACGGTCTGAGCGGTTCCGGCGCAACCATTACCGGTGCCCGCCGCGTCTATTCGTGGGCCGACCCGGACACCGTTGCCAATGGTTTCTCTGGCCCAAGTAATTCGACCGGCAGCCGGGTGGCGAGTTTCAATAATTACCCCAACCCGATCGGCGGACCACCAGAATGCCGCTGGACCATCAACAACTGCGGGCCGAACGACGAGCCTTTCAGCTTCCACACGGGCGGCATCAATGTGGTGATGGGCGACGGGTCCGTTCGGTTCGTTCGCGACGGCATTAACTACCGCGTACTCAAGTACAGCGTCGGCGCGACCGACGGCCAGATCGTGACCCTCGATTGACCGGCGACGATCTTCATTATCTGGACCGGCCGCATCTTTGCGAGCCGGTCCGTTTCCTTTACCCAGACCACGCCGTCCTCCCGGAGACTAAAATGCGTATTTCTCTCTTCGTCCTGACGTTCGTACTCGCTGCCGCTGCTGGATGCAGTAGCAACCCGTCGACTCGTTCCGAACCGGTTGAAGTCTCCGTGAAGGTGACGTTACCAACCGGTTCTCCGCAAAATCTCACTGTGACCTTCAATCCACTCGACGACGGTCTACCCGCGGCTGGCAAGGTCGGTGCCGATGGCGTCGCAACGCTAAAAGCCATTCCGGGAAAGTACACGTTCTTCTTTGCCGAAGAAGCAAATGCGAGAGTACCGGCCTACAAGTCGGTCCCTGAAAACTACAGGACGCCTAACAAAGACAACACTGTGACTCTGGGCACGACCCAGGCCTCCATTGACGTGAAGTAAACGGCGCCTTTGCCCGGCTTTCCAAATCGAACGGCTCCCGAAAGAGGGAGCCGTTCCCATTTCCACTTCGACCTCCCCCGCATACGTCCGGTGGCTCCTGAGTGCGATTGCCGGTGTGGGCGACGGGCATAGGCCCACAGTTACCAATATCCGGACGGATTTCCAGACACGAGCGAGCCGGACACTCCAGCCGCGACTATTTTCGTTCATCCATTTCACCCAGATCATTATCAAACACAGACGAATTTCCAGAGCAGGCGATGATCGCTTTTCATGAAGGACATAAAAATTCATGCAGCAGATGGGGTCTCCGTATGAGGCTTGAACAGCGTGGTGGCGGAGCCCTCGATACGGTTTTGAAGGCTGCCAAATCTAACCTGAACATCATTTCATGACGTGTTCAAAATTGACGTAAACCCTTACGGCGCCTAGGCGCTTCCGAAATTTGAGAGTCTTTCCGCCGTAGGGTGTGGCAGTGTCGGTGGAAAGACGAGCGACTCTTTGAATATGCTTCTGCCACGAGTGTGCGCAGCAGGTGGCGGCGCCCTGACGTCTGTTTTGACGAGGATGACTGGTGGACTTCCTGTTTGGAAGAGCTTCGATGACAACTCGAAATGCCCAAGGTAATCGTCCAGAACTACAATGGCCGGATGGCACCAATCGTTCTGATTGTTCTCGCGGAATTGTTGGGCACTTCGCTCTGGTTTGTGGGCACCGCGGTCGCACCCGAGCTTAGCATCCGCTGGCAGCTCACGGATGCGGG
Source organism: Limnoglobus sp. (assembly GCA_041742055.1). Lineage (GTDB taxonomy): Bacteria > Planctomycetota > Planctomycetia > Gemmatales > Gemmataceae > Limnoglobus. The sequence goes on along the minus strand of JBGSJI010000035.1, from coordinate 28,598 downwards.
CCGCGCGGCGCTGCTGACCTCGACTCAGTTGGGCTTCATTGCGGGAACGTTGGGGATCGCGCTCACCGGACTGGCGGACCGCTACCGCACCGATCGGTTCTTTGCCGTCTCCGCGTTCGCCGGCGCGGTTTTCAACGGCCTGCTGCTGGTGTGCGAAAGCTTGCCTCAGGCACTCGCTGCGCGATTCGCCGTCGGGCTCTGCCTTGCGGGGATCTATCCACTCGGGATGAAGCTCGTTGTCTCATTTGCACCCGAGCGCTCGGGTCTTGTGCTCGGATGGCTCGTGGGAGCATTGACACTGGGCACCGCGACGCCGTTTCTGCTGCGCGGGATCGGCGAGCAGGTACCGTGGCGAAGCGCGATCGGGATCGCGAGCGGTTTGGCGTTCTGTGCGGGGTTGCTGGTGCTGGGAATCGGTGAAGGCCCGCATGCGAAGTCCGGAGGGCGATTGGGATTGAGCAAAGTGATCGCGGCGTTTCGCGAACGGCGTTACAGGGCATCGGCGCTGGCGTATTTCGGGCACATGTGGGAGTTGTATGCATTTTGGGCGATGGTGCCGTTCCTGGTGGCGTCGATCTCAACGGAGCAGAATTCGCAATCGGGATATCTGTTCTCGTTCGTTGTTGTGGCGTTGGGTGGAGCGGGCTGTGTGTTTGGCGGATATCTGGGTCGGCGGATTGGCTCGGCGCATGTGGCAGGAATTGCGCTGTTTGCTTCGGCAGCGATGTGCTTCCTCTTTCCCCTAGTGGACGATACATTGGCTTGGTGTGTGCTTGGGATTTGGGGATTCTCGGTCGTGATGGATTCGCCGCAGTTTTCGGCGATCTCATCGATGGTTGTGCCGCGAGAGACTGTGGGAAGTGCGCTGGCGGTGCAGAACGGGATCGGTTTTACGATAACCATCGTCGCGATCCAACTGACCGCGATGTTGGTTCAGGAGATGGGACGAACGATTTCCTGGATCCTTCTCCCGGGTCCGTTGGTGGGATTGATCTTTCTCCTTCCACTGATCAAAGAGGAACGAAAGCCATGACAGGCCCGATTCGACCAGGAAAATACAGGCACTTCAAGGGTGGCGAGTATGAGGTGATCGGTGTCGCTCGTCACAGTGAAACCGATGAATACCTCGTCGTCTATCGCCCGCTCTTCGGCGACGAGGGATTATGGGTTCGCCCATTGACGATGTTTCAGGAAGTCGTGACGATCGGCTCGCGCACCGTACCCCGATTCGAATACCTTGGCGAAGCTTAAACTGCTTCCAATTGTTTCCGAAGAAGCTTGTAATCGGTTTTTCCAGTGCCCAGGACGGGAATCGCTTCAACTCGGCGGACTTCATCAAGTCGCATGACCCCGCGAAATCCTTCACGTTGAAGCAAGGCATTGGCTTCTTTGAGCGCGATCTCCTCGGTGGTGAACAGCGCGACGACGCGTTTGCCTTCGTGTTCGGTCCCTTCCACGGCAACCCGTGGTCCGTCATCGGAGGGCGGATATAGTCGTGCGAACGGTTCTTCGAGTGCGGGGAGAGAGATCATCTCGCCACCGGCCTTCAGGAAGCGTTTCAAGCGGCCGGCGAAAACGATATACCCGTCTTCATCGAGCGAAGCGAGGTCGCCGGTGACGTACCAGCGTTGGCCATCGATGTCACGAAACGGAGATTCGCCTTCATAGCCAAGATACCCGGGGAAGACCGTTGGCCCACTCACCAACAACATTCCGCGCTCGTTCGGCGGAAGGACTTTTCCCGTGTCGAGATCGACAACACAAACCGAGACGTTGGGCAGAGGCTTCCCGATGGTTCCGCGTTTGACTTTGGCGACCGGATTCACCGCCACGCATGGCGAACATTCGGTAACACCGTATCCTTCGAGCACGGTCGCATTCGGCGCCAGTTCGTGGGCACGGTTGAAGATTTCGTCGGGACATTTCTCCGCCCCAACCACAATCAAACGCAACGAATCAAGATCCCCGCTCTGACACCGATTCATGATGAATCCGACAAATGTCGGTGTCCCGATGATGATTGTTGGTCGATACGTTGCTGCTTTCTTTGCAAGCGAAGATGCATCGGTCGGATCGGGATGATGCACAACTTTGGCCCCGCCGAGAATCGGAAACAAGCCCGCGATGGTCAGTCCGAAGCTGTGAAACATCGGCAAAAATCCGAGTACGGAGTCGGCTCGCGTGAGTTCCTGCGGAGGCACGGCTCCCCGCAGATCGGCGATGATATTCGCATGCGTGAGGGGCACCGCCTTGGGAGCTTTTTCCGAACCACTTGTGAACAAAATGACAGAATTCTGATTCGGATCCAAAATCGTACTTTCCAGTGCGATTCGTCTGGCCATGGAAGGCCAATAGCGCAAAGTCAGCATTCTTCGGAGCAATTCAAGTTTGCCCATCGATGCGCGGATATCCTCGAGAAAAACGAATTCGGCCCCGGGCACGGCAATTTGAGTACGGTCGATGAATCGCTTCGATGTGATGACTTTTTGAACTCTCATCAGAGAAACCGCATGTTCCAGGTTGCTCGGTCCAGTCGTCCAGTTGAGCGCGACCGGTATTTTCCCCGCGAGATGAATTCCGAGAAACGCCAGGTCGGCACCGACGGACGCCGGCAGCAACAACCCCAAATGATCGCCGGGCAACTCGCGAAATCGCGCCGCCATCGCGGTGGAACCGACAAAGAGTTTCTCGTAAGTCACCGCACCCGCGAGGTCATCCGCGGCCGCAATGTCTTTCGGATTTGCAAGCACACGATTGACGAACGCCTCTGCAATCGTTTCGCCCAAAAGTTCGAGCGGCCGCGTATCCGAGGGGCGTGCGAACCAGGCCTTAGGAGCGGGTTTCGCAGGCCCGGAATCCAAGAGTCCTTCCGCCAACGCCCAGAGTTGTCCCAGGCTCGTTGGCACGACATCGCTGTTGAAACCCGACAACTGCTCAACTTTCAATGCGATTTCCATACCTTCGAGACTATCAAGACCCAGTTGGGAAAACGTGGTACTCGGAACATTTTCTTCCTCAGTGAGTGGCCGTTTCAAATGCTCCTCAACGAAATGATTCACGGCCTCGATTGTTTTGGGCTGAACGCTCGAGAGATCGATCTCGACTGGTCTTGCGGGTGGCGGAAACTCGAAATCAGAGGGCCCGAAGAGAAAGTGATAAGGGACAAATGTTGGCGTATCGCCGCCGTCGGCGTTGTACCACGCCTCCAGCCATGGGTTGAGCGTTTCTCGTGTCGGTACGGGTCGCTGGGATTGCTCGAATGCCTCGAGATGCATCGAGACATGTCTTCTGGGCATGAAGACAATCAAATTGGTCAGCAGCTGACGGATTCCACGAAAAAGCGAGGGTATCAGACGGGGTTTTTTACCGTAAGCCCAGCTGAATGAACTTCCCCACAAGCCCCGGGTTCGAACCAGAACCAGTGTGGTTTGCGGCACGGCTTTTAGCACATCGGCCGCCGTGCGAGCCGCGTAGAGATAATCCTTTCCATCACGCGACAATGTCCCCGAAGGCCAAAGGACCACATTATCACCAGATTGAAGAGCTTGAATCACTTCTTGAACTGATGCCTCCGCTCGTTGCCGCGCCTCGGCGCTGGCGATTTCCGTCTCGGGAACTTTGATGGCGCGAAGCAACCACGCCAGTGGCGCGAGAAGTGGCGATTCAAAATTCGTTTCGAGCAACATTGGCCGCATATTAAACGTTCGCCAAAGATGAGCGATCACATTGGGCGGATCGGTATACGCAGGATGACAGGGAAGAATCAGATAGGGTCCCGGATGCTTGAGGACCTCATCGAATCCTTCTACGCGAACGCGGTATCGCAAACTGAGAAGGATCTGTGCGAAAAGGGAAAACGTATATTGCAAGAGTTTGAACATCTTCACTCCCACGAGACCGAAGGTCTGCCATCAGCAAGACATCGTGTCGCATAACATTTGATGGATATGGAAGAAAGAATGCCAGTGCAATTCTCGCGCGAGTTCGAACCCGGGTGTCCGAGTTCTCATTCGTTTACTAAAGTGTAGTTAATCAGTTCTGGTCTTGATGCCGGTATGGAGGAGATGACGTGGCGTCCACGAAAATGATCGACATTCGTCGAGGCATGGTGCTGAATATGAATAATCAGCTCTACTATTGCCTGGATCGGGATCTGAACACTCCCGGCAACTGGCGTGCGATCCTTTACCTCAAACTCAAGAATCTCAAGACCGGCTCCATCACGGACGAACGCGTACACCCTGATGACAAGGTCGATGTCGTTTATCTTGAAACGAAGGACTACACCTACTCTTACAAAGACGGCGAAGATTATGTCTTCATGGACCTGGAGACATTCGAGCAGGTGACACTCAGCGGACAGATGGTCGGCGATAAGATCCTTTATCTACGGGAAAATGACACGGTTCAGATCACATGCTATGACGGCAAACCGCTTGACGTCGCATTGCCCCAGACCGTGACTCTGAAAGTAATCGAAACGGAGCCGGGCATCAAAGGCGCAACCGCGTCGGCGCAATACAAGCCTGCCACCATGGAGACTGGTTTGAAAGTCACCGTCCCTTCGTTCATAAATGAAGGCGAACTGATCGTTATCCAGACCGAAGACGGTAAGTATCTTCGGCGCACCAAAGAATGATCGGATGATTTGTATAATCAAGCATTGGCCCTCGGTTTGTTACCGTGGGCCAATCGCTTTTCTAGATGATTCCTGATCCGAAACGTGATTCGACACGGGCCTTTTGGGTGCCATTTTCCATGTGGTGTGATTTCGTCACTTCCGTATGTGGCTGATGAGTATGGTAGCCTGGCGCGGATTGCTTCACCATATCCCCATAGCTCATGGGAATGTCATCGAGATCAAAATCGTGATCGTCATAACTGCACATGTAGCCCGGTTGCTTTGCTCGTTCCCGTTCGGCATCGTAAGCTTTGGCGATCGCATTCTGGATCTGTTCACGTGCCTGACAATGAATGGGGTGTGCGATATCGGCATGTAATTTCGCTCGTCCCTCAGCTTCTCTGAGGGCTCGTGACTCGTTGAGCCTCCGTCCGCAATTGTTGCAGAACTTCGCCCGCAGATGGTTCTTGCAGCCGCAGCCACATCGATCAGTTAGCTTGCGGCTGGGCATCGCGACAAACAATCCGCGGCTGCCATCGATAATCTTCAGATCGCGAATGACAAATGCATGATCAAAAGTGACGGAGCAGAAGGCGAGGAGCCGTTCGCGATTTTCCTCGCACAATTTGATGCGGACTTCCGTGATTTGCACCGGGAAACTCCTTGTTGCTAACGAGAGTGATTCCTTAGAAATGAAGGTGTGTGCCAGCTGCGACACACAATAACCTGAAGTGGGACCGGATCATCGGCATGATTATCTCGAATCGCGCTGGCGATTCGATTCGCCTCGAGGGCGTCGTGGCAAAGTGCAAACAGAGCGGAACCGCTTCCGGAGAGTTGGCACCCGAGCGGTCGATATGCGGAAAGTTCGCTGTAAAGCGACTCCACTGATGGTGCGACTTCAAAAGCCGGTGGCTGCAATCGATTGAACAACGCACGGCCCAAAGAAACAGAATCACCCGTACGAAGAGCGCTGCGGGCGAGCGAACTATCGAATTGCTGATCGGAAACCTGGACAGCCTGATAAACTTCGCGTGTGGACAGTCCAATCGGAGGTTTCACGACAACAAAATCCATGGTCGATCCAACTACTTCCGGTGAGACAATTTCGCCACGGCCCGTACACCAGGCTGCCGGACCGTACAGAAAAAAAGCCACATCCGACCCAATCCTTGCTGCAATGTCTTGCAGTGTTTCGAGTGGATAATTCAGCCTCCAAAGTTCGTTCAAAGCCAGTAAAGTTGTAGCAGCATCGCTGCTGCCACCGCCTAATCCGGCTTCATGAGGTATGCTCTTGGAAAGCCGAATCTGAGTTCCGAACTTTGTACTGGAGTACTCTTTGAGTAACAGTGCCGCTTTGACTACCAAATTTCGCTCATCGGTCGGTATCCCGGAATGTTCACAGGTCAAGAGAATATCCGATTCATTAGCCCAAAATTCCAATCGATCACAAAGATCGATTTTGAGCATGAGTGATTCAATCGAATGAAAACCATCGGCTCTTCGATTCATGACTTCCAGTGTCAAATTCAATTTTGCTGGAGCCAGTCGAATCAGGACCGGTTCTTCAGTGGAGGTCATATAACTCAGCTGTCAGCCAGGACGCCCTTCCATGGGTAGAGGAGAGGAAATAAGGATCGGAAATTCATCCAATTTGCGAAGAGTACCCATCCTTAAAATTCAGGTCAAGTGGGAAGTTTAGAAAAAATGTCGGAATCTTCGATAAAACAGCACCTGCAAACTCCGAATTGCCGCGATATACTGTCCGCTGATACTTTGTTTCCTTTCCCTGATGAATTGGTGAGAATCATGGCCGATGTACGATCGAACCCACCTGCCAGCGAGAAAATGAATGGGGCCGACATCCTCGTTCAAAGCCTCATTCGGCATGGTGTCGAAGTCGTATTCGCTTATCCGGGCGGCGCATCGATGCCGATCCACCAATCATTGACCAAAGTGACCAACAAACTGCGTACGATTCTTCCACGCCATGAGCAGGGTGGCGGATTCATGGCACATGGTTACGCGCGTACGACTGGCAAGGCGGGGGTCTGCTTTAGTACTTCAGGTCCAGGCGCAACGAACTTTGTAACCTGTATCGCTGATGCAAAAATGGACAGCATTCCCATGATCGCGATCACGGGGCAAGTCAGCACAAACGTACTTGGAAACGATGCATTCCAAGAAACGCCGATGGTCGAAATCTGCCGCGGGATTACCAAGCATCATTATCTTGTGACAAAGACCGAGGACATCACTCGAGTGATGAAAGAAGCGTTCCACATTGCGGAAAGCGGTCGGCCGGGACCGGTCCTCATCGACATGCCCAAAGATGTACAGATCAAACAAATCGTTCCGGACTGGGATGTCCCGATGAGCTTGCCCGGCTACAAACCAACACGACGTGCCAAACGACAGGAACTGGAGCCGATTCTTCATGCGATTCGTGCCAGCAAGAAGCCGATCATCTACGCCGGTGGAGGCGTTACTCACAGCAATGCCGCCGATGCGCTCACACGTTTTGCCATCAATACTGGTATTCCCGTTGCGCTCACGCTTCACGGCATTGGGAATTTCCCCGCCAATCACTACCTGTGCCTGCAGATGCTGGGGATGCACGGTACGGTGTACAGCAATTACGCAGTCAATGATGGCGATTTGTTGCTCGCATTTGGCGTCCGCTTCGACGACCGCGTGACGGGGAAATTGACAGAATTTGCCAAGCACGGAAAGATCGTCCACATCGACATCGATAAAAGCGAGATCCACAAGAACAAGATCGCCCACATCCCTGTCCATGGCGACCTTCGTCTCGCGTTGGATGATCTCAACGAAATACTTAAGGAACCGGCTCATGTCGATTTGACGACCGGTGGCCGATACACCGAGTGGTTCCGCCAGATCGACGAATGGCGTGAAACGGAACCGATGAAGTTCACAGAACCAGGCGGCGGACGAATTCTTCCACAATACGCGATCAAGCGACTGCACGAAATTCTGACCGAACGTGGTCAGATCGACAAAACGATTCTCAGCACGGGCGTGGGCCAACATCAGATGTTCGCCGCCCAGTATTTCCCGTTCACGAAACCACGAAAGTGGGTAACCAGCGGCGGGTTAGGGACGATGGGTTTTGGTCTGCCTGCCGCCATGGGAGCCCAAATCGCTCATCCCGATCACATCGCAATTGACATCGATGGCGACGGTAGTTTCCTGATGAACATTCAGGAACTGGCTTGTTGCCACACCGAAAAAATTCCTGTGAAGGTTCTGCTCCTCAACAATCAGCACTTGGGTATGGTTGTCCAATGGGAAGATCGGTTCTTTGGCAGTAATCGCGGGCACACGTATCTCGGTGCGGGTGATGATGTCGCTCCGTTCCCTGATTTTGTGACCGTGGCTAAAGGATTTGGAGTGAATGCAAAGACCATCTGGGACAAAAAGGATCTCGACGCGGCTTTGATTGAAATGATCGAATCGCCAGGCGCGTTCGTTCTCGATGTCCATGTTCCGCATCAGGAACACGTGTTGCCAATGATTCCGAGTGGCATGACCGTTAAGGATATCATTAAAGCTTAGCGCCGGATGTATTCAAGATTGCAAACCCACTCATGAGAACGAGTGGGTTTTTCTGTTCTGGAAGAGAGCGAACCTGATATGCCTTCCGTTCTCGTGACTCCGCGTGAAGTCGAGGCGTTTGCGCCGCGATATCGAGATGTGCTCGAATCGGCAGGCTGGTCCGTTGTTTTTCCTCCAAAAGCCGAAGCGAACATTCTGACTTCCGAAGAGTTACGGACGTTGCTCATCGGCATTGATGCCACGATCGCCGGTTCGGAACCCTACACCGCCGACCTGTTTGCTGTTCATCCTCAGTTACGTGTGGTCGCCCGTGTCGGAGTCGGGTTCGATTCCGTGGATACGGTTGCGGCCACAAATGCGGGCGTAGCCGTTTGTACTGCTCCCGGTACGAATCACGAGTCGGTTGCCGAACATGTCATGGCGCTGATGCTCAGTTTCACGCGACACATTGTGACACGAGTTGAAACGATTCGCGAGGGAGGCTGGCCCCGGCATTTCAGTCTCCCCCTTCGCGGCCAGACTTTAGGTCTTGCGGGTCTCGGGCGAATTGGAAAAGCGGTTGCCACACGCGCACTCTCATTCGGCATGCGTGTGATCGCGTTCGACCCTTTGCCCGACCATGAATTCGCGAAACATCACTCGATCGAACTCGTGTCGTTCGTTGATCTTCTACAACAATCCGATTTTCTCACGCTTCATCTGCCACTCTCGCCTGATACCCGGCAAATCATGAATCTGAAGGCGTTCGAAGTCATGAAATCGGGTTCCGTTTTGATCAACACATCAAGAGGCGGATTAGTTGATGAACAGGCACTATTCGAGACACTCCGTTCCGAACATCTGGCCGGCGCATTATTGGATGTGACTGATCCGGAACCGCCATCCCCCAACAATCCCTTACTCGCCATGCCCAACGTCCTGGTGACTCCGCACGCGGCCGGTGTGGATATCAAATCCATCGGCGACATGGCTCGAAGTGCGGCTGAAGCCATTGTTTCGCTCTGGAATGGTGACTGGCCGGTGGAAAAGATTGTGAATCCCGAACTCCGCACTCGTTTCCGCTGGTATTCCTCACAAAGCCCGATTCACAATTCCTACTGCTGATCGGACCAGATCGATCGTCTTTCTCGCTTCGGCGCGTGCGCGTGCTGCGCCGCTGCGGAGGATCGCTTCGACCTGCTCGGGGCGGCTCGCGAGGTCTTTGCGCTTCTGACGCGCTTCGGAGAAATAGGCGTCGATCTTTTTCAAAAGTAATGTCTTCGCATCGCCATAGCCAAACGGCCTTCCGCCACGCGCGTCCGCATTCCGCATCGGATTACGATAATGATCCGCCAATTCTTCGATCTCATTGGGGTTAGCAAAGAGCCGATAGAGAGCAAATGCGTTGCAGGTCTCTGGATTCTTGGTCGCTTCGAGCGGAGTTGAATCGGTCACAATACCCATGACTGCGGATTTCAATGCTTTTCCTTCCGCAAAGATGTCGATCGTGTTCCCATAGGATTTGCTCATTTTGCGACCGTCGGTTCCCGGTACCGCCGGCGCTTCCCCAAGCTTTTCCTGAGGGGGTGGAAACACTTCCCCGTACGCGCCGTTGAAGTACCCTGCGATATCCCGAGTCATTTCCAGATGCTGGACCTGATCCTTACCAACAGGAACCACGTTGGATCGCACGATGAGAATATCCGCAGCCATGAGAATGGGATAAGTGAACAGGCCGACTGACGGTGTAATCCCTTGACTTGTTTTGTCTTTGAATGAATGTGCACGCTCGAGAAGTCCCATTCCCGTGACCGTCGATAACATCCATGCCAATTCGCAGACCTCGGGCACATCGCTCTGACGATAAAAACACGCTTTCTCGGGGTTCAGTCCGAGTGCGAGATAATCTAGCGCAACGTCATGCACGTTTTCCGCCAGAATCTCACAGGCCGACTTCCACGTCTTCTTCCCCGCCTTCTGTGCCTGATCCGCCTCGCGAGCCTCTGCCTCTCGCAGCGTTGTCAAAGCATGATAATCGGCGATGAAGTAAAACGCTTCGCCCTGATCCTGCAATGCAATATGCTGCTGAATCGCACCGAAATAATTCCCGAGATGCAGTTTCCCGGACGGCTGGACTCCACTCAAGATCCGTTTCATTCCCAGGCTCGCGACGTTGGACTTTACTCTGTGACAGACGAACAGTTAGAGTATCACCCCTGCCAAGACATTCCATGAGTAGATGGACCGTCAAATGGAAACAGCTGAAGTGATCTCCCTATCGAACACGGCCATTCCCGCCATCGTCGATGAGGAAAAACGTTCCGAACTGGTGCTCGATGCGCTCAAGTCCGCCGTCGCGATTCCCGGTGATCATCGCTTGTTCCGTTGGGGAAAACTCGGCGGACTCTTCCCCAGCAAACTGGGCATCTCCGCCGCCGCAGCCCGCTTCGCGCTCGACCAGCGCCTCATCGAACACGTACGAACCGAGTCTCGCGGCCGCCTGATCGTCGAATGGGTTCGGGCCACTCCGAACGCAATCGACTACCTCAACAACCACGATTCGCCTCGCGCGGTCCTGCGCGAACTGAAAGACGTAATCGGTGAAACGCGGGCCGGCGTGCCGGTCTGGATGGCGCAGGCGCGGGACGAAGCTGCACAACTCGCCATGAAGTTCGAACACTTTTCCCAGCAACTCCTCCGCCGGCTCGACAACCTCAACGAACGAGTCGATGCGGCCATCAAACGTGCCGAAGTCAACCGCCCGCGGCTCGGCGACGCCCTCAACAAGCGTGTGCCCTGGGCGCAAGTCCTACTCAACTACCTCGATCAGCGCTCCGCCAACGCTCCCGACACCCGCTGCCATCTCGGCGAGCTCTTCGCTGCCGTACGCTCAAAAACCGATCACCTCACGCTCCTCGAGTACCACGAAGGAATTCGGACTCTCGTCAATGCCGGATTGCTCCAGGCTTTTCCCGGCGAACCCGGCGACCTTCAGGAACCGGAATACGCTGTCGAGATCGCAGGCAAAATGATCTGGTGGGTCCAACAATAATCGCCCATTTTCGAATTTGTGAACCACCTGATTTGACAAACGCCAAATGACTGAGGAGGACTCCGCCCTCCGCACGCTCGTGGCGGAGTCCTTTACCAATGAATTGCTTCTTTTTGAAAGATTTGTGTAAAAATGTTCAGTTACTGAAAAGTGTTCATTTCACAAGCCTTTTTCACTTTCGCTGCCAATCTGGCAGGCGAGTTCGCCAACTTCGCCAACTCAAACACACACCCCTTGGCGAAGAGACACTTGACGTGCTAATATAATGTCTATTTGTCCACTTTATTGGGTCGCTCGGCACAACCATTTTTGTATTTGACGTCCTTGATCCATCCGAACTTTGAATCATTTGAACGGCCAGCGCTTGCCCAATGCCGCTTTCTGCAGCTCGCTGATCTTCGCAATCCCCGCGACCCCAAGTTCCAGCATCGCATCGAGTTGAACCCGTGTGTACGTCGCCTCTTCACCCGTCCCCTGCACCTCGATGAACTTTCCCGAACCGGTCATCACCAGGTTCATGTCCACCTCCGCATCGCGGTCCTCCACATATTCCAGATCCAGCCGCACCTGACCCTCCACAATCCCCACACTCACCGCCGCAACGCTGTCCGTCAGAATCTGGGAAATCGGAGCCTGCAATTCCGATTCGATCGAACGCAGCGCATCCACAACCGCCACAAACGCACCCGTGATGCTCGCCGTCCGCGTTCCGCCATCCGCATCCAGCACATCGCAATCAATCCAAAGTGTTCGTTCACCAAGCTTTGCGAGATCCACAACCGCACGCAAACTCCGACCGATCAATCGCTGAATCTCAACGCTTCTGCCGTCAACTTTCCCCGCCTTATCTCGGGGCTTTCGGGTATTCGTCGAACCGGGGAGCATCCCGTATTCGGCGGTCATCCATCCCGTGCCACGGCCTTTCAGGAATTCGGGCACTTCCTTTGTGATCGTGCACGTGCACAGCACGACGGTCCCACCCGCTTTCACAAGAACGCTGCCGGGAGCGTTGCTCGTATACTTGCGTTTGAACTGCAGGGCGCGAAGTTGGTCCGGTTTTCGATTGTTGGGTCGTTTCATAAAAGAGGTGTTATTGAAAAAGTCGTTGCTTGACAGTAGTCGTTGATCCGCTTAGAGTTAAATCATACGGAATTCTCGACTTCCTCTCGCACCACGCGGTGGAGGACCCTGTGACTAAAAAAGAAATCGTTAAGCAGATATCCGAGCGGGCCAATCTCACTCAGCTTAAGACGAAAGAGATCGTGCAGTGGACCTTTGACGCGATCATCGAAACTCTGATCGAAGAGGGCCGGATCGAGCTTCGAAATTTCGGGGTCTTTGAGGTTCGTCAACGCAAAGCTCGTAAAGCCCGTAATCCGCGAACGGGTGCGTCGGTAGAAGTCGAGTCCAAGAACGTTGTTACGTTCCAGCCGGGCAAAGAGATGGAAGAACAGGTCCGCAAAGCCAAGATTGTGATCAAGAAGCGGCGAATTCGCAAATCGGTCCCTCAACCAGCACCTGCGAAGACGCCGAATGAGGTGCCTCAGTCGGAAGACACTTTTCCCGTTCCCACAATTGAGAATCAGCCGCTCGAACCAGCTTCTGCATAAATTTTGCGGACTTTGACCTGATCGAATTTAAGTTTTGTATCGGTTTGGACGATGAATCCGAAAAGTCGGATTCTGCGGAAGCGTCGGCGCTCGTAATCGACCCGCAAATCCCACGGAGGGGAACCCAAACATGCTCCGCAAAGCACTCTACATCGCGGTGATTGGCGCCGGTCTGACTGGCAGTACCGGTTGTTTAATGAACCAATACGCATCCGAACCCAACATTCGCATGCAACAACTTCTGAATCAATCAGAAGACCAGCGTCAGATTGGGGAATTCTGGCGCCGATTCTGGTTCAACGATCAGCCGAGCCACCTGACACCCGCACGACTTCACGGCGGGATGTAAGAACGGTCCGGATTGCACAAGAGCACCGGTGGGTTGGAACACCGGTGCGTCCATTCGTTCGGCGTACCGTTGAGGAAGCAACATTTACGTAAAGAGTGAATATTGCCGACTGAGATGGATCGTGCGACGATTCGATCGGAACTGCTCTTACGCTAGTCCTTCACCGTCCGTAAAGTTCGTCCACTTTCGCGGCGGACTCGCGTGCCGTCAGCCATTCCGATGACTCCTTCAGCTCACGAATGATTTCATCGACCGTGGTCCGTTCTGACAACACGCCCATCGCAAGTTCGCCCGGGATCGGAAGATAGATCCGCGAGTACTCTTCGTTCAATCGCACTTTGAGCAAATCCTGAAACTGCTCGCGGATGGCAGGCCAGCGCAGCGGAAAAACAATCATTACCAGAACATGGCAAAGGACCAGCACGCCAAAGGTCACGAACAGAGGCAGGAAGACGTGAAAAAGAGACGGCGTGAAATCCTCGACGAGGAAAAACCGCCACAACAGCAAAAAGATGCTGGCGATCAGTGCACCTTCGGGCAGCACATTCGAGATCAGACGCACCGCCTGACGGACGATCGCTCGCGAACCCTGCGGGTTCGAGAGTTCGCGTTCGACATCGTTTAAGCTTTCAACGACTCCCTGCATCCAGCGCTCGTCCCAGTTCACGCGCGACGCCTGGATCGTTCGATCATTGAGAATCGAGAGCGGAAATCCAACCTGATTCGCTTCGACCAACAGCGTGTTCACCAGAGCCTGATTGCGCTGATCGAGCGACCGCTCCCCTGCCCGCCGGGCGCATCCTCGGGCGAACGTTGCCAGTTCAAAATCGTCCTCCGGTTTCTGACTCGTGGTGCGAACCGAGAGTGTTGGCCGGAACGCCCGCCACGAATAGCGTAGAGACGTCAGTTTGAGATAGGCGGCCATGAGACCCCGGAAGCGGTCCTGTCCGCGGAGATTGAAGTAGTTTTCGATATCACTGCGGCGCGGATCGAGCGTACCGACTAGGACTTCCGATGCCATCCCGGACGCATCGCCCAGTGTTGATTTCCATTCCAGCCGGACCTTCTCCGCTTCCGCAGTGAGATCAGGCGGACGAATCCCATTCAAAGATCGCATCAGTTGATCGAAGAGTTGTCCCACTCCGCGCGCTTTGACGGCTTCGATCTCCAGCCGCGTCAGTCCCACTTCCAGCCAGTCACGAAGTTCCTGAAACTGCTCGCCATCCGGCAACTGATCCGGCTGTGACTTATTCGCCTTCGCGGCATCGATCCACGCCTGGGCCGTGGTCCGAAACAACCTCGGCTTTTCAAACCCCTCGTTTTTCAGGTCTTTGAGAAGATCCGCATCAGGCCGGACCCCGCTCGGCCCGGTCTGAACGCAGCGATCCCATTTATTGAGTATGAACGCAAACGCGCTGCGCTGGCGATGATCCTTGAACAGTTCCCAGCCGAGCTGATCGTGATATTTCTCCTGCGAACCGACGTAGAGAACCACATCCGCCACGGGAAGGACGCTGACGAGCTTCTCCCGGTTGGTCAGATCGTTGCTGTCGACGTCGGGCGTATCGACGATGATTTTCTGCCGCAGCGCATCGCGATCATGTTTCACGAGCCGGCAGAGTCTGAGGGCAGGGTCGAGGCGTTCCGGTTCGATGGACTGATGGAAGTAGACAACGGGATCGCGGGTTGTGGGGCGTTCGAACGATGCCGGTGCGATAGCGGCCCCCGCGAGCGCATTCATGAGCGAGGATTTGCCGACGCCAGTACCGCCCATCAGCATGACTACGAGCAGCGGTTGATCGACGTCGAGCGCTTCGGCCTTGCGATGGAGATCGTCGGTCAGCCCTTCGAGTTCGGCTCGTTGAATTGCGGAGACGGGATAGAGCAATCGCAGGTCGTGCCAGTACCTGAGGCGTCGTTCGAGCCCGCGCAGGAGCGGGGCGAGCGTGCGGAGGAAGGGAGCGTTCGCGGTGTTCAACTGGCTCATACCGTTTTCGGGGATCGGATGGCGGCCGAGAGGGCCTTGAGATTTTCCGGCACGCGGCGAAGGACGATCTGCATCCGTTCGATCGGCGAACCGCCATGCGTCGGCCATTCCTCGAACCACTTCGCGAGCGGATCGGAGATCTGGGCGGAAAGCTGTTCGATGCGTTTGGTTCGTGCGGAAGCGCGGATCCGATCGACGCGCCACCAGACCACGCACTCCGCCATAATATGACTGATGGCGACGGCCACAGGGATCAGGAGCAGGTGATACCAGCTGGGAATCCACGTCAGCGCGATGACGGTGATGATGGCGACGGCGTCGAGCGCGATTTTCCCATACCTGAGGAAATTCAGGAGCGATGTATTGGCTTCCAGTTGATCGATCAGCGCCCGACCCGCGCGATCGAGTTCGTCCCCCTGCATCAGTTCGAATGTTCGCGATTGCACCTGAAACCGTTCCTGACTCTGCTGCTTGAGTCCGGAATCGAATGCCTGATTGATCGACTTCCAGATTCCGATGGTGTTGGTTCGCCGTAAGCTCTCCGCCTGGAGCTGTTCGAGCCAGCTGGCGAGTGCGTTCTGCAGGACGGTCTGCTCCGGAAGGTGCGAAGCCTCCGACTGATAAATGGAGCGAAACAGAAAATCGCGGCCGAGCGTGTACGGCAGGCGGATGAACGAGAACGCACGGCCGATGTACTGTGCGGAGCCGGGCGGTTCGAGCAATTCCAGCAGTTGGTGGCGCGTGCGGTCCAGCCGGCGGAAGGACTCACCCGAGAGATATTCTTTGCGGTAGCGATCTTCGAAGACCTTTCTGCCGTTCTCCACGGCGGTTTTCCAGGTTTCCAGATCGGTCAGATCCGTTTTCGCCACGTCCAGAAGTTGTTCGAGTGAAGACTCGAGATATTGAATGGCATTCTGCAGGGTCCGCTTTCGGGCATCGTGTGCGGACGGGCACAGGACCAGAATCTGATTCAGCAGTTGTACGCGATAGCGTGCCCCGGCCTGCGCGGGGTCGGCGCGTTCCGCCTCCGTCAGGCTGGGCATGGCGACGATGGGAATCGGCGGGATGGTACCCGTGTTATGGATTTTGGAAAGCACTTCGTTTTTGAAGTGCTCGACGAGCGAGGGCGCATCCGCTTCGCGCATTTTCGTCAGCACCACCACGACGGCTTTCCCCGCCTGCACGAGCATTTGCAGGAACTGTGTGGGGACTTCGTCGTTGTAGCGTTCGTCCGACGCGACATAAACAATCACATCCGCGAGCGCCGAGATCTCGATCAGGCGTGAGACGTAGCCGGTCGAGGCCCACGTCGTCATGTCCGGGCAATCCCAGATCACATCGTCCGCGAGGGGATCGTCCGTCTGCGGCATCGTGACCGGATGAACCTGATAAACGTCCTCATCCAAATTCGATGGCTGATTTTCATCGAGTCGGCGGAGTGGGCCGAGGAAGCCGAGATAGCTCGGCCAGGAACTCAGCGGCGATGCGGTGAACGCGATGGGATGGCGTGTGTAACCCGCCTGCGGGTTCGCTTCGGCAACGACGGACCCGACGAGAAAGTTCGCGACAGTGCTTTTGCCCGAACCCGCACCGCCGACCACGGCGATGTGCAATGGCGTATCGGGGCGTTGTTCGAGTGATCCGCCGACCACGTTCCGCGTCAGCGCTGCCGCCAGCCGCAGCTGACCCGCATGGCGTCCCAGGTCCGGATGCTGGCGGCAATACTCTTCGAGCCAATCGTAATCGGCGGCGAGCTGGGCAAGTTGTTCGCGGTGAGCCTTGGTTTCGTTCATAGTGGCATTTCAGAAAAAGAACCGCCGTTTGACCAATGCGAATTCCCGAAAATGATCAGGATCGAAACGCCGGGCGTACGATTGGTGCGGGTTCGCGATTCACGGCAAATTCATCAATCAGCGAAGGTGGCTGGTGGTGAAGCATGAGATCGCGCATCCGCATCGCTGTTCCCAATGATAATTGCACACCGGCACGCGAATGGCCAACGGCGACATGCACATTTTCATAGCCCGGAACCGGCCCCAGATACGGACAACCGTCCGGCGAACCGGGCCGCAACCCCGACCATGCCGCCTCCGTTGCCGCATCCGCCAGCGCGGGGATCATCCGGCAAGCGAACACACGCAAGTCGTGCAACGCGTCCGGTGTCGTCGCTTTGGCGAAACCCGCTTCCGGCTCTTCCGTCGAGCCCACCAGCACCAGCCCATCCCCTCGCGGGACGAGATATCGCTTGCCCATGATATGAGTCGCACGAAGCGATTCGCAGGCGGTTCTCAGCAGCAGAATCTGCCCACGCACCGGATGAATCCCAATCCGGCACCCCAAGGCGTTCAGGAGCGGCTCGCTCCACGCGCCCGATGCCAGAAGATACTTCTCCGCACTCAACCGCTCGCCCTGCTCCGTGAGCACACCCGCCACGCGACCCGCTTCTATCTCCCAGCGAGCGATCCTGGTGTTGGGATGAAGTGCGATTTCAAGCTGCTGCGCCAAGCTCAAGAGTGCCCGCATATGCCACGGGTTGCGCAGTTGCGCCATACCGGGAAGGTAATACGAGCGAATGCCCGCAACCGGTGACGGTTCAAACGCCTCATACGCGATCCGCTCCGCATTCCACAACTCAATCGCGTACTCGTCCTCCCGACTCAGCAGCTCGACTCCGCCATTCACCCGGTAGCCGTTATCGATGCCCGTCAAATCCTTCAACTCGGCGGAGAACTCCGGGAACCCCTGAGACCCAATCGCGCGGAGGCGGTCGATCGGCGTTCGTGCAAACTCCGGGTTCCCCGGCGGAATAATCCCTGCACCGGCCCACGACGCCTCCCGGCCGAACTCCCCGCGATCATACACCGCAACACGCACACCGGCCCGGCGAAGAACAATCGCCGTCGTCAGCCCGATGATGCCCCCGCCCACCACAATCACATCCGAAGTACGTGCCATACTGTCGTTATACGACGGTGGAATTCAACTGCTCCGCGATTCACGCCAGAGTGAAAACGTTTCCACCACCACTGCCACACCCTACCGTGGAAAGACACCAAAATTTCGGAAGCGCCTATGCCGGATAACAACTTACGTCAATTGAACGGCTTGCGGTGAACGATCGGAATGATCGAAGAATCGGATCGCTGTGAACATGAACCTGTAGAATGACGCCATGCATCGATGCGTGAACCCCGCTCCGGCACCGGGTGTCCCATCGGCACAGATTTTTCGAGGTTCGTCGCCCGCCATGGATTCGCACACGCTGGCTCTCTTGCAGTTCGACAAAGTTCAGGAGTTACTGGCGGGGTACGCCGTGTCTTCGCTGGGCCGCGACCGCGCACGGCAACTCGAGCCTTCGCGTGACGCCAATCTCATCCGCACTGAAATCTCGTTAGTCACGGAAATGGTCGACGCCCTCGTGGCGGGTCAAACCCCGCCTCTGAACGGTCTGCACGACGTCCGCCTCCTCATCCGCCGCGCCGCCATCGGCACCGCCCTCACAGCCGAGCAATTGCTACAGGTGGCGGAAACGCTCAACGTCACCGGTGCGATCTACCGCTATCGCATGCGGCTGGCGGAGCGGCTCACAGGGCTGATTGATTTACTTTCAGGAGTCGAAGATCAGGGAGCGGTGGCGAAGACGATCGGCGGATGCATCGACGGCCGCGGGCATGTGCTGGACATGGCCAGCCCGGAGTTGGGCGTCGTGCGGCAGAAGCTCTTCGAACTGGATGAGAAGGTCAAAGCAGAGGTGCGGCGGTTGCTTCGTGATCCGGAACTGCGAAAAATCCTGAGCTATCCGAATGCGACGGTGAATGGCGATCATTACGTGCTGCCGGTGGCGGTGAATCATCGGCACAAGGTCGAAGGGATCATCCACCGCGTGAGCGGAACGGGCGAGACGGTGTTCGTCGAACCGCGATCGCTGGCGCGGCTGAGTGCGGAGCGGATTACACTGAAGTCCGAAGAAACCCGCGAAGTTCAACGCATCCTACGCCGCCTCAGTCAGGAAGTCGGCCGAGTTTCAAAGCCCCTGAGCTATTCCATCGAAATTCTGGCCAAGCTGGATCTGGTGACGGCGAAGGCGCAGTTCGCACGCGATTTCAACATGTTTCCGCCCACCATCAATACCGAAGGAAAGCTCTGGCTTCGTCAGGCCCGGCATCCGCTGCTCGAAAGTATCTTCCGCAACGAGAAACGCGAAGCCAACGATCCGCCCCGCTCCGTCGTCCCCATCGAACTTCGCCTAGGCCTCGGATTCAACCTCCTCGTGATCACGGGACCGAACACCGGCGGAAAAACGGTCACCCTCAAAACCACCGGCCTGCTCTGCCTCATGGCCCAATGCGGAATGCATCTGCCGGCCAGCGAAGGAAGCACGGTGCCGGTTTTCGACCAAATACTCTCAGACATTGGCGACGAACAAAGTCTCGAACAATCCCTCAGCACGTTCAGCTCGCACATCTCACGCATCGCCCACATCTTCACACTCGCCAACGACAAAAGCCTGATCCTGCTCGATGAACTGGGAGCCGGAACCGATCCGGTGGAAGGGGCCGCCCTCGGGCGTGCGATTCTCGATCACCTGGATCAGCGCGGCGCGCGGGCCATCGTGACCACGCACCTCGGCGACCTGAAAACCTACGCCTTTCACAACGCCCGCGCGGAAAATGGTGCCGTCGAATTCGATACCGAAACACTTCGCCCCACCTATCGCCTGCACATCGGCCAGTACGGCATGAGCAACGCCCTCAAGATCGCCAGGCGCCTCAATCTGCCCCGCGATCTGGTGAAACGTGCCCATCATTATCTCCGCCGGAAGAAAGGCAAGATCGGGGAACTCGCCCGTCTGCAGGAACTGCGTGCGGAGGCGGAGCGAACAAAGATGGAAGCTCTTGCAGCCCAGCATGAGGCGGAGCAGCAGAAGGCGGAGTACGAGCGCCAGATTCAGGCGGCGGAACGCGAGCGGCGCGAAGCGGAACTGTTGAACGAAAAACGTTCACGGTTGAAAGTCAACGATCGCGTTCATGTCTCGCGATTCGATGCGGTGGGCAAGGTGGTGAAGGTCGATGCGAAGAAGCAGGTCATCGCCGTCAGTCTCGGGCTCGGTCAGTGGGAAGTGCCATTCGAAGAAGTCACGCCGGTCGAATGATCGTGTTGCGATAGCCTGAGCCAGTCCGGTTTCACTTTCGCAAGATAAGCGATGATGATACCCGTTCCCACCGTCTCGACGGCAATCACCGGCAGATGAATCGCCATCACCGTGATGGCCGCCGCGGGTCCGCCGTGCTCCAGTCCCAGCCAGATGATCATGCCATTGAGACCGATCGTCAGCAGACTGGTCACACAGCCAATCAGTGCGCCCACCGCAAACGCCCGACTGGGTGAACGGATCAACCACTTTCGAAGTGAAACAAAAAATGCCGATGCCACAAGCGCTGGAAGACTCATCACAGCGAGATTGATGCCGAGTGTCGTCAGTCCGCCATGCCCGAACAGCAACGCCTGAAACGCCAGCGCCACCAGGAGCGCCAATCCGACGAATCGGCCGAGGAGAATGCCCGCGATCGCATTCATAAGAAGATGCACGCTGCCGACTCCGATCGGCAGGTGAAGCTGAGAAGCAACGAACAACGCCGCCGTCAGCAGGCCGATGCGGGGGATTTCCTCATCCGGTACGGGGCCGCGTGCCGCCACAAGACTGAGCAGCGCGACCACCCCACCGCCAACGACCCATGGCAAGGGCAAGACGCCGTCGGCGAGATGCACCGCGAAAAGACTCACCGCCGCTCCTCGTTAATCGGGTTTCGTCGCAGTTCGAAGGCTCTCACCTTCGAACTGAATGCCCAGTTGCATCGGCGCACCCGTATCCGCAAGTTTCACCAGCACCGGCGTCCAGCCTTTCGCAACCTCCGCTTCCATTCGGTTTTCGGTGAGCTTCAGACCCGGAACCGATTTGGCGATCTTCGTTGATCCCATCATAAGTTCGAACGACGTGTCCGTCCGAACCGTACCCTGAATCTTCTGAGCTTTCGGCGAATAGAGATAGACCAGAGCGTACGTCGCCAGTTGGCCTTTCATAGCGACCGATTGCTGTGTCATCAATCCGTTCGGTTGAATCTTCACCATTTCCCAAGCATTCCCCGACTTGGGTTTTTTGCTGGCGTCCGGTTTCGCCTCCAGATCTTCGGATCCCTTGGCGCCGTGCCCGGTGCTGACTGCGAATTCGAAGACCATGCCCCGCAGCGATTCCTGCGAATCCCGATGCTTGAGGAATGCGACCAGATCGATGAACTGATCGTACGTGAGCTGCGAAATCACATCGTCCGGCATGAGCGAAACCTTGGACGGCACGAGTTGATCGACATCGTCACGCTTGACGCGGACATCCCGACCCGTCGCCTCGCGGATCACCACTTCCTCTTTCGTTTCACTGATCTTAAGACCGGTATAAACTTGTCCACTTAGCGTATCCAGCCGGAACGCCTGATACCCTTCCTTGATTTCCTTGCTGGGCTGGGCCATCGCTTCGATCAGCTTTTCCACGCTCTGCGTATCCCAGATCCGGGTCAGGTCCGGGCCGACCTGACCGCCCGTGCCTTCCAACCGGTGGCAGGTGGTGCAGGCGAGCTTCTTCGCATCCAGATAAATCTGACGGCCGCGCTTCGGATCACCCTTGGCGAGCACCTGATCGCGGACCTTCGCAATGTCCGCCGGGGAAGTCGAAAGCAGCAGCCCGCCCTTCTGGACTTCGGCGTTCAATTTGGCAATCACAGGATCATTCGTGAACTTCCGCAGCGCTTCCGACACGCGCGGCCAGAGTTCGACGGGCAGTTTCTTGGCGACGAAGCGCTCGCCGATGAGTTGGGCGCCGTCCTTATTCGAACCGAGCAGTTCGACCGCGACGGTCATGAGTGCCGGATTCTTCGAATCAAGGAGCGCGATGGCTGCGGTTCGACCGGCATTCGAATCGAGGGCGGAGAGCGTACGAAGGCTCTCGGAGCGGAGCGCATTATCGAGCTTTTCGTTTTCGAGCATCGAGAGAATGATGGGTGCGGAGTTGGCGGCGCCGACGACGCGGAGCGCCCGAAGAGCGGCGGAGCGCTCGGCGTTGGTTCCCTTGGCATCGCTCGCCATCGCGAGGACCTTTGCCCGGGCGGAGGCGAGACGCGATTGCTCGACGGAGGCCAGCCCCGCCAGACGCGCATCCGCATCCTTCGAATCAAGAAGCGTATTGACGAGTTGAAGCCCTGCCGGCGTATTCAGACCGCCGTTCGCGACGAGGATTTCCACGCCGGCCATCAGTGCGGCGGCGGACTCGTTCGGCCGACCGGCGAGGAACTCCGCCAATTGATTCGGCGTTGGCATCGGATCGAAGAGATAATTCGAATACGAGCGGATCAGATCCGCACGCTGACCGGGCAGCCAGAAATCGAGTGCGATCAGCTTCGGTAGGGCGTCGAATGCGTCCTTCGATCGCAGCGATTGAAACGCGAGAGCGATGCGATCGCGCGTGATGGCATCGCCGGCCTGAGCCGCCTCCAGCAGGGCGTTGATGCCGTGGTGTTGAAGTAACTCCAAGGCCCGCAGATACGCATCCGCGAGATAGACATCCTTGGGGTCCTGCCTCAGCCACTCCTGAACCAGCCCGGGAGCGGAGGTTCGATCCACTTTTGCCAGCGCGAGAACGACGGCGCGTCGAACAGCGGGCTCCGGATCGCGGATCCCTTTTCGAACGGCATCGATGACCGGCTTGGTTCCCGATACACCGCGAAGTCCCAGGCCTTCATACGCCAGACGTCGAACATCGGGCACCGGATCGGATGTCAACTTCAGGAACAGGGATTCGACTGCATCGTTCCAGTGTGCATTGAGAACGCCCATAGCCACCAGTCGGCCCTGAGCCGGAATCGTTTCCCATTCTTTCAGAACCAAGGTACGCGTCGATTCCCCGCGGCGGATGAGTTCGTTTCGGGCGAGCAGGCGATCGGAGAAATCCGGAGCCGCGAGCGCCTTCACGAGGTCGCCGTCGCCTGCCTTCAGCAGCTTCGCCCAGCTGTCCATCCCGCGCAGCGGGAGTTCCGGCTCGTCCTTCGTCCCGACCCAGCGCAGGCGATAGATGCGACCGTTCTTCCCGTCGCCCCACAGTTTCCCCGCTCCGCCGGAGTCCGTGCGCCAGTCGCACACGTAGATTGCGCCGTCCGGGCCCGTCACCATCTGGCAGGGGCGGAAGAGCGGATCGTCGGACTTTAGAAATTCGAATTCCGCATCGATGTCGAAGCTCGAACCGTTTGGCTTCGTCCGGTACGCCCGCACCACCTTGCGGAAGACGTCCGGGTAATACATCAGACCGCGGTAGCGCTCCGGCAGGCGCGTGTCGTTGTAGATCAGCATCCCCGCCGGCGAACCGCGACCCGTCTTGATCATCGGCGGCATTTTGCCCGGCAATTCACCCGCCACCGCACCGCGGCCGTGATCCGGCTGGCAGCAGCGGGCGCCGATCTTCAGCCGCCAGCCGAAGTCGCTTCCCTCCGCCACGTGCATGATGCGGCATCCGGTGAAGCGGCTGCCGTCTTCGTTGTCGTTATCCGTGTGGAACCAGTTGAACGAAGTGTCGTGGGCGAGATCGCGGTACGGATTGCGGTAGCCGATCGAGTACGTTTCCATCTGCGAGCCGTCGAGGTTGCAGCGGAAGACCGCCCCGCAGCGCAGCACCGTCGCCCGCGATCCGTCCGAGCCTTCGACGAAATTGTCGTCATCGCCGCTCGTGATGTAGAGCTTGTTGTCGTTGCCGATCGTCAGTCCGGACACCTGATGATGGTGGAAGCCGCAGAACCCCTGCGCGATCACCTCCTTGATGTCCCACAGTCCACCCGGCTTCGACTGCCGATAGCGCCGGACGGTTCCGCGACCGGTCAGGTAAATCCAGCCATCGTGATAGAGGACGGTGGACGGAAGTTCATCGACGATGATCACCTGCGAGGATTCGTACTTGCCGGTTTTGGGATTCAGGGTGAGTTGTTTGAGCGGATCGCCGATGAATTTTTTCATCGTGGCGACCTGCTTCGTGGTGCCGTCGCGGTAGCGGAAGGTTTCCTTGAACTCGAACCAGCGGCCATCGCTGAACGGATCGGGCTTCCACTCGAGGACCAGCAGCGTGCCGTCGGGAGTAAAGGTCAGGCCGACGGGATTCACGATGACCGGATCGCTGGCGACGATCTCGAGGCGGAAGCCCTCCGGCGTGTAGTAGCCTTTCAACGCGGGGTCGAACTGTCCCTGATCGATCATTTTGATCGGGAACGGTGGCGGTTTGGCGGGTGATTCCGGGCCGGCGAAATCGGCAGGCGGAGGCGGAACGGCGATCGCGACCAAAGCCAGTGCGGGAAGCAGGGAGAGTGCCAGCCAGCGCATGTTTCACTCCATCGAGAAGGGCAAGTAGCAGGAGTGTTAGCGTATCGGTGGCGGGGCGAACTTCCACTTTGTTCAAAGAAGTTTTGAAAGTGCACGAACATCCTTCTTCAGACGTTCAAGATTGGCCTCAAAGCGATCGGCCGGCGCGTCCAGCAGCGGCATGCCGTCGTAGTAATCCCGGATACCGCCCTGCGCATCGACCAGAATCAGCATCGTGGAGTGATCGAACTCGTCTCCCGGTTTTCCATCGGCCTTCTTCTTCGCCAGAACATGAAAGCCTTGATTAGCGAGATCGTGGATCGCCTGTTCGGTACCAGTCAGGAATAGCCAGCGCTCCGGGTCCGCGCGAAACCGCTCCGCATACGACTTGAGATCGTCAAGCGTATCGCGATCCGGATCGATCGTGAACGTGACGATACGAAAGTCCGGCACGTCGGCCAGTTCCGATTGCAAACGTGCCAGCGTCGCCGCCACTTGCGGGCACGTGCCATTGCAGCGCGTGAACACGAACGATGCAATCCAGACCTTCCCCTTCAAATCCGCATTCGAGACCTTCGTCCCGCTGCGCTCGGTGAATGCGAAGTCCGGCACGCGCTCAAACACGACCGGCATCTCAGCCGGCGGCGCCTTGCGGAACAGCGCCCGCGAAAGCAGCCCTCCGCCGACGCTGGCGAACACCGTGAGAACAAGAATCAGGATGAGCTTGGATTTCGGCATGAAGATATTCTATCCCACAACCAGGTTCACCATCTGCGGCGGTTTGGCGATCACCTTCCTGATCGTCTTCCCCGCGATCGCTTCGATGACCTTCGGGTCCGCCTTCGCTGCCGCCTCCAAACCCGCCGCATCAATCTCCGCCGGCACCGTCAGCACTGAACGCAGCTTGCCGTTTACCTGCACCGGCACCTCGATCGTATCCGCCTTCACCAACGCCGGATCGAACTTCGGCCACGGCTCGTAGGCCAGCGTCTGATCATGACCCAGTGCTCTCCACAACTCCTCGGCGACGTGCGGGGCGTACGGCGCGAGCAGCAGGACGAATGTCTCCATCGCGGACTTCGGCCGTACTTCTTGCTTGGTGAAGTAGTTGGTGAACTCCATCATCGTCGCGATGGCTGTGTTGAAGCTCAGGCGGTTCGTGTCCTCGCCGACCTTCTGAATCGTGTGGTGCAGCACGCGGAGCGCCTCCTTGTCCGGTTCCACGTCCTTGACATTCGAATTCAGTTGAACCGTCTCAGCCGCATCGTCGATGATCATCCGCCACGCACGACCAAGGAACCGATAAACGCCTTCGACCCCTTTCGTGCTCCAGGGCTTCACGGCTTCGAGCGGGCCCATGAACATCTCGAAGAGTCGAAGGCTGTCGGCGCCGTATTCCTTCACCACGTCGTCTGGGTTGATGACGTTGCCGCGGGACTTCGACATCTTCTCGGCCTTGGCCGTCAGTTCGATTTTTGGCGATGTCAGGTACGTTTTGCCCTTCTCCTTGAAAATCTTTTCATCATGAAGGTCAACGAACACGCCCTCCTCCTCGTTCCGAAATTTCAATACGTAGGTCGAAATCTTGTCCTCTTCCTCCGGTTTCCTCAAAGTTCCTGTGATTCCCACGGACGCCAGACTCTGCTGGTGTTTTTCGAAGTCGGCAACCGAGCAGTGGTACTCGTACTCGCCCAAGATCATGCCTTGGTTAACGAGTTTCTGAAACGGCTCCGCGCAGTGTAGGTAGCCACGGTCGAAGAGCACCTTATGCCAGAAGCGAGCGTAAAGCAGGTGCAGCACCGCATGCTCCGCTCCGCCGATATAGAGATCGACCGGCAGCCACTGCTTGAGCTTGGCCGGGTCGGCGAAGGCGTTGGGATTCTTCGGATCGATGAAGCGCAGGAAATACCAGCACGAACCCGCCCACTGCGGCATCGTGTTCGTCTCGCGGCGATACGTCTTTCCGCCACGCTCAACCGTCAGCCAATCGATCGCCTTCGCCAGCGGACCATCGGGGCTGCCTGTGGGCTTGTAATCGCTCATCTCCGGCAGCGTGAGCGGCAGGTCCTTCAACTCCAGCGGCACGACCTCGCCGTCTGGCCCGTGCAGAATCGGGAACGGCTCGCCCCAGTACCGCTGCCGGCTGAACAGCCAGTCACGGAGCTTGTAGTTGATCTTCCGCTTGCCCAGCTGATTCTCGACCAGCCAGTCGATGATCTTCGCCTTCGCCTCGTCGGTCTTGAGCAGATTGAGAAAATCGGAATGGACCGCGATCCCTTCGCCCGGATACGCCTCGGGAAACGGATAACTGCCATTCACCGATTGCTCAAGCAGTCCGTCGTCATACTGCTTGAGCCAACTGTCGGGCGGCAGAACCACCAGCTTGATCGGCAGGTTGAATTGTTTGGCGAACTCGAAATCGCGTTCGTCGTGCCCTGGAACGGCCATGATCGCACCGGTGCCGTAACTCGCCAGCACATAGTCCGCGATCCAGATCGGAATCTTTTCGTTGTTCACCGGGTTGATGGCATACGCACCCGTGAACACGCCCGTTTTCTTCTTGCTCAGTTCCGTTCGTTCGAAGTCCGACTTCCGCGCCGCCATCTCCTGATACGCCTTCACATCCTCCAATTGATCCGGCTTCGTGATTTTGTCCACCAGCGGATGCTCCGGCGAGAGCACCATGTACGTCGCGCCGAAGAGCGTATCCGGCCGTGTGGTGTAGACGGTGATCGATTCTGAGCGGGGGGTGTCAACCCCCCGAGCCATCAGCTGAGACTCGGGGGACTCACGTCCCCCGCTCAGAACTTTGAACTGAACCTCCGCGCCTTCGCTCCTGCCGATCCAATTCCGCTGCATCTGTTTGATGCTTTCGCTCCAGTCCAGCGGTTCCAGATCGTCCAGCAATCGCTCGGCGTAGGCGGTGATGCGCATCAGCCATTGCTTGAGCGGCTGCCGGATCACCGGATGCCCACCGCGTTCGCTCTTGCCGTCGATCACTTCCTCATTCGCCAGCACCGTGCCCAGCTCCGGGCACCAGTTCACCGGCTGATGGGCGATGTACGCCAACCGGCGATCATCCTGATACTTCCGCACCGCCGCCTCGCCTTGCGCGATCACGTCGTCCGGGATCGGCAGTTCGCTGATCGGCCGCCCGCACTTCTCCTCGGCGTCGTACCAGGTGTCGTAAATGGTCAGGAAGATCCACTGTGTCCATTTGAAGTAATTCGGATCGGTGGTATCGACTTCGCGATCCCAGTCGTAGCTGAATCCGAGCGATTTGATCTGCCGGCGGAAGGTGTTGATGTTCTGCTGGGTGTTCTTGCTGGGGTGTTCGCCGGTCTGGATGGCGTGCTGTTCGGCGGGCAGGCCGAAGGCGTCCCAGCCCATGGGGTGGAGGACATTGAAGCCGCGCATGCGCTTGTAGCGGCAGATGATGTCGGTGGCGGTGTAGCCCTCGGGGTGGCCGACATGCAGGCCCGCGCCGGAGGGGTATGGGAACATGTCCAGGCAGTAGAACTTGGGCCTGGAGGCGTTAAAGCCCGGCTCGCCCGGGTTGGGCTGGTGGTGGACCTGTTGCTCATCCCACCAGCCCTGCCAGCGGGTCTCGATGGCGTCGGCCAGGGCGGCGTCGTAACGCACCCATGTGCGTTCAGGGGTGTGCTGGTGCGTGTTGGTGGCCGGCGTGGTCATCGTGGTGATCGCTCGCGGGGGGCGGAGGAAACCGGAAGATACCGCAGAAGATACTTGGAACTGGCGTCAAACGCGAAGGGCCCCGCCGACGCGGAGCCCTGGGACCGATCCGGATCGGGTGGGCGCAGCGTCAACCGTCCATCGACGGGGCACGAAGCGGCGAGATGATCCCTCCCGGGGTCGTCATGGGGCCAGTATAGACGCTGGGGGCCGGGCCCCGTCGTTCAGGGGGCCGAGCCGGGAACCCCCGGAGACACCTCGGTGATCCACCGGATCGCCCGGCCGGTGAGCACCACGCGGTGGATCGGGCGCGTGGCGTAGGCCGGGCCGCCGGGACG
>JBGSJI010000034.1:0-38302 GCA_041742055.1 Limnoglobus sp. | reverse complement strand
CAATTCGTGAGCCTTGGCTTCGAGTTCGGGGCTGAGCGGTTCCGACATAACAGGGCTCCTGCCGAGGGAAAATTCCGACCGTCATTCCAAAGTACACCGAAGTGAACACATTTCCCACCAACTTTTGCGATGCTTACCCTCTTATCGCCTTTCGGAATAAAAAGTCAACAAGAATCAATGAATTTCGGATAAATTATTCCAATATGGAATAATTTCCAAGTAGTCCTCAAGATTCTCGCATGATATTTCTTGAGTCACTCCGGAAAATACCGGAACCGTTGCTTTCTGATCGTTTTCACTCACAATACCAGTACACCCCATATACAGGACGCCTGAGCCATGCTCGATAGCTTTCGCACCAACTCTCCCCTGAAGGTCGGTCACCATTCGTACACGATCTTCAACCTGCGGACATTCGAAAAGCAATTTCCATCCGCGGGGAAGCTACCGTTCTCGCTGAAAATCCTGCTCGAGAACCTGCTCCGCAACGAGAACAATCTCTCGGTGCAGAAGAAGGACATCGAAGCGCTCGCCAACTGGAATCCGACGGCGGAGCCGGATGTCGAAATCGCCTTCACCCCCGCCCGCGTGCTGATGCAGGACTTCACCGGCGTGCCGTGCGTGGTCGATCTGGCGGCGATGCGCGACGCCATGAAGAATCTGAACGGCGACCCGTCGAAGATCAATCCGCTGGTGCCGGTCGAACTGGTGATCGATCACTCGGTGCAGGTGGACGAGGCAGGCAACTCGCAGGCGTTCACCAATAACACCAAACTGGAATACGAGCGTAATCAGGAGCGCTATACCTTCCTCCGCTGGGGGCAGAACGCCTTCCGCAACTTCAATGTGGTTCCGCCGGAAACCGGCATCGTACACCAGGTGAACTGCGAATTCCTCGCCCGCGTCGTCTTCGTCAACGATTCGAACGTCGCCTATCCCGACACGCTCGTCGGCACCGACAGCCACACCACGATGGTGAACGGCATGGGCGTACTCGGCTGGGGCGTCGGTGGAATCGAAGCGGAAGCGGCGATGCTCGGCCAGCCGGTGACGATGCTCATTCCGCAGGTGGTCGGCTTCAAGCTGAGCGGCAAATTGAAGGAAGGCGCGACCGCCACCGACCTCGTGCTGACCGTCACGCAGATGCTTCGGAAGAAGGGCGTGGTCGGCAAGTTCGTGGAATTCTTCGGGCCGGGTCTGCCGGAGCTTTCGTTGGCAGACCGGCTGACGATCGCGAACATGGCTCCCGAGTACGGGGCGACCTGCGGTATCTTCCCCGTCGATACCGAAACGCTCAAGTACCTCAAGCAGACCGGTCGAACCGATCAGCAGATCGCACTCGTCGAAGCCTACTGCAAGGAGCAGGGGCTGTTCCACGATGCGAACACGCCGGCGGCAACGTATACCGACACGCTGGAACTCGACCTCGCCACGGTCGTGCCGAGCATGGCCGGCCCGGCCCGGCCTCAGGACCGCGTTCCGCTGACGGGTGTGAAGGCGAACTTCGCCGAGAACCTGCCCAAGCTCAAGGAAGCCGCAAAGAAAGCATCGGGTTTACCGATGGCCGGCGCACCCGCCACCGAAACCAGCAACGGGCAACTGAACGACGGCAGCGTGGTCATCGCCGCCATCACCAGTTGCACCAACACCTCCAACCCCTCCGTGATGGTCGCCGCCGGTCTCGTTGCCAAGAAGGCCGCCGCCAAGGGGCTTTCGACCAAACCGTGGGTGAAGACCAGTCTCGCTCCCGGTTCCAAAATGGTGACCGAGTATCTCACGAATTCGAAGCTGCTTCCCGAACTGGAAAAACAGCGGTTTCACGTGGTCGGTTACGGCTGCACGACCTGCATCGGCAACAGCGGGCCGCTGGCGGAGAGCGTGAGTAAAGAGATCAGCTCGAACAGTCTCGTCGTGTCGGCGGTGCTTTCTGGTAATCGAAACTTCGAAGGCCGCGTGCATGCCGAAGTGCGTGCGAACTACCTCGCCTCGCCGCCGCTGGTTGTCGCGTATGCTCTCGCCGGAACCGTGAACATCGACTGGGACAAGGAATCGCTCGGCAAAGGAACGGACGGCAAGGATGTTTATCTCAAGGACATCTGGCCGACGCAGAAGGAAGTTCAGGACGTGATCGATTCGTCCATCTCGCGTGAGGGTTATCAGAAGATTTACTCGAGCGTGTACGACGGCGATGAGAACTGGAAGGCGCTCAAGGTTCCGTCAGGCGATCGCTATTCGTGGGATGAGAAGTCCACTTACATCGCCAATCCGCCATACTTCGATGCGATGACGATCACTCCGCCGCCAGTGAAAGATATCGCCGGCGCACGCTGCCTGGCGGTGCTCGGCGACAGCATCACGACCGACCACATCAGCCCCGCCGGGGGCATCAAGAAGGATTCGCCGGCGGGCCAGTACCTGATGGCCAACGGTATCGAGCCGAAGGATTTCAATCAGTACGGTGCCCGCCGCGGCCATCACGATGTGATGATGCGGGGCACGTTCGCCAACATTCGATTGAAGAATCTGCTGGTGCCCGGTGTGGAAGGCGGAGTGACGAAGTACCTTCCGACCGGCGAAACGATGAGCATCTTCGATGCGAGCATGAAGTATCAGGAGGCTGGCACTCCGCTCGTGATCCTGGGTGGCAAGGAATACGGCAGCGGATCGAGCCGCGACTGGGCCGCCAAGGGGACGAATCTGCTGGGCGTGAAGGCGGTGATTGTGGAGAGCTTCGAACGGATTCACCGCAGCAATCTCGTGGGGATGGGTGTGTTGCCGCTGCAATTCAAGGCGGGGGACAGCATCGCCTCGCTCGGGCTGACGGGTGAGGAAGTGTTCGAGTTGCCTGGCATTCCAGACGCGCTGAAGAAGGTCGGCACCGGCAAGGTGTACGTGACAGTGAATGCGGGCGGCAAAAAGTTCGAGGCGCTCTTGCGAGTCGATACTCCGCAGGAAGTGCTGTACTATCAGCACGGCGGCATTCTGCCGTATGTGCTGCGGCAGTTGCTGGCGAAGTAGAAAGTCGTACGAACGGGGTGCAAAATATGATGGAGCATCCGATTTGGCGTGATCCGAACTACCACGCAGAACGGACATTCCTACTGATTGTCGCGAGCGTATTAATTTCGCTGGTTGCGTACGTTCCGTTCCTGTTCACACTCATGCGATGCCTGCAAAACGTCCACCCTCGCAATCGACTGCTACCACCTTGGACCGTCTGGCTGATGATGATTCCCATCGTCAACATTTTTTGGCGCTTCATACTCGCTGACCGGACAGCAGCTTCTTTAGATTACGAGTATGAGGATCGTAGAATTCCCCGGGAAGACGGATACTTCGGGCGCGGCCTCGCATGGACGTGGGGCGCGTTCGCCATTCTCAGCTATCTGCCTTTAATGTGGATTGGTGGATGTTGGAATCTCGTTTGCCTACCGCTGTTCATTCTCTATTGGGTCAAAATTTATGAGTACGGATCGGAGTTGCACAACCGGCCCGGCGGTTACCGTGGGCAACGAATTGAGCGGAAACCTCGCCGAGATTCCAACCGATACATGGTTGATGACGATGACGATTGAGCGTTTTTTCGAGGTACTTGAATGACGACGATCAATCCGATTCAGAAAGCCGAGCGATTATTTATCCCTTCGCCCAACCGGTGGACGTGCGAACAGTTCCATAACATGGGCGATGCGGGGGTTCTCGAAGGGCATCCCGTAATGCTCATCAATGGTGTGATTCTCGAAAAATCGTATGCGAAGCCGCAGGAAGTGCTGTACTATCAGCACGGCGGCATTCTGCCGTATGTGCTGCGGCAGTTGCTGGCGAAGTGATGAGGTGTGCTGTGTTCGCTGATGCAATGGATCAGCATGAAGTAGCAAGGTTGTTCCTAGTTGGATCGGCCCTGTTCTTTATTGTTATGGTCTTGGTGACCTATATCCTCAACATCACTCGAACTCTCATTCTGATCGCGCCATCAAGAAGGGAAATGGAACCACGATCGGTCTGGTCATTGCTCGTACCGGTCCACAACTTGTTCTTCAACTATTTCGTGGTTTCCCGACTTGCGAACTCGTTGGAGTCAGAATATCGAAGCCGAAAATGGGAATTCAGGGGCGACGATTTTGGTCGACTCCTTGGAATCGTAATGTCCACAGCTTGGTGGGTCGTTGCGTTGAGCCAACGACAAGCGGCATTGGTCACACTCCTGGTTGGTCTTGTGGCGATGGGTTGTACGATCAGTTATGGGTTGAGGATCGCGGGCTATCGTCGGCGCCTTGAAACAGAATCACCCAGAGAAATCTCAGGTGAATCGATTGACGAAGAGGTTGCTACGTCGAATCCGTTTGAAAATCTTGCATAGAGAATTGCTATTTTCGGGAGGGAACAGCATGACGGCGATTCTTCAACCGTCGTCCGTTACGACTCCACCACCGAAGTTCAGCCCCCGGCCGATGAAGTGGACGTGCGAACAGTTCCACAACATGGGCGATGCGGGTTTGCTGGAAGGTAAACGTGCCATGCTCATCGATGGTGTCATTTTCGAGGAAGGGCCGATGAATGCTCCGCATGGCATTTCACTCGAAGCGACGCACGAAGCTGTACGAGCTGCGTTTGGGACCGGTTGGCGGTATCGAATCCAGATGCCGCTGCTACTCGGTCTGGATACCGATCCCGAGCCCGATGTCGCGATTGTTCGTGGCTCTGTTCGCGGCACTTCAACTCACCCGACAACAGCGGATCTTGTCATTGAAATCAGCGACACCTCGCTTGCGTTTGATTTGAAAGAGAAATTGCACCTCTACGCAGCCGCCGGGATCGCCGATTACTGGGTGATCGACGTGAATGCCGGGGCGCTGCATGTCTTCCGCCATCCGGTAGCTGATGCCGCCGCGCCGCGCGGCTTCCGCTATGACAGCGTGCAGGTGCTCAAACGCGGCGAGAGCGTGACTCCGCTGGCGGAACCGACCCAAGCCATTTCCGTTGCCGAACTTCTCCCCTGACCCTTGGAGCCTCTCATGCTTTCCCGCCGTTCGTTTCTCGCCACCGGTGCCGCGATCGCCACTGCGCCGGCCGCCTTTGCCATCGATCCCATCAAGCGGCCCTCCGACAAGCCGGACATCAAGCTGAGCCTGGCGGCCTATTCGTTCCGGCAGAAGCTGGATCTCAAGAAGCCGACGATGACGCTCTTCGACTTCATCGATCTGGCGTCGGGCCTGCCTCTCGATGCGGTCGAACTTACGTCGTACTATTTTGCGGAAACGTCGGATGCGTATCTCGAGAAGCTGAGGAAGCATGCGGACGCGAAGAAGCTGGCGATTTCCGGCGTGCCGGTCGGGAACAATTTCTGTCTGAAGGATGATGCGAAACGGACGGTTCAGATTCAGTTGGTAAAGGATTGGACCGAGCGTGCGGCGAAGCTGGGCGCGAAGACGGTGCGGATCTTTGCGGGGAATCTTGAAAAAGGTGAGACACTAGAGAACGCGCAGCAGCGTGTGATCTCGGCGATGGAGGAATGTCTGGAGGTGGCGGCGAAGTATAACGTGCAGCTGGCGCTGGAGAATCACGGCGGGATCACCGCGACTCCGGAGCAGTTGCTCGCACTCGTCAAGCCGATCAAGAGTCCGCATCTGGGAGTGAACATCGATACAGGTAACTTCCGGACGGCGGACCCGTACGGCGACGTGGCGAAGATCGCACCGTATGGCGTGGTGTGCCAGATCAAGACGGAGGTGATGCCGGCGGGCGGGAAGAAGGCGGAGGCGGACTTGGGGCGGTATGTTCAGATTCTGAAGGATGCGAACTTCCACGGCTATGCGGCTCTGGAGTACGAGGCCGCCGAGGACGCGGCGGTGGCGGTGCCGCGCTATGTGAAGGAATTGCGGAAGCTGATTGGTTGAATTTCGTAGGGTGGTGCCGAGGCTTTGCGAGGCCCACCGCGTTCATGTCGTATGAATTTCGGTGGGCCTCGAAGACTCGACCCACCCTACATTTCACTCGCCCAAATCCAGCGCATTGAGCACCAAATCCCGCACGCCGGTCATCGGGACGCTTGCGTCGGGGTTCGCGCCGTGGCCGATCAGGATCGGCCGGTCCAGCGGATCGGTCGACGACAACCCGTGACTGCCGCGCACGATCTTCGCATCGAGCGGTACCACGTCGAAGATCGTGCGGAAGCCGAGCTTCTTCTGAATCAATCGCCGCGCCGCCCGAAGCTTCGGTGCGAACAGCTTCGGATCCCAGAACAGTTCGCACGGGTCGAAGCCGGGCTTGTGATGAATCGCCACCGCCCGCGCGTAATCCGGCGCTTTCCTATCGTCGAGCCAGAACGGATACGCAAACCACGCCTTCGGCTTCGAGAGCAAAATGATTTCGCCCGAGCGATCATGATCGAGGTGGATCGCGCTGCGCTCCTCGCCCACCAGCGTGCGATCGACTCCCGGCAGCGGCGCAAGCAGATCGCGCACCCGCGGCACGTCCGCCGGGTTCTTCACATAAACATGCGCAAGCTGATGATCGACCACCGCGAACGCACGGCTCTCGTACAGTTCCAGCTGCTCGCCGAACGGCCCCTGCCGCACCTCCAGCAGACCCGCCTCACGCAGCGCACGGTTCGGCAGCACCGGCGTATCCACATCGCAATGACCGTACTCACTGACGATCCACACACGTGTGCCGGTGGCTTCCGCCGCGGCGAGGAGGGGAGCGCAGGCGTCGTCGAGCTGCTTTACGAGTTTGGGCATGTCGCAGCCGGACGGGCCGTAGCGCTGAGGTTCGTAATCAAGATGCGGAAGGTAAACCAATGTCAGGTCGGGCGCATTCGCCTTGAGAATACTGGCGGCGGCCTGGGCGATCCAGTCGGTGCACGCGCTGCCCGCCGTCGGCCCCCAGAAGCTGGGGAAGGGAAACGAGCCGTGTTGCTTTTCGAGATCGGCCGCCAGCCCGTATGGCGTGCCTGAGATTCCGAAGGCTTTATTGCCATCCACGCCGTACCACGGTTTGGGCGTGACGGAAATGTCGACGTCCGCCCCCTGATTGAACCACCAGAAGAGCTTGGCGCTCTGGAAGGTCCGCCCGCGCTGCGCGGCCCGCTTCCTCGCCGTCGCGTAGAACGGTTCGGCCTGGATCAGGCGGTTGGATTGCTGCCAGAAGCGGACTTCGTTCGTGTCGCGGAAGAACCAGCCGTTGGCGACGACGCCGTGCCGGTTCGGATGCTGGCCGGTCAGCAGGGACGCCTGTGCCGTACAGGTAACGGCGGGGAGTTCCTCGGGCATGGAGGCAAGCAAGCCCGACTGCGCGAGGGCCGCGAGTCGCGGCGCGTGCGGGAGCAGTCGGGAGGTCATCCCGACGGCGTTGATGATGATAAGTTTTTCAGGCATAAAGCTTATTTTTGTTTGGAAACCCAGACTTTCCAGCCGAGTTCGAATTCATCCATCTTCCATTCGAGCGTCGAGAAAACGGAGTCGATGGTCGGGGCGTTGCCGTTTTCGTCGTTCTTGAATCCGCCGGCGAAGGATGCGAACTTGTCGCCCTCCGTGCCGTACATCATGTACTCGACGAGGCTCATGGCGACCAGTTCGCTTTCCTTGCTTCGCACTCCGCTCCAGACTTCCGCCATGCGAACCGGTGACGGCCGGGTGCGCGTGCCGACCACGAGCGTGCGCGACTTGGAGCGGTAATCCGCAAGCGTGCTTCCGCCGGTGGCTCGCGTAAGCATGAGTTTGCCGAATCCGATCTGGAGCCATTCGGGCAGGCTGCCCGTGGTGGGGCTGGTGCCGGCTTTTTTGTTCAGGAGCGCGGCCGCGACAATCGTCGAAGCAGCGGCATGAAGCTCCGCGTCTTTGGTCTTGGGCGTGGCTTCCACCATCACCGCGGCGGTCGGTGCGTCGCCGCGCACATTGATGGCGAACCAGTCGCGGGCATCCGGCCGGCGCTGCGTGACCACGCGGATATAGGCGGAGAGTTCGCGATTATCACCGAAGAACAGAAGCGTCAGCTTCCCCGGCCAGAGCATGCTGTCCAGCTTGAGTTCCTTATGAGTGAAGTCGAAGGTCTTTTGTGCTGCTTCCGCGATCGATTGCGCTTTGGATTCGTCAAGCGACGAAATGACGAGGAGGCTCTTTGATTCGGCGCTCGAGAGTTTCTTGAATCCCGCCCGCTTCAAACTGGCCATGGCGGATTCGTTCTGCTTAGCAACAGCCGCTTTGTCCTGAGCGACCAGAGAAGTTGACAACCCCAGTGCCAGTGCCAGTGTTCCGATGACTATTCGATGCATGATGGCTCCTCAGGGAATCGCATGGCAGGTTACACAGTTATCATCTACCTTAATGGGAAATCGTCCGTCCGACTAAGCCAAAATCGCGTGAGTGGTTTGCATGCCGCCAAGTGGTCGCCCGATTCAGCCCATCGCTGAATCTTCCATCCCGGAAGCTATCCAATCCGTTTGCGCTGCTCCGAACCGTAAACAGCAGCTCGAGCTCATTGCACAATTGGCGCGGCACTACCAGAATTCGCGAGACGTCCTCGCCGTCTACAACCAACTCTCCGCCGCCAAAAACGGCCATCGCCTCGCGATGCTCTTTGTCGCACTCATGCCGCTGCCGATCCCCACGGGCCTGTTGCTCCTCGCTTCACCGCTGCTGCAGGCCCGCGATGTCAGCGTCGGACTGCGCATCACGGTGGCGGCACGCATCATCACCTGCCTGCCCGACCGGGCGGAATCGATCGGGC
This sequence comes from Limnoglobus sp., assembly GCA_041742055.1. Classification (GTDB taxonomy): domain Bacteria; phylum Planctomycetota; class Planctomycetia; order Gemmatales; family Gemmataceae; genus Limnoglobus. The sequence goes on along the minus strand of JBGSJI010000034.1, from coordinate 29,575 downwards.
CGATCGTTCGCGCACTCACCGCCGGGCTGGGGAAAACGCGAACACTCGAACGCCTCATCCAACTGCAATCGCGCGTCGAACGTTCAACGACCCTCGATGAAATGGTCGAATCCGCCGAGAAAACCACACGGCTCAAATGCCCCAAATGCAATGACCGGTTCTCCCGGCCCGCACTCATCCGGCACCTCTGGCACAAACACCAGCTCATCTTCGAAAACGGGACCGCACGCGACCCCGCACCGAAAGTCGAAGAGGCCGTGCAAGCCGCCGTCGAATCCCACGATCCGGACGCGATCGATCATGTCTATGCGATCACGCAGCAGGTTTATGCCGAGGTCGAACCGCGGCAGATTCACCAGGCGATTCTCGCCCGCTCGCAGATGCCGCTGGAGGATGCGGAGTCGCTGATTCAGCGTGCCGCCCGGGAGCAGTCCGGTCTTTGTCCAGTCTGCTTTCACGTTCTCCCGCCCTCGCTTCCCCCGTTGCCGGATCCGCTGGTTGTGTCCTACGGTCGGCTTGTGGGCGAAGGGTATTGCGTGGAAGCGCGGCCGCGAGCGATTGCGATCACCTATGCCGACGGATCAACGGATCAGCTGCCGGATCCGAGCGGCCGCTCGAACAGTCGGGAATTCGCGGCCCGAGTCGGTGCGGGCTTCGCTGCGGTGTCGCTGGGATTGGCCGCGGCGTTGCCGTCAAAGCCGCTCATTCCCACCATCGGCGTGATGCTGCTGGGGTTGGGAGCGTACACCGGATTGCTGTATCGCGAACGCCGCGTGCCCAAGCCGGATGCACGGGCGGTCAATGCCTGCTGGAGCGAACTCGTTCCGACGATCGGCCGATCCGCCCGCGCGATCCGCTTTCTCACGCGACTCTGCCGTGCGAGTCTGGGTCAGGGCGAACCGGAAGCGCGCTCCAAAATCCTCTGGGAAATCGTCGAGCACTCCGCCGTACTTGCCCAGAAAGGCCCTGCGCAAACGCAATGGTTCGCCACGGCCCGGCTTCTGCAGGCGCACGATTCCGCCCGCATCGGCAAGGAGTGGATCAACCAACTCCTGGCGATCTGGGAGCCGTTCTTTTCGGGTTCAGTCACGCCGGTTTATGCGGAGACCATCGCGGAGATTCTGATTCATTCGGAAATCCTCAGCGATCGCGATTCGGCCCGGCTTCGCGTGCAACTGCCGGCACTCGCATTCGATTCGGGCTTCAGCCCATCGGAATTGAATCTGCTGGCGGAGTATTGCCCGAATTTCAGCCGGGTTCTGGCGGGGAATGCGGACTGGTTTCACCTGCTCCACGAACTGTGGAAATTGAAGAATACCCAGCCCTGGGAAAAGAGTTGCGGACCGGCACAAACGATCTTCGAGCTCACGCGAAAAGGATCGCAGATCAAGAAAGTGCTGGCGTATCCCGATACGCTTCTGATCGCGGAATCGCCAGAGCTGGGTGATGTGCTCATTGGCCGGCGCGGGGTGACGATTGCGGATTGCACGGTCGCGGATCCGGAGGCGAACATTTCAACTGAGGTGGTGAAAAAAGGCGCGACGCGGTTGAACTTCGGGAGTCACCGGATCGTGGTCGAAGGAACGATCAGCGAGCGCACGCTTCGTTCGCTCAGGGGTTGGTTGAACTTCCGTTCAGATCGTCTTATGCCGGCGATCAGTCGTTCCGCTTCCGCCGTCCGATCCGGCCGCGTGGTTTCGATTCTGGAATCGGCGTTGACGATCTGTCCGATGTGCCAGTCGCCGAGTCTGGTTCAGGTGGGCGGACTGGGCCGCTCGCTTCAGGCCAGTCCAGCGACGAAGTGAATCACAGAGCTACTTTGTGAGAATTGAGCTTGAATCAGCACGACCTCTGAAGTCCGGTTTCGACTTCGGAGGTCGAAATAGAGAAACTGGCGATCGGACGATCTCAGCAGTGGATTGGACTTCCGAGGTCGAAGCCGGACCTCGGAAGTCAGTATTGCGGGTCGCTCGCTTCAGGCAGCAGTTGTGGCGAAGTGAATCGCGGAGTTACTTCTTCTTTTTCGCTTTCGTCAGGTAGTCCTGGAATTTCTTCAGCGCGATCATTCGCTGCATGTCGCTGAGCGGATCATCCAGAACCAATGCCGTCTTCTGTCCGCTCGGCCGGATGGACTGGCGCTCGTACCAGCCGCGAAGTTTGCTGGAAAAGTCCTTCGTAATCGGGATTTCATACCCCGCATCCGGTCGCACACCCCAGTCATCGAGCGGTCCCTGATTTTCGCCTCGGTTGCGATTGCGCCCTGACGGATAATCGATCCGCCCGGACGTGACGCGGAATCTCAAGCCGGGCACACTGGTATCGCGTGAAATGTAAAACAGGCCCCGCCCCGATGTCCGCTGCCCCATGATCAGCCCACGACGGTGATCGCGGACCGCGCCGGCGATCGTTTCCCCTCCGCCATACGTCTCCGCATTGATGATCACGGCGAGCGGAATCTTCTGCCACAGCGGATCGATCGCACTCTCCGGCATCCGCGGCAACTTCTCATTCGCACGAGATGGATCCTTCCAGGTGATCTTGGCGATCTCCTGATCGCTTCGCAAGAAGCACGACGCCACGCGACCGCCGGCCTGCAGCGAGCCGCCGGGCGACCAGCGCAGGTCGAGCATCAGTGCCGCCGGACGCTCGCGGGCGATCTCCGCAAGAATGGACACGAGTTTGTTTGGCGTCTGCGTGTCGAACCCCGTCAGCCGCAGATATGCGATCCGCAGTTTCGGATCGATCAGGTAATCCCAGCTTTCATCCGATAATCGACGGTAACCAAAGATTGATTCCCGCGGTTCTTCGAGTTGAAGGCTTTCGGGAATGTTGAGCACGATCTCTTTCGTCTTCGTGCCGCGACGGATCACCAATTCCCATTTCGTTCCAAGCGCTTTGCCGACCAGCGGTTCGTTTTGCCGGTCGAGCGGCGGGAGAAACGGAGGCGCGAGTTCGGCGGCGGATCGCTCGGAGATCGTGGTGCCATTGATGGACAAAATAACATCTCCGGGGCGAAGGTCCGCCTCGGCTGCGGTCATCCCGGCGGCGACGCGTTTGACGGTCCACGGCAGCGGGATTGGCGGCGGATGTTTCCAACCGGTGCGCGGTCCGCGTTCGATGCGGTAATCGATCCAGTCATCGGCTTTGATTCCTTCGAGTTCGAAGCCGCCGAGGAATTCGTAATCGCTCATGGAGAACGGTCCGAGGTGCGCGAGCGAGAGTGTGCAGGACGGGTCGAGGAGCCGGGTGATGCCGTGCGTGCCGTGAATGAAATCGCGCATGCCGCTGAGTTGATCGGCGTTGCCGGCCAGTTTCCGGGCCTGAAAGAACGAGCTCTGGATGGTGACGTCTTCGTCTTTCGCGAAGCGGAACCGGGCGGGGACTGGCTCGTTGATGGCGTCGAAGAGGCCGGTGATGCCCGCCCGTACGACTTCGGCTTTGGTGGGCGAACCGGGATAGCCATCGGCGATCATCGGCACGAGGGACATCATGCGCATGGCGAAGTCCTGGGCGATTCGCTCGGGCGCTTCTTGTCGCGGGATCAGCTGGGGAGGAGGTGCCGAAAGCGAACACAAAACGATCAGAAGGCTTCCCGTCATGCCGTGGGTTCCTGCTGGAAACGTGTTGGTCTTCCGTATTGTAACCGGATGCGGCCCCGTGGTGCCAATGCATTTGAGGAGAATGATGTCCCGAACGATCGTTTGGCTGACTCGGCACGCCGAGTCGGCGGACCCGTCTGTCTTTCATGGTGCGGAATCGAATATCGGACTGAGTGCCTTGGGGCATCGCCAGGCGCAGCGGGCGGCGGAGTGGTATCGCGAACGTGAGCCGACGCTTGTGATTTCGTCCGAAATGCATCGTGCGGTGGACACGGCGCGGCCGATTGCGGAACTGTGCCGTGTGCAGCATGTGCGGGAATTCGCTTTGCACGAGCGCGTGATCGGCGAACTTTGCGGAGTGCGATTTTCACTCACGGATGGCCCGTGGGCCGAAACGCTGAAGGAATGGACGAGTGGCAATACGCGCTATACCACTCCGGGAGCGGAGTCGTTCGACGACCTTCGCAATCGGCTGGTGCCGGTTTGGAACGCGCTCACGGACCGGCAGCGCGGCGAGCGGATCGTGATGGTGACTCACGGCGTCGTGTGCAAGATTCTGCTGTTGTGTCTGTTGCCCGGCTGGGGAGCGACGCGCTGGCACGAGCTGGGCCGCGTGGCGAATCTGGCGGTGTCGGAACTGGTGGAAGAGGCGGGTCAGTGGAGCGGGCGCACGCTCTTGAAGGTTCCGGAACCGGTGCTGGCACTCGGGTCCGCCGGCGTGCCCGGCCGAATGAAATCGGAAGCGTGATCTCAACCGACCGGCGCGTATTTCGCGATGATCGCGCGGGCGGTGCGCAGCCCGTCGACGGCCGCCGAGACGATTCCGCCGGCATAGCCCGCACCTTCACCAACTGGGTAAAGCCCGGGAATTTTCGGCGATTCGCGGCTCTCGTTCTCGCGGTCGATCCGCACGGGCGAGCTGCCCCGCGACTCCGGACCAAACAGCATCGCCCCTTTCAGGAATCGGCCGCTCCACTTCCGATCCATCTGCGGAAGGCCGTGCCGGACTGCGGCAGCGACCACCGGCGGAAGCAACTCTTCCAGATTCGTGCTGACCACTTCGCGGGGATAGCTCGTCTTCGGCAGCTCCGGCGTGGTGGTACCCGCCATGAAGTCCACCGCACGTTGAGCCGGTGCCGCATAGCGCCCGCGGCCGATCTCATACGCACGTTTTTCGTATTTCTGCTGCAGCCGCACGCCGGCCAGAACGTCCGTTCCTTCGAAGGCGGAGAGCGGAACTGTGACCACGAGACCGCTGTTGGCGAACGGCGAATCGCGCTTTGAAAGGCTCATGCCATTCGTGCAGAAGTAGCCGGTATCCGAGACACTGGGAATGATGTATCCGCCCGCGCACATGCAGAACGTGAAGAGATCGTTCGAGCCGTGAGCGACCAGCGAATAATCCGCATTCCCCAGCGACTCGCAATAGCGATCGGACTGATAGCCGTATTGCACCTCATTCACGACCGACTGCAGATGCTCGATCCGCACGCCGAACTGAAACGGTTTGAGCGTCATCGGCACCTGACGGCGGGCGAGCATCTCATAAGTGTCGCGGGCGGAGTGCCCGATCGCGAGGACGGCCACGCGGGCGGGCATCGACCCGGCGGAGGTCTCGATGGATTTCAATCCCGCATCGTCGAATGCGAGGTCTTCGACCTGAGTGAGAAAGCGGACTTCGCCGCCGAGATTTTCGATGCGCTGGCGGATCGCTTTCACGACGGCGGGCAGGCGATTGCTGCCGAGGTGCGGTCGGTGGTAGTAGAGGATGTTCGGCCGCCCGCTCTGCTGGCCCTTGCATTCGGCGAACAGTTCCAGCACGCGATGATAATCCGCACCGCTGCCGCGGCATGTCAGTTTGCCGTCGGAAAACGTCCCCGCCCCACCCTCGCCGAACAGATAATTGCTGCGCGGATCGAACTCGCCGCCCTCGTCGAACCGCTTCACATCCCGGATGCGATCGCTGACCTTCGTCCCGCGTTCGAGCACGATCGGCCGATAGCCGGCGAGCGCGAGGAAATAGCCGCACACGAGCCCGCCCGGTCCGCTGCCCACCACGATCGGCCGATGCGGAAGCGGAGTCGTTCCCGGTTGCGGCATCTGGAAGGGGGGATCGTCGAACGGCTCGATCCGTGCGCCGTGGTGGGAACTGATGCGGGTGCGGATGGTCTCGGTGAGATCGACTTCGAAGTTGTAGACGAAGCGAAGCTGACGTTTGTTGCGAACGTCGAGCGATTTGCGAAGAATACGCCAGTTGGTGACATCCTTCGGAGAAACGCCGATCGTTCGAGCGAGGGCAGAAAGCACATTCGCTTCCGGCTCTTCAACCGGAAGCGAAAGATTGGAGACGCGCACGGACATGATTCAGTTCAACCTGGCAGTTACTTCTTGGGAACGGTCCAGAGGTGCAGCGTGTACTCGTCGCCGTCCTCACCCATGATGTTGACCGTCTTGTCCGGCTTCCAGCTGCCGAGCGTGAAGCGGTGCGAGACGATCCGGGAGCCGGGCTTCAGCATCTTCTTCAATCGCGGTTCGAGCAATTTGCCCAGTTCATCGCTCATGTAGATCATGACCACGGACGCATCCGAGATATCCTTGACATCCAGGATATCGCCCTGACGGATTTTCACTTTGTCTTCGAGCTTCGCAGCTTTCACGTTCTCATTGGATTCCTTCACGCGTTCGGGATCGAGGTCGATTCCCACACCGGCCTTCGCCTTCCCGTCTCGCACCGCCGCGATCACGATCCGCCCATCGCCGCAGCCGAGATCGTACACCACGTCGTCCTTGCCCACGTTCCCGAGCTTGATCATCTCCTGAACAATGTCATCGGGGGTGGGCACGAAGCGGATGACGGCTTTGTCGTCCGGGCTGTCCTTGGTGAGGTCGGCCACGATCTCCGATTGCGTCCCTTTGAACTCGACCGTCATCTTTCGAGTGATCGTTGTGTAGTTGTTCGGTTCGAACTTGACGATCAGTTCGTATTCGTAGGTCTTCTTGGGATCGAGTCCGACGACGTCGAACTCACGGACTTTCCCTTTGGTCTTCATGATCTGATTGTCGATCTTGAGTTCGGCATCCTCCTCGGGAACAGTCACTTTGAGGACGGCTTTGTTCGTCGCCGCTTTGGCCTTTTCGCCTTTGGCGGGGTCCTGCGCGACCAGATTGAGCGAAAGAGCGCCTGCGGCTGCGAAGGCGATCAGGAGCAGCGTGACCCGCGAGATCCGTGACATGATGATTGGAACTCCGTTAAAGGATAGCTCTATTCTGAGAGAGTTTCGATGCGTTGGCAATTTCGACTTGCCGGGTTTTCATACTTCATTCCAGCATCAGATCCCGCTTCCAGCGTTCGTAGGCACCCACAACATCCGCCCGCGGACAGTGCTCCCGGTAGATGATCCGGGCACGGAGTGTGTAGGTCTTCATCACTTCGTACTTGGGTAAGATATACTGAAAATCCCAGGCGGGATTGCTGGTTTCCTGCTCTTTGTTGAACCCGCCTCCGCTGGGGGAATGCGTGAACCGAAGACCCTCGGTGCGATCGAACAGCATGATGAGTGTCATGTTGCGGACATGACCATAAAAGAACGGGAATTGATACTTCAGGGGAGAGAGGTTCTTGTAGAGGCAGTTCCGATAATTCGGCGCGAACGTCAGTTCGTGGCTGTCGTTTTCGTGAACGACGGTGCTGAGGGTGTTGTGCGACGGCGTGCAGTGTTGGAGCCAGCTGGTGGAGCCTTTCAGGTATTGGCTTTTGTCTTCGGGGGCGTTGATGTAACTCGCCCAGAACAGCCCGAGGTAGCCCCGGCGAAACGCATGCTGATGCGGTTTGAACCGGAACGTGATGTCGATCATGTCCGGTTCGTGCAGTTGGAACGTGGTCCAGCTTTCGAGGAAGAACGTGGGAGTCGGTGGTTGATGGAGCTCCGCGGAACTCTGCGAGAGTTTGCGGAAGGTCATTTTCGCGCGGCGCGGCTCAAAGAAGATATCCGACTGATCGGCCATCATATCCATCGTTTCGCCATCGAAGATATGTTCGAGGTTGAACCCCGCGATGGTGGGCACGAAGACATTGGTCGCTTGCTTTTTGTGAATGAGGCTCCAGAGACCGTTGTAACCGGCGCGATGATCCACCTGGGCCGCGTTGTCGCCGATGACGGCCGTGAGATCGCCGAGCGTAAAGGTGTCGTGCGCCATGGTTCTTACTCGATCCGAAGGTTCCGACAGGTTTGCGAATAGCTAACTTCCAGTTCAACAGGCACCGCCAGGTCCGGCGATAACCAGAGAGGAAGAGTTGGCAATTGAGCACCGATGGCGAGGTCGAACGGCCAGACATCCAGCCGGCTTGGCTGGTCGGAAATCGTCCGGTAAGCCACGGTATAGAGATCGGATGCGGCACCGGAATCGGGAGCGTCCAACTCAAGCAGGCTAACCAACTCCTGATGCAGATTGTGCCGTCGGACCGTGACGACATCGACCACGACAAGCCCGATTCCCTGACGGAGATATCCTGCGCACTTGCCGGCGAAGGCGGCCCGGCTGGAATCGCGATCCTTGTTTGCCGGGCTGACAAGTTCGATCGCGCCAGCCAAGCGTGGCGAATCGCGCTGATCGATCACGCGGACTTCGAAGAGATCGCGACCGGACCAGTCCACCGGCCGGCTCCAGAGCGGTTCGCCGGGCGACCAATCACCGAAACCCCGTTCCTCTGAAACCGCTGAAAGCTCCAAAGTTGCCACGTCGATTTCGACGGCCGAGCCGCGCGACACTTGAGGCAACGCGACGTACTCCGCCGGCAAGATGCGGTTGAGTTCCGTGGCGATGGCGTTGGCCCATGCGCTGTGGAAACCCTCCCACGGTCGGAGTGTGCTGAGCGGCGGGTGAAAGTGATCGCGGAGCGGCATGGATGATTTCCTCACCAATGATTTTACCATTCTTGAAGTCGACCGCTACGCCTTCCACTTCTCGAAGAGGTTTTTCGTGATCCGCTGCACGCGGGCATCCACGCCGTGCGGTCGCCCGTTGTGGACGAATGGCAGGATGAAACCCGGCGGTGCGCTCAGTCCCATCGCCCAGAAGATGGTGCTGGCGTTGAAGACCGTGTTCCCTTTCGGGCCCGGATAAATCGTCGCCTCCCAATGCGACTCCGCCTCGCCGCCGTTCAAGGTCTTCCCCTTCGCCACGACCTCAATCCCGGGAATGTTCGCCGGGTCGCCGTGGAACTCCCAGCCCACAAGCCCGGGAATGCGATCGCCCTTCTTCATCCCGGTGCCTTCGAACACCCAGTGACCCGGCATTTCGCAGATCCAGTCGCCGGAACCGTTGAACGGCGAGACCGTCTGCGCTCCGATCAGGTTCGCCTCGCTTGGTGCCTTCACCGGCAGGTCTTCCATGTACTTCTCTTCGCCGGGCCGGATTCCGCCATACCGGCCCACGCGTTCGATCACCCACGGATTCGGCCGATCGACGACGAAGCAGACGGAGTTCCCGCTGAAGAAGCCGAAGTTCACGCCGCGCTTCACCGCCTCGATACAGGTGTCGTACTGATTGCGTGTCCAGTATTCGTCATGGCCGACGGAGAGAAACGTTTTGCAACGTGTGATGAAGTCGATCCCGCGATCGTCGATATCGTCGTTGGAGCAATAGGTGACGTCGTAGCCGTGCTGCTCAATCCAGTAGGCGAAGGGAAATTCCCAGAGCAGGAATTCGCCGCTGCCGAGCGAGAGCGTGTGATCGACTACCTGCGGATATTTGGCATACGGCCGGCTGAAACTCACCTGCACGCCGCTGACGAGCGGTTTCTTCGACGGGTGATCGTTGTCGTAAAGCGAATGCGTTTCCGGCCATTTGTTGTAAGCCTGCCAGGTGTTGGTACTGCACTGGAAGAGAAAGTCCGCTTTGCGATTGTCGCGGACGATGAAGGTGACGTAACTCTGATAGCGGTGGTTCTGGGCGACGAGTTTGCCGAGGTAGACTCCGCTCGGCCATTCGTCTGGAATGCCGATCCCCATGCAGGAATCCCACTTGCACTCGCGCAGGCGCTTCTCGCCGACGGGTGGCGTGGGTTGAGGTTTGCCATCGAACGGGCCGAACGTCTGGATGTGCCGTCCGCCGAGGCCCTGATAATAGCCGAGGCGATAGATTTCGATTGTGAAGGGCGTGGCCGGTTGCGTGCTGACCTGGAACGAGAGGATGTCGCCGGCGGTCACGCTTGTGCGGTTGCAGTAGCCTTCGATGAGCGAGGAGCGATACTTCGCTTTGGCGTCGAATTTGGCGTAGGTGAGTTGCCAGTCGGTGCTGCCGGGTTTGGCATTTTCTTCGAGAATCCGATTGGGCGCGGCGGATGCGGAGAGCGGCAGCGCGGCGGTTGCGAGAGCGGTGAGTGCCTGACGGCGGTTGAATCGCGGCATGAGAGCGGAACCCCGGAGGAGTGAACCGATAATACCATTTCGAATTGCAAACGCTACCAATCACTGGAAACGAATTCCCGGTCTCTTGATCTGTTTAATCTGATCCGGCTACAATTTCACTTCCTTGAAGACGGATGCCCATCCGCTGAAGCTGACGGAACTGCCGGTTGTGATCCGCACGACCGACGGCTGGGAGTCGTTGCGCGCCGCCCTTCGGCAGCGGGCGAGCGGGACGATCGACGGCGCGTGGGGTTCCTCCGCCGCGCTGGCGGTTGCGGCACTGGCGAATGAAGGTCCAGACGGTTTGCTCGTCGTTGTTCCCAGCGTGACGGATGTGGAATTCTGGCTCGAGGACATTTCCAGCTTTCTGGATCAGCGACCCGTCGTTTTCCCCGCCTGGGAAACCTGGCCCGCGCCCACGCATCAGGGCCGGCTCGCGCCCGAAACGGCCGAGCGCCTGCGCATTCTCCAGTCGCTCACCGCTTCCACCAGCAAGCCGTTCGTCCTCGCTTCGATGTCCGCGATTCTGCAGCCCGTACCGCTTCGCGACGAGATCGCGCACCGCGGGCGAACCATCACCCCGGGCGAAGTACTCGATGTCGAAGAGTTTCTGCAATGGCTGAGCACCAACGGCTACAAACGCGTGGAGGCGGTCGAGTATCCCGGTGAGTTCGCACGCCGCGGCGGAATTCTCGATCTCTACCCGCCCGATTTCCCCGATCCCGTTCGGCTCGAACTCTTCGGCGATGAAGTCGATTCCATCCGCCTGTTCGCCGCCGGATCTCAGCGCAGCCTCGAGAAGCGGAAGTCGGTCACGATCATTGGCGTCGATTCCGGTTCGTCCGCAGGCCGCACCGCCTGGGGATTCCTGACCGATTATCTCCCGAAGAAGACCTGGGTCGTGCTGGTGGAGCCGAACGAACTCAAAGACATGGGCCGTTCGTTCTTTGAGCGGGTCGCGAATCCGGAGGGGCTGTTCACGGTCGAGGGGACGCTGGCGGAGCTGATGAAGTTCCCGACGATTACGCTGTCCGCACTGCCACGCGCTTCCGTGGAAGCGAGTGTTCATCTTCATGTGGAATCGGTGGAGCGGTTCAGCGGAAGCGTGCAGCGTGTGCGCGAGGAACTGGACACGGTCGGTGCGGATGGCCGCGTGCTGATCGCGTGCCAGTCGGATGCGGAAGTTCACCGGCTCACGGACGTACTGAAGGCGGGTTCGCTTTCGCAGTCGCATCGGCTGGCGCTCATCACGGGGCACATCCGGACCGGCTTCCGGCTCGTCGGCCCGAATATCGTCGTGCTTGGCAGTCACGAACTCTTCCACAAAGATCTCCTTCCGCCCGGAACCAAAGCCCCCGCCGGTCAACGATCGAAGCGGGTCGAATCGCGGGCGATCGATACGTTCCTCGACCTCAACGAAGGGGATTACGTCGTTCACGTCGCGCACGGGATCGCGCGATTCCGTGGCATGAAGATTCTCGAGAAGACGTCCGCTCTGATGAGCCATGTCGAGGAACTCGACCATTCCGAGCACGCTCACGATGCGGTCGAAGAGAATCTGATTCTGGAATTCAAGGACGGGGTTTTTCTCTACGTCCCCGCCTCGCGCATCGACCTCATTCAGAAGTACCTCGGCGGGACGCAGGCGGAACCGCCGCTTTCGAAGCTGGGCGGAACGAGTTGGGGGAACCGGAAGAAGAAGATCGCGGATGCGCTGCGGGATGTGGCAGCGGAGATGATTCAGATTCAGGCGGTGCGCGCCGCGATGCCGGGGCATGCGTTTCCGCCGGATTCGGAGTGGCAGAAGGAATTCGAAGCGGCGTTCCCGTATCAGGAAACGCCGGATCAGCAGGCCGCCATCGATGAGACCAAAGCGGATCTGGAGAAGCCGAAGCCGATGGATCGGCTGATCTGCGGCGATGTCGGTTACGGGAAAACGGAGATCGCGATCCGGGCCGCGTTCAAGGTGATCGATCACGGCAAGCAGGTGGCGATTCTGGTTCCGACGACGATCCTCGCGGAGCAGCACTTCCGCACCTTCACGCAGCGCTTCGCCGAGTACCCGTTCGTGGTCGAATGTCTCAGCCGCTTTCGCAGCGGGGCCCAGCAGCGCGACATCATCCGGCGCATCAAGGAGGGCGAAGTCGATGTCGTGGTCGGCACACATCGCGTGGTCGGCAACGATGTCTCGTTCAACGATCTGGGGCTGGTGATCATCGATGAGGAACAGCGATTCGGCGTGGAACACAAGGAGAAGCTGAAAAAGCTCCGGGCGATGGTTCACGTGCTGACGATGACCGCCACGCCGATCCCGCGAACGCTCCACGCCTCGCTGCTCGGCATTCGCGAAATCTCCAACCTCGAAACGCCTCCGCCCGATCGCCTGCCGGTCGAAACGCGCATCATTCGCTGGGACGATTCGCTCATCCGGCATGCGATCCTGCGCGAGATGAACCGCGGCGGGCAGGTCTACTTCGTCCACAATCGCGTGCATGACATTCTGGAAGTCGTGACGAAAGTGAAGATGCTGGTGCCCGAAGCGCGTGTGGTTCACGGCCACGGGCAGATGAACGAGCATCAGCTGGAAAAGGCGATGGTGACGTTCCTGCACAAGGAGGCGGACATTCTGGTGGCGACGACGATCATCGAGAGCGGACTCGATATCCCAAGCGCGAATACGATCTTCATCGACGATGCTGATATGTATGGCCTGGCGGATCTGCACCAACTTCGCGGTCGCGTGGGACGGACGAAAATCCGTGCGTACGCCTACATGATCGTGAACCCGATCAAGCTGCTCACTCCGACGGCCCAGAAGCGACTGAAAGCGATTGAGGAATTCACCGAGCTGGGTTCGGGCTTCAAGATCGCCATGCGCGATCTCGAGATTCGCGGAGCGGGCAATCTGCTGGGCAACGAGCAGAGCGGGCATATCGCGGCTCTCGGCTATGAGATGTACTGCACGCTGCTGGAGAACGCGGTGCGGCAGTTGAAGAATCTTCCGCCGCGTGTGGCGGTGGAGGTGCACGTCGATCTTCCGTGGCCGGCATATCTGCCGCGGGATTACGTGCCGGGCCAGAAACTGCGCATCGAGGTCTACCGGCGGCTCTCGCGCTTGCGGGAGATTTCCCAACTGGCGGATTTCCGGCAGGAACTCATCGATCGCTACGGTCCGCTGCCGGAAGAAACGGTCTGGCTCCTGCGAACGACGGAGATTCGCCTGCTCTGCGTGCGCTGGCAGATCCGCAGTGTGAATCGCGACGGCCGCGATCTGGTCTTCGGCTACCGCAGCAAGTCCAAAGCGGAGCAGGTGCAGACGCGTTCGAAGAACCGCTTCAAGATCGTGGATGAAAAGAGCTGCTATCTGCGGCTGACGCCGGAAGAGGATTCGCCGGAAGCGATCTATGAACTTCTCACCCGCGTGCTGGCCTTCACCTGATCGAACACTCACGTCGTGCATCCCTATAATTTCTCCGTTGTGTTTCTTCAAAGGAGTCAGAATGAAGCGTTCTCTTGCACTCGGATGTCTGCTGATGCTTGCCAATCTCTCTTCGGCGGAAATCAAATCGAAAGCCATCGATTATCAGCACGAAGGTGTCACGTGCAAAGGCGTACTGTTTTATGATGACGCCGCCACCGAGAGCCGCCCCGGCGTGGTGGTGGTTCATGAGTGGTGGGGTCTGAACGACTACGCGAAGAAGCGCGGCGAGATGCTGGCGAAGCTGGGATATGTGGCGTTTTGTGCGGATATGTATGGCGAAGGCGCGGTGACGGAGCACCCGATGAAAGCGGGTGAAATGGCGAGCATGGTCCGCAAGAACGCGGCGTCCTGGCGCGGCCGGGCGCTGGCGGCGATTGAAGTCCTCCAGAAGCAGAAGGGCGTGAATGCGAAGAAGATCGCGATCATGGGCTATTGCTTTGGTGGTTCCACCGCCATTCAGATGGCGCTCACCGGGCATCCCGATCTCAAGGCCGCGATCAGCTTCCACGGTGCGCTGCCGACACCGACTGTCGAGGCCGCGAAGAAAGTCCGCTGTCCGGTGCTCGTCTGCCACGGCGCCGATGATGCGTTCATTCCGGAAGCGACGATTGCGAAGTTCCGCAAGGCGTTCGACGACGCTGAAGTGAAATACACCTTCGAAAGTTATCCCGGTGCGGTTCACAGTTTCACGGTCAAGGAAGCCGATGAGAAGATGATCAAGGGAATGGCGTATAACGAGGCGGCGGACAAGAAGTCCTGGGAATCGATGCAGAAACTGCTGAAGGATGTTTTCGCGAAATGAGTTCCGCGCCGCGAATCCTGATGTGTCCGCCGGACCACTACGGAATTGAGTACGAAATCAATCCGTGGATGAACCGCTCGCTCGGTGCGGTCCGGCAGCTCGCGTTTCAGCAGTGGACGCAGCTGCGCACCACGCTCGAACAGCTCGGCGTACGGATTGAGATCCTCGATCCGCACCCGGGCTTGCCTGATCTTGTGTTCACTGCGAATGCGGGACTCGTTTTCGGCAATCTCTTCCTCAGCAGCTCGTTCCGGCATGAAGTGCGGGCGCGGGAAACGCCGGTCTTCGATGCCTGGTTTGCGAAGCACGATTTTTCCGTGGAGCATCTGCCGGACGGGATGTTCCACGAAGGCGCGGGCGATGCACTCTTTTGCGGCGATGTTCTTTATGCCGGTTACCGGCAGCGGTCGGATGCGAATGCCCATCATTGGGTCGGCCAGCGGTTCGGTACGAAAGTGCTCCCGCTGGAACTTGTGAACCCACGCTACTACCACCTCGATACCTGCTTCTGCCCGCTCTCCGCCGATGAGGCAATCTATTTCCCCGGCGCGTTCGACGACTACGGCCGCAAGGTCCTCACTGGTCACGTTCCCCATCTGATCGCGGTCGACGAAGCGGAGGCGCAGCGGTTCGGCTGCAATGCCGTCGTCGTCGGCCGCACGGTCATCCACAACAGCCGCTGCCCGAAGCTCGCCGGCGCCCTCGCCGAACGCGGCTATCAGTCGATCGAAGTGGAACTGGACGAGTTTCTGAAAGCGGGCGGAAGTGCGAAGTGCCTGACGCTTCGGTTGGATGGCGAGGAAGCGGCGGCGTGGAAATCCGCTACAATACCCGGATGAATTCTGAATCCCACGCATCGAATCCGCGCCAAACGCTCTCCTATCTGAGGCGGTTGTTCGCTTCCTACGGCCTGGAAGCCAAAAGCAAACTCGGCCAGAACTTCCTGATCGATATCAATCTGCTGGATCTCATCGTCCGCGCCGGCGAACTTACGCGTGCCGATACCGTGCTCGAAGTCGGCACCGGCACCGGCTCGCTGACCGCCAAGCTTGCCGAAGAGGCGGGGCATGTCGTCACGATCGAAATCGATTCGTCATTGGCGCCGGTCGCGAGGGAAATCGTCGGAAAGCGGTCCAATGTCACGTATCTTCACGGCGATTGCCTGGAGAAGAAGAGCGTTCTGAACCAGCAGATGATCGCGGAATGGGACGCGCACCCCGGCACCAAAAAGCTGATCGCGAACCTGCCGTACGTGATCGCCACTCCGCTCATCTCCAATCTGCTCGTATCGCGCACCGATATCGAACGCATGGTCGTGATGGTTCAGTTCGAAATCGCCGAACGCTTGCAAGCCAGCCCCAGCACCAAGGATTACAACGCCCTGAGCGTGATGGTTCAGTCGCTCGCGGATGTCGAGATTATTCGAAAAGTCGGGCCGAGCAATTTCTATCCGCAGCCGAAGGTCGAGTCCGCCATCGTGCTCATCAAGCCGAACCCCGAGAAGCGCAGCCTGATCCCGGACGTGGTGCGCTTCCGGAATTTCCTGCGCAATCTCTATGTGCATCGCCGAAAAAATCTTCGTGGCGCTCTCGCCGGCGCACCCAGCGGGCGGATCGAAAAGTCGGTGGTGGATGCGAAGCTGGAAGAACTGGAAATGGATGGAAATGTGAGGGCGGAGACTTTGGATCTCTCCGCCCATTTGAAGCTTTGTGAAGCGTTCGCCGACCTTACTTGAGTTCCTTCACTTCGATCTTGCGGAAGGACATGATCGAGCCGGGATCATGGCCCTGCAGCGCGAAGTGGCCCTTCGTGAAATACTTGTCGCCCGGAATCGTGTATTCGAACATCGTCTTGCCGTTGGTGATGACGGTGATCTTGGAGCCGACGGCGATCACTTCCTGCGTGAACCATTCGTCGGGCTTGTGGTTGGCCTTCCGGACGAGGTGCTTTTCGTCCTTATCAATGCCGTTAGCGGGGTAGAGGCTGCCGGACTTCACGGCGTCGCCGTGGGTGGCGTTGATCTGGCACTCATAGCCCTTCGGGAAGTTGGGACCGAACTCGGTGCGGAAGTACTGGCCGCTGTTCCCCTTGTCGTTGATCTTGGCTTCGATGCGGAAGTGGAAGTTCTCGTAGTCGCCGCGCTCGCTGAAAATGTGGCTCGCGGGTCCGCCACCGATGATCACGCCGTCCTTGACCTGCCACAGTGTGATGTCCTTACCGGCTTTGGTCTTGCCGATGAAGGCGACGACTTTGCCGTTTTCCATTTTCTTCTCAACGGAGGTGAAACTGTTCGACGGCGGATTGGGAATTTTCCAACCGGTCAGGTCTTTGCCGTTGAACAGCTGAACCCATCCCGCTTCTTCGGATTTCGTTTCGGCTTTGTCCTGCGCCTGAACCGCCGGGCTGAGCGCGAACGCCAGTGAAAAAGCGACCAATAAGAACAATCGCAGCATGAGATTTCCTCGCAGGGGAGAAGGTCAATTGCCGGACCAGAGGGAAATCTCTGGCGAGCAGGTGGGCACGTAAACGCTTTATATGACACTGAGAGCGAAACAGGGATCTGTTTATTCGGTATGAAGTCTTGGGAAAATAGTCCGATAGTAGGGAGAATCTGTTGTCAATCGATTGGTGAAGATATATCTTTTGCGGTAACTGGAAATAATAAGTAAACTGGATAACTCGATCAGTCAACATCAGGGAAGATGGAGGAGCTGAGCAAATAGCCCAACCCTGTGCAGGGAAGACGGGCCAGAATGATTTCCTCTATCGTGGAGTTTTCGATGAAGTCTCGATTATTCGTGGCCGGTATTCTCGGCGCGGCCGCTTGGGCCGTCTCGACCCCTTCGACAGCATCGGCGTTCGGCGGAAAATTCCGCAGCGGATGCGGTGGCGCCGTCACCACCTGTGCCGCTCCGGCTCCGTGTGGCGGATGCGCGGACGCGTCCCCGTGTGCCGCTCCGGCTGCGCCCTGTGCGCCAGCCGCACCCGTCGCGCCGGCGACCACCAAGATGACCGTCACCAAGTACAAGATGGAGACCATGACCCGGCAAGTGCCGGTGCAGGTCCAAAAGGTGACCTGGAAGGACGAGAAGTACACCTGGGAAGAAAAAGTCTGCGTGACCGGCAGCGAAAAGAAGAAGGTCACTGTTTCCAAGAACGTTTGGGTTGACGAACCCTGCGAGTACATGGTCAACAAGTGCGTCACCGTTCAAGAACCCCGCAATGTGACGACCCACAAGCAGGTGTGGAGCGAAGTGCCGTACACCTACACGGTTATGGTTCCGGAAACGCATCAGGAAAAGCGGACGGTCACTGTCTGTAAGAACGTCTGGGTTGACGAGCCGTATTCCTACACCGTGATGGTTCCCGTCACCACGCAGGAAAAGCGTACCGTCACCGAGTGCAAGAATGTCTGGGTTGACGAGCCGTACAGCTACACCGTGTGCGTGCCCGAAACCACGATGAAGAAGGAAACCCGCGTCACGCACGTCTGCACGCCGAAGACCGTCACCGAACAAGTGCCCGTCACCAAGATGGTGCAAGTCGCCTGCGCACCCGCCGCCACGACGGCCTCCGCCTGTGGCGGATGTGCCGCTCCGGCAGCTTGCTCCCCCTGCGGCAGTAGCCGCGGCGGTTTCTTCCGCCGTCTCTGCGGCGGTAGCTCCGGCGGATGCGCACCCGCGGCCTCCGCTTGTGCACCGGCCACAACCTGCCAAGCGGTTACGGAAATGCAAACCGTGACCAAGACCGTGTACGAGATGGTCGAGAAGAAGGAAACCGTTGACGTCCCCGTCACAACCTACAAGACCGAGACCAAGCAAGGCACCCGCAAGGTCTGCAAAATGGTGACGGAAACGAAGGAAGTCATGGTTCCCGTGACCACCTGCAAGACCGAGACCAAGCAAGGGATGCGAAAGGTCTGCAAAGTCGTCACGGAAACGAAGGACATCATGGTTCCCGTGACCACCTGCAAGCCCGAGACCAAGACCGCGATGAAAAAAGTCTGCAGTCTCGTCCCGGAAACCAAAGAGGTCATGGTCAACGTCAACAAGATCGTGACGGAAACCGTGAAGGGCACCCGCAAGGTCTGCAAAGTCGTGACCGAAGAGCAGGAAATCACGGTTCCGACCTACACCTGGAAGACCGAGAAGAAGGAAGGCGTTCGCAAGGTCGCCCACTGCGAAACCGTCACCGAAATGAAGACCGAATCCTACACGGTCTGCACGCCGTATCAGGAAGTCGTCGAAGTTCCCTGTGCAACCGCAGCTGCACCCGCTTGCGAGTCCGCTTCCCCCTGCGGTAAGACCCGTGGCGGACTTCTGAAGCGCTTGTTCGCCGGCAAGAGCTGCGGCGGTTGCTAATTAGAGCTGACCCAACTCGAACGCCCGCGGATCGCATCCGCGGGCGTTGTTCATTTCTTACGTCCGCTGGTTTCGCAACTCCATCACCATCGCCCGCAATTCCTCCACCTGCGCCTTCAATGCGTCGAACTCCTCGCGCGAGATCCGTGTCGAGCTTGAACTGGCCAAATCGTGCGACGCACTGATTTCCCCCGCTCGCGACACCGCGATCTCGCGCTCCTCCGGCGTGTGAAAGCCGTGCGTCACGATCGTGCCACGACGCTCCGGCGGTGTGAGGTAAAGGATCAGTCCGCGATCCGCCATCGGCTTCAGCAGCGAGCGAAGTTGATCGAGATCGGGCACGTCGTCCATCCGGCAGACGCGCGTGCGCAGGTCGCCTTCGGATTGCGGACCGCGAAGCAACAGCTCCGCCAGAATCGCCAATTCCACACGTCCGACTTTCCAGTTCTCGTACAGCAAATGCCGCCAGCGCTCCACCCGTCCGCCCGTCACCTTCGACACCAACCCTCCGCCCTGCAAACGGGTCAGCGTATCTTCGACTTCATCCTCATCCAGATTCAGCACCGGATCGCGGTTCGATTTCTGATTGCAGCCCGTCGTGATCGCGTTCACGGACATCGGATACGCATCCGGGGACTTCGACGTTTTCTGTTTCTCGATCAGAACTCCCAGCACGCGGCGTTCGAGAATTGCGAGACTGGGCCAGTCTTCCGGGTGCGATTGTTCGGTTGTCGACATTCTCAACTCCGTAAGGGAGGATGAATTGAGAGCGGATCACTCAAAACTGTTCTAGTCTTTCCCATCTCCTGAGGCGAACCCAATGAACCTGCAACTCATCGGCGGCCTGGCACTGATGTTCTTCGGCGGCATTCTGTTCCGGGGCGAAAAATCACTGGCATTGCATAATCCACCGCTCGGCGTGCTCATCATCGGCATGGGATTTCTGCTGGCGGTCTACGCCTATTTCACAAGCGACGAACAATCCAGCTCCGGCAAGCGACAAAAGGTCAAAGATCGCTTTGTGTGAAAGTGGGGAGTTTCGTTTTCACTCAGATCGGTGGGCTGTGAGAGCGGCGCGGCCTCTTTCTGCGACTGGCAGTCCACTCCTCCGTTCGCCAAACAAATTGATGGGGGGTTGATGAGCGCTCTCTTTGCCACATCCGCTATGGACTCTGCGGCAATGCCACGACGCATGCAATATGCCGAGTCCAACCACTCCGCAAGAGTCTTCGCACCTTTGCTTGCATTGCAGGACATACAACACCTTGCGATGTTCTCTCTTTTGACGATTCGTGCGTCGTTGTCGATGTGCTCCCAGGTTGGCTTTAAGCAGTGAACATCTCCGACCAACTCGAATGACAGACCACAATAGATGCATTGACGATCACGCGCGAGGATCTCTGCCTCAAGCCACTCAGGAATTTTCCAACGGTTCATATTCTGGGCGCACCAATGCTCGAGTAAGGCGCGGCCATCGGTTATAGCCGATTGCCGGATCATTTGATCGGTACTGACGGATGTACTCAACTTCTTTTACGGAAAGCTCCTCTTCTGTAGCCGTTTCCGACTCCCACAGAATCTGCTTCCTAACCGTGTAGTCCTTGCGTATCTCTGGGGGCAATCTCATGAAATCAGCGTTCACAACTTCAATATCTGGACTACCAAAGTAACGGTAACTACCGAAGGTATCTTTGCCGATGTAAATCTTTCCGGTTGGGTACGTGATCATATAGATCTGCTTCAACTCGTAACCTCCCACTAAGGCACCGAACGAATCCGCTTTTATTATTGGAGAAGTCATCACAACTTCTCCACTGCGTTCCTGCAATTGTGGAATTCTCGGGGACGTCGGGTTATCACATCTTACCGGCGAATTCTATCCGCATCAGACTCGTCGCGCTCCGCCTCCGTTGTTTGTCTCCCTCTTCATTCTGTATTCCACAATCCGGCCGCTCATGGAGTTTCGTTTTCACTGAGATCGGCACGTCTTCACTCGCTGGTTCCAAACTTCGCTTCATCGGCCCGCCGCCGCGTCTCCCGATCCAACACCTCCCGGAACGCCACGATGAGCGGATGACCGGTCGTGTACTGCTGACCGTAGCCCAGGTTGAACGTGTAGTCGAACCCCGGCGGGTTGCGGCCCTGGTTGTGCTGCAGGATCGTCTCCAATTTGTCCAGAGCCTTGGCCACTCGGGCTTCGGGTGTGGACGCCGCTTCGTACTCGTCCCACAGTGCCAGTAACTCGTCCCGCAGCCGGGCCGGTAGCGGAGCGACGATCGATTGGAGATCCTGTCGCTCCTTGGCCGCTTTGGGTGCACCCGCTTCTTGTGCGATGGCCGGGATGTCACCGCCGACCGCTTCTCCCAAATCGTGGACGATGCAGATGCGGATCAACCGACTGAAGTCCACATCCGGGAACTCGCCCCGCAGCAGTGCAGCCATCAGGCACAGTCGCCAGGTGTGCTCGGCCACGCTCTCCGGCCGGCCAGACGACGTGTGTGAGGTGCGCAACGTGTCCTTCAGCCGCTCAGCGGACCGCAGAAACGCCAGGATGCCGTCAAGTTCCGCCGCCGCCATCAACCAACCCTCTGTCGACGAATCCCGATTTCCACCGCACAATTCAAGATAGTGAAATCAAGGTCGCGATTCGGATCAGTGATTGTCAAAAAGAACGTCCACTTTACCACGACGAATGGACCTTCCGAAGTCCGCTACGACTTCGGAAGGTCGGTCCCTGTTCGAAGCTGTGAAGATTGCACCGCGCCTTTTCACCTCTCTCCCGCGTGCGGGTGAGGGGGAAATCTGTTCAGAAGGCTCTCACTGAGCGGGGAACGTAAGTCCCCCGAGTCTTTGTATCACTCGGATGGATCACACCCTGTGTTCAGAATGACGGGCGCCGAAGACGAGCGGCGGGTAAGGGGGATTGTGTTCATTCATCCAAAAGACCCCCCTCACCCGAATCGTCGCTACGCTTCCGATTCGACCTCTCCCCCGTAAACGGGGCGAGAGGTGAGAAGACGCACACCTCTTATCAGTTACACCGAACGTTCCAGCGAATGGGACGCACTATGTCTTTCACCTCTCGCCCCGCGTGCGGGGGAGAGGTCGATGCTTGCCGTAGGCGAGCAGCGGGTGAGGGGGCTTTTTTGACATTTTCATATCCCCCTATCCACCAACAATTCCTACCGCTTCCCCACTTTCCCTCAACATTTAACTTGACATTTGTCCACTTATATCGAATCCTCGTCCATTCACTCCCCCAAGGACGACGATCATGACCGCCACAATTCCACTCCCCAACACCACCAACCGTATCGCCGGGCACCTCGCGCCCACCGCGCCCGCCATCCCCATCCCGGCCACACCCGAAGAGCGGCGCGACCTCTGGCAGGACACGCTCGCCGCCGCCGTCCTCTTCTTCAAAACCCGGCTCGCGCACCGCGACCCCGACATCGCCGAACGTGCCGCCCACGCCATCATCGATCTCGAAAAGACACGCCTCCGCCACGGCCGCGACCTCGCCGGAACCCATGTCCCCGAACCGGACTTTCTTCCGCCCCTCTTCGAGACCGCACACGACAAAACGCCACCCGATCCGGAGCGCGAACTCCTCTACGAATGCGATGACATCAAGGATTCGGTCGAACACGGCGAGTCGATTGATGAACGGATGATCACAGAAACGGAACGGGCCGAAGTGGAGCGATTCGCGAACTCTGTGGAGTGCCGGACGATTCGGAATTGTTTCGAGAAACTCCATCGGAAGGATTTCAACGAGGCGTTGCCCGCTGACCAAGGCGATCAGCTCGTGCGCGAGTTCTACCTCCGGCGCAGGCGTGCGGGGAACGCGTTCAACGGGACCGTGGATCTGAAGGGAGTCCGCTGGCCCGCAACCGGTGCGCCGTAACGACAGAAAAGGGGTGCGTCCCCTTTTCTGACAACGAGCCGATCGCGAACCATCCATTACGAACGGAAATCACCATGGACACACTACTTCGACATCCGCGACTTCAGTTCTGAATCGACGGCATCGAGGTATTCTTCCGTCGTCAGGTACGGCGTTTTTTCGCCGATCAGAATTGCGAGGTCCTTCGTCATCTTGCCGCTTTCGACGAGATCGACGCAGACCTTCTCCACCGTTTCGGCGAACGTCACCAGGTCCGGTGTGGAGTCCATCTTGCCGCGGTAGATCAGGCCGCGCGTCCAGGCGAAGATGCTGGCGATCGGGTTGGTGCTGGTGGGTTTGCCCTGCTGATGCAGGCGATAGTGGCGTGTTACGGTGCCGTGTGCGGCTTCGGCTTCGATGGTGTTACCGTCGGGCGTGGTCAGCACGCTGGTCATGAGGCCAAGGCTGCCATAGCCTTGAGCGACGGTATCGGACTGCACGTCGCCATCGTAGTTCTTGCAGGCCCAGAGGTATCCACCTGTCCACTTCATGTTGGCGGCGACCATGTCATCGATGAGCCGATGCTCGTAGGTGAGCTTTCTGGCTCCGAAAGCGGCCTTGAACTCGGTGTCGAAGACTTCCTGGAAGAGGTTCTTGAAGCGGCCGTCGTAAATCTTGAGGATGGTGTTCTTGGTGCTGAGGTAGACGGAGTAGTCGCGGCCAAGGCCGTAGTTGAAGCAGGCGCGGGCGAAGCCGCGGATCGATTCGTCCAGATTGTACATCGCCATGGTCACGCCGCCGGAGGGAGCCTTGAAGACTTCCTTCTCGATGACGGGTCCGCCATCCGCCGGCGTGTACGTGAGTTTCACGGTGCCTGCGCCGGGGAAGAGGATTTCGCTGGCCTTGTACTGATCGCCGAAGCCGTGGCGGGCGACGACGACCGGCTTGTCCCAGTGCTGGACGAGGCGTGGGACGTTTTTGCAAACGATCGGCTCGCGGAAGATGGTGCCGTTGAGGATGTTCCGGATGGTGCCGTTGGGCGAAGGGTACATGCGCTTGAGGTTGAATTCTTTGACGCGTGCTTCGTCCGGTGTGATGGTGGCGCACTTGACGGCGACACCGTACTGCTTGGTGGCTTCGGCGGAGTCGAAGGTGACTTTGTCGTCGGTGGCGTCGCGATGCTCGATGCCGAGATCGAAGTATTTGAGGTCGATATCGAGATAGGGGAGGATGAGTTTTTCGCGGATGCGTTGCCAGATGAT
Organism: Limnoglobus sp.; assembly: GCA_041742055.1. Classification (GTDB taxonomy): domain Bacteria; phylum Planctomycetota; class Planctomycetia; order Gemmatales; family Gemmataceae; genus Limnoglobus. Next base: position 5,774 of record JBGSJI010000034.1, on the reverse strand, counting down.
CCGCGTCATCTCATCGCCATCCATCTCAACCACGGGATTCTTGACTTTGATCTTGGCCACGTGCAGGCTCCGAAGAGGTTCGCAAGAGAGTATCGTCCGTTTTCAACTTCCTGTGCGAAGCGTTCACGCCCTGAGAAGGGAGACGAAGAGGCTTATGGCGGGAAGCGAATGAACGGAGGTCAAGGGGATAGGTTAGGTGGAGCGGGATCGACTGGCCAACCCGTTCGACGAATGAACCGGAGCTGGCGTTCGAGAACGGGCACGAACGCCAGATCGGAAGAGCGTTTAGCCGACGTAGACACCGCCGGTGAAGTCTTCGAAGACATCGTAGGAGAAGATGCTGCTGGGCAGGATCCCCGCGAGCAAGGTAGGCCCGAGGTAGCCGGAGACACGGCTGCCGTTTCCGCCACCGGAACCGACCACGAGATCGGCCTGCTTGTCGCCGTCGAGATCCTTGACGGCGACGCGAACGCCACCGCGATCCGACTCGGCACCGGCGAAGAAGTTGGCGATGAGGTTGAGGGTTCCACCGCCCGATTGCATGAGATCCCTGCCATCGAAGGCGACGACGCGCGGCCCGCCTCCAGGTCCGCCACCGGCGATGATTTCGGAGACGCCGTCGCCATCGAGATCGCCGACCGCGATGTAGACACCGTTCCGCAGGGACTGTTCGAAGGCGAAGAAGTCGTTGAAGAGCTTGACGGGGGCGCTGGCGAGCGATTTGCCATCGAAGGCGGCGATGCGCGGTCCGCCACCAAAGCCGGCTGCGACGGCGAGATCGCCAATGCCATCGAAGTTCAGATCGCCGATGGCGGTGCGTGCTCCGCCGCGGAAGTTCGGATCGTCGATTCCGAAGAAGTCTGCGATGACGGTGAAGGTGGAGCCATCGATGATACGGACGCGTGGCCCGCCGCCTTCATCCGGCGTGATGACGATATCGGCGATGCGGTCGCCGGTGACGTCACCTGCGGAGACGAAGATCCCGCCGAGGAAGCTGGCTTCAAAGGGGTGGAACTCGAAGATGGCTCTCTGAGTGACGCCGTCAATGACCTGCAGCGCCGATGGAGTGCCGACGCCGAGGCCGACGACGAGATCGGCGATGCCGTCGCCGGTGAAGTCCGCACTGGCGACGCGGGCGCCGAACTCGGAACCGGGGAACGCGGCGGAGAAGAAGCGGACCGAGGTATCGGGATTGAAGAAGGTCGCGTTCGACTGGCCGGCATCGGTGCCGACGGCGAACTGGGGATAGCCGACGAGTTCGTACCGTCCGGTGGAATCGACCTGCACCGTGACGAATTGAATCGGAGCGAAAGCGGCACCGTCGTCTGCGACGATGGCCAACTTCACAGTGCCAATCGATGCTCGATCGGGCGTGAAGGTCAGCGTGCCATCGCGGGAGATCGAAGGCGGTACGACAAAGGCGACATTTCCACTGGTTTCCGCGATCTGCACGTTCACATTGACTGGTTCGGTCTCGTTGGAAGCGCCGGGGTTGAACTGGACCACGCCGGGAATCACCTGCGACCCGACACCCGCCGCGGGCACGATCGGATTTGGCACCGTGATCGTGGGGACATCGTTGACAGCTTGGACCACTATCGGGACATCTGTCGTCTGCCGACCGCCACTGCCGTCATCGAGCGTGATTCGAAGGGTGGCGGTGCCGAAGGCATCGGGCGCGGTCTCGAAGGTGAGGTTGCCAGCGGTATCGATGTTCGGGAGTTGGGTGAAGGCCAGCGTGCTGGAAGCGTTGAGGACGTCAACGGCGAACTGAAGCGGTTGCGAGAGTTCATCGGTGGCACTGGAAGGTCCGGCCTGGATGTTGAGCGCGAACTTGCCAATGGTCTGTGGCCCCGCGTCTTCGGTGTATGGTGCGGGAGCGAATGCGGTGAAGGTGGGTGCGTCGTTGACTGGCGTGACAGAGACGCGAACGTCGACGGGAGTTCGAACAAGCCCAGTGACCGTGGCCGCAGTGCTGTTCTGCAAAGAGAATCCGAAGCCTTCGGGATTGGTGCTGGCGTTCGCGTTTGCAAACGGGAGGAATCGAAGGCCATCCACACCGACCGAGACTGGAAGGAAATCGCCGTCCGTGACAAAGGTTTGTCCATCAGCGCGGTAGAGGATCCCGTTGCGAATGCCGCTGACACGGAAGTGCGTGACAGGACTACTGGCCAAGCCCGTATCAAGCATGATCAGTTCGCTTGTCAGGGTGTCCTCCGCTGTCGTGACCACGGTCGCGACCGGATCCTGGAAGGAGGTTACGGCAACTGTGAAGGTGATCGCAACCGACTGATCGACACCGCCATTCACCGTGCCGCCGTTGTCCTGACCGATGACGCTGACGACGGCCGCTCCATTCGCGAGTGGCGCAGGCGTGTAGCGGAGCGTGCCCGTGGCGTCGATGGTGGGCAGCGCAGAGAAGAGAGCGGGATTGTCTACGGAAACGAGGAACGAGACGAGTTGTGCGGTTTCGTCGTCGGGACCGGCGGTGATGGAGGTCACGAAATCGGCGAAGGATTGCGGACCCGAATCGCCCATGACGCTTTGAGACGAGCCGACGATGAAACTGGGGGCGTCGTTGACCGCGTTTATTGTGATGGTGAACGATTGTTCGAGCGAAGTATTCAGTCCGCCATTCGCCGTGCCACCGTTGTCAGTCGCGATGACGGTGACAGTTGCCTTGCCATTTGTGTTTGGCTGGACTCGGTAAGACAGCGTACCGTTCGAGTCGATCGTTGGAGGAATCAGGAAGAGCGACGGATTGTCGGTCATGACTTGGAAAGAAATGGTCTGACCGGATTCATTCGTGGGTCCTGCAGCAATGTTCGTCAGGAATCCGGGTACCGCTTGCGGTGCAATGTCTTCGTTGACTGTGACAGCGGTTTCGGCCATGAAGGAAGGCGCATCGTTGACGGGCGTGACGACCACTGTGAAGGACTGCTGAGCGGAGGTATCGATTCCGCCATTGGCCGTTCCGCCATCATCCTTGGCGATGACGGAGACCTTGGCGGTACCGTTGGCGTTCGCAGCGAGTGTATAGGTGAGATCGCCGTTGGAATCGATCGCGGGTGCGATCGCAAACAGGGACGGATTGTCCGTAGTCAAAATGAAGGAGACCGATTGAGTCGATTCATTGGATGGACCGGGCGAGATGTTCGTCAGGAAAGACGTGACCGATTGACTACCGGAATCTTCGAGAAGCGTTTGCGATGTACCTAGAGTGAAGCTCGGTGCGTCGTTGATATCACCGACAGTGATGAGAAACGTTTGCGGATCGGAAGTATCAAGACCACCGTTCGAAGTCCCGCCAGTGTCCCTTGCGGTAACCGTGACAATCGCCTGACCATTGACATTGGGCGCGACTGTGTAGGACAGAGTACCATCGGTGGAAATCGCAGGTTGAATTGCAAAGAGGCTGTTGTTGCTGTTGGAAACGATGTAGGAGAGCGATTGTTTGGATTCATCGGAGGGGCCGACCGAACTTGTGATAACGAATCCGACATCGGTTTGGATTCCGGAATCCTCATCCGCAAAACGATCTCCACCAATCGAGAAGGATGGTGCATCATTGATCGGTTGTACAGTGATGGTAAAGATTTTGGCAAGCGATGTATCGATCCCACCGTTGGAAGTTCCGCCATCGTCCTTTGCGATAACTGAGATAGTCGCAGTTCCATTTGTGTCTGGTGCAACATGGAAATTAAGAAGCCCGGAAGAGTCAATACTGGGCGCGGAGACAAATGAAAGAGTCCCTGTTAGACCTGTTACGGAAAGTGAAAATGAGACGAGTTGACCTGGTTCAGGATCGGTACCAGCCTGGATGTTGGTCAGGAACGATGCGATCGATTTCGCTCCGGAATCTTCGAGCAAAGACTGATCCGGGCCAATGTTAAAGATCGGTGCCTCGTTCAAATCATTCACGATTACGGTAATGAGTTGTGAAGCAGTGAAGAACCCATCTGATGCTTGAACAGAAACAAGGAATAGATTGTCTGCATTGAGATCAGAAGGCGATTCGAAGTTTGGCGAGTTGACAAATGTCAGCGCGCCACTTATCGAGTTGATCATAAACGAAGCGGAATCGCCAGTGGGAAGTATGCTGTAAGTCAGAGCGGTACCTGGATCGGGATCGAAAGCAGTAACAATTGTGACAGCTTTCGAATTCTCGAAACGATTCAGAAGCGCTGTCGCTCCACCACCATCGCTGGTAATAACGGGAGTAATACCGATACGAGAAGCAAAATTATTGTTGAATTGCGATTCTTTTCCTACCTGATTGATTAAATACTTGGCTGCAGTAGGAAACGTCAGAACTCGATCAATTGGTACAGAGTAGCGTATTGTTGAAAAGCCAGCAGGCTGGTTCAAAAATTGATATCTGCCTTCTGAATCCGTAAATACCGAAGATTCCCCTATGTCGAGCTTTCCATTGTTATTGGTATCGATGTAGACAGTGGCATTTGTCAGGGGAGGGTCCGTTGGATCAATCTGATTGTTTAGATCAAAATCGTTAAAAACGAGTCCGTAAAAAGCCTTATGTCTCGAAACGAAGAAATCTCTATCCCTGTAGGATTCCGAAGGAGAGTTAAGAGTGACAGAATGGAATCCATTGGCTGGCGATACAAAATTGAATCCCGAAGTCAAAGGAACGACTTGATAGGTTCCTGATGATAGCCCTTGAACTCCATATGTCCCAGTTGCACTTGTCTTGACCGAAGATTCGCTGGGTAATAACAAAGACCAACTGTTTATGACTCCTGTATCAAGACCTGCTTCATCAATGACAAGTAAGGACCATAGACCATTGGCATTCGATCCGTTGAAAGTTGAGAGCGGTACTTCGGGACGAAACGTACCACTGAACGGAGCAGTACCAGAACTGATGGGAACGGCCGCATCGTCATCAAAAGTAGTACCCAAATAGTTGTCACCACTTCCGCCATTATTTAGTGAAAGTGCGATTTTGCTACCACTTGGATTTATCAGGTATATTGCAAGGTCGTCATCCCAAGTGTGTGTAATGTTAATGGTTACATTAACATCACTAACAATCGGTGGAAGACCACTCACTGTAATTGCACTTGTTGCACCTGTAGGGTTGTTGTCAGGTATTGCAATATTCACTGTACCCGAAGAAAAGCTCTTGGAGTCGAGTATGCCATTTCCATTTGTGTCGAAGAGGATTGTTTGACCAGCTATCCCTTTGTCAAAGGTGTCTGTTAGACCGTTACCGTTCCAGTCTTCATTAAGTTTCCCAGAGATATTTGGAATCAATCCGATACCGGTGAATGGAATCACAAAACTAGATTCATCAGCATCATTCGAAACGATTGTGAGTGTTGCAGTATTAGGTCCTCCCACTATTGGACTGAATTCTACCGAAAATGTTCCTGTTTCACCTACATCAAGCGCCGAGTCGCTCAGTGGACTTGAAATTGTGTACCCTGAACCTGAAAGCATTAAACTGCTGATCAACAGGGTTTGTGTACCCTGATTACGAATTCTGAAAATCCGTTCTACGGAAGCCCCGACTGATAAATTACCAAAATCGATTGTACTGATCGAACTCGTCAGATTTAAAGTACCCTGCAAGACTTGAATTTCTGTAACCGTTCACCCTGTCGCGGCGAGGAGTGGCGGGCAGGGTTGCTTCTGGCGGTGGGCGGTGATCGCTTGCTCCAGATAATCCAGCACGTTTCGCTTCTGCAACTTCAGCGTTTCCACCACCGTCAATAACCGCTCCACGAAGCGGCAGCCCTCCGCGCTCCGGCAGC
>JBGSJI010000033.1:0-21945 GCA_041742055.1 Limnoglobus sp. | reverse complement strand
TTTCTGGAGGAAGCAGCCTTGAAAGCGTTCGAGGTAGCGGGCGAACGCCGGCCCGAGTTCCGCGATTTCCTGTTCCGTCATCGGATTCCCTCCCGATAACAGACTCATCGGCATTCAAACAACCCGCGCTGTACTGCTAGTGAATGCTCAAAACGAGTATGCATTGCACCGGGATAAATGTAATCCGTCCACGCCAATTGTCGAATTCTTCGAAGCCTTTGAAAGGCAGGATGATTGATAATCTCTCGTTCCCAGTCGTTGAAAGAAATGAATCCATGAACTGGACAACGAATTTCATAGCGTCGAGCTGGGTCAGACACGACCGTCACCACTTTTTTCATCTCGATTATATTATAGAGTTTACTGTTTATCTGTTCAATTGTCGAGATGAGTTTAATAGGATTGAAAAATCTATGGGAACCGTCACCATGAGCCTCGGCATCACGCATATCGATCATTGTTCCGTGCTGATCACCGATGTGGCGAAGTCGCGGCAGTTCTACGGTACGGTCCTTGGCTTGCGGGAGATTCCGGCGCCGGCGGAGTTCGACTTCGTCGCGATCTGGTACGACCTCGGCGGCACGTATCTGCATCTCCTTTTGAAGGACAAGCCGGATACGATCAGTCCGCGGCATTTCTGCCTGCACGTGCGCGATGCGGCGGCGGCACGAACGGAATTGATGGCGAAGGGTGTCTCGATCGATGAGACGGTGAAGATCGCGGCGGCGGATCGCTTCTTTATCCGCGATCCGGACGGCAATCGCATCGAACTGCTGCAATGGCAGCGGCCGTACGAACCCGAACGCGACGGCCGCTATCTGGTGTGAGCCTTACAGATCCACGTCGGCTTTCTTGGCGATGGCCAGCACCCGGTCGCGGGCGGTCTTCGCTGCCGTGTCCGGATCTTCGTGACACGTGTACAGTTCGATTGTCACCCAATCCTGATAACCCACATCCTCAAGCGCTTTCAACGTCGCGCCGAAATCGATCACGCCTTCGCCGGGGATCAGGTGATGGTGCACGCGCGTGGCGGCGATGTCCTCCAGGTGCACGTGGCGGATGAGCGGTGCGAGCTTGTGCACGGTGGCGGCGGGGTCGTCCTTCACGCAGTAGAAGTGACCGATGTCGAAGTTCAGGCCGAGGAACGGCGTCTGGAAGTGTTCCGAGAATTCGAGGTACTGATCGGCGGTCTCGATGAGCAGGTCCGGCTCCGGTTCCACGAGCAGCGGTACGCCCATTTTCTCCGCATGCTCGACGACGGGCTTGAGCATTTCGACGAAGAGCGCGAGGCACTCTTTCCAGGGCCGGCCTTCGAGCGGTCCGCCCGGTTCGGTGGTGATACAGGGTGCGCCGAGATCGCGGGCGAGCGTGAGCGCTTTCTTGGTGTGTTCGATGCGAATCTGCCGGTAGTTGGGATCGGGTTCGATCCAGGACGGATGCCAGTACTTCTGACGGGGATCGTCGACGGCATGCATCATGAAGGCGTTGATGTTGGAGATCTTGAGGCGGTTCTTCTTGAGCGCGTCGCGGATTCCGTCCTTCTGTTCGGGCAGGAGATACGCGGGCCACGCATGCGGGACGTCGGCCATGATCTCCACGCCGCGATAGCCGATCTCCGCAAGGCGCTTGCACGCTTCGGGAAACGAATGATTGAGATAAGCATTGGTGGAGAAAGCCAGTTTCATGTCTTGATCCTATTCTGCTGTCGATGACAGACACGGAATGCCACAATACCCGGACAATCCCGCGGGATCATGCGGCCTTGAGCCACGCTTCCAGCATGGCGAACTGGTGTCCGAAGTCGTGATCGGTAACGCCGATGGGCGATTTGAAGAAGCAGGCCAGAGCGGTCAGATTGCCTTTTTCACCCCGACGCTGAGCCAGCAGCGACAATCGCGCCAGATCGATGACCAGCGGCGCCGCCAGGATCGAATCGCAGCCCTGCCAGGTGAACTGCAGAGACATCTTTGTGCCGAGGAATCCTTCGAAGTGAATATGGTCCCATGCGATCTTCCAGTCGTCGAGCGACGGGACATATTCGATGCTGACGATGGTCTGGGGCTTGTAGCCGAGCAGTTCGGCGACGAGGGCGTCCTTGCTCTTCACTTTGCTGGCTTTGCTTTGCGGATCGGTGAGCACCTGCCCGTCGCGGTTGCCGAGGATGTTGTGCCCGACCCAGCTCATGACGTGCAGGTTCCGCCGCGCGAAGAGCGGTGCGAGTACGGATTTCATCAGCGTTTCGCCGGTTTTGGCATCCTGACCGCACATGGGGACGGCGCGGTCGCGGGCCAGCTCGTTGAAGGCAGGCATCGAAGCGCCCAGGCTCGGCGTGAGGTTGACGTACGGGAACCCGGCATCGATGGCGGCGTAGGCGTAAAGGCTGCTGCTGGGGAGGACAGGGGAATTCTGCGCGAGCGAGATTCTCAGGTGTTTGAGCGAATTATGGATCCGGGTGAGTTCGAAGGGCGGTTCGGTCGAAGCGACGTTGACCACGACGAGCTGATCGAGGCTGTGCTCCTTGACGAATGCGCGCAAGTCGGCCTGAATCTGTTCGATCGCATCGAGCGGCCCGGTGGCGGTTGCGATGTCGGGTCGATCGGCTAAGGACGAGATGGCCTGGTTGGCGTGATAGACGATGCCCGGCCGGATATTTTTGGACCAGCTATCGAGCGTTGGCTCGAGGGCGGCGAGCATGGGAAACGTGAAGATGTTGGAGCGTTCGCGTAACTCGCGGGCGGTCAGTGAGAATGTGGCCTGGCGGATATCGTGCCCGCCGACGACGAAGTCTTCCGGATTGTCGAACGGAACGCCAGCGAACTCGGGGAGTTCCGTCACGAGACCGACCGTGTTACCCAGTCCCCGGGCCAGGGCTGCCAATCCTACGGCTGTTGTGGTCCCGACGCCTCCGAAGGCGCCGATGAGCCAGATTCCTACGCGTCGTTCGGCCATGATACCTGTTTCGAGAGAGGCACGGGTGGGTGGGAACTGTTATTGTCGATGTTGGGGCGTTGGGGTCAAGTCAGGCATTGGGAAACGTTCTGTTTTGATGATTTCAGACGTCAAACCCCTTCGAACCATCCATCAACTGAGACCGCAAATCCCGGGAGCAATTCACTCGTCAGCGTATCGCCGGCTTTGAAGAGGGTGACCGACGTATCGGGATGGTAGGCCGCCACGGTCCGCGCGGCGGGATCGACCACCCAGACCACGCGAACGCCGGCTTCGAAGTATTCCAGCACCTTCGCACTGATTTCCGCTTGAGTGTCGTTCTTGCTGCGGATTTCGACGACCAGTTCCGGGATCGTCTCGAGATAACCCTCCGGCGTTGTGCGGACCGGAAGGGACGATGTCAGGACGAACGCCGCATCCGCACCAACCACGCGATCCGGATTCCGACGCAGCACGATTCCCACTTCGGCTCGAACCTGACCCAGCCCGCGATTTTGTGCTTCCATGCGAAGATAGTAAACCACATTGCTCTGTTGAATACCGTGCAGATCACCGGGTGGGGCCATGACGACCAGTACTCCATCATCGAGTTCATAGCGGACCGTGCCGTCCGGAAGATCCGTTGGCAAACGGGCGAGGTCCGCGGCTGTCAGTAATCGACGCGACGTCGGGGTTTTCACCGATTTGGCGAGTGTCATGTCCATAACGTCATCCTACTCGATCCCGGGGCAGAAACCGGAGCGCAAACACGCCCACCGCGGCCATGATCGGAATGCTCACCTGCACAGCCTGACCCGTGGTATTCACCTGAAGTTCGGCAAAGTGAGTACTGACGAACATCGCCAGCCACGCCGTTCCGTAAAGCACAAACCGTGCCGCAGGATCGCCTGCCATGGGTTTCCACCACAAAACCGCCGTGACGCCCAGCACAGCCCATTCGTAAATCAGTGCGTGCGGCGAGCCCCACAATGTGACAAATACCACGGCGCCGACCATGATCTCCAGGTTCCGGCGGTGCCGTCGCCAGACTGTGACAAACCACAAAATGGCCAGGAGTGAGCACAGACCGGCCAGCGGCCAGTGCCAGAATGTCGCATTCGGGATCAGCAACCGCCAGAACGCCAGCGGATTGTGCATCTTGAACTGCTCGAAGTCGGCATACTTCACGTTGCCGCTGAGGCTCTGATAAAAGCCGGTCCAGACTTCGGGTATGAACGGGAACGATCCCAGCGTGAGAATCAAGCCGCTCATCACCACGCCGAGCGCTGCCGGCCAGAGACGGCGAAAATCCAGCAATCCCCAGAGGATCAGCCCGGTGAGCATCGTCGGCTTGAACCAGAGCAACCCCGCCACAAGACCCGCGAGGAAGATTCGATCGCGCTTCAGTAGGCGATAGGTTCCTGCCAGCACAACAAAGCTGATCAGGCTGTTCTGCCCGTAACTGATCGCTGTGAAGGTCGGGAAGAACGCCAGCAGCCAGAGAAATTCCTTTCGCCCGCCGCCGAGCCACGTCACGGCGAACCACATCCACACGAGGTAGATCACGCACCAGATCACCCAGCTGATCGTGAAGTAGAGCTGGCAGGTCGGCAGGTACATCAGGCAATAGAACGGCGGATTCCGGTACGCCATCAGCGAGTTCCAGCGATCCTTCGGAATCAGATCGTGCTGGTACTGCGCGACGAAGGGATGATCGTAAACCCGCTCGGGCTTGCCTTCGCTGATGAGCCGGGCGGCGGTGTACCACGCGAGGTGATCGGCGCCGTTGATTTCGCCTTTGAAGTTGAAGGTGCCGTATCCATCGCCAAGACCGATGCTGAAGCCGTAGCTGATCCAGAGAATGATGGCGGCGAGCTTGGCGAAGATCACCCGCTCGCGCAGGAATTCAACCGCTCGTTCCCGGGTCACGCCAGCACCTCGCGAACCAGTTCTTCCGGTACGTCGTCCACCAGTTCGACATGTCCCAGACAACTCGGCAGCACGAAGCGCAGCCGCCCCGCCGACGCTTTCTTGTCCCGCCGCATGATCGCGATCAGCGCGTCCGCCGTCCACTCCGGCTTCGACGCCAGCGGCAGTTGGAACTTCGTCAACAGTTGAACTTGCCGCTCGGTGACATCGCTCGTGATGCGCCCCAGTTTCTCCGCCAGTCGCGACGCGCAGATCATCCCCGCCGCCACCGCTTCGCCATGCAGCCAGCTGCCGTATCCACCCAGCGTTTCGAAAGCGTGTGCAAATGTGTGACCGTAATTCAGGATCGCCCGCAGGCCGGTCTCTTCGCGCTCGTCCTTCTCCACCACATCCGCTTTCAGCCGACACGACCGCGCCACCAGATACGCAATCGCCGCTTCCTCACGCGCGAGAATCGCCTCCGCATGCGCTTCCTGCCACGCGAAAAACTCCGCATCAAGAATCACGCCGTATTTCACCACCTCCGCCAGCCCGCTGCGAAATTCCCGATCCGGCAGCGTCGCCAGAAACTTCGGATCGATCCACACGCCCGACGGCTGATGAAACGCCCCGATCAGATTCTTCCCCTTCGGATGATTGATGCCGGTCTTTCCGCCGACCGACGAATCGACCATCGAGAGCAGCGTGGTCGGGATCATGATGAGCGGCAGCCCGCGGTTGTACGCCGACGCCGCGAAGCCCGCGAGGTCGCCCACGACTCCGCCGCCGACAGCGACCACGAGCGTCTGCCGGTCTGCCGGCAGGTCCGCGAGCGCATCGAGCAGCTTGCCGAATTCCGTGAGTGACTTTGTTGATTCGCCGCTGGGGACGATGGCCAGACCGGTCTTGCAGTTCAAATGCTGAAGGGAATCACAGATGGTTCGAGCGTGCGCTTCCGTATTCGCATCGGCGACCACCAGCGCCAGCCGGGCACGCGGGACCGAGAGTCGGATGAAATCCGTGAAACTCCCCGATCCATTAGCGAATCGGATATCGTACGATCGTTCACCCAGGTTCACGCGAACGGGTTCCATACGTTCCATTGTCGGGCGCAGGGCGGGGATTGACGAGGAGCGCATTTCCGCTTGATCTCTCTTTGGCATTAGAGATGATAGTTCGCATGCTCGAACACAAGCCCAGGCCGCCGCTACCTCCGCCGTGGAAAGAGTTTGCGGCCTCGCCACTTGTACCGGTTGCGCTGTCGGCCGGAATCGGTTTGCTGATCGACCGATTCTTCGAACCTCCCCTGCACCTCCTCGCTCTGCTGGCTGCGGCGGGTGTCGTGAGCGCAGTCATCGGCTACTTTCGATCGCATCAGTACGCCACGATGGGGTTCTGTCTGGCCGCTGCGGCGATGGCGGCGATCCATCATCACACGCATCGCAATGTCTTTCCCGCCGATGATGTCGGCCGCTTCGCCGACGAACAACCGCTCATCGTCCGCGTTCGAGGTCTGCTCGACGAGACGCCGGTGCTCCGGCGCTCCTCCACGGAAGGTTTCGGCCCGCTGCAAAGAGTCGATCGCGCCACTGCGGTGCTCGATGCCACGGAGCTGCGCGACGGGTCCGGCGTCTGGCATCCCGTCTCGGGTCGCCTGCGGATCTCCGTGGAACAGATCGCCGGGCCGAATGAGCAGCCTCCGCTCACGGGCATCTTCGTCGGCGACGAAATCGAAATGACCGGCCTGCTCTCGCGTCCGTCGCCGACCGGCAATCCCGGCGAGTGGGACTACGCGGAGTACCTGCGCGACGAGCGCATCCGCGGCGAACTCCGCGCCACCAAGGCCGACGACACCGTCACACGCCTCAACGATCACGGCCGCGCTTTCGCCATTCTCGCCCGCCTGCGCGGCACCTTCGCCAAGCGCATCGACGAGATCTTTCCGCCGCGCGAAGCGGCACTCGCACGCGCGCTCCTGATCGGCGACACCTCAGCCATGGACCGCGACGAATGGGACGCCTTCGCACGAACCGGCGTGGTTCACGTGCTCGCCATCTCCGGCCAGCACCTCGTCATTCTCGCCGGCTTCGTCTGGTGGACCCTCCTCATCTTCGGTGTTCGCCGCCGCCGCGGAGCCATCGCCGTCATCGTGCTGATCGTCGCCTACGCCATCCTCTCCGGCCTGCGGCCCTCCGCCCTCCGTGCCGCCGTCATGGTCGTGCTGATCTGCAGTAGCATCGTCTCACGCAAGCCGGTTCAGTCCGCCAATATGTTCGCGATAGCGTTCCTGCTCGTCATCGCCTGGAATCCCACCGACCTCTTCAACACCGGCTGCCAGCTCTCGTTCGTTTCCGTTTTCGTGCTGATGTGGGGTATTTCACGCTGGCTTGCGCCCCGCGAACTCACCCCGCTCGAACAACTCCTCGCCGAGTCTCGCTCCAACATCTCGAAGTTTCTCCATCACCTCGGCCATTGGCTCCTCGTCTTCTTCGCCATCACCGCCATCCTGACCATCACCAACGCTCCGCTCATCATGATGCGCCAGAATCTCGTTCCCACCATCGGCATCCTGATCGGCCCGCCGCTCATCATCTTGACTGCGATCGCCCTCGTCGCCGGCTTCATCGTCCTGATCCTCGGGAACCTGCCCGTCATCGGCTGGCTCGCGATCACCGCGCTCAGCTGGAGCGACGGAATCGTTCACTGGGCGGATCAGATTCCCGGCAGCAGCCGCTACGTTCCCACGCCCGCGTACTGGTGGACGGTCGGATTCTACCTCCTGCTCGCCTGCGGAATCCTTCTGGCGGATCGGCGCTTCGCCCTCGCGCTGCTCGCCTGGCTGGCGTTCGGTCTGGTCGGTCTGCCGAGAACGAATTCAGACGAACTGCGCGTCACGTTCCTCGCGGTCGGTCACGGCGGCTGCACGGTCCTCGAAACGCCGGACGGCCGCACGCTCCTCTACGACGCCGGAACCATGGCCGGGCCCGACACCGTCCGCCGCATCATCGCCCCGTTCCTCTGGAGCCGCGGCATCAACCGCATCGACGAACTCTTCCTCTCCCATGCGGACCTCGATCACTTCAACGGCGTGAGCGAACTCAGCCGCCGCTTCCCGATCGGGCAGGTGACCATGACGCCCTCCTTCGCGACGAAGGACACGCCCGAAGTCGCGAACGTGCTGCTCGCGCTGCGCGACCGCGCGATCCCGCGCCGCATCGCCTCCGCCGGCGATCGCTTCACCTGCGGAACCGTCTCGCTGAGCGTGCTCCATCCGCCGATCGAAGGTCCTGACGGTGTCGAGAACGAGCGCAGCCTCGTGCTCCACGTCGAACACGGGACGCATTCGTTCCTGCTCACCGGCGACCTCGAAAAATCGGGCATGACCCGCGTGCTCGGCCTGCCGCCGGTCGATTGCGACATCCTCATGGCCCCGCATCACGGCAGCCGCAGCGCCTTCCCGCCGCAACTCTTGTACTGGTGTTCACCAGAGCTGGTGGTGGTGAACCGCGGGAATCGTCCGGAGTCGGCGGTGCGAGCCGGCGATGCGGGAGCGGCCCCGGTGTGGGACACCTGGACCGCCGGCGCGATCATCGTCCGCAGTCACTCATCCGGCCTGACGGCGGAGGCCTTCCGCCGCAAGGAACGCATCGTGGTCAAACGCGGTCGATGAGGGAAGACCGTGGAGGCGGGGTTCCGCAATCGGTAAGATGGGTGCTGCGTTCATCCCCATTTTCACCCTCGGATTTCTCATCCATGGCGAAGAAACCAGCACCGGCGAAGACAGCGAAAAGCAAAGCACCGGCGAAGGCCAAAGACTGGACCGTGGAGGAAGTCCTCCGCCAACTGAAGGCGCTCGGCCATGACGGCACGCGAGCGCACAACGCCAAGAACGGCGCCGGCGACAATCAGTTCGGCGTCAAGCGCGGAGACATCCGCACCCTCGCGAACAAAATCAAAACCAACCACGAGCTGGCGCTGGCGCTCTGGCAAACCGGCAACCTCGACGCCCAGTTCCTCGCCACGCTGCTGCTCAATGTCGAGCATCTCTCGTTGAAGGAACTCGAGAGCATGGTGAAGTCCGTCACGTTCGGATGGCTGGCGGACTGGCTGCATTCGTATGTGGTCAAGCTGCACGCCGACAAGGAATCGCTTCGCGAGAAGGGGATGAAATCGAAGCACCCGATGCTCGCCCGCGCCGGCTGGCAGCTCACCGCCGGCCGTGTCGCCAAGAGTCCGGACGGGCTTGACCTCGCGGCGCTGCTCGATCGCATCGAGGCGGAGATGAGCACCGCCGATCCGATGGTGCAATGGACCATGAACGCCTGCCTCGCCGAAATCGGTATCCACTTCCCGAAGCACCGCAAGCGTGCACTCGCGATCGGCGAAACGCTCGGCGTCTATCGCGATTACCCGTGTGCGAAAGGCTGCACCTCCCCCTTCGCCCCGATCTGGATCGCCGAGATGGTGAAACGGCAAGGGTGAAGAGTGGGGGAAGAAGGATTAGTATTGAAGAAGCGGCTAGCGTATAGCGAAGGAGATGTCGATAGGAATAGTTCTCTTGGCAACGGACTGAGATTGCTGAACCCAAGTTAACAGTACAGCGCGGGTTGTTTGAATGCCGATGAGTCTGTTATCGGGAGGGAATCCGATGACGGAACAGGAAATCGCGGAACTCGGGCCGGCGTTCGCCCGCTACCTCGAACGCTTTCAAGGCTGCTTCCTCCAGAAACGGACGGCCGCCCACTTCGGCACCTTCTGCCGGGGGTTGCTCTCCGATCTGCCCCGCAAGTCGGTGGAGCCGATCGCCCTCGAAGCCGGCACTGCCGTGCGGACGCTCCAGGAATTCCTGACCACGGCCCAGTGGGATCACGACCAGGCCCGCGACCGGCTTCAGCGACGCGTCGCCGAGGTGCTCGGCGAACTCCCGGCCGACGACCGGGGCACCGTCGGCGTCATCGACGAGACCAGTAGCCAGAAGTGGGGCGACCAGACTCCGGGCGTGCAGCGGCAGTACCTGGGCTGCGTGGGCAAGGTCGACAACGGGATCGTGACGGTGCACGTGGGGGTGGCGAAGGGGACCTTCCAGGCCCTGCTCGATGCGGAGTTGTATTTGCCCGAGTCGTGGGCGGCGGATCGCGGCCGGTGCCGGGACGCGGGCATCCCCGACGACGTGGCGTATCGTCCGAAGTGGCGGATCGCCCTGGACCAGTGGTTCCGCCTGCGGGAGAACGGGGTGAGCTTCGACTGGTTGATCTTCGACGAGGGGTACGGGAGCAAGGTGCCGTTCTTGTGGGTGCTGGGCCGAGTGGGCCAGCAGTTCGTGGCCGAGGTGCCGGTGAATTTCAGCGTGCGTCGGTCGGCGACGGGCCGGGCGTGCCGGGCGGATGAACTCCAACCGGCGCGGCGCACGGGCGGTTGGAAGCGGTTTCGGATCGCGCGGAAGACGCAGGCGTCGGCGGTGTGGCGGGCGAAGGCGACGCGGGTGTGGGCGGCCCGGGGCTGGCATTTGCTGGTGACGGCGATCAACGAGTCGACGGGCGAGGTGAAGTACTTCGTGACCAACGCCATCAAGGAGCCGCTGGCACGGATCCTGCGGGTGGCGTTCCGGCGGGCGACGGTGGAGCACGCGTTCCGGTTGGCGAAACAGGAAGCGGGCCTGATGCACTACGAGGGCCGCCAGTACGTGGGGCTGATGCGGCATTTGATCATGGCCTTGGTGGTGTTGGGTTTCGTCGCCGAGCAGACCGAGCGGCTTCGGGGGGGGAAAACCCGGAGGTGACGGCGGAGCAGGTGTGCCGGGCGTTGAACCAGCGGTGCCTGGCGATGTTGAGTCGCCGTCGCGGGGTTCCGGCGCGACGGCACGTGGGCGAAGTGATCCGCTATCATCAGCGACGCAACGCTCAGGCCAGCGAGTCCCACAAGAAACGGCGGCATAGACGTCGGTTTTAAAACCGCGCTGTACTGTTAAGGACCGTAGATCAGACGTTCTAAATTGTGAGAAATATACTTGTATCGGGCTATAACCAATGACAATACTCAATGATGAAGAAAATAATATTATCAATGCTGCATCTTCAGGCGGCACTTTAGATCTTTCAAAGCTTCAGTTATCATTCTTAGAAATAACTGGTAAACAGTTTAAACATTTCTTTTGTCCATTTTTGCATCTTGATGAAAAAGTCGAGCTATGCAGGGGACATATAATTCCTGAATCATATTCTAATTCACCAAATACTAGAGTCATACAAAGAGCAGACATAGATAATTTTTATGGCGCTTTTGCAGAAGCTGAACTAGGAAAATTCTTCAAAGTTAAAGACAAAGAACTATCAAAAGTTTTGTTTGATCCTGAGTTGTCAAAGATTTTAAAACCAGAAATAAGCATAGATGGTGATCAAATTAGTTACTATCGTTTCAACGGAGAAATTTGTAATGATCACACTCGTGTAGTAATTAATAATCCGAAGGACAATTGTTTTGCTGATTTAGTCTTCAAAACAGAGCCAGACAATTTTCACCGCGTGGCAAACGTCAGGATAATAGTATCTGTTGAAAAAGATTTTAGAATAGCAGCGATTGTTACGATTCTAAGATCCGCATACTTAACTATGTTCTATTTGCTTGAATATAATTGGGCCCTATCTTCAGCAGGAATTGAAATAGGATATTCTTTACTCGGAAAATTTTTTCGAGAAAATAAATCCAAGAATAAAGTGCATATTCAGAATTCAATGAAACAATTATTTTTACCATTTAAGCATACGGTACGACCAATAGCGACGTTCGGTGATCAATACACGCCACTTGGTACATTATGCGATAATGTTACAGGGTTATGTTATGGGATAAGCGACAGACCATTTGCCCATCTTGTCTATGTTTACATCGTTGATCGTTGTTATGCAGCACTATTACCTTTAGCAAATAATCCAGACTCTGCAGCAACATATTGGGAATTTCTAAATAGCGAAAATGAAAAGCTTATAATTCGACATACACAATTTGATAGTATAAACAAATGTTGGAGAATTAATCCTGAACCAATAATTGCATTATGGCCAAAATCCGATGCCTCATTTGGCTTCTAAGACCTTCCCTCCTGTACGGCCGGTTCTGTCAGCCCGAGGCAAGGTCGAACCCGTCTGGATCAACAAATGACCAGTTGTTCAGACGAGATGGTCTTTCCGGCCTGAAGGGCTGCGCAGGAAAGCATGGCCGATTCCTGATCTTCTCATGTCGAAAAGTCCGCATCACCGAACGAACGGTCTTCAGGCCAACGGCCTGGGATTGCGTAGCCCAGGGCGAGGAGCGAAGCGACGACGCCCTGGGTTGGTGAATGCATGTTCATGCAGCCTGAAGGGCTGCGACAATCCCACACCCTTCACCTCAATCCCTAGACCCGCCACTTCAATCCCACACGTATCGCTCGTCCCATTCCACATCATGGCGGCGCAACAATTCCCGAAATTCATCCTGAAACGACCGCATTCGATGATGCTCCGCCTGCGTTTCGATGTAACGCCGAACGGCATCAATGTTCGACGAGCTGACCGAAAACGCACCGTACCCGCTCTGCCAAAAGAAGGCGGGGTGTATGTTCTGCTTCGCCCATTTCGACGATTCTTTCTTGAGCTCTTCGACCACCTTGCTGATCGACAGAGTTTTGCCGAGGGCGAAGAGCAGGTGGACGTGGTCCGGCATTCCCCCGACGATAATGGCCGGGCAATCGTTGGCGTTGAGCGTACCGGCGAGGTAGGAGAAGGTTTGATTTTGTTTGGCGGGTGAAATGAACGGTTCGCGGTTCTTGGTGCTGAAGACGAGATGAATCAAAATACGGGAGAGGGATTGCGGCATGGGAATGGCTCGTTGGGTTCCATTGTCGCAGGCCTTCAGCCTGCAATGTGTTCGCATGTCTATCTATGGCATCGCCGCTGCGCGTATCGCGCTGGGCTCCGCAATCCCAGGCCGTTGGCCTGAAGACCGTTCGATCGGCGAGGCGGACATTGCGATTTTCTACAGCTGCGAGATCGACCAAGTTTTCCGTCGCAGGCCTTCAGCCTGCAATGTGTTCGCATGTCAACCCAGGGCATCGCCGCTGCGCGTATCGCCCTGGGCTGGCAGAACCGTCCCGTCAGACCGGGAAAACCCACTTGCGGATAGGCAATCCCACTTTCGGGATTCGTGCTTGGATTTTGGAGTTTCCCCACCCACGGGTATCGCCGCTACGCGTCTCGCCCTGGGTTGACCGAACCGGGCCCGTCAGACCGGGAAACTCCCTATTTGAATTTCGTGTTTGGGATTTTGGATTTCTGAAATCCTGGAATCTCTGTCTGATGACTTGAAAATCGCCTCGAAAAATTGCGGACTTTGCACCATCACTGGAAGCGAAATCGGCTGGGGCGTGCGAGCGGTTGGTTCAGCATCCCCACTAGTCGACGGTGAACGGTACGCTCTTGTCGAACTCGGCTTGCTCCCCTGGCGAAAGGCCGGCCCGCAGTGCGCGGATCGTCTCTCCACCGACCAGTTTGCGGTTCTCGATGAACATCCAGTCGCTGATTTTGTCCGGGGTCACCGTGACCTTTTGACCGATCTTGACCGTCATCACCTTCTCCGGATCGTTGTTCACGGTTCCGGTGAATGTTGTTCCATCGAAGGTCACCGGAGTGAGCCACAGATGTTCGGTGTTGCCGCCGTCGGTGAACGCCATCTTGATGGAGAACGAAGACTGCCCCGGCTTCGGTGACTTGAGGGCGGTCGTGAACGTCCTGATGGTGGATCGAGCCTTCTCGATGGCCGCGTTCATGCGGGGGTCATTTCCGGCGACATAGGTCACCTGATCGGCGGGGTTTTTCTTGCCGCACCCGGTGAGTGTCAAAGCGAATACCACCGCGATTCCGAACCAGTGACTCATCAAATACCCTCCGACATCTATGATTCCACACTGTTGTCGATCGGTCACACTGACCGCACACTCGTTTCCTTCACATCAAATCGATCTGTGAATCTCAATTTCCCTTCCCATTCTTGTCTTCGATCTCAGCTTATGCAATGTCGTTGTTCGATGAAAAATCATTTCGGCATGGTTTTCTGGTCAAAATCGACGTAACTCCTTATCGGGCATAGGCGCTTCCGAAATTTGAGCGTCTTTCCACCGTAGGGTGTGGCAGTGTCGGTGGAAAGACGAGCAATCGTTTGAACATGGCTCTGCCGAGCGCATGAGCAGCAGGTGGCGAAGACCTCATGAGTGTTTTGAGAAATGTCAAATCCATCAACTATTTTTGTACAAAATTTCACTTAACCGTTTTGTTACCATGAGTCCACGGAAGGGTGGCGCAGCGGCGGAGTCATCGCGATCCATGAATTGTGTGTCGTGTCCAAAGTTCACATCATGATCATCTTCGAATCTGATACCCTCGCAACACCAACCGTCGACGCCTCCATCTCTGCAGGCCTTCGGCCCGTCGCCATCGGTTCGCCTGTTACCTACTTCGCCGATTGCATCAGTTCCAGCAGCGTCTTCGCGGCGGCTTCGGCGAAGGCGGGGTCGTTGATGTGCAGGTCGTGCTCGATCAGCAGTTCCGGCGGGTAGATCCAGTTGCGGATGCTCTGGAACAGCGCCGCGTCCGCCTGCGGATTCCAGAACGGCTTCCCCTCCGCATCGATCGCCGAAACGCCCCGCAGCGGCAGCAGCACGCGCGTCGGACCGCCGGCGGCGCAGGCTTTCTCCGCGATCTCCTTGCCGATCTCGTCCAGCTCTTCGGGCGTGGTTCGCATGAGCGTCACGGTCGGATTGTGCCGGTAGAAGAGACGGTTCTGGTACTTCTCCGGAATTGTGTCCGGTGGACCGAAGTTCACCATATCGAGCGCTCCCACCGAGATCACTTGCGGCACCTTGCGCAGCCCCGCCGCCGTCAGGCGCTCCGGACCTGCCTGCATCACTCCGCCCGCGCGATTGTCCGCCAGTTCCGTCGTCGTGATATCGAGCACGCCCGCGATCAGCCCGTCGCGAATCAGACTCTCCATCGTCTGCCCGCCCGTGCCTGTCGCATGAAACACGAGCACTTCATAACCGGCGGATTCGAGAATGCGCCGCGCGGCCTCGACACACGGAGTCGTGACGCCGAACATCGTCGCGGCGATCACCTTCTTGTCTTCCTGACTGCTGATCGCTGACTGCTGATCGCTAACTTGGACCATCCCAATCATTGCGTTGGCGGCGTTCGTGAGAACCATCCTGCTGATGCGATTGATGCCGGAGAGATCGACGACCGAATGCAGCATCAGGATGTCGCGGGTGCCGACGTAGGGCCGCACATCGCCGCTCGCCAGCGTGCTCACCATGAGCTTGGGAATGCCGACGGGCAGCGCCCGCATCGCTTCCGTGGCGATCGTTGTGCCGGCGGAGCCGCCGAGGCCGAGCACGCCGTCCCAGGGTTGAGCGCGATGCCGTTCGACGGCCAGCGCCGCTGCGCCTTTCGCCGCCCGTTCGATCGCTTTGCCGCGGTCGCCGGCGGACTTGACCGCCTGCCAGGTGGTGCCGGCGGCACGGTACACTTCGTCGCGGGTGATGTCGGCGGGGAAGGCCGGTTCGCCGAGTACGCTTGCATCAAGCACCGTGACGGGGATGCCCGCCGTGGTGAGGCGCTCGCGGACGAACGCGATCTCGGTTCCCTTGGTGTCGAGAGTGCCGATGAGAAGAACGGACATTTTGCGAACTCCGGCCGCGCCCACGGATCGTTTGCGTGCTATGTTACGCGCGAACGGGTATGGAATCCCGTCAGGAGCGAGACGATGTCCACGACGAAGACGATATTGGTCCACGGCGGGATCGCGGCAGGAATGCTGGCGGTGGTGGGGTATCTGTTCGCGCAGCTCGCCGGGATGTGGCTCTCTTCGCAGTCGGCCCCGCGACCGGGAGCGGAGCTGGATCCAGCGCCCTTGGTCTCGACGCTGGAATGGCGATTGCCGTTCACGATGGCGGCGATGGGATTCGTGTTCGTGGCGATCGGCGAGGGGTTGCGCTCGCTGTGGAAGCCGAAAGCGAAACCGGTAATCGAATCTTCTGCTCCGGAAGATGAATTGCAGCGACTGCTCAAGCAATTCGAACAGTCCGAAAAAGTTGCTATGAAATGATTTCAGTCGTTCACGTACTCTGAAACTCCCCAGTTACCGCATTTTCTGGATCACTTCCCATTTGATTCATTTTGAAACGGAATTGTGTCGTGTTTCCCGATGGAAAATGGAAAAGCGCGCAAGTTGAATCGATTTCAACGTGAAGGAGAGATGAGACTTTCACGCCGCTTGGTGATTATTCCCTCGCTCAGTCGTTTAGGAATCTAGAGAACGTTAATCTGCAAAATGGAGGTCCTTTTGAAGCGAACCTCTGAAGTGGAACCGTTCTCTCATCAAAAATTCCTGTAGGGAACGGTAAAGAGCGAGGTACTTGGTAAATAGCCCGGCATTCTTCGTTCACGGATGGAGCACAAGATGACCTGCCTACCAACGTATCGCTTTTGTAACGCAGCCTGAGATAATCGCCTGCGAACGTCGTCTTGTTAGAGACTGATCGAAGACCCCGAGGCGGAAATGGAATCGAAGCCTTTCACACTTGAATCACCCCAACGTCTTTCTGCGAAGGATGTTTCGGCGGCTGCGGGCACGGACTGGCCCGATTCGCCGACGCTCCCGCACGTTGAATCGCCCACGCTGATCGCTCCACCTCAAATCCCCGGATTTGAGATTTTGCAGGAATTGGGCCGTGGTGGAATGGGCGTGGTGTACAAAGCGCGAAATTTAGCGAATGGGGCGATTGTCGCGGTTAAAGTTCTGCTCTCCGGGTCGCATGCCGGTGCGCTGGAACGCGAGCGCTTCCGCCGGGAAATTCTCGCCGCCGCGCTCCAGCATCCCAACATCGTGAAACTGCTCGGCTCCGGCGAACATGCCGGCATGCCCTACCTCGTGTTGGAATACATCGACGGCGGAACTTTAGCCGACCGCCTCACCGGCACGCCGTGGGATCCGCACACAGCCGCGAAACTCGTGATCGAACTCGCGAGTGCCGTCCAGTACGCGCACGATCGCGATTTCATCCACCGCGACCTCAAACCTGCCAATATCCTCTTCGATGCCGATTCGCCCAAGGTGACGGATTTCGGCTTGTCGAAGTCGCTGGGCTATTCGCCCCTCAGGCGCCCGGTCACGGAGACGGGGGCGGTACTCGGTACGCCCAGTTACATCTCGCCGGAACAGGCGACCGGCGAAAAAGAAGTCGGCCCCGCTTCGGACGTCTACTCGCTCGGCGCGATTCTTTATGAATTGGTCACCGGTCGTCCGCCGTTCGACGGGAAAACCACGCTCGATATCGTGTTGAAGGTGCTCAACGACGCTCCGATTCCGCCCACGCGTCATACGCCGGAGCTTCCCGACGATCTGGAAGCGATCGTCCTGAAGTGTCTGCACAAGAATCCGGCGAAGCGTTACGGCAGCGCCGCCGCGCTGGCTGAGGATTTGAATCGCCACATCGCGGGCGAAAGCGTGGTGGCGCGGCCCGCCAAAGTCTCACGACGATTCTTTGCGTGGCTCGGCCGTCGCCCGCGTCTGACGACCGCAAGCGTGACGGCCGCGGTCATGGTCCTGTTCATCCTCGGCGCCAGCGCCTACGCCGCCGTGCGGATCCAGGAGGCTAACGCCCGCGCTGCGGCCTCTCGACACGAAGCGGAACGGGCGAAGGCGGAACTCGAACGCGTTCAGCGGATTGCTGAGCAGGAACGGCAGATGGCGGCGGAACTGCGCGAAAAATACGAACAGCTCCGGACGTTTTTGGAATCGTTCCGACCGATCAAGGTGGTGCAATCTCCGCCCGCGCCGAAGAAGCTCGAAAAAATCTGCACCATCTACCAGGAAACGGAAGAGTCGGAAACGAATGCCTACACGTCGCAACCGCAACTCCAACTTGCCATTCCGATTCTGTTGCAGTGCCTCAAACAGGCACGATAAGTGATTTCATCGGGTTTTCGCTGGCATCCGATTGTAAATTCACAGAATGAAATCAAGATTGTGGATCCTGCTGCCCGCAGCGGGTCTTTATCTCATCGATGTCAGCCTCACATTGTCCGGCCAATCGAATGAGTATTGGTCCGGCAACTATTTGACCGCCATCGAAGCCAATCCGATTGCTTACCCGCTGCTGACGATTCATCCCTGGCTGTTTCTGAGTCTGTCGATTGTGTGGTTGGCGATCTTCTCGGCAATCGTGATCTTTTGGAATCACCCGGCTGCGGGATGGATGGCGGTGATCATCGCTGGCGCACACGCCATCGGAGTCGCCAGTTGGCTGACAACCATCAAACCCTGGGGTACGGTGCTGGCCGTAGGTTACATCGCGCTTACAGCACAGATGTCCACCTGGTGCTGGCGAAAAGGAAATCCGAATCCACCGGATCGAAAATGAGACCTGAATGGGTTCCTAACTTCCCGCATTCTGTTCGAACTTTTTCAGCCGCTCTTCGAGTTCAACCTGCCGGGTGACATCGCGGGCGGCGGCAAAAATGATGTCCTCATTGGGAATTGATTTTGCGGTCCACTCGAACCAGCGATAGTTTCCGTTCGCGTCGCGGTAGCGGTTGCGGAAGCTGACGAGCGGAAGGCCCTTGTCCAGATCCGCCATGACGCCCATCGTGCGCTGCTGATCTTCAGGGTGGACGAACGAGAGGAACGGTTTTGCGAGCAGTTCCCCAGTCGGATAGCCAAGAACGCGGGCGAAGTTGTCGTTGATCCGGCGGAAGAAGCCATCGAATCCAGCGATGCAGAAGAGATCGAGGCTGAGGTCAAAGAAGCGTGCCAGATCGCCTTCGGCTTGGCGCAGAACGGTATCGAAGTAACGAGTAAGACGATCGATGACGACACCGGCATCTCGCGGCCGCAATTCGCGATCCGAAGCCAGGCAATCCTTGGCCAGCAGAATCAGTTCGCGGTCGGCCCGGGATGCATCCAGTCGCGCGTACGCATCGGACAGGCTTGCCCGGATCGCCAACCTGAGAAGGTTTTTGCGGTTCTTTTCGACGTAGGGCGGTGATCCGGTGAGGATCTCGCAGAGGATGGCGCCCAACCCGAAGACATCGCAGCGTTCGACCAGCTTCTCGATATCGCCGTTCGCCTGTTCCGGCGGCATGTAGGCTGGCGTGCCCATCACGCTGCCGTACTTCGTGAGGACATCCGAGCCGGTGGACGATTCGATGGTGGAGTCATCGTCTTCATTGGGGACACAGGGCACGACGCGGCGTGTTTCGTCCAGCGATTTCGCCAGGCCCCAATCCATCACCTTGACCTGACCGAACAGCCCGATCATGACGTTCGACGGATTGAGATCGCGGTGAATGATCCGTTGGGCGTGGGCGTAGGCTATTGTGTGGCAAATCTGTTCGAAGACTTTGAGCAGTCGGACGCGGCCTTCGAGGGGATTCGGCCGTTCGTCCAGAACTGTGCGCATCGTGAGCCCCCAGATGCGCTGCATGACGAAATACGGACGGCCATCCGGCAGCGTGCCCGCTTCGTACAGCGGAACGACACCCGAATGCTCAAGCTGGCTCGTGATGCGGATTTCTTCGTGGAAGCGGGCGACGACTTCGGGACGATTCAAAAACTTGCGATGCAGGACTTTGGCGACGACTTCCCGGTTGAGGTGTTGATCCTCGCAGGACCGCACTTCGCCCATTCCGCCGGAGCCGACTTCGTCTCCGAATGCGAACCGGGAACAACCCGGCTGGAGCGGCTCAATGGTCCGGATCAGCTCATCAATTCCGATGATTTCCGCGTTATGTGCGGATGCGAGCTCATCGTCGTCCAGCGTGCGCAGGTCGACCGTTTTGTCCTCATCGGGAAGAGAGTTGGACATGGTCATGGGCTTTTGGAGGGACATCGGTGTCGCTCCGGGCGGGATCATACTGTGCCGGCGTGGGGAGAGATTCGAGTGCCGACGTAAGGTAACGACTTTCCATCATACAGCGCCATTTGCTTCAAATGAGCGCGAAATTGTCGAATTTGCTTCACGTTGGCGATAATATTTGAGACCTGGCGCGAAGAACGATATCGCTGAAACCACGCCGAACATCAAATGAGCGATGAGCGGAAATGCGGCCATCAGAACCGCGACCGCAAAATTCATCGCGGCATAAATATAGAATCGTCCGGACAAGATCCCGGCCTTGAACATCATGACCATTCCGGCGGCGACAGCGATCGCCGGCGACAGTTTCAGCACCGGCAATTCCGCGATCACCTCAATGACGAACATCGCGATACTCGCGAACACGCCAGCGGCCCACGCATGCGCGATCTGCTGCTCCACGAACAGCACCGGCCCCGCACGGCGGCGCAATTTCCACAGGATCGTCCCCCACGTCGCCAGGCCCAGACTCCAGGTCAGCAGGTAAAACAGGTGCGATTGAACTCCCATCCAGGCCATGATCTGCGTGACGAGGCACAAAAGAAAAATCATGAGGCTGTGCCACATCCAGAGCACGCCCCAGTTTTCCAGAACTTCCGCATGGTGCGTTTCGCGCAGCATCCGCGAGACGATGTAACCGATCCCGCTCGGGCGCGAGGAGATCTCTTCACCGGACAGGTACGCCTGCAAGTCGTCCGCCAGCGCTGCCGCTGATTCATAACGCAAGCCCGCTGGCTTCTGCAGACACTTCAGGCAGATCAACTCAATATCACGATCCAACGTCGGAATGAGATCACGGACCGGAATCGGTTCCTGTTCCAGGACGAGCAAAAGCGTATCGACGGCCGTCGCCGCGCGAAACGGCGGGCGCCCCGTCAGCAACTCATAAAGAATCGCACCGAGCGAATACACATCCGCGGCGGGTGTGATCGTCTTCCGACCGGTCGCCTGTTCCGGAGCCATGTAGCTGGGAGTACCGACGATCGCGCCGGTGCGAGTGAGCGTGCCCGTGCTGTCGATCCGCTTCGCCAGTCCGAAATCGCTGACTTTCGGGACCGGGGAACCGAATTCTTTTTCGATCGTAATCCCTGATCCCGGTCCTTGACTCGATAAAAGGATATTCGATGGCTTCAAATCCCGATGCAGAATCCCCTGCTCGTGAGCCAGTTGCACTGCCCGTGCAATCGAAGCGACTAACCGTGCGGCCTCTCGAGGCGCCATCGGGCCAGCTTTCGTGATTCGATCGGCCAGCGTCTGCCCTTCGACATATTCCATGCAGAAGTACGATTGCCCTTCCGCGACTCCCACTTCGTACACCGTGACGATATTCGGATGCGTCAGGCGGGCGGCGGCCTCGGCCTCGGCCTGGAACCTTGCCTGGTCCGCCTCCGAAGCCAGATGCGCCTCGCGCACCATCTTAAGAGCCACGATCCGATTCAGCGATTTCTGACGGGCCTTGTACACCACGCCCATGCCGCCGCGGCCCAGCCGGCGCAGGACACGGTAACGGCCGAAGTTCTCCCCGATCTCGGGCGAAATCAGCGGTGGAACATCGGGTGCAGCGGCAACCACGGTGTCGTTGGGACCGGTGAGCGGTTCCGGCACCGAATCGGCGAGGGCGCCGACCTTGAGCATGCATTCCGGGCAAAGCCCTTCCAGGGTGCTGGCGGGCAGCGGTTTGCCGCAATTCGGACAGTGTTTTGGAGTGGTCATAACTCTTCTTCCACCAGGTACAGAGGAAAAGCCGGGCAAAGGTTACAGGGTTGGGCGGACAGAAACGATGAAAAGCCAGCAGGTCCAGAGTTCCAGGTTGAAAGTCGCAGGTTCCAGTCCGGAGGATCGGCATGCGAGTCGCCGCGGGGGATGGGGGCGTCCTGACACTGCCACCGCAGTCGTTCGGAGCGCGAGCGGTCCCCGCTCGCAGCGGGTGGAAGGCGGAGTGGCGGTTCGGTATTATCAAAGAGCCCCCTGTTTGGCGTGGCTGCTGCGGACGGGGGACCGTCCGCGCTCCCGGGGGCAGTTTGGAGATGCGCCCAAGGGGGAATGGATGCGATTTCCGGCCTTGCGTGCAGACGCCTGATGCGGTACCGCCATGGTCGACAGCACACTCAAATTCCACCGCTCATGCATACATCCAAACTCCTCCTAACACCCCTCGCCCTGAC
>JBGSJI010000032.1:0-11571 GCA_041742055.1 Limnoglobus sp. | reverse complement strand
GATCGTTCGCTTCGCTTCCGATCCGACCTCTCCCCCGAAAACGGGGGCGAGGTGAGAAAACCGCGTTCGTTGATTGCAAAGGTGGAGACCTTCGGTCGGGGATTTCGTCGAGGTCAGGAGACCTTCGCCGAGCGCGGGTTGTCTCCCTTGCTGACGCTGCGGGCTTGTGGAAAAAGAGGAGACCTGCGGTCGGTTGTGACGTCGAAGTCAGGAGACCTTCGACGAGCGCGGGTTGTCTTGTAAAAACTGAGTGTTCAATAAAAAACAAATGTACATTATATCAGCTCGTCAATGTCTCTTCGCCAAGGGGTGTGTGTTTTGAGTTGGCGAAGTTGGCGAACTCGCCTGCCAGATTGGCAGCGAATGGGAAAAAGCTCTGGAAAATCAACATTTTCGATTAACTGAACATTTTTTCACAAAATTGGAAATTTTGAGTGCGGTGATTCACTCTCGAGGACTCCGCCACCTGCATGAGCAGCGGGTGGCGGAGTGCTCGTTATCGAATTGCGAAAAATCAAGCCGAAGAGAAAAAATCGCGACTTCGACTCGAACGGCGAACACGGCTACTTCTTATCCTTCTCGTCCTCTTTCTTCTCATCCGGTTTCTTCTTCTCGTCATTTTTCACTTCGATGATCTGGAACTGATCGAAGAAGGTGTCGAGCCAGATCATGCCGTCCGGATTGTTCTGCACGCGGACGCCGACGACGTATCCGCGGTTGTCGCCGACGACGATGCGGGCCTGGATGAAGCGCTTGCGGCCGGGCATACGTACGCGCAGATCGGCGGCGCTGTAACCGTCGTGATTGCGGTTCGTTCGCAAAAGCTCGGTGCCGCTGCTTTCCTTGATGAGTCCCTGACAGAGTTCATCGATGGTTTTCGCCGAGTCGCGGACTTCTTCGGGTTTGAGATCCACGTAGTAGATGAAGAAGGTTTCCTGTATAAAGCGCCGGCTGGCTTCGAAGGACGGCACGGTCTCGCCGGGTTTGCGACCGGTGGGGCGTGTGGTTTCCTGAACCTCGGCGGGGAACACCGCGACGAAGCGGCCGTCGGGCGCCTGATAGTCCTTGTAATCCGGGTCCATGGTCTGCACGACGAAGTAGCCGAAGACGCCACAACATCCGCAGCCGAAGAGGCCGAAGATCAGGAGCAGGATTCCGACGGCGGGGCCCATGCCTTTTTTGGCTTTGCGATCGGGATCGTATTCGATGGCTCCGTAGGCGGGGTCCGCTTTCGAGACGTTGTTGCGTCGTCCGCCGCGCTTGCGGGGCCGCGGAGCTTCTTCAAAGGATTGCGGTAGCGGCGGGGGAACATCGCGACCGCCGGGAACCTCGGCCGTGAAGACTTCCAGACACGATCCGCAACGGACATCTCCGCCCAACAAATCGTTGGGAATTTCGAGTGATTCACGACAATTCGGGCAGGTAACGGTGATTGGCATGGAGTGCAGTATACCGCGCGGGGATCAACCCACAAAGACGCCATTACGGAAGTCTTTGGAGGCATCGAATTCAAAGAGACTTGGCGGGACCGGATTCGAAATCAGCACCTCGCCGGCATAGGCGGTCACCCGCGATCCCGCTCCTTCACCCGCACCGACCACCAGATCCGCACGCGCATCGCCGTCGATCTGTTTCGTGGTCAGGCGAATCCCTCCCCGTGAACTGGAATCTCCGCCAAAAAAGTTGGCCAACGGCACATACTGATCTGCAAGCAGATTTTTGCCATCGAACGCCAGCACGCGCGGCCCGCCTCCCGGTCCGCCACCCGCAATCAGATCCGCGAAGCCGTCCGCATTCAGATCGCCGACGGCTACGTACACGCCGTTGCGCAGCGTTTGTTCGAAGGCGAAGAAATCGCCGAAGAGTCGCTGCGGCGTTTGGGTGAGACTTTTGCCATCAAAGGCGGCGACCCGCGGCCCGCCACCGAACCCCGCCACCACCACGAGATCGTCCACCGAGTCGTTATTGAGATCGCCCATGCTCGCACGCGCACCGCCGCGGAAGTTCGTATCGTCGATGCCGAAGAAGCTGGCGAACTTCGCGAAGCCATTGCCATCGAACAGATCAACACGCGGTCCACCGCCCTCATCCGGCGTCACCGCCAGATCGGGTCGGCCGTCGCCGGTCACATCGCCCACCGCCACGAATACTCCGCCGACGAACTGCGCTTCGAACGGGTCGAAGGCGAAGAGCTCGCTTTGTGTTTTGCCATCGAAGATTCGCACGCGCGTTGGTGATCCGGGTCCGGTCGCCGCGACAACATCCGCCACGCCATCACCATTGAAATCAGCAGTCGCAGTTCGCACTTCCACCGGCCGATCGGGAAACGGCGTCAGCGACCACAGCGGCGCCCCCGCTGCACTCATCACCTGGATCGCTGTGCCGACCCCGACCGCGAATGTCTCGCCAATCGCCGCAGGCGGTGGACTGGTTGGAGGAGGGCTGGTTGGAGGAGGGCTCGTTGGAGGAGGACTGGTTGGAGGAGGGTTTGCGGAATGGGAATACGTGAACTGGCTGGCGGGTGTCGCTGCCGAGGATCCGTAGCCGAAGAAGATGGATTCGCCATCCGAATCGGGCTTTATCGTTCCCGATACGACTTGCACATTCACCGAGCCGGCCGCATGAGCGGGCACCGTCACATCGATGCGGGAATCTGAGACAATCGTGAATGCAGGCGCGTTCGTTCCGCCGAAACTGATACTCAAATCCCCCGCCGCGCCGCTGAAATTCCGACCCAAAATCGAAATGACATTCCCACCCGCAAGCGGACCGCTCGTCACGCTCAGCCCTTCGACTCGAGGAGCCAGATCCACCACTTCGAAATCCGCCGGCCGAATGCCCCGCAGATCGAGCACGTCATCCATGTTCCACAAGTTCGACGGCGTGCCCTGAAAGAAGAAGTCACTGCCGTTGTCCGCAACGATCAAGCCGTAGTCCTTCATCGCCTGCGCCATCGCTTTCGTTTCCGGACTCCAGTTCTCCGGGATCGCGAAATCGGCCCGCAGGCGGAAGCGCTCGCCCATGCGCGGCAAGTCGTCGTCGGTTCGGCTGCTGGCGAAGTGCGAAGCAGGATAAACGTACTCGCGTTTCGTCTGCACCATCGTCACGCGGATCGCGTGATCGATTACGCCTTGCCCGCCTTCGGATGGCGGCAGCGCCTCGTCCGGCCGGATCAGCCCCGGCATGATCGGCAGCCCCGCCGCATCCGCGCTCGTCCAATTCGGCGTGCGGAAGCTGTTCTGATTCAAGTCCCAGAAGCTCACCTGATACGCTCCCCAGACATCCGCCGGCTTCGTTCCGCCGTAAGAGAATGTCGTCTCACCCGGCCGGGCGGCGCAGTACAGCTCGTACAGCACGTTGGCGGTCTTGTCATAAATCAGCACATGGGAATCGCCGCGAGCGGACGGCGGATTCGGCCCCGTTGCGCCATCGCCCTCGATCACCGCGTTCGCCGGAATCGGCACCATCACGTTGTCGCTCTCGTCGGCATACCCTTCGGGCGGAATGAAGACCGAAACTTTCGGCGTCGACGAATCGACGACCGTGATCGGAATGCCGTAGAGCTCGCCATCCGTCACGGGATTGCCGAAGTCGGGCTTGATCCCGCGAGTGCCGGTGCGGGCCACGATGCGCCCGATGATCGCGGCGGAATTCTCCGCCACCGGTGCATCGGTGATCTTCTGGTTCCACGCACTATCATCGGGAAACAGGTTGTTGCCGAAGAACGAAGGCAGATCGCGAGCTTCAAGCTGAACTAGCGCGGGTCGAACGGCGGTACTCATGGCAAAACACCAAAAACGTGCGGACAATCGACCAAATCTAGATCGAAATTGCCCTCCCACGCTCACGAAGTGTCCGAATTTCCCCACCCGCTGTCCGACAATTCGCCGCAGCGACAAACAACCTTCCTGCCACAGAGAAGGATTGCGACAACACCACAAGCGGAGTGCGGAATGAACAAAAACGGTTCCACCGACACTGCGCCACCCTAGCCTGGAACCGTTCCCAAATTTCGGAAGCGCCTATGCCCGATAAAGAGTTACGTCGATTTGGAGAGGGAAATTCGAATGCTTGGAACCACCTGCCCTGCGGAGTCCTGTCCAGTAATTGTACATTTGAACACGTGATCGAATCGCCGACCTGAATCGGCTCTCAATATGATCAAACGAACACGCATCACATCCCCGTCGTTTCTTCGATCTTCCCGTTCCGCCACGCCCGGCGCACACACCAACGATGGAACACCACCGCCGCCGTCGCCAAGACCACCGTGCTCACCACCAGCGCAAAAAACAGCTCCCCCTTCGACCAGTCCGCCAGCGGTGACTGACCTAGAGGCGAATCACTCGGCGGTTTGCCCAGGATCGCCCGGCGCATTCCCTCCAGCCAGTACGTCGTCGGAAGCACATGGCTGATCGGCAGCAGCCACTTGGGCAGAATCGAAAGCGGAAAGACCACGCCGCTGAGAAAATACACCACGCCAGCGATCCCGTCGCTCAGGAACATACTGCTGCGGTTCATGTTCAGCACCGCCGACGCCAGGATCATCCCCGCCGCCCAGAGCATCACGAATCCGATCACGAGATACGCGATTAGCCAGAGCAGATCGAGCTGTGCGAGGTTGAGGCTGTTGCGAATGCCCGGAAGCGCCAATCCGGCAAGAATCGTGATAAATCCGCCGCCCGCGCCTTCCATCGCCTTGGCGAATCCGCGGCCCAGGAAATAGGTCGAGAACTCGGCAGGGCTGATGAAGATGAACTTCAGCATGCGATAGCTTTCGCGATCGGTGATCACCACCGACGACATGCCGAACATCACCGCTCCCACCAGTGCGTAGCAGGCGTTCGAAACATAAATGTACGGCAGGAACTCTTTGGGCACTCCGCGTCCGAAGGCGGCATCCGCGGCCATATCCGCCGCCAGAAACATGCAGACGAGCATGAGCGAGCCGGTGATCGGCTTCACCACGAGGTAGAGCAGAAAGAGCCAGGGGTTCGCCCAGTTGCTCTCAACTTGCCAGCCAAGCCAGGTGGACCAAGACAGCGTTCGAAGGTGGGACATGAAGAGATTCTAGGGGGTGATCAAGCATTACGAAGTTGGTCTTGTTCAATCGAGACTCTGATTTCCCATCTCAATGTGACAATTCAATGTGAACGGTTGAGCCGCTCAGATCTCCGATGTCACAATGTTTTTCTGATCATTGTTCGAGGAGTCTTTAACGCCGGTTCCGTCAGGATCGATGAATGGCGAGCGGTTCGACCGTGAAGGGTCGGTTCTGTCAGCCCGGGGCAAGGTCCGAAAGACCGCAACCCCGGGATCTCGTTAAATGAACAGATGTTTACGCAGCTTGACGGCGCGTCGTTGATGCGAAGGCGGCGCAGGCGTCGACGACGCGCTGCTGCTGTTCGTGGGAGATTTCGGGGAAGATCGGCAGCGAGAGTACGCTTCGAGCGGCGGACTCGCTGACGGGGAAGTCGCCAGCTTTGTAATTCAGGTGCTGAATGCATTCCTGCTGGTGCAGGCAGAGCGGGTAGTAGATGTCGCAGCCGATGGCGTGGCTTCGCAGGTGCTGGATGAGGGGATCGCGGCGCTCGGGTTCGACGCGAACGGTGTATTGGTTGTAGGTGTGAACGCGATCGGGGGTTTGGACGGGCCGTCGGAAGAAGCCGGTGAGGCCGGCGGCTTCGATGAGCTGGTGATAGCGCGCGGCGGCAGCGCGGCGGCCTTCGATCCAAGTATCGACGTGTGGCAGTTTGACGCGGAGGATGGCGGCGTGGATGGTGTCGAGGCGTGCGTTCCAGCCGATGTATTTGTGGAAGTATTTGACTTCGCTACCGTGGTTGCGGAGGGCGAGCAGTTTTTTGGCGAGGGCGGGGTCGTTGGTGGTGACGATCCCCGCATCGCCGAGCGTGCCGAGATTTTTGCTGGGGTAGAAGCTGAAGCAGTTGATGGCGCCCCAGCTTCCGCATTTGCGGTTCTGATACGAAGCACCGAACGATTGTGCGGCATCTTCGATGACGGCGAGTCCGTGTTTCTCGGCGAGTTGCGTGATCGGTGCGAGGTCGGCACATTGGCCGAAGAGGTGGACGGGCATAATCGCGCGCGTGCGCGGGGTGATCTTCTTCTCGATTTCCGCAGGGTCGATGTTGAAGGAATCGGATTGGATGTCCGCGAAAACCGGGGTGGCACCGCAGCGCAGGACCGAGCCGAGGGTCGCGAAGAAGGTGAAGGGGGGCATGATGACTTCGTCGCCGGGCCCGATGTCGAGAGCGGTGAGCGCGAGGAGGATGGCATCGGTTCCGTTGGCGCATCCGACTGCGTGGTTCGCTCCGCAGTAGGC
Source organism: Limnoglobus sp. (assembly GCA_041742055.1). GTDB lineage: Bacteria > Planctomycetota > Planctomycetia > Gemmatales > Gemmataceae > Limnoglobus. The sequence goes on along the minus strand of JBGSJI010000032.1, from coordinate 5,231 downwards.
GGCGAATTCCTGCTCGAGCGCGGCGACATCCGGGCCGTTGATCGCCAACCCGGACCGGATCACACGCAGCACCGCTTCATCAATTTCGGTGTTGAGTGCGCGATACTGGGCGTTCACATCGCACATGGGTACCGGTTGAGGTCGATCAGACATTGTGGAATCCTTCGCGGAAGACTCGGAGCGAGAAATTCAGGGAATTGGGGAATACGGTGAAGCGGGCAACCCTGTCAAGCCGGACTCCCTATCTTGAACAGAAGAACCTTCCGAGATTCGTTCCATGCCTCATTTACTCGGTCTCCATCAACTCAGTGCGGAAGAAATTGTGGCGCTGCTCGACCGAGCGGAATCGTTTCGCGGCGTTGGCGTCGGCGAAATCCCCAAGCGAGACAATCTCAAGGGGAAACTGATTGTCACACTCTTTTTTGAACCTTCAACGCGAACCAAGATCAGTTTTCAGCTGGCGGCTCGTCGTCTGGGTGGAGATGTTCAGGACTTTTCACCGGGCGGTTCGAGCACGTCGAAGGGGGAATCGTTTCTCGATACGGTGCGGAATATTGAGGCGATGGGGATTGATGCGGTGGTCGTGCGTCATTCGTCATCGGGTGTCCCCGAGATGCTGACGCGGCATTTGCAATCGCATGTGGGGATCGTGAACGCGGGCGATGGGAGCCATCAGCATCCGACTCAAGGGTTGCTGGATATGCTCACCATCCGGCAGCGGAAGGGCCGGATCGCCGGGCTGACTGTGGCGCTGGTGGGCGATATCCTTCACAGCCGCGTCGCCCGCAGCAATATCCACGGATTGACGAAGCTCGGAGCGCACGTGATCGTTTGCGGTCCGCCGACGCTGGTACCGAAAGAAGTCCGACAGTTTGATGTGGAAATCGCGGATGATCTGGATGAGATTTTGCCGCGATGTGACGTTGTGAACCTGCTTCGCGTGCAGTTCGAGCGGCAGCGGAGTGCGTTCTTCCCATCCGTGGGCGAATATGCTCATCTGTTTGGGATGAACGGGGAGCGGATGAAAGCGGCGAAACCCGATGTGCTGATTCTGGCACCCGGGCCGATCAATCGCGGAGTTGAGATCACTGAAGATGTGGCGGACGGACCGAATTCGGCGATCCTGCAACAGGTCGAGAACGGGCTGGCGGTGCGGATGGCGGTTCTCGCCGACGCCTGCGGCCGATGATTATTCCTTGCAAAGCCTCGTGATGTGTTTGAGGACATCGCGCATGGAGATCACGCCGACCGGGCGGTCGTTTTCACCGACCACGGGCAAGTGGCGATAGCCACCGGTGTCCATTTTCTGCATGGCGAACGCCAGCGGATCGAGCGGCGACACCGTTTCGGGTTTGGCGGTCATGAATTCGGCGACGGGCCTTTGCTCGAAACTCGGTTGCCCCGCCACTTTCGTGAGAAAATCCCGTTCGGTCAGAATCCCAACGAGCTGTTTACCGTCGTTGACGACCAGCAATGCGCCCACGCTCCGATCGATCATGGTCCGCATGGCTTCGGCGATCGTGGCTGTTTCGAGAATCGTGACGGGTGGCTTCGGACCCAGACAGGAAACCGGCTCGGTCATCAAACTGGCTTCGACCTTGTCATGCGGAGTGGGCCGATCGAGTGCGCTCAGATCCGTCTGGCACTTTTCGCATTCCTCGGCGCCCGGCACATTCAGGTGATTGCAGGTGGGGCAGTACATAGTTCTGTTCGAACGCGGATGGGGTTGCTTCGATTTCGCCCGAAAACCGATAAGCACCTTATCATTATCCCGAATTGGGAATTCCGCAATCCTTTTTGAATCGACCGCCAATCCAATTGGAAATATTCACGGTGTACGGCGACGGTGGAAATGGTCCGTACACACGAGAATTCAAAATGGATATCGGACTCAGAAAGGTCAATTGGTACCGAGATCTTTGAATTCTGCTTGAATCTGACATTTCTGGCTCAGGAATTCCGGATTCAGTTGAATTTCACTCTTCGACAGCAGATCGTGAAAAAGATCCGGCCAATCAAGCCTGATTTGATGGTTTTTGGCTCTTCTTGGGAACTCCCGTTGAAACGCGCGCATCCAACACGCAATGGTAGTCTGGCCGAAACCTCTTGCGACGCGCCAGGTTACATCGCATAATTCAAACACCTACCCTACGGCCGGTCCGCGGCCAGGCATGTCGAGGAATCACAAAATGTTCGGAATCACCGATCGCCGACACTTCATGGCTCACGCCGCTGGCGCTGCGGCCGTAACGGTTCCGGGGATGTCGTTCCTGGCCGGCTTGCGTGCTCAGGCGGCTGAACTCAAAAAGAAAAACAAAAGCCTCATCATCATGTGGATGGGCGGTGGCCCGGCAACGATCGACCTCTGGGATATGAAGCCGGGCAGCCCGAACGGTGGCGAACACAAGCCCGTTTCGACCTCCGCCAGCGGCGTGCAAATCACCGAGCACCTGCCGAACGTTGCCAAGCAGATGAAGAATCTGTCGATCATCCGCTCGCTCCAGACGCGCGAAGGCGATCACCAACGCGGCACGTTCCTCATGAACACCGGTCGTTCGCCGAACCCGCTTGTTGAGTTTCCCAGCATCGGCTCGATCATGGCCTACTACAAGGCAATGGACATCGAAGCGATGAAGCATGCCGATATCCCCAGCTTCATCAGTGTGGGTGGTGGACGAGTCGGCCCCGGCTTCCTCGGCATGAAATACGCCTCGTTCAATGTTCAAAACGCCGGCAATCCTCCGGAAAACGTCAATCCGCCGGTCAGCGGCATGCAAATGGATCGTCGCAAGGTTCTCTTCGAATCGCTCGAAGGAAACTTCAAGACGAATGTCCCCGCCGATGCCGCCAAGGCTCACAAGGACGTCTACGACAAAGCGTTGAACCTTGTAACCAGCAGCCGCAAGGAAGTCTTCAGTCTCGACAAGGAACCCGCCTCGCTGCGTGAAGAATACGGTCGCACTGGTTTCGGCAACGGTTGCCTGCTGGCCCGTAAGCTCGTCGAGGCCGGTGTTGCGGCGGTCGAAGTCAGCTTGGGTGGCTGGGATATGCACAACGGGATCTTTGCCGCACTTCAACGTCGCCTGCCCGAATTGGATAAAGGGATGGCCGCACTGACGCGTGACCTGGCCGATCGCGGTAAGCTGCAGGATACGGTCATCGTGTGGATGGGCGACTTCGGCCGGACACCGAAAATCAACCAGAACGGCGGTCGCGACCACTGGCCTCGTTGCTGGTCAGTCGTCGTGGGTGGCGGGAATATCAAAGGCGGAATCGCTTACGGTGCAACGGATGACAATGGCACCAGCGTGAAGGATAAGCCAGTCGATATTCTCGACCTCTATGCCACGATCTACCGCGGTCTGGGTATCGATCCGACACCGCAAGCGGTTGCCGATGTCCGAGATAACCTGGGTCGGCCGTACTACATCGCAGGTGAGAAGCCAAACTGGATCAAAGATCTTGTGAGCTAATTTCATCTGTCAACTGAAATCCTGCCCTGATCTGAACGTCTGGGCAGGATTTTTTTGATAAATTCATACTTTTTTGGTTTCGTCAAGAGGTATTCTCCCAAGTTCACTTGACTCCGATCACTGGACAGAACTAAACTTGCTGGAGGGAAAATCGAAAAAATTGATGAAATCGTAATTGTAAGACTTTCCGGCAAGTTGGGTATAATCGTTCAAGACAACGCAGGATGCCTGTAACGTTGAAAAGCGTTTCATGCAATTCAACATCAGGGAGGATACTTTATGCTCGTTTTATCAAGAAAAATCGGAGAATCGATCATCATCGGCAATTCGGTTCGCGTAACCGTTGTGGACATCGGGCAGGGACGAGTGAAAATTGGCGTTCACGCACCGGATACGGTTTCTGTTGATCGCGAAGAGATCCACGATCGCAAGCAGAATGAGCGTGATTTCCAACAGATCGAGATGGAACCAGCCGTTCCGGTCATGGTTCACAACCGTCTGAATCATATTGTTGATGTGGGTGGAACAGCGCCGTCTCCCTCATCGACTTTGGGAGCAGGAACCTTCCGGCGGAAGCCCCGATGAATCAACACAAAAATCAAACGAATCTGTGAGCCTACCGATAATCGGTAGGCTCCTTGCATTCTGCGAAGTCGGCACCAATGCGATTATCCAAATGCAGAAGCTTTGATTCCTCCGAAAGTCAATCCCTCAAACAGGTCGATACGTCCTGACCTTAGTCAAATTTCTACTCCCAGAAAAGGCGTTCGTGATGCAAGATATGATGTCGACTCCTCCAGCAGTCAATCCGGTCGCCCCGACTTCGCCCAATAGTTACGATGAGGTTCCCTACGAGAGCCATCCGTTTAGTCAAACGCATCCGAGCCGTTTGTTCGTCGTCGGTTCCCTTTTCGGTTTACGTCCGGTTCCGGTCCAACGCTGTCGCGTACTCGAACTGGGATGCGCTTCGGGCGGAAACCTGATCCCGATGGCCGATCTGTTTCCCGAGAGTCAATTCGTCGGAATCGACCTCTCGAATCGTCAGATCGAAGACGGCCAGAAGCATGTGACCGACCTGGGTTTGAAAAATCTTTCACTCCGTCATGCCAGCATCACGGATGTGAATGCCGAGTATGGCATGTTCGATTACATCATCTGCCACGGGGTCTTTTCCTGGGTTCCCAACCACGTCCAGGAAAAAATCTACGACATCTTCGACAAGAATCTCTCGCCGAACGGCATCGCCTACGTCAGCTACAACACCTATCCGGGCTGGAAGATGCGCGAGGTGGTCCGCGACGCGATGATGTACCACACCCGCGGGCTGACTGACCCGCGCGAAAAGCTCGCGCAGGCGCGCGCGATCGTGCGCTTCACGAAGGAAGTCAGCGACCCCGCGTCCGCGTTCGGACGCATGCTGGTCGACGAAGCGGGCCTGGTGGAGAAGGCAGAGGACTTCTACCTGTTCCACGAGCACCTCGAGCCGAACAACCGGCCCTGCTACTTCCGCGAGTTCATCGACGCCGCGGGCGCGCACGGCCTCGGCTATCTCGGCGAGGCCTCGCTCGCCGACATGGCGCCGCAGCGCCTCGGCCAAAAGTTGCACGACGCGCTGCAGAAGCTCTCGGGCGGCAACATCATCGCCACCGAGCAGTACATGGATTTCTTCCGCAACCGCTCGTTCCGCCAGACCCTGCTGGCGCGCAGCGAGCGCATGTCGGGGGTGCGGCGCGCGATCACGCCCGCGTCGCACCAGGC
>JBGSJI010000031.1:0-67097 GCA_041742055.1 Limnoglobus sp. | reverse complement strand
CTGGTCGGTGGTCAGGGCACCGGTGTTGCTGCCTTTGCCGCGCAGGGGGCTGTCGATGGCGGGCAGATGGGTGAGTGTGCCGCTGCCGCCGCCGTTTTTGGCGAGTGCGCCGAGCTTCAGGTCGGTGCCGGGCGTTAGGTTGCCGGTGCCGCTGCCGAACGTGAAGCCGCTGGCGTTGCCAATGGCACTCTTGGAGAAATTGATCGTGACTCCTGCGGAGATGTCGGGGCCGTTGGTCCCGATGTTCCCCGCGATGATCGAGCTTTCGATGATGGGAGTACTGATGTTCCGCAGCACGCCGGCACCGCGGACTCCGGAGTTGCCTGTGATCGTGCTGTTGCGGATGGTCAGGCTGCTGCCACTGCCGAAGCCGGAATAGATACCGGCGCCTTCATGCGCCGAGTTCCCGGAGATGGTGGAGTTGGTGATGGTGGCATTGCCGCTGTTGAAGATCCCGCCGCCGTTGCCACTCAAGGCGTTGCCGATGTTGTTGCTGATGGTCGATCCTGTCACAAAAAGCGTGCCGCCCACATTGCCGATGCCGGCTCCGCCTGCTGAGGATGTATTGTTGCTGATCGTCGAATTGACGACGTTCAGGGTGCCCGCAGAGCTCACCCCGCCGACATCGGCGGCCGAGTTATTGCTGACCGTGACATTCGTCAGCGTCAGTGACCCGGCGCCGATGCGAATGCCTCCTCCACCAAGGCTGTTGTTGTCGGACTTGCTGCTGGTGATCACAGAGTTGTTGATGTCGACGATTTCGTTGTCGGCCAGAATCGCGCCACCGGCCCCACTGCTGCTGCCGTTGGCGAGGGTCAGGTTGTTGATTGTGAAAGTATCAGTGATGCTACCGGCGGTGGTGTTGAAGATTCGGTTGGTAGTGTTGCCGCTGATCGTGAGCAGGATGGGTCCGGGTCCCTGAATGGTGACGCTTTCATTCAAAAATAGTTCGCCGCTCGAGAGGGTGATCGTTTTGACGCCGCCGAACACGGCGGGATCGAAAGTAATTGTGTTGGCACCAGCGATGCGATTGGCCTCGGCGACGGCTTCGCGAAGGCTGCCATTGCCAGAATCGATGGTGTTAGTGACGACAAACTGCGCTTCATATGCACCGATGTCCGGGGCGGTGCCATTCGTGCGATCCCGGCCGCGCTGATCGGTGGTGGCTCCGCCGAGTTCCGCGGATGAGGCCTTGTCGAGGGCGAAGCTGCCAGTCACGAGGGCATGCGTGAGTGTGGGGCCGCCGTTAATGGCGAGCGTGGTGTTGAGAATGGTACCGATAGCTTTGCCGGTGATGTTGCCATTGAGGCCGTTGACGATCCCGCCCGCAGTAGCGGCATCGCCGATGAGATTGTTCTTGGCCATGTCGACCACGCCGCTGATTTCATTGGGCGAGCCACCGGTCGTGACGAAGTTCCCGGCGACGATGGTGTTGAAGAGATGCACTGCGCCGACCCGCTCGATGCCGCCGCCGCTACCAAGTGCACCGTTGTCGGCACGGGCCGTGTTGTCGGTGATGGTGGCATTGCGGATGGTGGTGGTGCCGCCGTTGGCCTGGATGCCGCCGCCCTGGCGATTGGCCCGATTGTTGGAGAAAGTGCTGTTGGAGACGTTGACGGTGCCATCATTGTTGAAGAGTCCTCCGCCATTGCCCTGGCTGCTTGCCGGAGTGCCGTTGGCCGAGTTGTCGTTCAGCGTGGAGTTGGTAAGGTTCAGTGTGGCGGAGCTGGACTGATCGAATCTGATGCCACCGCCATTGAGCCCTGTGTTGCCGGCAATCGTGGAATCGGTGATGGTGGTGGTGCCGGCCACCGATTGAAAGAAAACACCGCCGCCATTGCTGCTGGCCGAGTTGCCGGAGATGGTGGTCGAGTTGATGTTGAAGCCGCCGGAACCAACGGTGCCGAAAAAGTAGAGCCCGCCACCCGTGCCGCCGGTTGCTTTGTTGTTGGAAATGGTGCTGTCGGTGAATTCGAGGTTGCCACCGCTGAAGAAGTAGATGCCACCGCCATCGGTTCCAGCCGTGTTGCCGGTGACTTTGGTGTCTTGGAGCGTGAGCTTGCCTGTGGATGTGCTGGCGAAGAAGATGGCTCCGCCTTCCTGGCCGGCAGAGTTGTTGGTCACGGTACTATCGGTGATGCTGACTTGATTCGAGGCTGCCAGGATGGCCCCGCCGTCGCTCGTCGCCTTGTTGCCTGTGAAGGTGCTGTTCAAAACCGTCAGGGACCCGCCGCTGCCGCTGAACGCGAAGGCACCACCTCGCGACGCGCTGTTGCTGACCACTTGCGAATTGAGAATACTGACATTCTCGCCGGTATTGAGAATGGCACCGCCGTCGCCTCCGCCGGCATTGCCGTTCTCCAGGAACACGCGATTGATGGTGACATCCAGCGTGCCGGGGCCGTTGACATTGAAGATGCGGGTGACATTGTTGCCGCTGATGTGGGTATTGAGCGGGCTGGGTCCGGTGAGATTGACGCTGTCGGAAATCAGGATCTCGCTGGCGAGTTTGATCGTCTGCGCGCTGTTGAAGAAGGAATTGAACGTGATGCTCTGCGTGCCGGGCGTCTGGTTGGCATCGACGATGCGGGCGCGAAGGCTGTCCGGACCCGAATCGTTGGCGTTCTTGACAATGAAATCCACGGGAGCCAGCTCGACGGCACCAATGTCGGCTTGGCCGTTGAAGACGCGGAAGCCGGCATTGGCATCGCTCAGGAGCCCGCCGACATTGGAGCCGACATCGCGGACAGGGCTGTCCACGGCGGGGAGAATCGTCTGCACGATCCCACCGTTGTTGGCAAGAGCGCCGAGCTTGAGATCCGCACCGACAAGGTTGTTGGCCCCGACGAGCGTGACGATCCCCACCGTGCTGCCCAGGGCGGAGAAGTTGACTGTGGCTGTGCCATTTGTTGAGATATCGGGCCCGGTTGTGGCGGTGTTGCCGCTGACGATACTGCCGTCGATCGTCAAGGGGAGTGCGGAGGAGTGGAAGATACCGCCGCCGTTGGGACTGGAGTTGCCCACGATTGTGCTATTGCGAATGACGGCTCCGGATCCGCTGGTACTCCCCACGAAATAGATGCCGCCACCGTTGTTGGTCGCGGTGTTACCAGTGATGGTGGCATTGTTCAGCGTCAGCGAGCCGCCGGTGCTGAAAAAGTCGATCGCACCACCGTACGCGGCTTTGTTGTCGTGGAAAGTTGAATTGTTGACGGTGAGGCTGCCTGTGCTGTTGAAGAAGATGCCGCCGCCATCGGTGCTGGTGGCCGTGTTGTTACGCACGGTGACGGAGTTGAGAGTGATCGATTCGTCGTTGGCGAAGATGCCCGCACCCGAGGCGGCGCTCCCGTTGGCGATGGTCAGCTTGTTGAAGGAGATTGCGGTGGCGGCGGCCGCGGCAGTCGTTTCGAAGACGCGGACGCTACCGCCGCCGGAGATGATCACGCCGGGCAGGTTCGCAGTGATGTCGACCGGATTCGAGATCGCAATCGTGCTGCCAAGTGTCACCGTGCCGGCCACAGTGATTGTGATCGTGTCGGCGTCGACATTCGCGTTGGCATCCAGCACCGCCTGCCGCAGCGAGCCGGCTCCCGAATCGAGCAGGTTGGTGACGTCGAAGTTTGCCGGAGTAATGCGGTCTTCGAGATTCATGACCTGCAGCAGGCCCGTACGCCGTTTGGCATAGGTGATCGGCTTGCGGGTCTTCGGGAGCCAGGACTTCGGGAGCCAGGATTGGATGCGTGACATGGCGAACGTTCCTCAGGGGCAGAGAATGAGAACAGAAGGATTTTGCACGAAATGCCCAATCCTTCCGCGCGAATGATGAGAAACTTCACATTATTTTTTGGGATGAATCCGCGATGCTGTCGGCAGCGATGGCCCCCCTGATTCCGCAGAATTCGGTACAATCAACACACGGACCTTCAGAACCGCTTGCCCCTGCATCGCTCATGATGACGACTTCGGAGACTCTGCTCGGCGAGCTCCGCGAAGCCGGTCAGCCGGCGGCGTGGAATAAGTTTGTACAACTGTACAGCCCGCTGCTCTACAGTTGGCTGCGGCGCACGGGGATGCAGGAAGCCGACGCAGCCGACGTGCTGCAGGAAGTCTTTCGCGTCCTGGTGATCAAGCTGCCTCAATTCGAATACGACCGCGACAAGAGCTTCCGAAGCTGGCTGCGGGTGATTTTTCTCAACGTCTGGAAGAACTACTGCCGGCAGTCGGCGCGGCACGCAGCGATGCTTGCGAATCTCGAGAACTGTGTCGGACAGGACGACATCTTTTCAGAAACGCAATATCGGCAGCAGGTGGTCGCGGCAGCGATGGAGCTGCTCCGTCCGGAGTTTCAGCCGCAGACGTGGCAGGCGTTCGTCGGTCACGGCGTCGAAAACCGCTCCGCAGCGGAGGTTGCCGCCGAGCTTGGGACCACCGTTGGAGCCGTCTACTCGGCCCGCTGTCGGGTGCTGGCCCGGATGCGATCGTATCTGCAGGGGCTGATCGACTGAATCTGACTTGCGAAGGTTTCATTGTGCAGACTCTGTCCCCGTGTCCGCGGACCGACGAATACCAGCATCTGCTGGCGGGGAGCCTCGTCTCCGCAGATCAGCAGCCGTTGCTTCTACACCTGGAACAGTGTCCGCAATGTGCGGAGACGATTCAATCGCTGCTCGACCGCGACACGATGATCGAAGCTGTGCCAGTCACGCCGCAGTTGGCAGATGACCTGCCGCAGGGGCTGATGGATCGCCTGCTCGCGTTGGATGTGAATGTGGAATACAGCGGCCTCCGCGAGCTTGGGCCCTATCGCATTCGCGAGCGATTGGGGCAGGGGGGCATGGGCATCGTGTTCCTGGCCGACGATCCGCTGCTCGAGCGCACGGTGGCGCTCAAAGTGATGCGGCCAAGTCTGGCCACGAACCAATCCTCACGGCAGCGATTCCTCCGCGAAGCCCGCACCGCGGCGAAAGTGAAAAGCGACCACGTCGTCACCATCTTTCAGTCCGGCGAAGAGCGCGGCATCGCCTATGTGGCCATGGAGCGGTTGGAGGGGTCGACGCTGGGTGCCCGATTGGTCGGCGGCGAATTCACCATTGCGGAATCGCTCCGCATCGCACGCGAAATGGCACTGGGACTGGCCGCGGCCCACGAGCAGGGCCTCGTCCATCGCGACATCAAACCCGAAAACCTGATGATCACCAAAGATGGAATGATCAAAATCCTCGACATGGGGCTGACGAAAAACGTCACCAATACGGCCGATAACCTGACCGGTGTCATGAACACCAACGCCATCCTCGGCACGCTCGATTACCTGTCCCCGGAGCAGGCGCTCCAGAACGAAGTCAGCGCCGGCAGCGATATCTACAGCCTCGGCGCGACTCTCTTCATGATCCTCACCGGTCATTCGCCATACGACGGCGTCCCCGCAAGCCAGAAACTCATGCAGCACCAGTTCGGCAAGGTTCCCGACATCCTCGATTACCGCTCGGACGCGCCGCCCGCCTTCGCTGCCGTCCTCTCGAAAATGATGGCCAAAAAAATCTCCGAACGCTACCAGTCCGCTGCCGAAGTTGCCGATGCACTCCTGCCATGGGCCTCACAGGATGGTCAGACCGCACAGATCAGCCTGCCCAGCCGCGTGATGGCCAATCCCGGATATCATTCCCAAACGCCCACCATCCGCGAAGCCGCCAGCGCCACCGCAAGCGACGTCCGGATCTCACCCCTGAATCCAACGGTAACGGTCTCCATCCCCAAGCCCGAACCCGTCCTGTCGAACGGTGTGCCCGCACATGCGGTCAATCGATCAAAGAAAAAGTCCAACGCCTCGCAACCCGAACCCATTGCCGCGACTCAGCCTTCCGCTCCCGAGAGCGTGATTCCTTCCGAAATCGCACCCGAATCTCCAAAAGCTGAACCGGCTGCGATTCCAACCCGGAATAAGATCTCCGCCAAGAAAAACACCGGCAATCAGACCGCGATCGCGCTCATCATCCTGGGACTGGCGATCATCATTGGCGGCATCATCCTGCTGACACAACTGGTCTGAGCACGGACATCGTGGGAAATGGGCAGACGCTTGAGTATTCGGATTTGAGATCGGTACGTCGATCACCTCGTTCAAAAAATCACGTTCAGCAAAAGAAATCCCAACGCCAAAGCGCTGGGATTGTTTTTTCCGTTTCGATCACGTTTCTATTTTTTCTTCGGATTGATCGATCGAAGAGCTTGCTGGGCGGCTTTGCTGAGCTTGCTCTTCTTGTCGCCATCCTTCTGCACTTGCCGCAGGGTCGGCATCGCTTCACGGGCCTTGTCTCCCATGGCGGCAAGCCCTTGCACGGCGGCGATCTTCACGCCTTCATCCTTGTCTTCCTTCAGCATCTTCACGAGAACGGGAACGGCTTCCTTCGGATCCGGATCCAGCTTGCCGTACGCGGTTGCGGCAGCCTTGCGAACACCGGTGTCCTTGTCTTCGAGTGCTTTCTTGATGTCCGGGAGTGCTGGTTCGGCCAGCGACTTCATGATCTGTCCCAATTTGCCCAGCTCTTCAATGGCTTCGGCTCTCTTTTTGGGATCCTTGGAGGTCTTGAGCTGGTCGGTGTATTTCTTGGCTTCCTGCGCCTTGCTGGCGGCGATGAGCGAGTCGGAAGCGATCAGAGCCAGCAAGCCGAAAGCCAGCAGGCCGATGGAGGTGATTCGTAATCCGCGACGTAGGGACATGAGAGAATCTCCGGGAGTGGCCGAACGCAGTGATTGTAACTGGTATCAGAATTAGACACCAGTTCGGGTTCGAAAGTTCCGGAGATGGTCGGCGATTGCGTTACTTCTTCGCGATGCGGGTCATGGCGGCGACACGGGCATTCATCTTTGTTTTGGTCTGTTTTTCCACGTCATTGCTGGCGGGCAGCGCATCGGCCTTTGCCTTTTCCGCCGTGATGAGCGCGTCGGTCAGGTCTTCCTTCTTGCGGGCGAACTGGGTGAGCACGTTGACGGTGTTCTGATTCACCTGAGCGAATCCGCCATCGATGAAATAGATCTTTGTGCCTGCTGAGTGTTTGATGCGGAGTTCGCCCGGCCCGAGCTGGCTGACGAACGGCGAGTGGTTGGCCATGACGCCGAATTCGCCGTCGAACAACGGGAGCACCACCATGTCGGCCGCCTCGTCCAGCACGGCGCGCTCCGGTGTGACGACGACGATCTTGAGCGATTGGGAGGATGTTGCTTCGGCCATGATGATCTCGATCGTGTATTCCGGGAGCCGTGACGGTCAGGGCACGGCTCCGATGATTTAGGACCTCGCGATGATCGATTACTTTCCGCCGCCGGCCTTGCGGGCTTGCTCTTCGGCCTGAGCAGCGGCTTCCTCGATCGTGCCGACGTACATGAATGCCGACTCCGGCAGGTGGTCCCACTTGCCGTCGCAGATTTCCTTGAAGCTGCGGATCGATTCCTTCAGCGGTGTCACGTTGCCGGGCTTGCCGGTGAAGGCTTCGGCGACGATGAACGGCTGACTGAGGAACCGCTCGATGCGGCGGGCGCGGGCCACGACCTGCTTGTCTTCTTCGCTCAACTCATCGACGCCGAGAATGGCGATGATGTCCTGCAGTTCGCGGTAACGCTGGAGAATCCGCTTCACGCGGTCCGCCACCGTGAAGTGCTCTTCGCCGACGATGGCGGGATCGAGCAGACGGCTGTTCGAGTTCAGCGGGTCGATGGCGGGGTAGATCCCCTTTTCCGAGATCGAACGCTCGAGGTAGATAAACGCATCGAGGTGCTGGAAGGTATTGGCGGGTGCGGGGTCGGTCGGGTCGTCGGCCGGGACGTACACCGCCTGCACGGAGGTGATGGCCCCCTTCGTCGTCGAGGTAATGCGTTCCTGCAGTTCACCCATCTCGGTGGCGAGCGTGGGCTGGTAACCCACGGCGGAGGGCATCCGGCCGAGGAGGGCGGACACTTCCGAACCGGCCTGGCTGAAGCGGAAGATGTTATCGACGAACATGAGCGTTTCGGCACCGGTTGTATCGCGGAACCACTCGGCCATGGTGAGGGCGGAGAGTGCGACGCGAAGGCGGGCACCCGGAGGCTCGTTCATCTGGCCGAAGACCATCGCGGTGCTCTCGAGCACCTGCTTGGCGTCTTCGCCGACACCGGTCTTGGTTTCCTGCATTTCGAGCCAGAGGTCGTTCCCTTCGCGAGTCCGCTCGCCGACGCCAGCGAACACCGAGTACCCTTTGTACACCTTCGCGATCCGCGAGATGAGTTCCTGCAGAATGACCGTCTTGCCAAGACCTGCACCGCCGAAGAGGCCCGCCTTACCACCCCGAGCGAGCGGTGTGAGAAGGTCGATCACCTTGATCCCGGTTTCGAGAATTTCGGACTTGGGCGAAAGTTCGCTGAACTTCGGCGGTTCGCGGTGGATCGGGCGCTTTTCGTCGTACTTCACCGGTCCGCGGCCATCGATCGGTTCGCCGAGGAGGTTGAAGACGCGGCCGAGGGTGCCATAGCCGACGGGCACGGACAGAGCCACTCCGGTATCGACAGCCAGCATGCCTCGGACGAGGCCGTCGGTGTTTCCGAGGGCGACACAGCGGACGCGGCTGCCGCCGAGGTGCTGCTGAACTTCGCCGGTGAGGGCGATGGCAATGCTCCGCGAAGAGTCTTCGATGCGGAGTGCGTTGTAGATTTCGGGAAGGTGGCCTTCTTCGAATTCGACGTCGAACGTCGAGCCGATGATCTGCACAATCTTCCCGGTTTTTGCAGCAGTTGCAACCATGTCGGTTCGTCCTCGTTTAACCCTATTTCGGTATCAGAAAACTCAGGTGGTGTGCGGTATGCACCAGTTGTAGCTTCATCGCCGTCTCTTGGTCCATCGGTCCGAAGAATGGTGAGGGGATGATAGGCCCCGTGTGGTTCTTGAACCGTTCGACCGCCTTTTTCAGCTTCAACACCGCAGCCTGATCGTTGCCGTCGGATGGCTTCACCGACTGCGGGTCGGTCATGCCGCCGGGCGGGAATCCGTTCGCCAGGATCTTCTTCAACTGTTTCGGCCCGACCGTGTTCCGCGCGATCCAGAGGATCATCCGAATGGGCACGGGGCCTTTCCTGAACCCGTCGATCGGACAGGTCATCCAGAAGACCAGGTGGTTCGCGCACTGGGCCAAGTCCCAGTTGCCGGCCCTGTCGTATCCATTCGCCAGCAGGTTCTCCGCATCGCGAATCACTTCGTCGAGCGAATCGAATCGGAGCTGGCGGCGTTCGGGCATTACTTCAGCGCCTCGCTGCCCGCGATCAGCTCGCTGATTTCCTTCGTGATGTTCGCCTGGCGAGTCCGGTTGTACTCGCGAGAAATCTCCTTGATCAAATCGCCGGCGTTCTCGGTCGCGGCCTTCATCGCCACGCGTCGGGCAATCTGCTCGCTCACGGCTGCGTCGAGGAAACATTTGAACAGCCGTACCTTGAACGCCACCGGTACGAGGTTGTTCAAGATCTCGGCTGCGTCCGGCAGGAACTCGTAGTCAGCCTTCGGGCCGGTCGCGGGGGCGCTGGCCGTCGGGACACTACTGAGCGGCAACAGCGATTCGACCACCGGCGTCTGCCGGGCGGCCGTGATGAACTTCTGGTAGCAGACGAACACCTGGTCGACCTTGCCGCCGATGTAGAGGTCGATGTACTTCTGCGCGATCTCGTCCACCTGCTCGAAGGACGGCTTATCCTCGAACTGCTGGTATTGGGCTTCCATCGTCACGCCCTGGAACTTGAAGAAGGTCGCGCCGCGGCGGCCGGACACTTCAAGGTCGAACGGGATGCCGTCGGCCCGCAGTTGGCGGATCTTGATCTGGGCTTCGCGAAGAATCCCGCCGTTGTAACCGCCGCAGAGGCCGCGATTCGAGGTGCAGACGAGGATCAGCGCCTTCTCGACCTTCGGCCGCACAGCCAGCAGCGGGTGGCTGACTTCACCAGCGCTCTGGCTGAGGTCGGAGGCCAACTCGGCGATCTTCTTGGTGTACGCTTCCGCTTCCATCGCGCGGTCGAGCGCTTTCTTGAAGCGTGCGGTCGCGATCAGTTCCATCGTCTTCGTGATCTTGCGGATGTTCCGCACTGCCTTGCGGCGTTTCACGAGTAATCGAAGATTGGCCATGAGATCGAGCCTGCATCGTTCGGTGTTAAGCGTTCTTGTGTCGCAGTTCTTCCGGCCTGAAAGGCCGGTTCCGTCAGCCCAGGCCGAAGGCCTGGGAATTCAACCGTACCACCATCGGCCCTGAAAGGGCCGTTCATGTTATCGCGATCCCAAATGAACGGCCCTTTTAGGGCCGATGTTCTACCTTGTCTCACCCAGGCCTTCGGCCTGGGCTATTGGAACGGCCCCTTCAGGGCCGAAGTATCACGATCGTGGAACGCGGTGGGCATCGAAGACTCGGCCCACCCTACAAAGTCTTTACGCCTTGAACTGCGGCTGGAAGGTCGCGATCGCACTGTCCAGCAACTTGATGACATCGTCCGTCATCTTCTTGTCCGTACTCAATTTTTCTCGGACTTCCGGCATTTGCTCGCGGACGAACGTCAGGAACTGCGATTCCCACGCCTTCACCTTCTTGCGGTCCACCTTGTCGAGCGCGCCGCTGTTACCGGCGTAGATGATCATCACCTGGTCGAGCACGTTCATCGGCTTATAGGCGTCCTGCTTCAGGATCTCGACCATACGGTAGCCGCGGTCGAGTTGCTGCTGCGTGACCTTGTCGAGTTCCGTGCCGAGTTGGGCGAACGCTTCCAGTTCGCGGAAGGCGGCGAGGGCCAGCTTCAAACCGCCGGCGACGCGCTTGTCCTTCATCGCGCCGATCTGGGCGTTGCCGCCGACGCGGCTCACGGAGATACCGACGTCCACGGCCGGCAGCACACCTGCGTTCTTCAGGTCCGGCTGCAGGTAGATCTGGCCGTCCGTAATCGAGATCACGTTCGTCGGGATGTACGCCGACACTTCGCCTTCGAGTGTCTCGATGATTGGTAGCGCGGTCAAAGAACCGCCGCTGTTGCCGATCTTCGCGAGCTTGTGGCCGGGGAAGTTCTTGAGATCGACGTGCTCGGCATGCTCCTTGTCGAGCGGGCCTTTGTAGACCTTGCCCTTCTCTCCGGGTGCACGCTTGCGGCTGGGATCGTTTTCGGCATTCACGCCCCAGTCGTCGTTGGCTTGTGCAGCATCGGCACTATCGGCGATGATAACATAGCGCTCGGCCATCTTGGCGGAACGCTCGAGCAGACGGCTGTGGCAATAGAACACGTCGCCGGGGTAGGCTTCGCGACCGGGAGGACGACGCACGAGCAGCGAAAGCTGACGATACGCGGCGGCTTGCTTCGAAAGGTCGTCGTACACCACCAGGGTGTCCTTGCCTTCTTCGTACATGAAGTATTCGGCCATCGCACACCCGGCGTACGGGGCGATGTACTGGAGCGGGGCGGCATCGGAGGATGATGCAACGACGATGATCGTGTAGTCGAGAGCGCCGGACTCGCGGAGTTTCTCGACCACACCGGCGATCTTCGATTCCATCTGCCCGCAGGCGACGTAAACGCAGATGACCTTTTCTTCCTTCTGGGCGAGGATCGCGTCGATGGCGATTTGCGTCTTGCCGGTCTTGCGGTCGCCGATGATGAGTTCGCGCTGGCCGCGCCCGACGGGGGTCATGGCATCGACGGCCTTGAGGCCAGTTTGAAGCGGTTGCTTGACTGGCTGGCGATCGACGATGCCAGGAGCGGGGCTTTCGAGGGCACGACGCTTGTCAGTGATGATCGGCCCTTTGCCGTCCATCGGGTTACCTAAAGGATCGACGACGCGGCCCACCATGGCGTGGCCGACTGGCACACTGAGGAGTTGCCCGGTGGTCCGGACTTCCATCCCCTCGCGGATCTTGAGGTAGTCGCCGAGGACGATGACCGAGACGGAATTTTCTTCGAGATTGAAGGCAAGTCCTTTGACGTTGGCTTCGGGGAAGTCGATCATTTCGCCTGTCATGACACCGGAGAGACCGTAGCAACGGGCGATGCCATCGCCAACTTCCAGGACCTGACCAACCTCGCGGGATTCGGATTTTTGTCCGAACTCGCCGATTTGCTTGGTCAGGACGCTAATGATTTCGCCAGCGTTAATTTTGGAGGACATAACTCGTGCCTCGCTCCATCAGTTGTGCGCGGAGGGTTTGTATGCGGGTGCGGATCGATGTATCGATCACCCGGTCGCCAATTTGAACGATCAGGCCGCCAATCAACTCGGGATCGACGGCAACAACAATTACCGGAGACTTTTTCAGGCTCTTTTGCAATTGATTCTTGAGCTTGTCCGTCTGCTCTTTGGTGAGCGGAACAGCGGACTTCACCAGGATACGGATACGGCCCGCCTGCTGATCGCGGAGATCCCGATAGACGGCGGCCACGGATCGGATCAGATGCAGACGATTATTTTGATTGAGGACACCGAGCAGATTGCGAACCGGCTCAGAACACGATGCGAATCCGGTCGCGATCACGGGACCTTTGTTTCGCTTGCTGATCGTCGGGTTCTTGAGGAACCGTTCGAGTTCTGGTTGTTGAGCGAAAACAGAGCGAATGACATCGTCGAGTTCATCGCCGACTTGATCGCGTTGATTGTTTTTCGCGGCCACGGCCAGGAGCGCCTCGGCGTAGACACGTGCGAGGCGGCTGCGTGTCACGCCTTCATCGAGAACAGTATCGGGAATGTCGGCCATAGTTGAGCTTCCGTAGCGGGATCGGTGGGCCTCGAAGACACTGCACCACTCGACCCATTTCAGTTCCGTGACGGCATCTTGTTCAATTCCGCCAGCGCCTCGTCAACAAGACTCTTGTGGTCGGCGGTTGTCAGGTTCTTCTTAATAGTCTTCGCGGACATGAGCGATGCCAGCTCGACTGCCTTCTGATAGATCTCTTGCAAGGCGGCATCTTTTGCTGCTTCGATCTCACGTCGTGCGCGATCACGTTCGGTGGCCGCTTCCTTCTGACCAATCTCACGCTCCGTCACTCGTAAGGCATCAGCATCGCGACGTGCTTCCTCAAGCATCGCCCGAACCTTGTCATTGGCAGTCGCGAACTCGGCTTTCAACTTGGCGGACATTTCCTCCGCTTCGCGACGGGCCTTCTCCGCGGCATCCTTAACAGCTGATAGCATCTCCTCACGCTTCTTGAGACCTGCCGAAATGTTGGGCCAGGCAAAGAAGTAGAGAATGCTAAAAAGCAACGCGAAGACAACGATCGTGTAGATGCTCAAATCCCAGCGCTTGGGCAAATCGATGAACGCCATCGAGTCATGCTCGGCGTCTTTCTCAGCCTTCGCGCCTTCGGCCGCGACCGCTTTCGCTTCCGCACGAACGGTCGATGGATTCGCCAGGGCCAGGAAGCCGACGACGAGCACAACGAGCAACCGTGCGAGAGTTCGATTCAACATGGCCTCACCTCCAGGAGAAACCGCATCGGGTTTACACGAAGAGTGTGACGAGACAAAGAATGAGGCTGAGAATCCCTGCCCCTTCGACCAGACCACCGATGATCAGCATGGCGGTTTGGATGGTGCCCGCTTGCTCAGGCTGGCGAGCAATACCGCTCATGGCGGCATTACCGATCAGTCCAAGTCCCAGGCCGATCCCGAGCACACTCAGACCCATACCAATGGCCGCAGCGCCACCCGCGCCCTCAGCGGCACTGGCCAGCGTGCTGGAGCAGAGAACGATGAGCAGAGCACCAAACAGCGGGAGAATGCGACGTTGCATGATTCAACTCGTCCTTTCAGGGGAAACGTTTAAGGGTTCTCGATTGACTTCCGAAGTCGAAGCCTAGTGAGCAGGGTGTTTCGCCAGCCCAATGAAGATCGATGTTAAAAGCGTGAAGACAAACGCTTGTAATCCGGCCACAAACAATTCCAAACAACTCAAGGCAACGGACAACACAACACTAAACGGCGTAATCGCGTAGTAGAGCCAACCAGGTGCCTCGTACAGATAGCCACCCATCGGATCCGACACCGGACGCGAAACATACTGGATGAAGAACAGGATCATGAAGAGTGCCGTATGACCAGCCAGCATGTTCGCAAAAAGACGAATCGCCAGCACTGCCAGGCGGATGAACGCCGTCGCGTATTCCAATATCGCCATCCCTATTGTGATAGCGATCCCCATGATCTTGATGAGCGGTCCACCTTCCAAGTGCAGGTGCGGTATGAACGACTTCATATACTTGCCGAAGCCCATCTCCTTGATTCCGCTCGCGTGGATCACCACGAAACTGCAGAGTGCCAAAGCAAACGTCACGGCGATGCTGGCGGTTGCGGAGCCGAGCAGCGGGATCATGCCGAGGAGATTCACAAGGAAGATGAACAGGAACATCGTGGTGAGGAACGGCACGTATTTGTCGGCTTCCTCATGGAGGCCGGGCTTGGCGATCTTCTCGCGGACGAAGTAGAGCAGCGATTCGAGCAGATTCCACATTTTGCCACGCGGGTTCTCGCCCGTGGCCATCCGCTTGCCGAGCCAGATCATCGCGATGGCGACGAGTAGAGCGGATACGGCGAGAAAGACGTGGAACTTGGTGATCTGGTAGCCGGCGATCTTCGGCAGATGGATCCCGAATTCGAGGGATTCGAAAATATCGATTTTGGGACCGTTCACGACGTGATGGAACGGATCAGGCTTCAGAGGTACGCCGGGATGCACTGGAGACGACATAGAGCATCAACCCCTCCGGCTACCCGCTCCGCGTCCGACCCAGCCCGGCTTCGCAAGAACGAAGACCTCGGCCGCCAGCGTGGAGAGGTAAGCCACAGCAATACCGAACCAATACCACAATCCGGCGGACTCGATGCGCGGAACCGCCAGATACACCAGGAGCGATCCTGCCAACGCCACGATCATCCGGATCACGGAAAGGACTATCCACACAATAGGAACTCGTTGTGGATTCGTCTGCCGACGGACGATCAGCAATGTCACAAGCGCCACCGGCAGCGTGATCAGCACCGCCGCCAACATGGCCAGCATCACGGGCTTGGCTGTCAGCGATTCGACCAAGGGCGCCATCGCCAGAAGCAAGAGCGAAGGTATCGACACCCAGGCATAGCACCGGCGACTCAACGCCGTACGAGCCGAATCAGATGCCAAAACCCCGCCACAAGACCCAACAATCCCAATATCACAGTCGCCCAGGGGAACGAATGAATCGTCCCGAGTGCGAGGTCGATAAACAGGCCCACCAATGCGAAACCAAACATTTCCGAACCGATGACACCAAGTTCTGCAGTTCGGATCGAGTTTCGAGTCGGTTGCTCTTTCATCACCGACCCCGTTTGAGGTCTGGCAATTCGGGTGTGCAATCATTCTGTGTGTGTCGAGATAATCGTCAACCGGACAATGTGAAAAAATTCACAAAGTCTGGATCTGGGTGTGGCGAAAAATCGTTTTCCGGGAATTTTCTTCGCGTTTCAGCGGTTGGCGGATGGAAAACGGAACGGGTTTTGATCGATTGCACTTTTCACATTCGATCGCAATTCTTTGCTGGCAACAGAGAAGCGATGATCGAAGTAGTGAGTGAAAGAAAGCGGAGAATCGCCGCATTGCGACTGTTTCAATCGCCATAACCGGGCGTGGTGTGTGAGTTTTCGCGGTTGGGAAAACCCGTAAACTCTCTCCGAATCCCGAAATCGCGTTGACAGGAGAGGCTGATATTTTTTACATTAAGAGGAGCAGGCAACGGATTCAGTCTGCACGAACCGTTAACGCCGGACGCCCCACCCGATTCGCTGACCATAGTCAGTCTCCACCGAATTCGTTTCGGGTCAACGGTTTAAGATCGATATTCATCAGAAGATGAATAGCAAGGAACTCGACATCTCCGGGACGGATTCCGGCCGCGATGAACGATCACTAAACGCCGATTCGGTTGTCCGCAGGACACCGGGAACGGAGATCGCCCGAATAATCTTTCGGGAATGGTCTTACCGATCATCGGCATTGACCTTACTCCGATACCGAGTGTGCCGTGAAAACCAAAGCTCTTCCAGCACCATCAGTTGCCAAATCGACCAAAAAACCCAAGCCTGCCGCCAAGCGATCCCCCAAATCCGCGAGTGCCAAACCCGCCGCACGCACCACCGCCAAATCCGCCAGTTCGCGCCGCGAGTCCACAAAAGCCAAACGAACGACCAAGGCCGCACTCCCCAAACCCGCGAAAACCATCAAGTCGCCGACGGCCAAGTTCCGCGATAAGAAGCCCAGCACGATCCCGCTTGAAAAGCCGGCCTCAAAGCCCGCACTCAACGGTTCGCACAAACCGGCCAAACCCGCTGCAAAAGCGGAAAAGTCCAACGCACGACCCGTGCCCGCTCCGCTCAAAGTCATCGAAACACCGATCCCACCGGAAAAAGATCTTTCCATGAAGTCTAAAAATCCGGTGAAGGATCGCATCTTCCTCATGGTTCCCGATCCGTTCTGGCTACATGCCCACTGGGAACTCACGCTCCAGTCTGTGCAACGCGCCGAAGCATCCCTCGGCCAGGACTGGCACGGTGCAAAGCCCATCATCCGCCTCTTCGATGTGACTTCCCTCGACACTACCAGCACGAGCGAAGCACACGTCCGCGATATCGTCATCCGCGGCGGATGCAGCCACTGGTATATCGATATCCCGCAACCGCCCCGAAGCTACCGCGCCGACATCGGCTATCTCTCGCGCCGCGGAGACTTCAAAGTCCTCGCACGCTCCAACGTGGTCACTCCGCCCAAATCCGGCGCCAGCGAACCGCTCGAAACCGGATGGCAGGCGGCGGAAGTGGATGATATGACCGCCGAACGCCTCCTCGCCATGTCCACCGGATTCGAATCCACCGAAGGCCCACCTCAACTGCGCGAACTCTTCGACGAACAGATCCGCCGGGGTAAAGACGCGGTCTATGGCACCGGAGCTGTCCTCCCCGAGAGGCTGAAAAAATTCGACTTCACCATCGATGCCGAACTCATCGTCACCGGTCGAACCGATCCCTCCGCGCACGTCACCCTGCAGAACGAACCCGTCAAACTCCGGCCGGATGGTTCGTTCACCATGCGATACGCCCTCACCGATGGCCGGCAGATTCTCCCTGCCGTCGCCGAGTCCGCCGACGGCATGGAAGAGCGAACAATCGTCCTCGCCATCGAACGAAACACCAAGCATCTCGACCCGATGACGCACGACATGTACGGCGAACAGTGACAGCGGCCCCGCACCCGACTACAACAGGCCCACGGTGAACCCGTGGGCATTTTCGTGCCTTCCTTTCTCCCGGTGATCCATGGCCAAGATCCGCCCCATCGACCCCCGCGATTACATCGAACCCGGAACCGGGTTCCAGCAGACGGTCGCGTATTTTTTGTTCGGGCTTTCGGGGTTCATAACAATCGCGTTGATCATTGGATTAACAATCGGCACTAGCGGGTTTGCTTTAATCGGTATTTTACCTGCCGTGTTGGCATCGCTTATTTTCTACTTCTACCGCGTTAACATCGCGCTCGCGCAACTGCGTGGCTCCGCACTCAAAGTCGGACCAAGACAACTTCCAGAGATTTATGATGCCGTCGCCGAGCTCGCCGATGCAATGGATATGAACCCACCCGATGTCTATATCGTCGAAAGTGAACAGCAGAACGCCTTCGCCACCAAGATCGGCGCGAAGCGGAACGTCGTGCTCTTCGATCGCATCGTTTTCGCCGCCCAGCAGACGAACAACCCCGATCTGCTCCGCTTCATCATCGCGCACGAACTGGCGCACCATGCTCTCGGCCATACCGGACTGATCCGTTCGCAGATCAGCATGCTTTACAAGCCGCTGTCGCGATCCGATGAATTTTCTTGCGATGCGGTGGGTGCCGCTCTCGTGGGCGAGAAGGCGGGTCAGGATGCCCTCACCCTCCTCCTCGTCGGCGTGAATCTCCTGGGAAAAATCAACACGACATCGCTCGAGCGCCAGGCAATCGCCGTGGACGAGGATAAGTATTCGAAGAAGGCGGAGAAGCAGATGTCGTATCCGCTGCTTCTCCGACGCATCGCCCGGATGATCCCTGAGGAAGACGATTACGCGGACGAGAAGCCGGTCAAAAAGTCCAAATCCGCCAACCGCTACGACGACGATGAAGAGCCCGAGTAAGAGCCACAATGATTGTTCAGGAACGCATCACCCATCACGAGTGTTGCCATGACAGAAATGGAACTGACTGACCGGATTTTTGCGCGGTCCGATCAGTTGCTCTGGCTCTGGAATGCCTACGTGGCCGTTGTGGCGGCGACCCTGATCGTGGCCGTGACCGTACCGATGGTGAAGGAACGTCGCGGTGTCCGCAACGGCCTGATCGGCGTGTTTGTGTTCGTGGCCTACGCCAATCTGGAATCGATGCGCTGGGTGCTCAAGCAGTGGCAGGTCCTGGTGGAGTCTTATCGCGACGTGAACGTGCCGGGGGCGCTGGCGTCGGTGATGCCCGCCCCGCATCCGCTCTGGGTCTTTCCATTCCACCTGATTCTGGATCTCTTGGTTGTGCTGGCGATCTGGCGGTTGACTTGCAAAACCATTCGTGTTGGCAATTTGCTCGCTGAGAGCAACTGACGAATTCTCTTTGAACCGGATGCGGTCCGTCCTGATCATGGGGAAGGACGCCCGATGGCCGCATGGAAAAAATCGGCCAATGAAAAAGGTGATAGTCCCCTTAAATAAGCCCCTTAAGGAAGAACCAACTCGACTGACGTTTCCGCTACGACCGGACCCAGCGTGGCTCGAAGAGTGGCGGGACAGTTGAACGGCCCGGGATGGCCGGTGGCAAAATCGATTTTCAGTTCACCCTGCTGTTGCCCTTTGGCGATCCGAATCGGATCAGCGCGAACGCCCCGCCAGTGTGCGGGAAAAACCAGTTGAACCGTGACATCGCCCGTCAGGCCGTTCGCACGAACGATCCGGATCGGCAGGGAAACCGTCCGACCGGGTTCCACGTTCAAGGTCGCTCGCTCGCACTCAACCGCCAGATGTCCGGGTTCGGGTACGACAATCATCTGGTGATTCTGCTCCGTTGACGTGTAACTGACGGTATGCTTCGTGCCATCAGCATCGACAACCTGACCGACCGCCATCAGCGTCACCCGGCAGGTGCGGCCCACTTCGATCCAGGGCGGAAGCTGGGCGGCGTACTCGAATGTGGTCTGGTTGGGTTCCACCAGGATCGGCGCTGCGGTCACGCCCTGCAAGTGCCGGATCTGGCGATCCGCCAGGTGAATGGTGATCGGGCCGTCGAACATCGTCCGGACCAGTTCATACTTGCGGGAATACGGCTGACCGCGTGGCGCATTGCTCATGGTGTATTCGCCGACGAACTTGAACGGCGTGGGCACCGTTGCGGTGACGATCAGCCGGTCCGCATCGGGACTCTGGGCTGTACGGGTCAGATGCTTTCCATCGACCTCTACCTTGCCCACGATCGACACCGTCGAGGGAATCACTTTCGCATCACGGGCGGCGGTGATCGTCAACTCTGCCGAATTCTGATTCTCCTTCATGATGACGGATTGAGCCGTCAAACCGTCCGGCAGTCCGTGGAGGGCGAGTTCGATCGGGCCGCGAAACGGTCCCTGACGTTCGGCTGTCACTTTGACTTTGCCCGTCGCTCCGCGAGGCACATTGAGGATGACGCTCGCGAGATTCAAGCGAAAATCCGGCGCGAGGGAATCGACACTGCGGATCTTGAGGCGATAGGAAAATTCCGGCCCGCCGCGCTTGCGGAACCGTTCGGTGATCTGCACACGATAGACGTCATCGGCGGTTGGCGAGAAGGCAAACGCCGGATCCTGATTCGGGTTCCGTGCCACTTCTCGTTTGATCTCTTCTCCTTTCGAATTTCTCAAAACTACGACCGCACATAATGGCGAGTCCAATGATCGGGCCAAAAGTTGAACGTCGTACTTGGTCCCTTTCTTCAAGCGAATACACCACTCGTTCGACGATGCTGCTTTGCCGTTGAGAGCGGCAGGAACGTCGATCACCTCGTCCGTTGCGGACACGTATTCCGGCAGATCATCGACATCAAGCATGAACGAATTGGCGGCGGGGAATTCCGGTGTCAAGCGCTCCGTCGCATCGTCGGGAATGGAACATTCAAATGTCGGGCTACTGATCGCCTGACCAGTCAGCCGCAGCTTCACCTTTTCCCCTCGTCGCGCTCCCAGAGGAAACACCGAATCGACGACGGGTCCCTTCGTGATGGTCAGGCGATAGACCGAGGCGGGTCCGCCGGCGTTATGACTGTCTCGAATGCGCACGGTATATCGGGCATCGCGCGGGGCGATGAACCGCACCGCCGCGTCTTGGCCAACTCCGCAACTCGTGGTTTGCTCAGCCAGCACCGTCCCCGTTTCGTTGAGGATTTCCAGATGAGCTGTGACCGGGGAACGAATGATGGACGTGTTGGCAAAAGCGGAGATCCGCTCGTCTTTGCGGGCATGGAACGACCAGAGATCGAAATCCTCGCGCGGAAAAATGCGGCCGTTGACTGTGACCGGCAGGTTTACGGAAACCGGAATCGGGTCTCCATCGATTTCCGTCTCGACGACTTCGGGGAGATCGCCGACGACAAATCGCGGCCCGGATGCAGCACCCTGCGAGGTCCAGATCCACGGCCGATGCACAGCCGTCGATGCGGTCACGGGGATCGTGATCGAAGTCGATCGATCGACGGGATAATCTTCGGACTTCTGCGATTCCGGCAATGGAAGCAGCGGGCCTTCGAACCAGATACGGGGGATCGGCTTGAGCTTTTGTGTCGCTTTCAGAGAACCGCCGGCGAAGTCGAACTGGCAGGAATCGTGCAGGAACAATCCACCGACGCGGACAGTGACGGTCGTCCCTCGCTGACCTCCGGCCGGAAAGAGATACGAGAGCACGGGAGGTGTGGCTGCGACAAACGTCTGATGAAACAGCACGATCAGACAAGGAGCGACGAATCGAATCATGGCAGCTCTCAGATCAGTTCTGTGATGCGTTTGCCGTTGTTCACGATCATGACCGGGCGTCCATCCGGAGTATGGAACTCCGCATCGGGATTGATGCCCAGTTGCGACAGGAGCGTTGCGGCGAGATCTTCCGGGCCGTACGGATCGCGATCCGGCCGTTCGGCCCGGGCGTTGGTCGATCCGACAACGACTCCGTTTTTGAGTCCGCCTCCGCCCACAAGCACCGTAAAGGCGGGGCCCCAGTGGTCGCGACCAGCGTTCTTGTTGATCCGTGGAGTCCGGCCGAATTCGCCTGCGACAACGACCAACGTCGAGTCGAGCATGCCGCGTTCGGCGAGATCGCGGAAGAGCGTGGCGATGGCGGAGTCAAAGTGCGGGAGCAGCGTGTTCTTCAGCGTGCGGAAATTCCCATCGTGTGTATCCCAATTGCTGTGATCGATCGTGACACAGCGAACACCCGCTTCGACCATTCTGCGGGCCAGAAGGCAGGATTGACCCAGCGAATGGCGGCCGTACGCATCGCGCAGTTTTTCCGGTTCCGCCGCGATGTCGAATGCGCGCTTCGCATCGGCCGACGTCATCAGATGGAACGCCTTATCCCGGAACGTCTCGACCGCTTTGGCGTTCGCATTGGCGAGGCTCTCCGCCGACTTCTGATAGCGGTCAACGTCGTTCAGGAGCTTACTGCGATCTTCGATGCGATGGGCCGAGATCACCGGCGGCGGAAGAAGATCCGGTACGCTGAAGTTCGCGGCACTGGGATCGCCGTCGATCACAAACGGAGCGTGTGTCGCGCCGAGATAGGCGGAGCCGCAGCTGGGATGCATCTTGGGCAGGCAGACGTAGGGCGGAACGGAGCCGCGGGCGCCGAGCTGTTTGGAAATGATCGAACCGAGCGATGGCTTGTGATTGTTCGGAGACAGGCCGCCGTTGAACCCGGCCGAGGGGAAGTAACCCGTCAGCATGTAGTGATCCGCCGGCCCGTGATCGGAGTTGTGATGGGTGAAGGAGCGGATGAGCGAGAAGCGATCGACATGCTGCGCGACTTTCGGAAGAAGCTCACAGATGTGCAGTCCCGGCAGCTTGGTCGCGGCTGGCTTGAATTCTCCGCGAATCTCCGCCGGCGCATCGGGCTTGAGATCGAACATGTCGATCGAACTCGGCCCGCCGTGCAGAAAAACGTAAATCAGCGAGCGCTTCGATTTCTCCGGCGAAGCGGCAAGCAACTGTGAGGACGTCAGCGGCAGACCGAACAGCGACGCCACGCCGAGGCGCACGCAATCGCGCCGAGTCAAACCATCGCAGAATCGGGACGTTCGCATCGGTCACTCCCGGCAAGCCCGTTAATGATTGAAGGAAAATTCCAGACTGTTCATCATGGCCCACGCCATGTCTTCGATCGCCTGCCTTCGGTTCGTCTTCGACAGCAGAAACTGCTCGCTGACCTTTTGTTCACTCTCAGTCGGCATCCGGCTGAAGAAGGTCAGATACAGCTCCTGAATCACTTCGCTCTCGGATTCCCGCCGGCTCAACCGGGCAACGAATCCCTTCTCGTGGGACAGCTTGAACTGCAATTCGGGGGAATTCATCAGGTTCAGGACCTGGGCGGTGCTCGGCTCCGCATTGCGCTCGCAGTCACACGCTGTCGTCCGCATCGGCCGGCCGAACAGCTTCAAGAACGGCTGCCGCGTTTCGCTGTCCCAGACCTGAACCGCACGCGTACCCGCAGGCATCCCCGCAAACCGGTCCGCGATACCTGTCGTCTGTCCGATCATATCCAGCAGCACTTCCGCACCGGGACGTTTGAACAGTGCACGGGAATAATTCTGTTCATCCTTCAAGTTGCTTTCATTCGGTATCGATGCGGTCTGATACACACGCGAATAGCAGATGATCCGCACGACCTCACGCGTATCAAACTCGTGTTCCACCGCGTACTCCGCCAGCGCGTCCAGCAGTTCAGGATGGCTCGGCGGATTCGTCGCCCGCACATCGTCTACCGGCTCAACAATTCCGCGGCCAAGAAGATTTGCCCAGATGCGATTGACGAAATTCCGCGCGAAGAACGGATTCGAAGGGTCAGTCATCCACTTGGCGAAAATCAACCGCCGGTCGCCAGTCGGATTCGAAGCGGGCTGTTTCGTTCCGAGGGCGTACGCAAAGACCGGCTCGCCACTGCGCGGGTGCCGCGTGACCGGATCGCCGCTCGCAACGACGGCTTCCGACCCGCTTCCACCCTGCACCTGCAGCGGAGCGAAGAACGCCTGCATCCCCGCGTAATCCGTCTGAGTCCAGCGGTCGGTCGGATGGTGATGGCACTGCGCACACGCAATCCGGACCCCGAGGAAAACCTGCGCAAGCTGACTGGCGGCATCGCCGGGAGTCTTCACCACCTTGAAGAAGTTCGCCGGCGGAGTTTCGCTCAGCGGTCCTTCGGCGGTGACGAGCGATTCCGCGAATTGGTCGAATGGCACATTCTTCGCGAAGGATTCGCGAATCCAGCGATAATACGCATACGCATTCGGCCGGCCCAGCGCCTGCCGATTCACCCTCAGCAGATCCGCCCAGCGCAACGCCATCAGATCCGCGAACTCCGGACGATTGAGCAACTCGTCAATCATCCGACGTCGCTTATCCTTTGAAGTGTCTCTCAGAAACTCGCGTACTGCCTGCGCCGTGGGAAGCTTTCCAATCAAATCGATATAAACCCGGCGAATGAACGTCGCATCATCGCACGCGCCGGAGGGAGCGATATTCAACCGCGCCAGTTTCTGATCGACGAACGTGTCGATGAAGTTGAACTGCGGCAGTTGATGCGTCACTGGTGGGCCGCCACGCGGAATCAGAATCCGGCAGACGCTCACTTCACCGCGATACGCCGCCATGATCGCCACTTCGCCAGGAACATCGCCGATCCGGACCACGCCATCCGCCGACACCGTCGCGAGCGCTTCGTTGTTCGAGTAAAACTTCGCATACTCGGTCACGTCGTCTTCGCGGCCATCGCTTTGTTTGGCAGAAACTTTCAATGCAATCGTCGCATGCGCCGTCAACTCCCGACTGGCGGGATCAACCCGAAGCGATACCACATGTGGCGCATTCGGATCACCCAGCGTCAACCCACCCGCAATCCAATCTCTGAGGAGTCGATAATCCTTCGTGTCCACCTTCAGCCGGGTTCCCCCGCCGTGCGGAACGCGACCGGTTGCCTTCATCAGAAAAAGACTGTGGTCCGGAGCGGAGACGTTCACGCGCCGCCCACGCCCCTCCTTGACGATGCTGTTGAAATCGGCGCTGGGATCAAAGCCGAAGATCGAAAGCTTGAACCCGCCCTGCCCCTCCGCCTTTCCATGACACCCGGAAGAATTGCAATTGTACCGGGACAGAATGGGAACGATCTGATTCTCAAAATGAATCGGGTCGCGCGCACCGGAAGTCTGGAACGTCACCAGAAATAACAGAACGACCGAGAGGATGCGAATCATGATTTGTGAAAGGGACCGTACGGAGGGATACTCGTTAATACCAGATCTGATGCTCGAGAGCAAGAACCAATACCGAATTGAGTCTTATCGTCTTATCGTCTTATCGTCTTATCGCACCCGTCCCGAATTCAGAAGTGTGATC
The DNA here is from genome assembly GCA_041742055.1 of Limnoglobus sp. Taxonomy (GTDB): domain Bacteria; phylum Planctomycetota; class Planctomycetia; order Gemmatales; family Gemmataceae; genus Limnoglobus. Next base: position 42,452 of record JBGSJI010000031.1, on the reverse strand, counting down.
TGTACTTACCCGCGATCAGACCGCCGCCGTTTCACCCCGGTCTGGGATCGCGACATCCGCGAACCCGATCCCCCGAAGACCTTCGGCCAGCGCTTCCGACCGTTCCGGCTCGCCGTGAACCAGACGCACGCGGCTGGTTGACTTGGCCAGCGGGCCAAGCTTCCGGATCAGATCGCCGTGGTCAGCATGGCTCGACAGCCCATTGAGTACAACAACCTCAGCCTTTAATGGAACCATCTGTCCGAGCACGCGCACCATCGGGTGTTTCTCGACCAGTCGCCGACCCAGGGTGTTCGCCGCCTGATATCCGGCGATCAGTACGGTATTACGGGGGTCGGGGAGGTTGTGCTTCAGATGGTGAAGCACGCGCCCGGCCTCGCACATCCCGCTCGCCGAAATGATCACGCACGAACCCGCCCGGTGGTTCAACTCGATACTTTCTTGGACCGTCTCGACATACCGGACTCTCCGTCCACCAAAAAGATCCGGCTGGTTCGCGAGAAGCGCTTGGGTCTCGGTGTCGAAGCACTCTGGATGCGCACGAAAGACTTCCGTTGCCCGAGTCGCCAATGGGCTATCCACGTAGATCGGAATATCCGGTAATTTTCCCGCTGAGATGAGCTCGTGAAGAAAGTAGATCATCGTCTGGGTCCGGCCGACGGCGAACGCGGGGACGATCACTTTGCCGCCGCGGTCGGCCGTCCGCCGAACGACTTCTCCCAAGCGGTCGGCGGTCTCTTCGACCGGTTCGTGCGTATGGCCACCGTAAGTGCTCTCGCTGATGAGAAGGTCGCAGGGCGAGATCGGATCTGGATCGCGGAGGATCGGCAACCCCGGTCGGCCAAGATCGCCGGTGAAGGTTAACCTGCGTTCCCCTGATGGTCCATCGATGCGCACGGCGACCGTGGCGGAGCCGAGCAGGTGGCCGGCGTCGGCGAAGGTCGCCTCGATCCCTTTGCCGATCGAGACCCGTGCACCATACTGCACGGATTGGAGTCGGTGGAGAGTCCGGAACACATCCCTGGCATCGTAGAGTGGTTCGACCTTCGGCTCACCTTCGTTGCGGTGCCGGTTGAGGTAGGCGGCATCTTCACCTTGGATTTTGGCGGAATCCCCGAGCATGACGGAGGCGAGAGCGCGTGTGGCTGGCGTACAGTAGATCGGACCAGCGAAACCGCGACGAACGAGATTCGGAAGATTTCCGCAGTGATCGATGTGCGCGTGGCTGAGGATCACCGCGTCGATATCTTTGGCCCGGAAGGGGAATTCGCGGTTCCGGCGAAAACTCTCCGCCCGATGGCCTTGAAACAGTCCGCAGTCGAGCAGGACCGTCTTCCCGCATGCTGAGAGTTGGTGCATTGACCCGGTGACCGTGCGCGTCGCGCCCCAGAACGTGACTATCGGGGGCTCGTCGCGTGGCGCTCGCTTGGGCATCGAAAGTCCCTGTCGCTATCCCGGTTTCTGGAACAGGTCGAGGAAACGATCCTCGTAGTCCTTGAATATCCCAAGTCGATCGAGCACCTGTTTGAGTTCGAACGCCTTTGATTGATCCTTTGCCACGATGGCGAAGAGATCTTCTACACGCTTTCGATCTTCGTCACTCGGACCGGGCGGAGTCGGTTCCGGCTCCGGTTCCGGCTGTTCGTAGGATTCCTCTTCCTCGTCTTCTTCGTGCGGATGACCACCGCCGTATTGCTCTTCCAGTCGAGCCAGGATCTCGCCCAGTTGCTCCTTTACGCCACGTGCCTGTTCCGCGAGTTCCGTCAAATCCAGTTCCAATCCCGCGAGCGTCGCGAATGCCTCCAGGATGGCGTGCGACGCCTGAGGGAATGGGAGTTGCGCAAACATCTGCGGGATCTCACCAAGAAGGCAGGTGCCTTGCAGACCAGCCTCAGCGGCGACGGACAGCAGAATCCCGTTCAACCCACCGATCTGTCCGCCCTCGAGCGGTTGAAGTTCGAGCCGCTTCATTTCTTCGAGATTCGCTGCGTCGGTTGCGGCAGCGAAAACGCGTGACTCGGCCTCCGGCCGCATACCGGTGGCCATCGCCGCGAACGTGAAGACCCGCTCGGTCCCCAACCCTCGAGCAAACGTGACCAATGATTGGCAGAACGCGTATTTGCCGCTCGGAGGCTGCGCTTCTCCGACGAACACAAGCAGGTCGTGCTTCTTTTCGGGATCCTCCCAGACGAAGAAGCGGTTCCGCGGACGGCGGGGAGGCTGGACGAGTCCATCCTTGACCTCAACGGCATCCACATCGAACAATTCGCCTGTGTCCAACTCCGCGAGCGTGCTCATTCCGAGCTTGGCGAGGAGATAGATGCCGGAATTCAAGGCCACCGCACCCATACCCGGCCAGACAGCGACAAGCCACGGATGATTGAGTCGTTTCGGTTCCGCCACTCGACACGCTCACATTCAGAATGGGGGCGAAGGCGACCGGGATGATCGCACCGAATGGAATGATACACACAATCTCTTCTATATCCCGCGCCGGGGGTGGCGGTAAGAATCGGAAGGTGCTTGACGGGGAATTGATGGCTCCAGGTCATCCCAGGTCATCCAGTGTGATGGAACTGATCAAGAAGATACCGATCACTCAGTCCAACGGCGGGCTACGCAGATTCCGAAGCAGCCAAAAACTGAAAAGTTACGCCATCAAAAAACAAAACCGCCGGAAGTCCTGACAGTGCAGGTCTTCCGTCGGCTTATGTCGCATCCTGACGGAAACTGTCAGGATGTTCAGGTGACCCTGCGGGGATTCGAACCCCAAGACGAAATCGCTTGCAATTCAAGCAACAACAGCAAATCGACCGAACAGCGTAACGCAGATTCCGACGCACTTTCCGACGACCTGCAGCGAATGTTGACCGTATGGCCTGAACTTCCCGATCCAATCCGCCAAGCGATCATTTCACTGGTCGACGCCAACATTCCATCGAGACAGAAAACTTCCTAAAGCTAATAATCCTACTACGCCCTACTGATTGAAGGTCGGTATCCTTGGCGATTGAGGCGAGCATGATGTCGATGACGGCGACCCGCCACCCCCGCCACCACCGCCACCCCCGCCACCCCCGCCACCCCCGCCACCCCCATTACGCAATCCACCGACGTCACTTCTTCTTTGCCGGTGTCACGGTTTTCGACAGAAGCGCCCGGTAGATTTTTGTCTCTTCCGACTTCTGCAAAGCCGTGTAGAGCTTGATCAATCGCGCGAGGCATTGCTGCGTATTGATGAGCCAGCGCGGATCCCGCGGCCTTCTCGATTCATGGACTTTCAATCCTTCATGAGCAGCGAGGAGCGCCGTCTCGGATTCGGGATAGCGTTTCTTGTGCATGAGGACTTCGCCCAGAACACTCTGGCAAATCGGGTTCATGATTCCTTTGGGATCGGTGACTTCGTACGCCTTGATCGCTTCCCGGATGTGACTTTCCGCCAGCATATAGTCTTTGGCTTTCAACTGACACTCCGCCATCAGATAGTGCAGCGCGGAGATTTCCTTCAGGTCGGGTGGCGTACGGCTCTCAAAAACCTTGATCTGGCGCTGGCACATGGTCTCGGCATCTTCGAATCGATCGAGTTGGACATAAGCCAGTGTCAGGACTTTCATCGTTTGCAGCGTCTTGGCGTCCACTTCCGGCACGCCGGACGCCAGGACGCGTTCGCCATGCGTGACGATTCGCTGGTAGTCCTTCGTGAACGACAACAACGCGACCAGATCGATCGTGGCATAGGTGACGGCTGTAGAAAGCGGAGGGAGATGAGCGTCGATCCGCTGGGAATAGTCCTCAGTCAGCTTTTTGGATTCCGGTCCTTTCTGGGCGATGATGTACGACAATCCGAGAACAAAGAGGGCGTGCAGAGTCTTGGGATGATCGCGGCCGAGGCTGAGGTCAGCACGTTGGACGTTGGGTTCGCCCATTCGGATCGCATCGGTGACCCGGCCATTCTTGGCGTATCCCGCACACAATACGGACGTGGCGGTGATGGTATCGATATGATCGCTGCCGAGTGTGCGCGACATGAGCGGGATGAGGCGTTCGAGTTCTACGATCCCTTCTTGACTTTTGTTGTCACGCGTGAGTACCTGGGCTTTCTGGTATTCGGCTCTCAATCGAACGGCGTCATCCGGTTTCCGCGTCGCCTGAAGATGCGCGAGGTACGGCTGAGAAAACGCCAGTCCTTCGTCATACTGGCCCAGTTGGAAGAGGCCCGCCGCCAGTTGCGTTCGCGCCATGCGGACAAAGTCATGGTCTTCGCCCCATTTCTTCTGTGCAATTTCGTAGACCGTCCGGGAGATGCTCAAGCCTTCCTCTGCCGTCAGACGTCTCGCCGTCAGAGTCTGTGAATAAATGGCTCGGACTCGAAGGGTGAGAGTATCATCCGCTCCGAGTCGCGCTTCTATCAGCGGAATGGTGGTGAGAAAGATCGCTTTCGATTCTTCCAGACTGCCGGCGAAAAAGAGCGAATGTGCGTATTCCGATCGCGCCGTGAGAGTGCGTACCGCTTCCGCGCCAAATTCTGCGGTCATCAGATCGATAGCCCTTTTGAGATTCCTGAGCGAGGCATCCATTCGACCCAGATTCCGCCACGTCACCCCAATCGAGAGACGCGTTTCCGCCTCGGCACGCGGCTGATCCTTGAAGGTGACTTCAATTGTTTTTTCCGCTTCTTCCAGCGCCTCCGCCACCGTGACCTTGATGCCAAGGCCGTTTTCGATCCCCTTGGGGCGTGCTGTCGCCAGAAAACGCGACATGAGAAATTCCGCAAAAGCCTCCGTAGTCCGTGCCGATTCTTTGGCTTCATTCGCGCTTCGTTTGGCGTTCGTCTCGGCGTTCTCCGCGAGGATCCGTTTCGCGTTGGCGTCGTTGGCAGATTGCAGCGCCTGGGTTTCCGCATCACGAGCGCGATACAGTTGAATCGTCGTGGTGATCATCCCGGCACACAATGCGAGCAGAACCAATGCCGTACCAATGATGGCGGGGCGGTGGCGCCGTGCAAACTTGCGAAGCTGGTAGGTTCTGCTGGGTGGAGCGGCGAGGATCGGTTCGTCCGCAAGCAACCGGCGGATGTCTTCTCCCAGAGCCGCTACGGTCTGGTAACGTCGCGACGGTTCCTTCTCAAGCGTTCGCTGAGTAATCCAATCCAGTTCCCTGCTGATCCGACGTGTTGATCGATCGCCATCCCAGAATCGTGAAAGCGGCGGCGGATCGATATCACGGATGAATCGCATCGCTTCGAGCGGCGGCTTCTTCTGTGCGCCCAGCGCAGCCAGGGGAGTCTGACCGGCCATCAACTCGTATAGCAGCACGCCAAGTGAATAGATGTCGGTACCCGTATCGATCGCATCTGCAAGATTCTGCGTCTGCTCCGGACTCATGTACTGCAGCGTGCCGACAGCGAACCCGTCTTCCGTATGACGGTTCACGCTGGGATCGATCGCCCGCGCGACGCCGAAATCGATGACCTTCGGAACCGGCCGTCCGTCATATTCGGTGATCAGGATATTACTCGGTTTAATGTCGCGGTGAATCACGCCTTTCTGATGGGCATGTTGAATCGCGGACGCGATCGACTGGAAGAGGTTCAACTTGTCGCGCCAAGGGATGTCATGGTTCTTCAAGTGGCCCGTGAGCGTAGTCCCACGAATGTACTCCATGACGATGAAGGGACGATCGTCCTCGCTGAGTCCGGCATCGAAGACACGGGCGATGTTCGGGTGATCCATCCGTGAGAGCACTTCGCGCTCCGATTCGAACCGCCGGCGGAGGTAATCGGAATCGTGCCCGGGGCGGAGGAGTTTGATCGCGACTTCGACTGGCAAGCGCGGGTGCGTGGCGCGGAAGACATGCCCCATTCCGCCGCGGCCGATTTCCTCGTGCAGCGTGTATCCGCCGACCACGGTTTCGCCCGAGATCGTTCGCGCGGCATGCAGTGCCACCGTCGCGTGGACCGCCTGGTGCAGGGCCGGCGGCGTTTCGTGAGGCGGAGTACGGGCGCGCAGAACGCTGACCAAAGTGTCGGTTTGGGAAAGGTGATCCAACTGTTCAAGGCAACGCGCACACTGTGATAAATGCTGGTCGATGGTATCGGCTTCGGCTTCATTCAGATCGCCGTGGACGTAGCGGCGGAGCAGCGGGACTGGCGGGCATTGGGCAGACTTCATCGCGACACCTCGGAAGGTACAACGCGAATCTCTTACGCAGGCGCTGGCATCAGACCGGCGAAGGTCGGATCGTCGATGATTCCCAGGGCGGTCAGTTCCTGGCGCAGGCGCTTGACGACCCGGAACCGGGCCTGATGAACGGCATTTGCCGCGATTTTGAGATCTTCGGCGATCTCGCGCGCGGAGTGGCCATCGACGGTCATTCGCCAGAAGGCTTGCCAGGTTTGGGGTTCGAAATCGGGACGGATGAATTCGAGTGCCTGCTCGATCATGTTGGGGGCGGCGTGATCGGTTGCGTCGGCGGGTTCTTCTTCGGGGATGTTGGCGAGTGCGATCTGCGCGGACGTTCCACCGCTCGCGGCGAGTGCTTCGTCTTTGCGGCGGAAGAGGTCGTAGGTTTTGTTGCGGGTGATGGTCCAGAGCCAGCCGCGAAAGGTTCCGGTTTGGGGTTCCTTTCGAAAGCGATCCAGGTTTGCGTTGACGCTGATCCAGACTTCCTGCGTGATGTCGGCGGAATCCTCGTCACCGAGACCCGCACGTTTGGCCCAATGAAAGATCGACGGGCTGTACAAAATGACGAGCCGTCGCCAAGCTTCCGGCTCACGCGCCTGCGCCGATCCGATGAGCGTGAGCGACGTCGGATCGGTGACCGAGGGATCGTGGGGAGTGGACATGGAATCATCGTATCAAAATGTGATGAACTTCGGCATCAACCAGTGCGGCAGCGGAGCGTGGTTTTGGATGGTGAGAATCGACGTAAGTCGTTATCGGGCATAGGCGCTTCCGAAATTTTGGCGTCTTTCCACCGTAGGGTGGCGCTGTGTCGCTGGAATCGTTTTTGATCCTGCCTGATACATCCTTTCACAGACCACTTTTCTCATTGTGTCTATTTGTTCACTTATTGTTGTGCAGAAATGGGTAGTTGTGAAAACGCCTTATGAGTGCGTAAGAGCCTTGCGTTAAGTGATTTGGATGGAGAATTCGTCAGAATTTTCGCCCCAAACACTCGCTTGGGAACGCATCATGTCCTGGTTGACACCTCTCGCACGCTGGCAGAAACCGAACAACCGCAAATCGCGCCGTGCCAAGCGGCCCCAGAATCACAAGCCCAAGCTCGAGCAGCTAGAGAATCGCGAGGTTTTCTCCGCGAATCTGGCGACCGTCGGCGCCTGGACGCCTCAAGGGCCGGGGCCGATACAATTCGGCGTTGTCGAAGGGATGGAGAGCCAGAACAACCCGTTTGCGGGGAGCGTTCAGGATGTCGCCGTCGCACCGGACGGCCAGACCGCCTACGCTGCGACCACGGGTGGCGGGATCTGGAAAACCAGCGACGTCACGGCTGCGAACCCGACATGGACTCCGCTCACGGACGACCTTCCCAGCCTGGCAATGACGGATGTGGACCTGCATCCGGCCAATTCGTCGATTGTGGTGGCCGGTACGAGCGACAATGGCGTTTACCGTTCGACCGACGGCGGAACCACATGGGCCGTGAGCAACGCCGGCGCGTCGATCGTAGCGGTTGCGCTCAGCAAGGACGACGTGCGCGGCGCGCCAGCGCAGCTGTTCATCGGCGCTGCGGTTGGTGCGGGCGAAAATCGGCCGGGCGGGTTGTTCGAATCGCTCGACGGTGGAATCACGTGGAACAAGTCCGCCGACGTGACCGGTGTTCTGCCGACGAGCGTCGCTCCATCGGACCTGATCGAAGTCTCGTCCTTCCTTGATACGGTGCCGAATCCCGATGTTCTGCATCCGCGCGTCTTTTTCGCCGCTTTCCCCGGCGTAGGCGTATTCCAGTCAAATGATTTCGCCACATGGGCACCAATCGCACCGGACGAACTCGAACTTGCGGACAACAAGTTGATCAAGTTGGCAGCGGGACGATCCAGCGGTAGCGCGGTTTCACCTACGCTCAGTCTGTATGCCGGGCTGATCAACTCCGAAGGGGAACTCTCCGATGTGCAACGAAACCAATTTAACTCATTTCAGTGGGCAAGTGTTGGCATTCCGACGTCGATGGAGGATCTCTTGGATGCGAGTGGGAATCCGGGACATGACGGTGTAAGTGAAACCACTGTGGGACTGCATTCATTCGGACGCGGGCTACAAAGTTTCTCGATCATGGTCGATCCGCGGAACCCAGCCTTCGTATACGTCGGCGGAGATACGCAACCACTGAGATCCAGTCTTGGCGTGTTGCCTGAGGCGATCACTAGTGAATTTTCAGGACGGCTGTTTCGATTGAGTGGCAGTTGGAACCCCATCGTTGGTATTTCCGCAGGACAAACCTCGCCTCACGCGGATTCCCGCTCGCTGGTGTTCGTCGATCATCCTACCGCCAGCGATTTCATTCTCGAGGCCGATGCTGGAGGTTTGTACAAGCTCACCGATCCCGGTCAGAGCAGCAACCTGGCTTCCGGAATTCGCTGGACATCAGTCAATGGTAACTTGCAGATCGCGGATATCAGTTCAGTGGCTTTCGACCGCACACACAAGGTTTATACCGCCGGGACTCGAAAAGATGGCACGATCGATCAGGCCACGTCCAACAGTTCCACTTGGCAGACGGGTGTCCTCTCCACTTTCAACAACGATCCCTTCCAAGCAGAGCGAATTCAGAGTGGTTTCCGAGACTCGACACTCGTCACGGTAAATCCGCTCAACGGACGATCAGTGCGTCTCTCGACCAGTTTTGATTTGACCGATGCGTTCCGCCGCGAATTTGGCAGCGATGGCAAGCAAGTCGATATCAACGCAACGATTCTCACAAGTACGGATCATATCGCGGAAGCTCTGTTCCGTTCCGGGCTTGAAGGCGGGGATCTTGATGAACGTTCGTCGTTGCGTTATCCGATGGTACTCAATGCCGCCGATGGAACGCGCATCGCGGTCGGTGGCCGGAACCTGTATGAATCGACCAACATCGGCCGGACGCTGCGCACCATCGGCGATCCGACCGGACTGCTGACTGGCCGGTTCTTCACCGCTCTCGCCGCCGGGACTCCAACGAACGCACAAGTCCTCTACGCCGCTTACGGCAACCTGATCGCGGTACGCGATGCCGGTTCAAGCAATCCCGGAGCGCCGATCGATCGCGTTTTTCGAATCGATGGTGAGACAGATATTCTTGATCTTGTCATCGATCCGCAGAACAGCCGCACCGCCTACGCCGTCACGGCTCGAAACATCTACAAGATCCTTGATGGCGGCATTGGCAACTCACAACCTCGATTCCAACTGCTCACGGGGAATCTGGAATCTTTGAGTCGGGCGTTCCGTACGCTCGAACTGGTCATCACTGGTTCCGGTCCGCTGCTTCTGGTCGGAGGGCAGGGTGGTGTGTTTCTTACGTCGGATGTGAATGCCGTCGGTCCGAAATGGGAAGAGATCGGCACCGGGTTGCCGAATGCGGTAGTTAACGACCTTCACTTCGATGCGCAGGCAAATCTGTTGTATGTGGGTACGGACGGCCGCGGCGTCTGGCAGATTACCAACCCGGATTTTGTTGGCAATCGTGGTATCCTCACGATCAATGGAACCACAGGAAATGACACCACTACGCTCAGCCTCACACCAGATGGTTCACGCATCCGCGTCGTTCAGACTGACGGTACAAATAAACTCTTTCCATTTGCGAACATCGGCGAGATCCGGATCAGTTCCGCTGGCGGAAACGACACGGTCACCATCGATGGAATCAATGGGTTCCCTGGTCGCTCCAGTCGATCAAATGCGCCATTGATCACGATCAATGATACGAGTGGAACCGATACGCTCACGTTTACAAATGTTGGCAGCGATATCGCCATCGAAAAGACTGGCACGAACTTCCGCATTCTTTCCGCAGATGGAACGACGACTCCCATCACAATCACTGGCGTCGAAAGCTTACCCGCTGCCGTGAGTAATCCTCTGGCTGTGCTTGGTCATGGCATCGAACAATTCCTTCGCGAAGCCAATGCGCTTCGCGTAACACCGCATGTCAGTGCGGAAGTTTCCAACCTCGGACTTCTCACGGCTCTGGATGGCAATTCCAACGTGATCCGCCGCATCTTCGAGCAGTCTGGATTGAACTTCTCGGAGCTTGGAACAACCATCGCGGATATTGAATCGCTTGAACAGAAACTGCAATCGGCTTCGTCATTTGGTACTCATGGTGCTTCCGTCGTACAAGACAGCAATGGTCTGCGAATGAACTTTAGGACACTCGCCGGGTTGACAGGACAGGGACGCATTCACGCCGGTCAGGAGCAGGGATTCGCGAATGTGGATTTGATCGCGGATCTCAAGGCTGCAGTGGCGCTCGATCTTCAATTCGGAGTCGACGCGCAAGGTCGCTTCTTCATTGGAACCAGCGCATCCGCAAGCCCGGAAATCGTTATCAGCAATCTTGGCGGAACCGTATCAGGAGAAGCGCGTCTTGGTTTCCTGGGCGTCACTATCAAGAACGGAACCATCGCAAGCGATCCAACGGCAAACTTCGAAATCAATTTCTTCGATCCGGGCACGATCGCAAACGACAATAAACTCCTGCTGGACGAATTCGACAAATTCTCCAGTGCCAACGTCAACGCTGTGTTGCTGCCGGGAACCAAAGCGGATGTGCCGAATCTCACGATCGATACAACCATCGATGTCTCATTGTTCAAATTCTCAGTCTTCGAAAATGCAAATGTCCGGTTTACCTGGAACGATTTCAATAGCCCGGCCAACTTTTCCGTTACGCCTACGCTCGGCCCTGATAGCACCGCTCAACAATTGATCGACTTCATCACAGTGAATGCCGGTCAGATCGTCGCCGCGATCCAAAACCTGTCAACAAGTCTCGAGTCCGTCACAGGTACTCAACTGCTCGATACGGAGATTCCGGTTCTTGGGAAGTCGCTTGCGGAAGTGTTGAACGCGGTGGCGCAGCCTTATGATTTACCTGCGGATTCTATCGTCGGTACGACGATTACGAATGGCCTCTTCCAGGTGGGTCTTGAAAATTTGGACATGGGCGCTGCAGGGATCGCTATCGGTCGCACCATTACATATCGTGTGGGCAATACCGATCAGACCGGCGTGGTTGAAGCGGTCGATACCTCCTCATTCACAGTTCGGCCAAACATCACGGGCCAGTTGCCCGCAAGCGATTCCACGGTTTATCGTATCCTTCGACCCGGCACCATCGCCGAGCAGTTCAATTCATTCTTTGGCGACCTTGATTTCACCGTCCCGACTCTTCAGGATCTCATCCGCGACCTTGGTTCGAAACTCGGCATAGATCTGATTTCGAAGGTTACCGTCGAAGGCACGGGTGTCAATCGCTTCCTCAGGATCCCGATCGACTTCTCGCCCGATCCGTTCACATTCTCTCAGAATCTGGATTTCGCCGGCAGCATTCCGCTACTCGAACTCCAGACGAACTCCGCGTTCAACGTCACCGTCGCACCCGAATTCCATATTGCTCTCGGTATCAGCCTGGCGAAGGAAGTGGCGCTGACGGATCGGTTCTTCATCGTCAATGATGTAACGAACGAATTGCAATTCGATGTCTCCGCACAACTGACGCCGAATGCCACCGGCCGCATCGGCTTCCTCGACATCTCGCTGGGTGCTCAGACCGGACGCTCCGGGCAAGTGAATTTACAGAGCATATTCGGTGTGAACATCGTGGACCCGAACACGCCAACCGACCCTCGAATTACGTTGGCTGAATTGGCGACCAACGGTCTTGATCCGTTCTCCGTTGACGCATCCGGCAAATTGAACATTGATGGTCTCGCGATTCGTGCTGGAATTTCCGAGAGTGGCGATCTGGGCGAAATCACAGTCTCTTTGGATGGCAACGATGCCCAACAGGGTCTCATTACCAGCATCGAAGATCTCACCGAATTGCCAGGTCGGTTGCTCGCGAACACAAAAGGTACCGACAACTTCCTTCAGTTCAGTAACATCACAGGCCTTGACATCGCGGCGGCGCTCATTGAACTGATCCAGGAATTGAGTACCCTCTCGAAGGCGCCGGTCTTCACGAATGCGCTACCTTTGATCAATAAGAGCCCCGCAGAATTGTTGACGCTGGCGGAGAGTCTTATCTCCAGTCTGAATACCACTCCGGACGATCTGGATACACCGGACACAGCCAGCACATTTTCCAGTGCTGATAAAGTACGGCAATTTCTGGAAAGCAAACTCGGTACGCCGGTCGGTCTCGCCGTCGATTCGCAGGCGGTCCGATTCATATTTGATTTCGACAGTTCGAAAAGCAAGAGCCTGCCATTCAGCTTCGCGTTAGGTTCAAACGGATCGTTTGCTAATGTTTCCGCCGCAGGCAATCTCACTGCTATTGCCGACGCTGGCATGACTGTCACTTTGGGCATCGTAACGGCTTCAAAGGATGCGACAGGCAAGACGATCGCGCTGACGGATCGCGTGTTCCTGGACGTGGACGGCACCGATGCCACGACATTTGATGTTTCCGTAAATCTCAATTCCGGCTACACGATCGATGGAGCAACTCCGAATCCACTGCAATTCATCGCGGCTGTCGGCCCGATCGATATCAGCATCGTGAACGGTCGGGCGCTATTACGAGGCGGTTTCACCGGCGCACTGCGTGACCTGCCAGGATCCACCGATGGCAAACTCACATTGGGTGAGATCAAGACGGCAGCGGCGACCGGACAACTTGGCTCGCTATTTGGCATCGGTCTCACCGGTGATGTACAGGCGCTACTTCCCATTGATGGCAACAACGACAAAACGGTCACCATTCCGCCCGGCAGCGCCGACGCTCTCGTTCAAATTGCCGGAAAGATCGAAAACTTCAGCAAGTTGGATTTTTCGACAACCATCACTCCGGCTGCGCAACCAAATATCCCGATCGCGAACAGCAGCCTGAATGCGAATAGTGTCCTGGTCAACGTGACCAACCTTGACGGTTTGGTCGCGAATGGTTTGCTCAGCTTTTCCAATCTCGTGGAAGGATTTGAAGATCTGCTGGCATGGGGTCAAAAGATTTTTGGTGTAAACGTACTGGATGCGAAGTTACCACTCATCGGAAAGAGCATCCGCGATGGGCTGAATTTTTTGGAAGGCCAGTCCGGCAGCATCGCCGATGTGTTGGCGAACATGCGGAACACGATCAACTCCTCCGCCGCACCAACCACAAACGCCGCCGTGAGTATCCTCGCGGGTGCGATCGCAGACAACCTGCGGAAACTGCCGAACGTCGTCGCGCTCGGCGATGTCGACAAAAACGGCACGGTGAATTCGACGACAAGCGGGGATTTCTTTCGGGTGGAAACTGATGCGGGCAAGGTCACGGGTGTGACGTTCTTCCTGCGTTATCAGCCGACAATCACGATCAATTCCCCGTTCAATCTGGGTCTTGATTTCCTGCCATTGAGCGCCAACGGTGCCGTCGGCGCAAGCGTCGCACTCGATGCATATCTTGGCTTTGGTGTCGATTTCACCAGCGGCTTCTTTGTGAAGACCGATTTCACTGACGTTCCGCTGACATCATGGAAATCGACTACTCCGGAAATCTCCACGAAGGTCTCCGTATTTGCCAATCAGGATTTGACGATTTCGATCGGCGGGTTGAGTTTCGAGGCAGACTTCAATCCGAACACGGGGACTGTCACAGGTACACTCAATTTGAACTTGAACGGCGGAGCGGACGGCCGCATCACGGGCAACGAACTCATTCAGGCTGTCACTGGTGATCCCCAGCAGTTCGTCACTCTCGATTTCCTCGTTGGCGCGAAAGTCGACGTGCCGCTGAAACTCGCCGCCGGATCGGAATTGCCCTCCCTCGAAGCAAGATTATTCTTCGACGTCGGAAACGGCGGACAAGTGAATTTGACCGCTGGCGAATCACTCAATCCATCGGTGGCACTCAACGATGTGAAGATCAACGCGGGCTCCTTCATAGACCGCATCGCCAAGCCGCTCCTTGAGAAACTTGAGATCTTCAGCCCGTTCGCCAAGTTTGTAAATACGTTCACTGAACCGTTGCCGTTACTCGATCGAAGCATCTATGACGTTCTCCGCGAGCAACTGGTGAAGAACGGCAACACGGGTGCTGTGAATACACTCGACTTCCTCGTCAAGATTGGTAATTTCGTCGACAGCGCCAGCAGCATGGCGGCTCAAGCCGGTGGACTCTTCATCGACTTTGGCGATATCCCTCTAGTCGGTGGTATGAGCGCCGGCGGAACTGTCAGCTCGATCGTACCCGGTGTGAACAAGCCCAGTTCGGTTTCCGGAGCGCCAGTTGCCGTGGCAGACGTCGTGAACCCTGATGCAACGGGAACGGCGGCGGGGAGCAAGGCGGATGTGGCGGGTATCCCTGGCTCCGGCCTGCCTATCATCGGTAACTTCCTCAAAGATCTGGGCGAACTGGGCATCACGTTCCCCGTTCTCAAGATCGGCAACGTGGTCAAACTTGCAACTGGTCAAACGGTCGACATCGTTTTCGTCAACCTTCCGGAACTCAGTATCGATGTCGATTTCAATTCGCCTAATATTCCGCTCTTCAACTTCGGTATTCCCTACGTAGCCGACGTGAATATCGCCGCCAGTTTCTCGGTCGATTTTGGCCTCAAGGTCAATCTCTCCGCAGGACTCGATACTCGCGGATTGAATTCACCTTCGAAGAGTTTCCTGAATGGCTTCTATATCGGTGATTTCGCTCCAGGCTCCAACGGTCAGATCGATCCGACCGATGCGGAACGGCCGGAAGTCGTACTTTCCGCCGCACTGGGGATCGACGTGAACGCCGCAGTCCGACTCCTGGGGCTGGAAGCGGGATCGATTACCGGACATGGTTCGATCACTGGCGTTTTGGAAGTGGATATCAATGACGATAATGAAAACAATTATCCCGAGAATCCGAACGATCACGATGTACCCGCCGCCGATACGCGCTCCCCTCAACAGCGCAAGGACGGCAAACTTTACCTTGACGAAATCGGCATCATTCGTGACAGTCGCGCCGGAAGCGTACTCGCGCTGTTCGATTTCAACGGCAAGATTCTGGCTGAACTCGGTGTCACATTGCGGGCACTGGGTGGATTGTTTGAAAAGAGTTACGATTTCGACTTCGTGATTTACGAATTCGAGAATATCCTTCGCCCCGAACCGCCGCTCAACGACACACCGGATCTGGCGTTCATCGGCCCTCGTCTCGTCAGTGGTGCAACACGTAACACCTTGGTGCTTACTCGAACTGGCGGTACTTCATCCAGCGATCGAGCACTGTTCGCGGCTTCTAACAATGAAGGCGGAGATCAGGTTCAAATTCTGTTAGTGGATAAAAACAACAATCCAAACGACGGCTACGATATCGCTACGCTGCAACCCGGCTCGTACACAGTTGCGACAACAAGTACGACAACAATCGTTCCAATTCCCGGTACAAATCCAATCCAGGTGACTTCGCAAACGACCCATCGTCATACAGTCACGCAACAGGGAGTTGACTTCGCAGCACAGGGAGTCAAGGTTGGCCAGCGCGTACGGTTCTTCTCCACAATTCCCACTCTCAGTGGAGAAACAGAACGCTTCGCCACCATCACCGCCGTCAATGGAAACAGTTTCACATTCTCGCCCGGCATCCTGGGAGCGACTTTCGATACGACCAAACCAGTCTCGGTGCTCAGCGGGCGTGAAACCATTCGCGTAAAGAAGGGAACCACGATCGAAGACTTCGGTCCCGGGGAGATTGGCGGAAACTTTGTTTCAGACATCAACCAGATTCAGGCAATAGTCGTCGATGGAGGTTCGATCACGTCGATCGGATCCTTTGGAAACGGAGATGACGAACTCTTGATCGATCCGTTCTTCAGAGGTATTGCTCACATCCTTGGCGGAGCTGGGAACGATCTTCTGATCGGCGGTAGCGGAAATGATATCCTCGATGGCGGGGATGGAAACGATTCCATTGTCGGTAATGCGGGCAATGACCTGTTGATCGGCGGACGCGGCGACGACGAGATCGACGGCGGGGAAGGTAACGATACACTCGTTGGTGATCGGCGCTTCGCCAGTGGAACGTCTGTAGTGGCCGACGGCGAAGGGCGTGACGTGATCTCCGGCGGTGCAGGCAACGACCGTATCTTCGGCGACAATACGCTTCGCTCCACAGGTGCCAATGTCGGCCTCGAAGCGCACGACATTATCTCTGGCGGACTCGGCGATGATCACATCACAGCCGGTGAAGGAAATGACATAGTCTTTGGCAACGAAGGAGACGACCGTATTGAAGGTGAAGACGGTGCCGACCAACTTCACGGTGACGATGGCAATGACACGATTTATAGTGGTACCGGCAACGACGATATTCGAGGCGGACTGGGAAATGATCAATTGTTCACAGGCGATGTGGTCTTCACTGATCGCAATGGCGGTATCGATCATGTTCGGGGAAATAACGAAACGGGGATATTCGTTCTCAACTTCAATCCATCGATAGGTATTGATGACGATCTGGTAAACGGGCTCGATTCCGAATTCTTTTACTACCACGGCGGTGACGGGCACGACACGATTCTGGGCAGTGCCAAATCCGACCTCATTTTCGGCGCGGCCGGTGGAAATGACATCGTTGGCGGTGGCGGGTTTGACAAGATCATTGGCTCCAGCAAGAACGACCGCATTATCGCTGACATTGGACAGATCGACGGACTGGCATTGCCTCAGGATTATCTGGATTCGCTGCCTCCGATCGGCACCGGCGGCGACTTCATTGCCGGGTCCGGAGGTACTGATGTCATTCAGAATTTCAGCGGCGATATCGTGGGGAATCAAGTCGTCGGCGCGAATACAAACACGAACACCCCAGGCACGCTTGATTTCACTGGTGCAACGGCAGGATTGAACTTTAACCTGGATCTCTCTGCTCCTCAGTCGATTGAATTCGCTAATCGAGTCGGCTCGATCGTCAACGGTGGTATCATTGACAATGTGATCGGTTCCACGTTAGCGGACAATTTCACACTGCAGGTTGGATCACGACCGCGAACGATCGACGGAGGCCTGCAGTCGATCGACACCCTCGACCGTGCGACGGTCAATGTCCTCGGTGCCAATGTTACCATTCGCTCAAACCGCATCGAAGCGACAGGTTTTCAGCCAATCACGCTCGACAATATTGAAGCCTTCAGCCTGATGAATGCCGGATCGGCAGTGACAGTCGTTGGCACGGCAGGCGATGACATACTGCGGCTGTTCGTGTCCGGGTCCACACTCCGATATGAACTTAATGGTGTGGAAGTAAATATGGGCACGATCACACAGTTCATCTTCTCAAGCGGTGGTGGCAACGATCGCCTGATTCTGGATTTCGCGGGTGGGAACCCGATCCCCGTTGGAGGCATCACGTTCTCAGGAGGATACCGCGGCACGACAAACGATGTGCTCGAACTTCGCGGGACAGGTATTGAGGTCGCCCAGCATACGATCAGTAATTCGCCAACAGGCGGCACGATTCTCATTAGTGGCCGGACGATCACTGCGAGCACAGTCAGCCATGTGGAGGCATCCTCGTTCGCTCGATACACACTTTCGTTCGAGAATGATTTTGGTCCTGTAGATATTGTGACTGGAGGTCGGGAATCGCTGGCGATCCAAAGTGAAGTCCTGGTGAGCGGACGTCCGGTGACTGTCACACACGCGACTTTGACGAACATTCCGACGGTCACTTTGGAAGTCGGATTGAATAGCAGCAGGGCTTTCGATGCGCGGATCGATTCTACGGTTCATATTGCGGCGAAAGCCGTGCCTGCCGGTACCACACTGATGGTTCAAAGCGGTCAGGGTTCGGACTCACTGATCGTGGAACCTGGTGCAGGTAGTATTGTGTGGGATGCAGGTACGGGTGCCGATACGTTCCATGCGACAGGAGATGTGAATTACACGCTTCAGGATGATCGTGTCACAGTTGGCCCCGCGGCGACAGTGGTGCTCGCCGGCGCAGCGGTTGAGAACTTCGCACTGACCGGTGGCGCTTCGGCAAACAGCTTCACACTCAACAACTTCAGTAAGACGGTTACTCTCGACGGCGCAGCCGGAACCGATAGCGTTTCGATTAATCTCACTGGAGGCAGCGTCAGTGCAGTCGATCCTCTGACACTTACTGGCAACATCATCACCAACGCCTCAGCAACGACCGCGCGCATCGAAGGCTTATACGTCGCAACCGGATCGCGAATCATCAGCGTGGCCAACGGCACGGCGAATAGTGACCTGATCATTGATGCTGCGATCACGGGCAACGGATCGTTCACGCACTCCGGCACAGGCACTCGAGTGCTCGACGGAACACCATCGAGCACAGGAGCCAACACACTCGCCAGTGGTACGCTCTCACTGAATTCTGTGACAACTCCTGGCACGTTCATTCAGACTGGTGGTATCCTTGCTGGCAACGGAACAATCGGACGATACGCCGGCTCTGGCGGAACGATCCAGCCCGGCACGTCAACAACTGCCGGCGGACTGTCATTGGAAGGTTCGCTTCAGGCAAGCAGTTCCAACACGTTCGCGTTCAGCCTACACGGAACTTCTGCAGCGCGCACGCACGATGCGATCTCTGTTCGCGGCAGCATCGATCTCGGAGGCGCTGCCCTCAACGCTTCGCTCTCAGGCTTTACCAGCGCCGTTGGCAATACGTACACGATCATCGATAACGACGGCACCGACGCGATCATCGGTACCTTCGCCAACCTTCCCGAGCGCTCATCGCTCACGATCGGAGCGAACACATTCACCATCTCCTATCGCGGCGGCACCGGCAACGATGTCGTGCTCACGCACACCAATACCGCCTCCGCGTTTGCGCAGCGCACCATCAGTTCCGCTGCCGCCGGCGAACTCGTTGAGCTTCACGGCGTACCCGTCGATGCCGATGCGCTCGACGACTTCCGGCTCACCGTCAACTGGGGTGACGGCAGCGAACCCGAGTCGTTCGTCTTCCCACCGCAAACGCCAGAGGTGAATCTCAACCACCGCTACGCTCGTCCGGGGCGATACACCGTCTCCCTCCAGTGGGTCGATCAACACGGCGGCGGCCGATCCGATCAGCTCATTGCCTTTGTCACGAGGCCGGCTGCGGGACCGCAAGCGAGCACCTTCACCGAACCGTTCGTGCTGGGGAATCAGGAGATCGTCGTTCGCAACCGTGACGGCAGCGAGCGCTTCCGCCTGCCCGCCTTCGATGCGCAGTTCACTGGCGAAGTCGCGATAGCGCTCGGCGATGTGACTGGCGATGGCGTCGACGATGTCGTGCTGGCATCCGGCAACGGCGGCGGGCCGCGCGTGCTCATCATTGACGGCCAGACACAGCAACCGGTCGTGGACTTCTTCGCCTACGAAGGCGCCTTCCGCGGCGGTGTGTTCGTCACGCTCGGCAACATGGACAGCGATCCGGAACTGGAACTGGTGACGGGTACCGGCATCGGCGGCGGGCCGCGCGTGCGGGCCTTCGACTTCAGAAACGGCACGCCGGAGCCGATCGCCGATTACTTCGCTTACGCCGACGCATTCCGTGGCGGAGTCACTGTCGCGGTGGCGGATCTCGATCAAGACGGCATAGGCGAAATCATCACGGGAACCGGGCCGGGCGGCGGGCCGCACGTCCGCACCTTCGATGCCCAAGGTACGCCACGCAGCGAGTTCTTCGCCTTCGACACCGCCTTCCGCGGTGGAGTGTCGGTGGGCGCATTCGGCGAGACACTGGCGGTCGGCACCGGGCCTGGCGGCGGGCCGATCGTGCAGCTGTACCAGGGAGCCGTGCAGCGGACGCTGCTGGTAGGCAATCCGGAGGACCGCGGCGGGGTGCGGGTCGGCGTGGCTGATATCGCCGGCGATGCAGAGGCGGACCTGATCATCACCCTCTCGGACCGCTCAACGAAGTTCCGATCCATCAAGGGAGAAGAAATCCCGTTTGAAGAGATGGCGTAATCAATAAGAGTTCATGTGACCACGTATTAGATCAATAAGTGGTAATATGAACACTGTAATAGTAATGGGCGGGTATGGTAGCGAGATGTTCGCGCAGTGACTGCCGTGCCATGGGGAATCCTCGGAGGCTTCCCCTAAGCTACCCGCAAAGCCTAAATCGCGCAAGAACAAGCACTTAAGATGCGCTGACCCTGCTCTTTGACGCCGTCGGCAAAGTGTTACTTAACACTTCTGCTGTGAAAGTATCATTTGGATTTTGACCAAGTCCTGGTTGTCGTTCTGTGGGTCTTCCTCCATTAGGGTGAATCCATGGTGGAGGCATACCGAGGCATTCCGAGGCATACCTGGGGCGCTCTGAACACCATTTGGAAGAAACTGACCAGAAGCACCTGGTATCCCGAAAGCATCAGTACGTGGAGCTTCAATCCACTTGCCATCGCTGAATATCAGACCAGTAAATGGATCTATTCACGAAGCATGTTGTCCAAGAGATAAGGGATTTGGACTTACATTGGCATTTGGTGGTTCCAGCCCACTCGGATCCTTCCCATTCGTGGCACCATTCCCCACATAGCGGTACAGATTTGCATCCCCCGCCGCCTGCCGGATCGGATCCTCGCCCATCCAGCGACCCGTCGACGGGTCATACAACCGCGCCCGGTTGTACTGCAGGCCCAACGCCACGTCCCACTCCCGGCCCGCGAAGCCGTACCGGTCCACCGGCACCCCGCCGAGGAAGCCGCCGAAGGTGTCGTAATCGATCGCGTTTGTCACCGTGCCCGCGTTGTCAAAGACCGCCCGCACCAACCCCAGCCGGTCCGCCAAGTACCAGTCGATATCCCCGCCCGCGGCCTGACGAGCGACCACGTCATCATGGCCCGGCCCGAACACGTGGCGGGCGATCACGTCATCGCCGCCGTCGAGGTCGAGGATGGCGTCGAAGTTCTCGGTGCGGAGAGATTCGCGTTCCAGTCAGCGGAACTTCTCGCGGAACGCTGGGGTGGGGTATGTTGACCTCCGAAGTCCGGTTTCGACTTCGGAGGTCGAATGTTGACTTGGACTTCCGAGGTCGAAGCCGGACCTCGGAAGTCTGTGTTCAGCGACGAATTTCGCCGGAGAGAACCCTTGCTGACGCTGCGGGCTTGTGGAAGAGTGGTCCCTTGCTGACGCTGCGGGCTTGTTAGGAAGAAAAAGAGGAGACCTGCGGTCCGGGATTTCGTCGGGGTCAGGAGACGTCAGGAGACCCGCGACGAGCGCGAACTGCGGTCCGGAGAACGGCTCCGGTCGGGTGGGTGGGCTCGGCTCGCCCGATAGGTTACGCCACCTCCTCGATGCTCTCCACAAGGCGGTCGATGATGGCTTCGTCGGTTTTGGGGTTGAAGAAGACCGCCTTCCAGGCGGGGACGGTGATGCCGCCGGGGCGGTAGCCCATTTCGGTGGTGAAGCTGAGGCGGGCGTCTTTGGCGGGGTCGAGGGTGCGGTCGCGTTTGTTGTAGAGCCGGCGGATTTCGGTCATGTAGCGAGTGGTTTCCTCCGGCGTCAGTTCGCCCGCTTCGAGCTTGTCATAGATTTCCTTCGCATTGCGGCCGCGCGGCAGCACCCACCAGACGACGCTTGCGCCGCAGGTCTCCGCATTCAGCACCTTGCAGTACTCGAGCGCATCGAGCTTGCGTTTGAGGATGCTGGCGAGTTCGAGTCCGCGGGCCATGAGCATCTGCCAGCCGAGGAGGCCGATGCCGTCGAGCGAAGCCATGACGGTGTAGGGGCCGAGGCCGGGGCGTGAGGTTTCGAGGGTGAAGAGTGCGGGGTCGCGGCGGCTGTCGGCTTCGGGGAAGTAGGGCGTATCGTCCTTGCTGCGGGCGAGGTACTTGAGGTCGGCGCGTCGGTTGACGATGAAGGCGCTGGAGGGGTAATGCCCGCGTCCGGTTTTGTGGAAGTCGATGGTGACGCTGTCGGCGACGCGCAGGCCGCGGCAATGGAGTTGCAACTTGCTGATGATCGGTTTGAGTTCGTCGGTGAGTTTGAGGGTATTTTTTTCGAGGTCGTATTCGTTGAGGAAGCAGAGTCCCCAGCCGACGGCGGCATCCGCATGGAGCTGCGGAACGGGCTGATTGAACTTCTCGGCCTTCTCGTGGATGATGGTGTGAATGCCGACGAGGTCGTCGATACCGAAGGCGTCGGTGGTGCCGAAGGTGCCGATGACGAAGGCGACTTTGGTTCCCTTTGTGTAGAGTTCGTCGAGCTTGGCGGCGAGGAGATCGAGGCGCATGGAGAGGTTGGGATCGGTGGGGATTTCGTGGAGGTTTTCGGTGCCGAGTCCGAGCCAGCCGGCGACGGTGGCGGCGCAGTAGTGTGCGGCTTCGGAGACGATTCCGGCGACGCGTTCGCCGCGCAGTCCGGTGCGCATGGCTCCGGGGACGACTTTCTCGATGCCGATTTTGGCGGCGTACATGTTGGAGATGGTTCCGCCGATGGTGAAGATGCCCCACGGGTCGTCGGTGTGGTAGAAGACGAGGTTGGCGAGTGCGGTGATGGCTTTGACTTCCAACTCATTCGACCGTTGACTGTAGCTGTCGGTGCAGAGGTTGGGATTTTTGAGGAGGCAGGCGATGGCGCCGATGAGGGAGGCGTAGTTGGCGGGTCCGCGGACGTTTTCGAGGTGGAGGGGCGAGGACCATCCGTCGGTTCCCCAGAAGTAGGGGAAGACGGCGTCGCGGGCGTCTTTGAGGTTTCCGGGGAGGACGTGGATCTCCGGGTTGGCCTGGGCGGTGTCGTAATTCTGGCTGAGGTAATGGCCGGGCGGGAGCGACTCTTCGGCGCGCATGGCGTCGAGGAGTTCGGAGAAGATCTGGGTGATTTCCTTCGGGTCGCAATCGAAGAAGGTGCGAACGAAGGCGTCGTATCGGGAGCGGTCCATGGGGCAGCCATTTCAGGGAAGCAGTGATTTGGAAAGATCACACCGCGAGTGAGCGCTTGCGGACCGCGGGCCGTGCCGTGAACGACTGGAACGCGACGGGATCACTTGTTGTGATCAACCAGGCATCGTCACCGGCCTGATCAAGGATCGCATCAGTCCGGCATTCAACATCATGTTGAATTTGCGGAGTCGGGAACCGCCAAAGGGGAACCCAATAGGGCCATTGCGGGGGAATGTGCTCGGCGATGATTCCGACGAGTTGTTCCCAGCTCTCGTTCGGTAGCGGTCGAAGAACAAACGTTCGCTGTTCCAGATTCGATTCGGCATCCTGGTCGAGATCGAAGCGATACACGCGGCCGCCATCACCGAGCTGAAGCACGCCGTCCGTCGCGCCATCGTAGTAACCGAGAATCAGGACTCGAGTCACCGGCGAAGGATCGTTGTTCCCGACTCGAAAATCGATCAATTGCTTTTGCATCATTCACCCGCTGCCGAACAACGCGTTGAAATCATTCGCAACTTCATCCGTCACCGGCTTTGGTAATTCTACCGTACGATGGCGGGGATCGCGACGCGAAGGCGTATCGTGGACAACAAAAACGTGCGCCACAACCGAACGCAAGGCACGCCGACCCGGGGCCGTCGTCGCGCGTGCCGTGACCGATACGCCATGAATTCCCAGGACCGATTCGGCCATCGCAGCTTGTGAGGCCAGGCGCTCTGCTGATTCTGGATCGAGGCCGAATCGGGTCAGCGTTTCGTCCATGGATCAGGCTCACGCCCCGTATTTGCCGAAGCGGCCGGCGTGGCCCATCGCGAGGAGCATGAGGTGCTTCGCTTCGAACTGCCCGAGTCCGCCGCGCAGGCAGGTGCGCTCGCTGTACTCAGTCACGTCGTCGGTGCGGGCGAGGTTCGAGACGAGCAGCGTCGGCACCGGGTGGAAGCTGTGCGACTTCATCTTGCTCGGCGTGCTGTGATCGCCGGTGACGATGAAGACATCGGGCTTGAGTGCGCGGATGCCGGGGATGGCGGCGTCGAGCGCTTCGATCTTCTTCACCTTCTCGTTGAAGTTGCCGTCTTCGCCGGTGCTGTCGGTGTACTTGTAGTGCATGAAGAAGAAGTCGTAATCGTTCCAGCTCGCTTTCAGGCGTTCGACTTGCGTCTGCAGCGTGTCGCCGGCGTCGAGGATGTCCATACCCACCAGTCGGGCCAATCCCTTATACATAGGGTAAACCGCGATCGCCGCCGCCCGCAGGCCGTAGAGTTCCTTGAAGGTCGCGATCTTCGGATAGCTGGCGAAGCCGCGCAGCGTGAGGCCGTTGGTGGGGGCGTCGGCTTTGAGTAGTTCGTTCGCTTTCGCCACAAACTGGTTCACGAGATCGGCGGTCTTCTGGCTGGCGGGGTCCGCTCCTTTGGCCACAAGCGGTGGAACGCCGACCGCTTGCGGGTCCGTATCGTTGACCGCATCGCCGAGGCCGTCCCCGCGAATCACCAGCACGAAGCGGTGCTCCTTCACCGGCTCCACGAACAGTTCGCAGCCGGGAACTTTAATCGTGCGGAGTTTGTTCACGATCTCGACGCAGCGCTCGGTGGTCGGTCGCCCGGCGCGGCGGTCGGTGATTTTGCCATCGGCTCCGAGCGTGCAGAAGTTTCCGCGGATGGCAACATCTTTTGAGCCGACCTGAAAATTAATGCCGAGCGCTTCGAGGATTCCGCGGCCGATGCGGTATTCGAGCGGGTCGTAGCCGAAGAGTCCGAGGTGGCCGGGTCCGCTTCCGGGTGTGATTCCCGGTAAAACGGGGATACTGAGGCCGGTCACGCCCTCTTTTGCGGCGGCGTCGAGTTGGGGAGTTTTGGCGGTTTCGAGTTCTGTAAGGCCGCCGGGAGCGAGCGGAAGGCCTCCAATTCCATCAGAAACGAGGAGAATGATCTTCGAGCCGTTATCTTCGCGCAAATCTCGGACCAAATCGTGAGTGTTCATGGTGATTTTTCTTTCCTTTTGAATTTGTGATCTAGAGTAGCGTGACGGTATGCCATTTCACGGCTCATCTTACAAAACGATGGGTCTGACGAATCGGGATGGTGTCGTCGAGCAGAACTGGATCGTAGCCGGAGCCGAAGCAATGCAATTGCCTGATGAGAATATTGACTACGATTATCGCCGTTTGCTCGCGCCGAACACGGAATCGTGGTCCGCGCTGACCGAATTGCAGAACCAGCATTTTCTCGCGCCGGAAAAACTAGATCCGATGCGCACCAAGCTCAACGCCATTCGGGGCCAGATCGCCAGCGAACGCGAATTGCAGAATCCGCCTGCCAAACTCCAGCCCCTGCAAGTCGGTTACATCGATCTCCCTCAGAAATTGCTCGATCAGTTTCGACGGAAGGGCGAGCAGAGCGAACTGGGCAAGCTCAACCGCATCGCGACGCGCATCCGCGAGAACTGCGACCGCTTCATCATCCTCGGCGTCGGCGGAAGCTACCTCGCCGGTAAGGTCCTCTTCGAATCGCTCTGCCACGACCATCACAATGAAATGCCCGCCAAGATGCGGATGGGCAAACCTCGTTTGTACTTCGAAGGCAACAATCTCGATAACGACTCCGTTCAGGAACTGATCGAACTCTTCGATCACAACTGTCTGGATCCCGATCTGCCGGAAGAACGCTGGGGATTTGCGGTCATCAGCAAATCCGGCGATACGCTGGAAACGGCCGCCGCCTACCGCGCGTTCAAGGCCGAGGCGGCACGCTTCTACGGTCCCCGGTCCGAATGGCTCCAGAAGATGATCGTTCCCATCACCGGGAACAAAGGGAAGCTTCGCGAACTCGCCAAGGCCGAAGGAATCGCCGACGAGGACATGCTCACCATCCCGGACGACATCGGCGGACGCTACAGCGTGTTCACCGCCGCGGGCCTGCTCCCCGCCGCCATCGTCGGACTCGACATCCGCGCCCTCCTGCTCGGCGCGTCCGCCATGACCAAACGCTTCCTCGAAGAACCCTTCGAGCGCAATCCCGTTCTTCAGTTCGCCGCCGTCAATCATCTCATGCTCGAAGAGCACAAGAAGACGACTCGCGTCATGAACATCTGGAACCGCAAGATCGAAGCCGTCGGCGCCTGGTACGATCAGTTGCTTTCCGAATCGCTTGGAAAGTTCGGCCGCGGACCGACCCCCATGACCAACCTCTGCAGCCGCGACCTCCACTGCCGCGGGCAGCTCCTGCAGGACGGACCGCGCGACAAGATCGTCAACAATCTCATCGTTCGCCAGTGCAAGCAGCCACCCGTCATGGTCGGCATGGCCGATCACAACGAGGACGACCTCAACTGCATCAGCCGCAAGGGTTACCCGGACCTGCTGGAAGCCGCCTTCCGCGGAACCAACGAGGCGTATTACGACTCCGCACGTCCCGCCGCCGACATCATCCTGCCCAACATCAGCGAACACACCATGGGGCAACTGCTCCAGATGCTCATGCTGGCCACGGCGGTCGAAGGTCGATTGACGGGTACCAACCCATATGGCCAGCCCGGCGTCGATCAGTACAAGTCAATCATGATGAAGATCCTGCGGGCCTCGCCGAATCTGCCGAAGGGTGAAGTCCGCGACGCCGCCAAAGGCATGTGAGCGTATCGTTTGAACGGATTCGATTCGAACGATTTCAGCAAGACCACCATCTCTCGAGCCGCCGATACACGAGGCGGTCTCCGTACGAAAGCATCGAGGCAACAGAAAGCGTGGTTGCGAAAGTACTTGGCGACCGCCGCATGAAATCCTTCACGGCGTTGGCGGAAGGTCCGCCGTCCGTGATTACGTTTGATGGCCCACAGTTAAATGTTCAATCACGGTTATCGGTCGCCAACGAATCGTCTTGCCATTCGTTTTCCCATCAACGTAACAAGTCTCGAATGGCGTTCATTATGATCCGTTGCTTCGTTTTACTGAGTCTCGTGACCGCTGGATGTGCATCCGCCGTTGACGAGTCCCCTGCTCCAGAACCTGCCGACAAAGGGTTGGTCCTTCGTGTCGAAATGAAGAGTCCGAAAATCCTGCTTGCGGGACAGAGGCCGGAATTCGCGATCAAACTCGTGAATGAATCCCGCGAGCGGACGTTCCGTGTCGTTCAACCCGGCGACGGATCGGAAAGCGGCTGGCGCGAACCCTACGTCCATTGGACCGGAACGATCGACCGCGGCGACGGCCGCCCGGTGCCCGTCCCAGGATGGGACGGCATCCGTTGCAAACTCTTCGCCAACGAGTGGGACAAGGATTTTGTCGACCTCGGTCCGGGCGATGAGCTCCCGGTGGAGTTCGAGCCCGAGATGGATTTCCAATGGGCGGGAAAAGTTCGCCTGCAAGCCCACTACGAATACTCCGCCGGCAGGGGATCGTTGTCGAAATCACGATTGGAGCCGCATCAACTCGTGAACATGAGGGATATTGAACCGTTCAGCATCGCGTCCGAACCCGTGGAATTCGAAATTACTCGCCCCGTCGACCTCCAGGTGCATGTGAAGAAGCCGATGACGATCGGAAGGATCCATCAGGTTTCGGACATCCTCGACGTCCGACTCGTGAACCGCACGAACAAGGCGATCGCGTACGATGCTTCGTACTCCAGTGCCAACTTGCATCTTCTCGTTGATCGAAGGTGTGATTCGCGTCCCGATTGCAAGACCGACTCAATAGATCCCGATTATCCCCGCAGCATCCCCGCCGGCGCGACGGTGTCCCTGATGAGTCCGAATCTGTACGCAGGCGGGTTCGATGGCACGTGGCGCGTGGACACGGAGGAAACGATTCGGATGTGTGCCTTATGTGTGACGGACTTCAATGGCACACGCTGCGAACTCTTGTCCGATTGGGTCGAGATTCCGGTGCGCAAGTCGCCATAACGCGATGCGAAGTGAGGATATTCCAGCGACGGTATCGGAGCGGATTTAACTACCCCCACCCGCCGGTCCGCTGTGCGGAAACGGCGAAATCCCCTCATGTACTTTCTGAGCGGGGGACGTGAGTCCCCCGAGTCTTCACAGAAATGACTCGGAGGGTTGACCCTCCGCTCAGAAAGACACGAACACACTGAGCGGGGGACGTGAGTCCCCCGAGTCTTCACAGAAATGACTCGGAGGGTTGACACCCTCCGCTCAGAAAGACACGAACACACTGAGCGGGGGACGTGAGTCCCCCGAGTCTTCGCAGAAATGACTCAGAGGGTTGACACCCTCCGCTCAGATATCACAAGAGCACTCGGAGGGTTCACACCCGCCGCTGAGGAAGACACACCCGCCGCTCAGAATTCGAAATCCCTCAACACAAACAAAAACGGCCCACCCACTTCATGCGTGGGCCGTGAGCGATTTCACTACTGTTACTTCTTTACTTCTTCCCTTCCAGTTCGTCCGCCAAACCGCTGGCGTCGTAGACCTTGCGCAGCGATTCGATCATCGCGCGGCTGTCCACGCTCACCGCACGGGCGATCGTGTCGTCATAAATGAAGTCCAGCAACAGCGACTGGATATTGCCGTCGAAGATCAGGCCGACCACTTCGCCCTTGGTGTTCACCACCGGGCTGCCGCTGTTGCCGCCGATGATGTCGGCGGTGCTCACAAAGTTG
This sequence comes from Limnoglobus sp., assembly GCA_041742055.1. Taxonomy (GTDB): domain Bacteria; phylum Planctomycetota; class Planctomycetia; order Gemmatales; family Gemmataceae; genus Limnoglobus. The sequence continues at coordinate 13,796 of JBGSJI010000031.1, read as the reverse complement.
AACGGCGTTTTCAGGTCGATGCTCTGCTTCTTCTCTTCCCAGCGCTTCGGGAGTTCGAAGGGATACTTGTTCCCCTGATCCTTGCTGCGGTCATACAGTCCGCCCATCTGGGTGAACGGCGGAATCGTCTTGCCGTCTTCGACGAATCCCTTGACCGGCCCGAAGGCGAGGCGAAGGGTGAAGGTGGCATCCGGGTAGGTGTTGGTGCCGTCGAGCGCGAAGCGGGCTTTGGCGAGTGCGGAATAGGCCTGGCGACGCGGTTCGTCCACTTCGGTCTCGTACTTGAGGCGAACCGCACGCGCCGCACCGTCCACCAGCTTGGCGACGGCGATCATCGGATCGCTTTCGTCCACGCCCTTCTCGAACATCGCCTTGCGGACCGCGACATCCTTCACCTTGGTTCCGCTGACGAGATCATACGCCCGGTCGCGCGGCGATTTGCCCGCGAGGACTTTCTGCACCAGCGGATGTTCGTAGCCCATCGTGCCGCAGAAGAACGTCAGGGCGTCGGCCAACTTGAGAGTTTCCAGGTCGTCGTGAATCGGCTGATCCGAGAAGAGTTGATCCTTCAGTGAGCCGAGCCGTGCTTCGCCGAATTCGGGCAGGCGTTCGGCGGGGGATTTGTCTTTCTCGGCGGAGTAGCGGAGCAAGGTGCGGGCGATACCGAAGTGCTCGCAGTTGAAGGCGGCTCCACCTTCGAGCATGGTGTATTCCTGCAGATACTCGGCCCGCTTCTTCTGAGCGGCCGCGATGATATCGAACGCCTTGACGGCTTCGGCGGGGACCTTGTCCGGGTTCGCGGCGATGAAGTCCTTCAGGCGCTTTTCTTCGGCGGCCTTGCGGCCCATGATGGTCGGATCGAGCAGCCCGCCGAGTCCGCCGATGCGGGCCTTGCGGCTGTTCTGAATGCCGAACAGGAGATCTTCACCCTTCTGACGATTCTCCTCGCTGCGACCGACCCACGCATCCAGAAGGACTTCCATGCGATAAAGACGCTGCATGAGGAACGGGAAGCCGATATCGCGCAGGTATTCGAGTTCCGCCATCGAGTTCTGACGGCTGGTGCGGCCGGGGTGGCCGGAGACGAAGGTCAGTTCGCCCGCCTTCGAACCGGCGGGGCTCCACTTGAGGTAGTGTTCGCACTGGAGCGGTTTGTCGTTCTCGTAAACGCGGAAGAAGCACATATCGAGGCAGAACCGCGGATATTCGAAATTATCCGGATCGCCGCCGAAGAACGCGACGCCCTTTTCCGGCGCGAACACGAGGCGGATATCGGTGTACTTCTTGTAGGTGTACAGATGATAAGCACCGCCGGCGTAGAGCGTGACGACGTCCGCGCGGACACCTTTCTCATCGTCCGAGTTGGCCTTCTCGATTTCGGCGATCTTCGCCTGGCGTGCCCGGAACGCTTCGCCAGCGGAAAGGCCGTCCTTCACGGCGGCGTTGACTTCAGCGGTGACGTCTTTGATGGTCTGCAGGCAGTTGAGTTCCAGAGCCTTGCACTTGATTTCGTCGGCGAGCGTACGGGCGTGGAAGCCGTCCTTGAGGTAATCCTTTTCCTTGGTGGAGAGCTTCTGCAGGTCGTCGGCGCCGACGTGGTGGTTGGTCATCACCAGGCCGTTGGCGGAGACGAAACTTCCCGATCCGCCGCTGTTGAAGCGGACGCTGGATTTCTGGAGATGCTCGAGCCACGCATCGGTGGGTTCGAAGCCGTATTTCTCCTTGAGGAGCTTCTTGGGCACGTTGTTGAAGAGCCACATGCCCTCGTCGGCATACGTTGGGGATTCCGTCATGGTCAGCCCTGCGACGGCGAGTGCTGCCGCCATCAGGATTCGAGTTCGAAAACGCATGAATGTTTCTCCGGGAATTGCGCGAATTTCTCGCGACAGAAACAGTTATAGGCAGAGAACGGCCCAAAGTCGGCAGAGTCGGATGAAAGGTGAGCGGTTCACTGATGATTCCGGACCGGAATCTCGATTCAACCATGGTGAAAAATCGACGTAAGTGCTTATGGGGCTATGGCGCTTCCGAAATTTTGGCGTCTTTCCACGGTAGGGTGTGGCAGTAATTTTGGCGTCTTTCCACGGTAGGGTGTGGCAGTGTCGGTGGAAACGTTTATCGTAGGGCGCGAATTCGCGTGAGGGCTTCGGCGGCTTCGGTGGTGAGGAGTGCGCCGCGTGCGCCGGCGGCCCATTCGCTGAGGAGTTGCTCGGCGTCGGGCGTGGCGCACCATTCGACGAGTTCGACGATGCGTGTGCGGCGGACGGCGTTGGGGGTTTCGGGATGCGTGGCGGCGAGGATTTTGCTGAGTCGCTCGTGAACCTCGGGTGAGGAGGTGGATTGGCGGGCGGAGCGGAGCTCACCGTCGACGGTATCGGCGAGCGCTTTGAGTTCTTTCATGGCGTTCTGACGGTCGCGGAAGGCGGGGGCTTCGAGGGCGGTGATCCAGCGTTCGACGGCTTGCGCATCGGGGGTGGCGACGGGCGTGACGCGCGAGCGAACGAAGGACACTGTAGTGCCGGGTGCGGCAGCGAGCTGTTGTAGCGCCGAGTAGGCGAGCTCCGCTTTGTCGCCGAGCAGGTCTTGCCAAAGATGTTCGGTGGTGGCGCGGTCGAGAGCGCGGGGGAGATTGCGCAGTTGACCGCGGAGGTCCCAGAAGTAGATGGGTGCGGTGGAGCCGATCGTGGCGAGTTGTCGGCCATCGGGCGTGAACGCGAGCGGCCGCTGGGATTCTGCCAGCGGCAGGCTCATGCGGAGCTGGCCGGTAGAGGCTTCGAGGATCTGGATGGAGCGGCGCTGCGAGATCGCGAGGTTCCGGCCGTCGGGCGAGAAGGCGCTGCGCGTGATGGAGAGGCGCGAGAGTGGCCTGCGCCAGCAGACGCGGAAGTCGCGGGCGTCGATGAGCATGCTGTCGCGGCCGACCGAGGCGAGCAGGACGCGGCGATTGTCGGGGTGAAAGAGAACACGACTCTGGCGCGTGCGGATCACCGGCAAGGTGGATCGGATTTGCCCGGTCCGCAGATCGATCGCTTCCAGTTCGTACTGTTCATCATCCGAATTGTAAAACGCCGAGATGCCCCAGTCTCCGTTGGGAGCGGGTTGCAAGCTCCCGCGGAGCTCATCGAACGCACTTCCCTCGCGGCCCGTACGCAGATCCCAGGTGCGGATCCTTGAGGTTCCGTTCACCAGCAGTCGGCCATTCAGTGTGATGAACAATCCCGGCGTATCGTAATTTATCCACGGAAACTCGTGAAGCACTTTGTCAGAGTCCCGATCGCGAATCGTCACCGCGTCCTCAGTCGCCACAACATATCGCTCGCCGTCCGGCGAGACGGCAATCTGAGGCTCGCATTGTGCTTTCGAGAGCGCACCGTGATAGTCCTTAAGTATCCGACCCGTGTTCCGATCCGCGATCTGGAAAAAGCCTTTGCCTTCCAGAAGCAGTTGGGAGCTACGCCCGATGAACCGACCGCTCAATGACTGAGAATCGAGATCGTCCGACGATTGTGGCAACACCGCCAAGGTCTCGGAATCCAGAATGCGGATGCTGCCGTTCGAGAGCGCCAGCGCAATGCGCTTCCCGTCCGGCGAGAGTGCCGTGCGACCGATAATCGTGGGAAAGCCGAGCTTGTGCTCGCGGACGCGGTTGGTGGTTCGCTCGACGGACTTGAAGCACGTTCCTTCAGCGAAGTCCAACGTGCGATCGTTTGCACTGGAGATCAAGCCACCCCAACGGATCTTCGGATCGCGGGACCTCCAGATGATCTGGCTCTTCTCGGTTGCCAACTCGACCTGTTCGATGCGATATCCTGAAACATCGGAGTAAATCAGTCGCTGGATCGAGCGGCTGTCGAGTGTGAAGATCGCTTCCTGGACTTGGGAATCCGCATCGCCGGTGGTCGCGGAGTACGGTTCGTTTCCCGTCGCGACTTCCCGGACTTCGGTCCAGTTCTGGCCGAAGACGCCGCCGATGAGTCTCGCATCAGATGAAAAGAAAAACTGATCGGGCGAGATATCGGAGATCGAGAAGCGGAATTCGCCAACCATCTCCCAGGTCTTCGTGTCGAATACCTTCACCAGCCCCGCCGAACGCATGGCGATGCGGGTGCCGTCATGGGAAATGATGATATCGTCGTAATCCTCGGGAAGCGCATGCCTCGCGAGGATTTCGCCCGTCAGCGAGTCCATTCGCACATGCTGCAAACCGTTCCCCTGACGGACAATCAACGCCACGCTGCCGTTTGCTTCCATCGCCATTCGTGCGATGGGGCGCAGGCCGGTGTGCATGGCGTGGCGAAGACCGGTCTGTGCATTCCACACGTACAGACTGCGAGATGTCAGTCCGATGAGCCAGCGTTCATCGGGGGTGTAGCGGAGTTCGATGAGATCGCCGGCGAAGCGGAATCGCGTGCTGCCGATCCGACTCACGACACCAGGCGGTAACGGTACGCCCTCGGCATCGACGCGAATCGTGCCCCAGTCGGCGACAGTCACCGCACAGACCAGAAGAGCGGCAATGGGTGTCATGGTTTCAGCGTACCCGGTTCCGGTTCCGTAGAACAGAGCGAGTCGTACTCTTGCGTGGAACTCTCATGAGTGATGTCGGATCGTATCTTGTGCTGGCGCTCGCGGCATTTCTGGCCGGTGTGTTCAACGCCGTCGCCGGCGGAGGCACGCTGCTGACCTTCCCCGCCCTCATCGGCATCGGCGTACCGCCGCACATCGCGAACGCCACCAGCACAATCGCGCTCCTGCCTGGTTCCCTCGCCGGCGCCTGGGGCTACCGCAGGGAACTCCGCAAAGTCCGCCACTTCGCCATCAAACTCCTGCCCGTCAGTCTCGTCGGCGGAACGCTCGGCTCCTTCCTGCTGGTCTGGTTCCCCAACGAATTCAAAACGATGATCCCGTGGTTGATCCTCGCCGCCGCCGCCCTCTTCCTGATTCAACCGGTTGTGAGTCGTTACCTGAAACAACAAGCCCGTGCGAATGACACCACGCAACCGGGGACATCGGTCACGGTGGGCGTTATGGTATTCCAATTCGCCGTTGCGGTTTATGGCGGATATTTCGGTGCCGGGATCGGTATTCTGATGCTTACGGCCTTGGGGTTCATGCATGTTGGTGATATTCATCACATGAATGCGGTGAAGACGATCTTGGCGTCGGCGATCAATCTGGTTTCGGTGTTCGTGTTTGTGTCGAAGGGGCTGATCTGGTGGAACTACGCCGCCGCGATGGTTGTGGCCGCGATCCTGGGTGGTTATCTGGGGGCGCGGGTCGCGCGGCGAATGCCCGCCCAATACGTTCGCTGGGCGGTGATCGCGATCGGCTTCGGACTCGCGACGTATTATTTTTTCAAGTATTACTGAGGTGCGAACTATGCTCTCTCATTCCGATACCGGCACGGGCACCCCGCTCGTTCTGCTGCATGCGTTTCCCTTCGATAAATCCATGTGGGAACCACAAAAGGCGATCCCGGGTCTGCGACTGATCTGCCCGGACCTTCCCGGATTCGGTGATTCGCCGGTCGAAGACAGCACCGTCGATTCCATGGCGGATGCGGTGGCGAAAACGCTCGATGAACTCGGCATCGAACGCACCGTGCTCGGTGGCTGCTCCATGGGCGGGTACGTCGCACTGGCGTTCGCCCGCCGCCATCAGCAGCGCCTGCGCGGACTCATCCTCATCGATACCCGCGCCGAAGCCGATGACGAAGCCGCCGTCGCCAAACGCAACGCCATGATCGACTCCGCCGATTCACTCACCGCCGAGGCGGTCATCGAAGGAATGATCCCGAAAGCACTCTGCGAACCGACGATTCAGGCCAAGCCGGACGTTGTGGAAACGGTCCGGCGTATCGGGGCCCGACAATCGGTCGAGGGGATCATCGCCGCCGCGAAACTGATGCGCGACCGACCGGAATCCAAATCATTCCTCGGACAGATTCACGTGCCGACTCTCGTGATCGTCGGCGAGCACGACACCATCACACCACTGGCCACCGCCCAGACCCTTTCCGGTGGAATCACCGGCGCCACGCTGGCCATGCTGCCCAAAGCCGGCCACCTGCCCAACCTGGAAACGCCCGACGCCTTCAACTCAAAAATCGATAACTGGCTCAAGCGGGCCCTGTTGCGGTGAGGCGGTAAGCGGTACCGGTAAGTCGGTAAAGGGTGTGCGTCACATGAGTTGGTGAGACATCCGTTCACGACGCGAAGTTTCGCGGAGTCCTCGTGAGTGAATCACTGTACTCAGAATTTCCATTTTTGTGATAAAATGTTCAGTTAATCGAAAATGGTCATTTTCCAGTGCTTTTTCACACTGACTGCCAATCTGGCAGGCGAGTTCGCCAACTTCGCCAACTTCGCCAACTCAAAACACACACCCCTTGGCGAAGAGACATTGACGCGCTGATATAATGTCTATTTGTTCACTTTATCGAGCCGCTTGGCACCACCCTCCCGCAGACCCTGACCAATCTCCGGAACCATACTGGCCCGATATCGACTTGTGTCAATTTCAGCTCACAGTGATCAGCCATTCTGTGTCTTATCTTTAATCCGCACTCCGCATTCCGCATTCAAGTGGGTCTCCGACCCCGACGAATTCCCGACCGAAGGTCTCCTCTTTATTTCTCATTGTCGGTAAGCAAACCTCACATTCATTTTGGCGACCGGGAACGGACGATGATAGAATGGAGTAGGTTTTATCCATGAGGTTACTCCATGATCCGAATCGCTCTCGCCCTCTTTCTCGCTTTCACTTCCGGCGTGGCGTTGGCCGCTGAGCCGAAGGTGCAGGTGACTCGCGATATCGAATACGCTGTCCATGACGGCGAGCGGATGCTGCTGGACATCGCGCGACCCACATCCGCGGGTCCGCATCCGTGTGTGGTTTGTCTTCACGGCGGAGGTTGGCGTGGTGGAAAAAAAGATCACTTGTCCCGCGCATCACGCTATCTCGATGTTGAATTCGGCACGGGACGAAAGAGCCTGATCGAATGGCTCGCCGGCGAAGGATATGTTGCGGTGTCGGTGGGCTACCGGCTGATGCCGAAGCACAAGTTCCCGGCACCGGTGGAAGATGCCAAGACCGCCATCCGTTACTTGCGTTCGAAGTCTTCCAAATTCGACATCGATGCGGAGCGGATCGCCATGATCGGCTATTCCGCTGGCGGGCACATTGCGGCGCTCGTGGGAACGACGACGACCGACAACGGTTTCGAAGGTACGCTCTACCGCGAGCAGTCGAGCCGGGTGAAGTGCGTGGTGGACTTCTTCGGCCCCACGGATCTGACGCTCTACACCGAAGCACCGGGGATCGAGGAAGCGGTGTTCAAGCCGCTGCTCGGTGCCCGCTATCGCGAGAATCCCGGAGTCTACCGGAAAGCATCGCCCATCGAGCATGTGACGAAGGATGCCCCTCCGTTTCTGATTCTGCACGGAACGGCGGATGTGATCGTGCCGATCATTCACTCGGAACGATTCCATAAAAAGCTGATCGAAGTCGGTGCGAAGAGCGAACTCAAAACGCTTTCGGGAGAGGGTCACGGCTGGACCGGCGAGGTGGCATTGCAAACCATGACCATCGTCACCCAGTTTTTGAAAGCGAACCTCAAGTGAATTGCATTTCGCCCAACCGTTCAACCCGTGGGATCGAGGCGGAGCGCCCCGGCGTGGCCCGACCTTCGTTTTCCGCCCGATTCGGATTTTGCTTTCTGATCGCGACGTTCGTAGTGATCATCTCGCATGGCTGCCACGGAGACGACGTCGACACCGAGCCATCTGTTGCGCCCTTGTTACAAAGCGAACGGGAATAAAACTCCGCTTGGGGTATCCTGAGGATATCCTCTCTCTTGGAGCGATTCCCATGCGTGTATTCCTCCTGCTGATGGCCGTGACCGCCGTGGCCATGATCCCGTCTCCCCCCGCCGACGGATGCGCGATCCCGTGGCGCGAGAATGAACCCGTCAGAGTCGATTCCGAGGACGCACTCATCATCTGGGATGCCGCCACCCAGACCGAACACTTCATCCGCCGGGCCCGGTTCCAGACCGACGCCAAAGACTTCGGCTTCATGGTCCCCACGCCGACGGAACCCGAACTGGCCGAGGCAGACGATTCGATCTTCTCCACACTCGTCGATCTCACCAAACCACGGATCGAGTACCGCACGCAAATCGTCAAGATGCGCCGGGATACGAAAGCCGCGTCTGCTCGAATGGAACCAGGATCCGCCATGAGAAACTCGGTAGAAGTCCTGCAAGCCAAACAGGTGGCGGGCTTCGATGCCGTCGTTCTGAAGGCGAACGATCCGAAAGCATTACGCGATTGGCTCGAAACGAACGGCTACGATGCCCGCAAAGAACTCGTCGAATGGTTCCGCTGGTACACCGATCACAACTGGATCATCACCGCCTTCAAGCTCACGAAAGATGGCAGCCGCGGCCAGCAACTCATGGGTCGAACGGTCCGCATGACCTTCAAAGCCGACAAGCCGTTCTATCCCTACCGCGAACCGGCCGACATGCGGCCTGAGAATCCCGGCTTCGGCAACCGCCTGCTCAAAGTGTTCTTCCTCTCCGAGAGCCGCTACGAAGGAACGCTGGGTGAATCCGGCACCTGGCCCGGACAACCCGTGTGGGCGAACACCACACCCGAGCATGTCGCGAAGGCCGTCTTTTCCCACATCGGACTCGACGACGCGAAGCAGAGCGAAGAACTCAAAAAGAAATGGCACCTCACCGAATTCGAGGACAAATCGTTCCCGCGACCCGGTACGGATGAAATCTATTTCAAGAAATCGGCCGATCAGTCGATGCTGGAACGTCCACCGATCGTGCGGGTCAATTATCAGTATGAATACACCGATGAACCCGAGCCAAGTCGATTGGCCGCCGAGGGTTACGCGTTTCCCATCCTGATCGGCGTGCTCGCGCTGGTTGTGGGCGTCATCTGTCTGCTGGGCTGGCTGCTGACGCGGAAGTAAGCTTTGACTTCATTTGACACACGCTCCGTGACCGATTATCCTGATGACAGCCTGCCTTTGGCTCCCGGTCCACGGAGCGTCTTGAATGCCTTCGAAATCCAAAAAGAATTGCCCCGGTCCGAATCGCCGCGACTTCATGCGTTTCGGTTCCGTTGCGCTCGCGGGTGCGGGCCTTTCCGGCGTATCGTCGTATGCGGCTCAGACCAGCACATCGTCGAATGACCCTGCCGTCATTTTCGTCTGGCTGCCCGGTGGCCCTCCGCACCAGGACACCTTCGACATGAAGCCGGACGCGCCGGAGGAATTCCGCGGCGCGTACAATCCGATTCACACGAACGTGCCCGGCATCGACATCTGCGAGTACATGCCGAAACTCGCCACCATGGCGGATCGGTATGCGATCATCCGCAGCATCGCCCACAAGTTCGCCGATCACGGTGGCGGACACAAAAAATTCCTCACCGGCCGCGACCCGCTTCAGCCCACCGGCTTTGTCAACGATTACCCGATGGTCGGCTCGATGGCGGCCAAAATGCTCGAACACCGATCCGCCGGTGTGCCGAACTATGTCTGCGGTGTGGACAACGGCCGGCAGGGGATCGACGTCTTCAGCTTCGGCGCCTCGTATCTGGGTGCGAGCACTTACCCATTCATGGTGGTCGGTGATCCTTCGGACAAGAAATTCGAAATCAAGAATCTCTCTCCGCTCCCCGGCACCGAAGGCAAACTGACGGACCGACTGGAGCTGCTCGAACAGTTCAACCGACCGCTCGTCGGCGAGCGCACGGGCAATGCGGCGGCACAGGATACCTTCCGCCAGAAGGCGCTGGATCTGGTGACGCAAGACACCGCCAAGACGGCGTTCGATCTCTCGAAGGAATCGCCGAAGATCCGCGAGCGCTACGGCCACCACCGCTACGGCCAGCGGGCTTTGCTGGCGCGGCGCTTGGTTGAGCATGGCGCCAGCTGGGTGACGATGGTGATGGAGAATGCCACCCCGCCCGGCGAAAAGATGGAAAAAGATCATTGCTACAACTGGGATTCGCATGCGGTCAATTGCCACATCTTCAACGACACGAAGTTCAAGCTCGGCTTCTTCGATCAGGCGATCTCGGCGTTGATCGAAGATCTCTACCTGCGCGGCCTCGACAAGCGAGTTCTGCTGGTGGTCACGGGTGAATTCGGCCGCACTCCGCGAGTAGAATACTCCGTTGGCACGCAGACCAAGGTGAAGCAGCCGGGCCGCGACCACTGGCCGCAGGCGATGTCGATGATCGTGAGCGGAGGCGGCATGCGGATGGGCCAGACCATCGGCAGCACGACCAGCAAAGCGGAAGTGCCGAAGGACCGCCCGATGGTGCCGGAACATTTGTGGGCGACGGTTTTCCAACACCTGCGCATCGACTATGCGAATACGAGCTTTCTGGACGGCACCGGTCGCCCGATGCCGATGCTGCCCGGCGGCGAACCGATCAATGAACTGCTGTAATGTGTTTCGCGAATTCGAACGCCCTGCGACTCCAATCGCGGGGTGTTTTTATTCAATAGCTTGATGTCAAACATTCAGCAACAGTCTCTCTTCGATGAACCGGGAACACCTCCGCCCGGCTTCCCCGCCGAATGGGCCACGGTCCTCGCCTCGGAATTCGGTCAGGCATACTTCACGAAGCTGCAGGACTTTGTTGCGAGCGAACGCCAAACGCACGAGATCTTTCCGCCTGAAGCCGACGTTTTCAACGCCTTTGCATTCACGCCGTTCGATCAGGTGAAAGTCGTGTTGCTGGGTCAGGACCCATATCCGACACCCGGCCACGCCCACGGCCTGTGCTTCTCGGTACGGCCCGGTGTCGCGATACCGGCGTCGCTGCGCAATATGGACAAGGAGTTAGAGAGCGATCTTGGCATCGCGCCCGCGCCGCACGGGAACCTGGAGGCGTGGGCCAATCAGGGGATTCTGATGCTCAATGCGGTGCTGACGGTGCGCAGCGGCACGCCGAATTCGCATGCGAAGAAGGGGTGGGAGACGTTCACCGATGCGGTACTGCGGGCAGTGAACGCGCGTTCACAATCGGTGGTGTTCGTGCTGTGGGGCGCTTACGCCGGAAAGAAAAAGCCGCTCATCGACTCGTCACGTCATGCCGTCATTGAGTCGGCGCACCCGTCTCCGCTCTCGGCGAGCAAAGGCTTTTTCGGCAGCAGGCCGTTTTCGAAGGTCAACGCGGAACTCGAGCGCCTGGGACATCCGCCGATCGACTGGGCGATCCGCTGATCGCACGAGGACTCCGCCAAGTGCATGAGCAGCAGGTGGCGGAGTCCTCGATTACGGTATAAATGTTCATATTGAACAAAAATGGATTTAATTAGACGATCAACCGCTCCATAAATTCTGAGATCGGCACCGATTCGAGACGTTTTAGATCGTGGAACCAGTCCAGAATCACGCCGGCATTGCGCTCGGAGATCCGGCCGCGGAGATTCGCTTCAAACTTTCTGAGCAGGATCGGGATTCCTTCGTCCCGCCGCCGGGCGTGGCCGATCGGATATTCCACCGCCACGCGCTCGGTCGTTGTGCCATCCGCGAAATGAATGGTGATGGCGTTGCCGATCGAGCGTTTGGCAGGATCGAGGTAATCCGTTGTGAATTGGGCATTCTCGACGACTTCCATCTTCGCACGGCAGGCATCGATGCGCGGATCGGCAGCGGCGGCGTCTTCGTAATCTTCGGCGGTCAGCGAACCTTTGATGAGGCCGACAGCGGCCATGTACTGCAGGCAGTGATCGCGATCGGCGGGGTTCGCCAGCGGACCGGTTTTGTCGATGATCCGCTTACCGCTTTCCTGAGTCTCGATGACGATGCGCTTGATTTCATCGAGACGATGGGCAACGAGAGGATGCAGTTGGATGGCGGCTTCGACGGCGGTCTGGGCGTGGAACTCGGCGGGGAAGGAGATTTTGAAGAGGATCTGCTCCATGACGTAGGTTCCGAGCGGTTGCGCGAGCGTGACCGCGTTCCCCTTGAAGAGCACGTCCTGGAAGCCCCAGCGCGGAGCCGTGAGCGCACTCGGGTAGCCCATCTCGCCCGTGAGGGCCATGAGCGCGTGCCGCACCGCCCGGCTGGTGGCGTCGCCAGCCGCCCAGCTTTTGCGCGAGCCGGTATTGGGGGCGTGGCGATAGGTCCGCAGCGCCCCGCCGTCGAGGAACGCATTCGAAAGGGCGTTGATGATGTCCTCGCGCGTGCCGCCGAGCATGCGCGTGCAGACGGCGGTGGAGGCGATGCGCACGAGTAGCACGTGATCCAGACCGACACGATTGAAGCCGTTCTCCAGTGCGAGCACGCCCTGAATTTCGTGGGCTTGAATCATCGCAAGCAGCAGATCGCGCACAAGCAGCGGTTTCCCGCCGCGGGACTGCCAGTCCGCCACCGCCAGCAGTCCGCCGAGATTATCCGACGGATGCCCCCACTCCGCCGCCAGCCACGTGTCGTTGAAATCCAACCAGCGGACCAAAGCACCAATATTAAACGCCGCCTGGATCGGATCGAGTTCGTAGCTCGTACCCGGCACACGAGCTCCGCGTCCCGGCATCGAAGCGCCCGGAACAACCGGGCCGAGCAGCTTGGTGCAAGCGGGGTAGTTGAGAGCGAGCAATGCGCAGCCGAGTGAGTCGGCGAGACACAAGCGGGCGGTGTCGAACGCAACCGGACTGGTGATCCGTTCTGTCGCGAGAACGTAATCTGCAATTGTTTGGAGCAGTTCGTCGGCTTCCGGTCGAACGGCACTGGTGTAATCGTGACTCATGACGGAATCCCGAGGTCGAAGTTCTGAGTCAGGATACGAAAGTTGAAACAGCGAAGCACTTATGTGAGTTTCTAATCATCTCGCCAAGCCGGCATGGATCGATGTGAATGATGGTTGATCGATTATCGAGGACTCACGATCGCAGGCGCTCGAAAACGGCGCCTGCGTTTTTGAACACTGTCTCGAAATCGATCATCAAGGATGTGTCGAAAACGAACAATAAATCGGAGTTCGCTTAAATTGATTTTGAACTGTTCAATTATGAGAGTGCATATCTGATCAAATGGGAAACCACCCTCTCATTTTCATACCTGAGGAAAATTGCTGATGAAATCAACTTGATAACAAAGAAGTTGATTCCTCTGAGACGAAACAACATGAGCAAACGGTGAGTAACCGTCTGTTTATGTGAGATATTTCATTTTCTTCGGCATTTCATCTGCTCTTCATATCGACCTCATTTGATCCGATCCCATGGGACTCGAATCAAGATCCGATCCCTCTCAGAACGAGATGGATTCTTTTTTTCTATCTTTCGAGGTTCATTTGAGTCACTTCATCTTATCTGCCCGGAGTGGCCGCAAGGCATTTACTCTGATCGAGTTACTGGTTGTGATCGCGATCATCGCGATCCTCATCGGGCTCCTGCTTCCCGCTGTGCAAAAAGTGCGCGATGCCGCAGCACGAGCCAAGTGCCAGAACAATCTCAAACAGATCGCACTCGCGTTGCACAATTATGAAAGTGCGAACGGCAAGCTTCCGCCGGGCTATGTGGGCAACAACCCTCCCGGCGTCGCACCGCTTGCCGGAGCTTCGATCACGGCGACGAGTCCTGCCCCCGCGACGTCTGCGTCGTGGCTGTGCACGCTTCCGTATCTGTTGCCCCAGATGGAACAGGAAAACATTTATCGGCAGATCACCACGAACTGGGATCCCCGAGCCTTGAATGTTCCGATTTGGACCTCGGATACCACCAACTGGCAAGTCGCACACACCCGAATTCCGATGTTC
>JBGSJI010000030.1:0-89543 GCA_041742055.1 Limnoglobus sp. | reverse complement strand
GGAGACCGCCCCATTCACCGCGTGCGTGTGTTCCTTCACGAGCTGATCGAACCTCTTCTGATGACGCTTATCCAGATTCCCAAAGAAATAACCATGCTCCCCCAAATACCCAACTCGGTGAGTTGTGACAATACCTATGTTTACGGGGGAGAGGTCGGATTGTGAACGAAGTGAACAAATCCGGGTGAGGGGGCATTTTTAGTACAAGACCCCCCACCCGCTGCTCGCCTTCGGCTCGCATCGACCTCCCCCCCGCACGCCCCGCACGCGGGGCGAGAGGTGAAAAGCATGGTGCTACCCTTAAGTTGGAACGCTCGGTATGGCAAGCACGAAGGTGCGTCTTCTCACCTCGCCCCCGTTTACGGGGAGAGGTCGAATCGGAGCGTAGCGAAGATTCGGGTGAGGGGGTGTTTTGATTTGATGAACACAATTCCCCCTCACCCGACGACGGCTTCGCCGCTCGTCGACCTCTCCCCCGCACGCGGGGCGAGAGGTGAAAAGCATGGTGCTTCCAAAAGCTGTAGCAAACGGAGAAGCAAGAGGGAGGCGAGCGTCTTCTCACCTCTCCCCCGTTTACGTGGGAGAGGTCGGATTGTGAACGTAGTGAACAAATCCGGGTGAGGGGGCATTTTTTAGTACAAGACCCTCCCCACCCGCTGCCTGCCTTCGGCTCGCATCGACCTCCCCCTCAAGGGCCTCAAGGGGGAGGTAAAAATCCTCACCTCATGACGGACCGCTGTCACCATCATTCACCTCCACCGTCCGTGAGCTTCTGACGCACCGCTGTCATCATCATTCGCCTTCACCGTCCGTGAGCTTTTGACGAATCGCTAAAAGGGGAAGCGACCGGGCAAATGATCGCTCTTTCTCTCACAACTCATCACTCGCATCTCAGGACTCATTTTTTGAACTGGGAGTGACGAGCGATGAGTTGTGAGTGTTGAGTGCGCACGCTGATCTCCGGATTTCGATTGGTCCAGAAACCTTCTTCATCCGCGGTCCATGGACTATCACACGCTCGCCGGGTCGAACTCCGGGATTTGCGTGAAGGCGATGCGCGTCGGGGCGGTGTCTTCGCTGCCGCAGAGCGTGCCGAAGCGGATCGTATTCTTGCCGAACTGCCGGTTGATTTTGTCCATCGTGTGCGAGACGTTGACGAGATCGCGATCGCTTTCGAAGAGCGACGGCGTGGTCATGGGCGTTGGCGTGAGATCGAAGAGGACCATGCCCGCCTGCGTGGGTTTGCCCGGCAACCGCGAAGACCACATGCGATCGAACGCCTGAAGGAACGAGAGCGTATCCTGCGTGCGGATCACTTTGCAGGAGGCGTCCCAGCGTTCGCCGTGCTCGTAGCGGATGGTGACGGCCATCTGCCCGCACCAGTGGTTGAGGGCGCGGAGGCGGGCGGCGGCCTTGTGGATCAACTTGACCATCACGCCGTAGACACCGGGGTGCGTGCGCAGTTCCGGCGGCAGCACATGCGAATGGCCGACGGTCTGTCGCGTGGTGGGTTTCTCGTGGACTTCGTCTCCGCGGAGCAGATGAAACCAGCGTTCGCCGTGGATTTTGCTGCCCCAGATCATGGACATGGTTTTGACGGACAGGCCACAGAGTTGCTCGACGCTGAAGATGCCGTAGCGGTGGAATCGCTTTTCCATGCGCGGCCCGATGCCGGAGAAGTCGGTGATCTTGAGGGAAAAGAGGCGGTGGGGAAGTTCCTCGCTGCGAATGATGATGAGGCCGTCGGGCTTTTGCAGATCGGTGCCGACTTTGGCGAGCATGGTGTTGGGTGCGATGCCGATGGAGCACTTCACGTACTCGCCGACGGAGCGGCGGATCTCCGCTTTGATTTCGCGGGCGATGCGTTCGGCGTTCTCCGGTTTCTGTTCGTCGCCGATGGGGCTGCAGACCATTTCGTCGATGGAGAGGATGCGATCGACGGGGAGGCAGCGGCCGACGGCGCGGACGATCTTGTCGTGGTACTCGACGTATTTTTCGTGGCGGGCGAGCACGAGTTTGATGCGGGGGCAGAGGCGGATCGCCTCCCAGACGGGCGTGCCGGTCTTGATGCCGAATTTTTTGGCTTCGTAGCTGGCGGCGATGCAGCAGGAGGTGCGTGCCATGACGGGCACGACGCCGACGGGTCGGCCGCGGAGATTCGGGTCTTCCTGCTGTTCGACGGAGGCGAAGTAGGCGTTCATGTCGATGAAGACGCGTCGGAGCGGCATGGTAGTCCCGGGTGATGAACAAATGATGATGTGCTGAATCTTTATCTGAACAAACGTATCAGTGCAAGCCCGGTAGCCGGAATTCGTGAAGATTGATGCTCAAGACAGTCGATAGAACTTGTTGGAACCGAACGGAGGCCGCATGCGCTCGATCGTCCGTGCGAAACTTCTTCTGATTTGCCTGGTGTTGGCCGGATGCGGCAGTGCGTCGCGTGAGGACGTTCCGACGACGGTCCGCGGGCGTGTCACGGTGCAGGGCCGGCCGATGGCGGGCGGGATGATCGTGTTCGCCCCGCATCCGGAGTACGGGGGAAAGGGCCGGGCGGCGACGGCGGAGATCGATGCGAACGGCGAGTACGAACTGACGTTCGACGGTGGGAAGACGATTGCGCCGGGATGGTACCGCGTAGCGCTGGCGGACCCGCCGTACTGGACGACGGTGGCTCCGGGCGACGCGCCGCGATTGTCGGCCGTGTCGGGATTCCCGGAGGCGCTGCGGCGCCCCGATCGCTCGGGCCTGGAACGCGAAGTCATCTCGGGGAAACAGAACGAGTTTGAATTTCACATCGAAGTAGAAGTGAAGTGATTCGCCGACACGGCGGTCACGTGGGTTGACGGCCGAAGATTCCCAGGAAGTTCAAAGACGAATCGAGGCGCTTCCGCCACTTCCCGCCGACTGGCAACTGGCCAATCCCAAGCAGCAACTCCGATTCAAGAAGTTGCGTCGGATGCGCGCCTCGTAGTCGCGGTGGTTCATCATGTCCGATCGCACACCCATCCCGCTTATGCCTCTTCTCGTGGAACTCGATCGTACCTCTAAACTGGCTATCGCTTCGCCAAGCTTTTTGCGACAATGACACTCTCCAGTCTGGAACCAACAACCGTGCGAATCCTCGTCTCCTTGATCCTGTTCACTGCGCACGCTTTCGCCGTCGATCCGCCCGTCGCCCCAGTGGAAGCAGTGCTCGGAACGCTGGAGCGAAAGCTTGTGGCTGACCCTGTGCTGATCTGGGTCCACCCCGACGGCCGGTTTGCCTCAATCGTGACCCGGCGAGATCAACTCTCGACGTGGAACTTGCAGACTGGACAGCGGGTCTCTGAAGAGGCGATGGCCCTCCCGAAGCACACTGGCATCTATCCCGAATCGATTTGCACGGACGGCCGCCACATTTTTGCTTGGCTCAACTACCATGGTCTCGTGCGGTACGACATCCGAACAAAGGCCGTCAAGACCTTCATGAAAGGTCCTACGATTCCCATCATTAACGGTCAAACCGTCGTCGTGACCCAATCGCAGGCCCATCTCGCTATATCGGCCGATGGCCGGACACTGTTTGTGAAACACGAGCGGGACTGGTCTGATAACGTCATTGACTATCAGCTGACCGCATGGGACTGCAAGGACGGCGAGTTGAAAGAGCGTTACTCGATCGAGCTAGCGTTCGGCCAGGAAATCGCCTTATCGCCCGACGGTGAATGGATCGGGTACGTTGCCGCTGCCCAGAGCACGACAACCCCGGACAAGTGGACAGCATGGGAGGTCCAACTGCTCGACGCCCGGACAGGAAAAACAGTTCGCTCGTTCGCCCATAGCGAGGATTCACTGGCCCTCGACGGTTTCACTGCGGACGGCGAAAAGCTTCTCACGCACGGGTCCTGGGGCGATTCGAGCGTCTGGGATACGTTAACTGGAAAGCTTGTTCAAACATGGAAGGATCCCCGGGCCGGTGGCCGGTTATTCAACACGCCCGACGGCGCCCGTGTGTTGGTCGATCGGAAAGGAAAGAACGGAAGCCGGTATCACCTCCTTGATGTCAAGACTGGCCGATCAGTCCGGGAATTCGCCGAGACCGCCGAACCACTCGGCCTTGTGTCGTTCACCCCCGACGGTACGGCCATGGTGACAGCTAACCGCGACCGCACCGTTCGCATGTGGGACGTCGCGACTGGTCGGGAGCGATTTCCCGTCGTTGGACATGCTGGCGATGTGAGGGCTGTCGAGTGGCTGCCCGACGGGACCGGCATCGTCAGCGGTGGCCACGACGGCACGCTCCGCGTGTGGGACGTGGCGAGTCAGAGCGAGAAGTCAACCCTGCCTGCTAGTGGGTTCAACGGCAAAGAGTTCTTCGGATATATAACAGCCTTAGCGGTCAGCCCGGACGGACGACGAGTTGCTTCAGCTGCAGGCAAAATCGGCGTTCGGATATGGGACCGGGTGGCGAACCGCGTGGTTGACATTTCGTCAGCAGACTTGCCGCCACAAATGAATCCGGTCGGCGACCACGATCCATGGGTCGGTCAAATCGCCTTTCTAAACAACACGTCCCTCCGTATTAGCGACAACGACTTTCGCGTCCTCAGCCTTTCAATAGAGGCTAAGCAAAACGGCCCACTGTTGACGATGCCGTATCGCATCAAACGAAAAGATTTCGGTCTCCTTCGGCGCCCGCCGGTCATCGATCTGCGGCGCGGGCTGGGCGTGAGCGTGTACTTCGACTTCGATAAGAGCCATGCCGACGACGAACTACATATATGGGACTTCGCGAAGCAAAAGTTTCGGTCCGACGGCAAGTGGCCGGGTCGGAACAGGCTCGTACCCGTGGCACTCGATCCGACCGGCCGACGAATAGTACTAGAAGAAGTAAGACTCGCTGGGAGTGTGATGACCGTCTTCCAGATCGACCCTTGCCATGAGGTAGGCGGGTTCCGGTTCCCGTCGGGCGTGACATACGTATGGACACCGGTTTTTTCGCCTGATGGCCGTCAGTGTGCCGTCCAAACGAGTGTGAAGGAGTCTGATGCGATCCTGATATACGACATGGCGACCTTATCACCAATCGCAGTCGTCAACGATAGCACGCTCAACACGAAGGCGTTCTCCCCAGATGGGCGGTTGCTCGCCGTCGGCCGGGACGATTCCCGAATCTTCGTCTACGACCTCCGGACGGCTCTCGACCCGACACCTGTGGCGTTCGACGCAACCGCGTGCTGGGCCGACCTCGCCAGTACCGATGCCGTGAAGGCAATGAGGGCCGTCTACCGCTTCGCTGACCATCCCGCAGAGGCCGTAAAGATATTCCGCGAACGGCTTAAGCCCGCTGTGAAGCCTCCGGCGGCTGATGTAGATCGGTGGATCAAGGCCCTCGACGCTCCAGCATTTGCTGACCGCCAGACCGCGCTGAAGAATCTCCAAGCGGTTGCCGGTATGGTCAAATCCGAATTATCCCTGGCCGCCACAAAGAACCCGTCGCCCCAGACAGTGCAGACGCTTGACTCCCTGCGTGAATTGATCGCCCGGTTGCCCAGCAGGCCAGAAGGGAAGTACTTGCGAGAGTACCGGGTCGTGCAGACGTTGGAGATCATCGGTCCGCAGGCAGCCGATGCGTTGAAGGCTTACGCGGCCGGGGCAAAAGGTGCGTTCCTGACACAAGAGGCAGAAACAGCCTGTAATCGGATGTGGCCATGACACAGGGCGCGGTTAAGCGAGTCTCGATCGCGAATCCATGAAGATCATATATCGTGCACTAATATTGACATTCAGTTCGATGAAGAACATCGCGGGGAAACAGAACGAGTTTGAATTTCACATCGAAGTAGAAGTGAAGTGAGCAGCTTCGACTACCGAAGTCGATGCAGGACTTCGGTAGTCGGTCAGGTGAGTGATTATCAAAGTTAAGCAGTTGTCGTCGCCGTGGTAGCCGTCGCTGTCCGCTTCGTCGCCCGTCGCACCAGTCGGTAGCCGAAGTAACCCACGACCATCCACGGCAGCACCACGCACAGACCGACGATCACCCACGACAGACTGCTGAGCAGGGCCGAGGCGCTGGTGGCGAGGCCCTTGCGGATTTGCGGCCAGACGCCGTCGTCCTTCGGAATGATCAGTTCCGTGTTGGAAATCACGATGTCGAGGCGTGCGGTCGCGAACTTGCCATCGGTGGCGGAGGGATCGCGGTTCGACTGCTGCACGCGGACGGTGCCTGCGGACTTCGCCTTTTCAACGATGCCGGCGGCGCTGGCGAGCGGGACGTCGTAGATGAGCTTGGCGGTGATGCGTCCGGAGCGGTCGTTCGCGATGTTGGAATCGACGACGCGCCCCTTTGCTTCCTTGACGAGCGAAGTATAGACCGCCGCCGTCGCATCGACATCCGAAACTTCGATCGCCAGCGTGGTGGTCTCGCGGGGCTTCAGCCGGTTCGCATTCGCGAACGTGACCCGATAGAGCACCTTGGTATCGCTGACGAGCCGCGACTCCGCCTGGCGGGTGGTCTGGCGGCCGAGGATGTCTCCGTCCGCATTCAGAGCCGCGAGCACGGCGGCGTCCTCGCCCGTTTTCACTTCGAAATCCAGTTGAGCCGTGATGTTCAGGTTGTCGTTCTCGTTGAGCTGGGAATTCACCACGCGGCCCTTGGCTTTCTGCACCACGTCCTTCAGAGAGCGGAAGCCGGACGGAATATCGAGCACCGCATACTGGATCGTGGTCGTTTCCCGTGGCTGCATCTTGGCCGAATCGAGCAGCGAGAGCCGGTAGAGCACTTTGGTATCGGTCGATTGGGTGTTCTCGCTGGCGCGGAGGACGTTGCGGTAGACCGTATCGCCGGTGGTGTCGAAGAGCGTGAGCAGAGGCGCTTCTGCTCCGCGCTTCAGTTCGAAGTCCAGCTGCGTGAGCTGATTGCCGTTGTCGTCGTGCAGCTGCGCCGTGACGATCCGCGCACCCGCTTTCTCCGCCGCCGCCTGCAGCGAGCCGAACGTCTTCGGAATGTCGGCAACGCTGAGCTGGAGAATCACCGTTTCGCGGGCCGGGATCTTGGCGGCGTTGAAGATCGTCGTGCGGAAGAGCACCTTGGAATCGGTGACGGAATCGGATTCCGGAGCACGGCTGATGGTCCGGGCGATCACGTCTCCGGATGCCGCGAGCGCCGCCTGGAGTACGGCTTCCTCGGTTCGCTTCACTTCAAAATCGAACTGGGCAGTGACGTTGATCGCTTCGCCTTCGGTCACGGACGCGGTGAGGACGCGGCCCTTGGCTTTCTCGACGGCGTCGCGGAGCGTGCGGAAGCTGGCGGCGACGTCGGGTGCGGCCACCTGCACGACGGCGGTCTCACGCGGAGCCACGTTCGCCAGGTTGTAGAACTGCACCTGAAACACCGCATCGCCACGCGTGATCTTGGCGTCCTTAGTCGGCGGTCCGCCATCCGCTGTCTGCACGCGGTCGATCTCCAGGCGTGCCACGCGGCCGAGCTGCTTGAGGCGATCGCGCAGCGGGCCGGACGCATCCGGTGCGACCTCGAAGTTCAGGATGGCGTTGAACTGTCCGGCGGCGAGCTGCTTGAGCTCCGACTTGGTCACGCGGCCCTTTGCTTCGAGCACCGCCGCCATCGCCTCGCGGAACGCTTTGTCCACGTCCTCGACTTCGATCCCCGCCTGCACACGTTCGCTCTCGGTGATCCCCGCCGCCTTGCGAATCTCCTTCTCCGCCAGCGTGATCGTCAGCGTGCTCAGCGACGCAAGATTCGAGTAATAGCGGATCTCGCCCTCGTACTCTTCGATCTTCGTCCGCCAGTTGCCCAGCTCCTTTTCCGCTTCCAGAAGCTGCTTGATCTCGCCTTTGCCCGTCTTGATGATCTCGAGCAATCGCGTTTCCATCGCCCGTGCGGCCTTGAGGCGGCTCTCGATGTCCGTGTACATCTTCGTGATGTCCTGGCTGCCGATCCGCTGGCCCTTCAGTTCGCCGGTCTTGCCAAGTTCCTTACGCATCTCGAGCACGAGGCCGTCGAGCGAATCGGGAGGAACGCGGACGACGATGGAACCCTTCACCTTGCCGTTGGCGAGTTTCTCGCTGTTGACAGTGCCGACGTACGCATTGGGAATTTTGGTGACGAGCAGCGTGACGGTCGCGACGGCGGAGTCGAAGGAATCGACTTCGAATTCAATATCACCAGAGCGGATGATGATTTTTCGGACAGCCTGTTGCTCGGCAGGTGGCTGAGCAGCAGGTGCAGCGGTTGTGCCGCGTGATTGAGGCGAGCTTCCCTGTGGCGGTTGCCCCTGGCCTCCTTCTGCAGATTCTTTTTCTGCTCGATCGCTTAGGCGATTTCTGGCTTTCCCAGCTTCTTCGCCAACAGGGCTTTGATCCTTCCCGGCCACACCTTGACCGCTCTGTTCAAATGTGGCAGAGGGGTTGAAATAAAGGGTGCTGTTTTGAGGAGTGGCGGTGGTGCCGAACGCGACCGGCCCGGAACTTGACGCCAATCCGGGCAAAGCTTGGCCGAGATTGAATTTCACATCGCCGGATTTCTTAGCATCAATCGCACCCAAGAACGGACCGCCGGGGGCGCCTCCGGAATCTCTTCCGGGACCACCGCTGGGCGCGCCTAAACCGCCACCGCTGGGCGCGCCTAAGCCCGCGTCACCATTACCGAATCTGGGTTCACCTCCTCGGCCCGCTCCGCCACCACCCATTGCACCTCCAAGAAGTGCAGCGCCATCGGTCGGCGGAACGGCATATCCGAGGTTCTTGCCGTTAGAGTTTTCGTAGTACATTCGGAGTGAGTTTGCCGTGCCGTTGACGGGAGGCGAATAATCAAACCTCATCCAGTCGTTCTGGTTAAGTTTCCGTCGCTGATCTTCCTTTTGAGGGACTTTGGAGTAAGTAGTTGCTGTGCTATCTGTGAAATTCGTGGTGAATTCTGAAACAGGGCGATTCGCATCGAATTCCGTGCGACTCTGTAGATCGCGTGTGAATTTCGACTGAAAATGATTCAGTTGTTCGGCCATCTCAGCCGGTGTGGCGATCGCCGCCGATGCGATGCTTTCCCGTTCGAGGAGTGATTCCCTACTGCTCGTTTCCGATTCATCTCCTCGATTCCACACGAAGTTTTCGCCCGGCATCGGCAAGCCGCCGTTGGCGATCACCAGACTCGTGACCGCTCCAAACGCGCCGATAATCAGCGTGGCGGCCAGTCCCATGAGCGCACGCCGGCCCCAGATGCGGGACCGACGCTGAACAACGGTAACTGATGCCGGCAGTGCACGCACCGTGCGATCTTCCAGCAGCGGACTCGGCCGAACGGAGGCGAAGAGATTCGCGAGCCCGGTGTCGAACGCGCGGGCGGCTTCGAGAGCGGTGAAACATTTCGTGCAGTCGCGGATGTGGAGTTCGAAGCGCTCGCGTTCGGCCGCATCCAGTCCACCGGCCAGGAACGCTTCCAGATGGTCTTGCGTCCAGAGATGGTCGTTCATGTTCAATCCTCAGATTAAGTCGTTCGGCATACGGTCGCGGAGGATTTTCAATCCCCGATGAAGGAGTCCGCGAAGCGAACCGTTGGTCAGGCCGAGTTGGGTGCTGATGGTCTCGTAATCCGCGCCGGCGATGTACCGGAGCGTGAGGGGGAGGCGGTATTCGTCGGGGAGGCTTCGAAGGACGGCGAGAACGGTTTCGCGCCGTTCATTTCGTTCCATCGATTGATCGGGTTGCTGTTCGCTGCCAGTAATCGTCCGCAGCTCGATATCGGTTCGCGGGGGAGCGGCACGTTTTTGTCTCAGGTCATGCCGGGCTGCATCGGTCACAACGCGGCAGGCAATAGTCAGAAGCCAGGGTCGGAAGCCATCCGGGTTTCGCAGTTGATCCAGAGAGCGATAAGCGAGCAAAAACGTTTCCTGAGTCAGATCCTCGGCTTTGTGCGTATCGCCGATTTCCAGATAAATGCGTGAGAAAACCAGACGGGAGGTTCGACGGACGAGTTCTTCGAACCCGCTTCGATCACCAGTGCTCGCCCGTTGGACGAGGTCAGTATCAGTCTCGTTCATGGCATTCACACTAACGAAGACGCGGAAAAACCCAAGCCCGCGCGCGAATCCGTTGCAATTCTGTGACAAATGAGAATCAGGGCGGAGAATTCGCCAGCATCATGAGAATCAAGATGCCCGGATTCCAAGGTCCAGTATCGATCTCGGAAGTCCGCTTTCCAGAATCAGGCTTTTCAGATGTTCAAATAAGTTCAATGGCGATTTTTTCCTACCTCGCCTCCCGTTTACGGGGTTTACGGGGGAGAGGTCGAATCGGAAGCGAAGCGACGATTCGGGTGAGGGGGAATTTGTTAAATGGTGAACAAAGACCCTCACCCGCCGACCAGCTGCGCCGCTCGTCGACCTCTCCCCCGCACGCGGGACACGCGGGAGAGAGGTGAAATTCTCGTTGCGTTCAACACAACTTTCCACAAGTCGAAGTCTTGGCTTGGACCGACCTCCGAAGTCGAAGCCGGACTTCGGAGGTCATGCTCATGAGCAGTTGATTGACAAATGAGAATCAGGGCGAAGTGCTTGTGAGAAACGTGCGGATATCGATTCCCGTCATCCCGGCTCGCCGTGCCGCCTCAAGACCCACATCCGTATCTTCGAACACCACACAACCTTCCGCTCGGACGTTCAACCGCCGGGCTGCTTCGAGGAAGACATCCGGATCCGGCTTGTGACGCGTTGTGTCCTCCGCCGTGACCACCACCGGAAACCACGTGCGCACGCCAATGATCTCCAACGTCTGATGAACAATGTCGCGATAACCTCCGCTCGCGACGGCAAGGGGAAAGCGTGTTCGGTGGGTCTCGGCGATCCGGCGGACGGGGACGACGGCCTGAACCTCCGCCAGCGATTCGAGAAAGATCGATTCCTTTTCATGAATCATCGACTCGACATCGCTGACGACGACATTTTGCTCGGCTGCGAGAATGCGAATGATCCGCGACGTGGGAATTCCGCCGAGTTCGTAGAACCGCGTTTCGGTTAAGCTCAGTCCGTGCCGATTCAGCATCGCCGTCCAGGCTCGAAAGTGAATCGGCATGGTATCGGCAAGCGTGCCATCGCAATCGAAGATCAGCGCAGTGGTGCCATCCGGAGCATTCCAGTCTGAACGACTCATGCGAACTCCGCCTGAATGGTCACGACTTCGCCGGCGGAGAATTCCATGGGGATCGCGCCTTCGAGGAGCATCACGTCGTTGAGCGATTGGCCGGCCAGATCGACCAATTTGGCTGAGATGGGATCGCGGGCGAAGCGCAGCTCCGCCGCACCAGCGAATCCCGCCGTTTCGTGCATTCGGGCTTCGATGATTCGCGACGTACTCGAGACGGGCCGCAGAGATGTCAGTTGGAAACTGGGGAGATCGAGATTGCCCAGCCAGCCGGTCGCGCCGATATGGGGCGGGCCTTTGGTGGTTTCGACGATGGTGGGCGGCGTGATCCAACCCGTCGCCGTCTGCATGGGGTGTTCGCGATCCATGGCGATGAGGAGTTCGAAGTGCGTTTCCGTTTCGCCTTCTGGAACGAGGACCACATCGAGCATGCGCTGGCCGTGCCGTTGAACAAAGGGCAGTCCACCGGTGAAGAGGAAGGTCCGTTCTTTCCCCAGCCGGATTTCGATGGTATCGGGTGTGACTGGCCGCGCGTGCGTGGATTGCGTGCTCAGCCCGTTGGTGCTGCGGAAGGTTGCGGCGCGATCGTCGCGCCAGCCGAAGCGGGCGGCGTAGAACGCATGCCAGGGATAACCAACCGGTTTATGATGTGGTTTCAGATCGATGCTCAGTTCCAGCACGGGGCGGCCGATCCAGGCGCGAATCCGCTGTTGAAAGTCCGCCAGCAATTCGCCGTGTTCGTTTTCGATACGGCCCTTGGACGTCACTTCGCCCATTGCCGCGCCGGCGTTGGTGATTTCCACCGACGTAGCGATCACTTTGCTGCCGGGGTTGAAGACGAGATATTCGCCGAACCGGTTGATCCGGGTCTTCGTGTCACGCAGCGCACGAAGCCCGCCGGTGCCGGGATCCAGTTCCGCTTCCAGAAATTCGTTTCGCACGGTCGTGAGTTCCGCGGTTTTGAAACGCGTCTTCGGCACCGTCGTCGATTCGGATCCTTTCGGAATCCATGCGAAGCCCAGACCCGGCACTTCAACCACCGCGCGAAGGATGCCACCGGAAAACTCACAAGCTTTGACGGGACCCTCGACGGGGATCGGACCGTTCTGACCAGCCAGTTCGATCGTCACGCGTCGGGCGAAGCCACAGCCGTTCCAGATCATGGTGCCGGGTTGATTCTCTTTGGCCCGCACCTGAACACGTTGGGAAAGCGGTTGTGCGATGGCGGACTCGGTTTCGACGAGTTGATTCAGCAATTCATCGGGAACGTCGGCGGGACCGGGATTCGGCCCGCGCAGTTCGATCGCGTTCTCGATGGTGTCCAAGCGTTCAAGAGTCGCGATGTCGTCGGGAGTCGGAGCATTGAGTGTGCGATAGAGTGATGCCAGCGCGTAGACCGAGTCGAGCCGCCGGCGCAGGCGGTGATGGCGTGCGAATCCGCTGACCGGATCGGGGCGATGGCGATTGGTGACGCGGTCGTCGAGGTAATCGGTGAAGAACTCATCCGCACTGGCGACGCCGGCATAGTCGCCGGCGTAGGTTTCCGAGAAATAGCGGCTGAGGGTGGCGGATTCCCCGAGCACGGATCCCAATTCTGCGAGTGCAAGAAAATCGTCGTAACCTTCTCCGGGTGGTGCTTTGTGCAGTAAGGCGAGCGTAGGCGTGGAGTCGTGAGTGATCGCCTGATGAAGGTGGTAGGCGTAGTTGAAGAACGTGATCGGGTCGCTGGCGGGGAGGGGATCGCGAGTGAAAACGTCGATCGATTTTCCATCCGGTCCCGGCCAACCCACCACGGACGAGTAGCGTGAGGGCAGGGTGGCACCATCGAAACTCACCGCCACGCCATGTCGATACCCAGCCAGCGCGAGCCAGGACGGAAGCTGAGGATGGAAGGCGGACGTCCGCCGGGCGAAGATTGTGGGTTCTACGCCAAAGAGATTGTGGATCGCTTTGCGGCCGCGGATCAGATTCCAGAGTTGAGATTCCACAGCGACGAGAGCGTCGTCACGTTCGGAATAGGCGCCAACGCAGAGATCGACGGAGGCCGGGAGGTCGGCGGGGACACGCGATTTGAGTTCCTGAAACCGGTCCGGTTCTTGTTCCGCCATTCGCTCGAGAAGACGAGCATCGCTGATGAGGGAAACGGGCAACCCACGAGTGAGTGCGGCGGGCCAGGCTGCGCCGAGGTTCGCCGGATCGGGCATGATCCATTCCATCGCGAAGATCGATCCGCTGTGCGCACCTTCCCGGGCCTGCGAT
This sequence comes from Limnoglobus sp., assembly GCA_041742055.1. Classification (GTDB taxonomy): domain Bacteria; phylum Planctomycetota; class Planctomycetia; order Gemmatales; family Gemmataceae; genus Limnoglobus. The sequence continues at coordinate 76,151 of JBGSJI010000030.1, read as the reverse complement.
AACTTTTCCGCCGCCGCCCGCAGTTTGGTCCGCGCCTCACTCGGAATATGGATTTGTTCGATCGCGTCGCGGACATCGTTCCAGAATCCTTCGGCATCGAGCAACTTATCATGGCTCATCGCATCAAAGAGCGTATCGATCATCAGATAGCCGTAGCCGAGTCCGGCGAAGAGGCGGATCAATTCGGGATCGACCTCGAGCCACTCATTCGCTTCGGAGAGCGAGTCCTGAAGGTTCCGGAGTGTCTGCGTTCGGTTTTCGGTTGCCACGAATGCGCGGGCGTGCACCGATTTCACGCGTTCGGACCAATCATCGGCCTGGTAGACGGTTGGTCCTTCGGGGACGACGTAGATGGCTGCTTCGGCGGGTAAATCGTGATCATAGACGGAAGCCGGTTGCGGCGGGGCTGCGATGAGTTTTAGAACGGCGGGATGCCAGAGGACGGCATAGGCGTTGAGCCATGCTGCGCATTCGTTCGTGCTGAGCGTGACGGGATAGGATGTCGGCGGACGGTAGGGTGAAAGCAGGAAAGCATGACGATCGCTCATGGTCTTCGTTTTTCCCGTCTGGATGGTCACAATCGAGTTCAGGCTTATAGTACGTTTGAGACCCACAGGGAGGAATGCCGTGGCTCACGAGAGAACCGATAATCCGCAACAATTATCATTCGCGGAGGTGCTCACAACCTATCCGGATCCGTATCCGCCGACTAAGTATCTCATCGCCGACGACTGCATGCGGGGGAAGAGACCGGACCTGTTGCCAGAAGCGTACATGTTGGATGAGGAGATCCTTCGCACGGCGTATCGGCATTACGAGGCGGGTCGCGATGAAGATGCGAAAGCGGAATTGCAGAAGTTGGGACTCACCTCAGCGTATCTCCACTGGAAATTGATGCTCAGAGGACTGATCGCGCTGGCGAACCGCGATACGCCTCGTGCCTTGGAAAACTGGAGCAAAATCGATTCCCTGACCCTCCCCGCACGACTGATTGAACCCTTCAAACGCGAAATCGGATCGGAGCAACCACCTCCGAAATCTTCGAAAAAGGGGCAATCCACAAAACAGCATTCCGTTGATTCTGAGTGGAAATCCGCACTCGACGAACTTGCAAAAATTCAAAAAATCACGGGCCAACATGTCTTTCAGAAGTCGCTGTGGAAATCGGTCGAAAAGGTCGTACCGATCGTGCGCAAATCCGATCCGGAATGCTACGAGCGGCTCGGCGCCATTCTTTATCGCATGCTCATTGCTCAGGGCGGGCCCAGTGATTTGCTCCAGTATGCCAAGCTGTTCCCTGCTCCCAAAGATGATCCGAAATTTCAGCGACTGACGGCGCTCGCGTGCGAAATCTCGAACGCGCACCTGGAAGCGATTGATGCGTGGTCGCACTACGAGGCATGGCTTGCCACAAATCCTCTGAACTGGACGCCGGAGTTTGTGAATCGGGCGCGTGCCCAGATTTTCGTTAGGATCGGCAAACTGATCAGAATATACCGAGCGGAGGAAGAGAGGTCGTCTCCTTTGGATTTCTTTGGGTTTCAATCGCGGGGAGCACCCAAGCTCAAACTGAAATACAATCCAAGTACCGTTTATCAGAAGAGTCTGCAACTCGCACCCGACTGGCACGTTCCCGCACTCGCGATCCTGGACGAACTGATCACATCAAAAAAATGGAAGGAAGCCGAGAAAATCGCTCGCGATTTCCTCAGACTCAAACCGGTTCAACTGGCGGTCGTCAATCGCTTATGCGAGATCTATCTTGCGCAAGGGAAAGCGCTCGCCTGCTACCTCACGCAACAACGGGCGCAGGCGTTGAACCCGCTCGATCAGTCGCGTGTTCAGCAGCGCGATCTCGCCGCGATCCGGTATCTGCGCACGCTCCTGCTACAAAAACGGATAGACGAATGCCGCCCGATTTTGGACGGGATCGCGCAGAAGCATGAGGGAAGTCTGCCACTGACATTCCGATGTTTTCAGCTGGTATTGGATCGCCCTAAGCTCGCCTCTAGCGAAATTTCGGAGCGTGAAGCGGAACTCCTCGCACGTCCCGAAGATCAAAAAGTCGTCGCATTTCAACTGCTCGCGGATCAGTTGCTTGCAGGCAGCAAGCCTGCTGCTCGAAAACTCTCTGAGGATCGCTTCCGCGATCTCCTCGCGGATCCGCGTCCGACACCACACGATGTCAAAAACCTCCTCTCCGCTTGGCTCACCTACGAACCGGAATTCCACGACTACAAGGGTCGAACAACACACCTCAACAAGATCCTCGCCCTCGCGGAACGCACCGCCGTTCAGCACAAGGACCTGTCCGAACTGGAAGATCTCATTCAGTTCCTGTTGAGGAATGAGCAATACCAGGCTGTCACCAAATTGATGCCGAAACTTCATAAGCGTTTCAAAAATATCCCGTTATTGTTGCTACTGGATGCAAAAGCCTTGTATCACACGCATCAGACCCGGGCGAATCTGCGAAAGGCCCATAATAAACTGAGAAAGGCGATCATATATTCTTACAGTTCGAAAGACCCTCGGACTGAACAGATTATCAACGAGATCCAGAGCTTCGAAGATCTCGTCATGCAAAAAATCTATGAATTGGGGTGATGAATAATGAACTGCCCTTACACAGTGCTGGGTATCGATCCCGATGCGGACGATGCTGCCATTCGAGCGCGATACTTGCAGCTCACCAGGGAGTTTTCTCCGGAACGGTTTCCCGAGCAAGCGGCGCGATTTCGTGAAGCCTATGAACGAATCAAGGACCTGGATTCCCGCGTAAACGATCGTCTGTTTTCGATGGAACCGCGGGAGACGATCGAATCGCTCATGGATGATCTTCGCAATCATTCGCTGGCCCGACGGATTCCTCTGGACGAACTCCTCGCGATTCGGAGTGAAGACCGCAAATGAACAACGAACAGAACGAACGGATCCTCGCCGACTTTCGGAACTGGCTCAATGACCTGTCGCAACCGGTTCCAGCCGTTGCGAAGCCGTCCCCCGTTTCGCACGATGCCATCGTCGCTCAATTCACCGCGCTTCGGCATGAAGTGAACCTGCAGACCAAAGCCGCACGTGCGCTGGTGGAGCAGGTGCAACAGCAGGCGGCGGAACCGGATGATGAAGATGAAGCGGACGACGAAGATGAATCCGTACCGATCGCATCCGTGGTGAAACTGCTGCTCGATCTGCACGACGCACTCAGCATCGCGCATCGTCAGGTTCAGAAGTTAACACTTGTGAATCCCGTCGTATCCGTCAAACCGCAGGGGTTTTTCGCACGATTCTTCCGCCGCAATCAAGCGCATCCGCAAAACGGTTCGGATGAAACGTCCGCACGGTTCGCCGCCGCCGCCGATGGATATGCGATGAGCCTCCGGCGCATCGACCGGGCGCTGCAAGAATGGGGACTGGAACCGATCGCATGTGTCGGTGAACGATTCGATCCGGAATTCATGGAAGTCGTTGACCTCGTGAGCGATTCGAAAACGGAGTCGGGATGCGTCATTGAGGTCGTCCGTAACGGTTATCTTCGTAAACAGAAAGTCATCCGGTACGCACAGGTTCAAGTTGCACGCTGAACGCGATGATCATCAGCACGTGAAGGAGTCCGACGCATCATGTCCGATCATATCATTGGAATCGATCTGGGAACGACGAACAGCGAAGTCGCCATCGTGATCGATGGCAAACCCGTCGTGATTCCTGATGAGTCGGGCGAACTCATCCTTCCGTCCGTGGTCGGTCTGAGTGAAGAGGGAAAACTGCTGGTCGGTCAATCGGCACGCAATCAATACGTCATTGCGCCGGAACGGACCGTCAAATCCGTGAAGCGATCAATGGGGAAAGATGTCCGGCTCTCGATGGGAACATCGGACTACACGCCGCAGGAAATCTCGGCAATGATTCTCCGCAGCCTGAAGCAGCGTGCGGAGCGCTACCTCGGACAGCCCGTGCAGAAGGCGGTCATCACCGTTCCGGCCTTCTTCAACGACGCCCAGCGCCAGGCCACGCGGGAGGCGGGGTCGCTCGCGGGGCTCGATGTCGTACGCATCATTAACGAACCGACCGCCGCCGCACTCGTTTATAACCCGGATCAGAACAAACGCGAGCGCTTCCTCGTCTACGACCTCGGAGGCGGAACGTTCGATGTCTCCATCGTCCAATTCGAAGAGGGAGTCTTCGAAGTGCTCGCCAGCCACGGCGATACCGAACTCGGTGGCGATGACTTCGATCAGCTTCTCTTCGATTCTGTTGTCAGCGAATTCGAAGAATCGTTTCAGATCAATCTGAGTGAGAATCGGGTCAGCCGGGCACGCGTTCTCAGGGCGGTCGAAGAGGCGAAGAAGAAACTGACCGATCACCCGTTCGCTCGGATCGAGGAAGAGTTCATCGCGGAAAAGGATGGAATTCCGTTGCACCTCAATACGGAACTCGATCGCAGCGATTACGAAGAACTGATTGCGCCGTTGATCCAGCGCACGATGGATTGCGTTCAGCGTGCGCTGGATGACGCTCATCTGACGGCCACGCAGATCGATCGTGTCGTACTCGTCGGCGGCAGCACTCGCACACCCATGATCTCGCGGATGCTGGAATCCCGGCTGGGCCAACCGCCGCATCGGGAGATTCACCCCGAACTCTGTGTCGCGATGGGCGCCGCCATCCAGGGTGCCATCATTGCCCAACAGCATGTGGAGACCGTACTGGTTGACATTACACCGCATACGCTGGGAATCAAGACCCTCGATCAGCCGGACGATTTCTTCGGAAGTATGAATGAATTCAAGTTCACACCGATCATTAAACGGAACTCGCCGTTGCCCGCCGTTCGAAGCGAAGTGTTCTGCACGGTTGTGGATCGCCAGCCAAGAGTGGATGTCGAGATTTTTCAGGGCGAAAGCGAAGACGTGCGTCGCAACCATCATGTTGGGAAATTCACAATCGACGGGCTGGCAAAAGTGCCTGCGGGGAATCAGTTGGTCGTTGAGTTGAACATGAATCTCGACGGCGTACTCAAAGTGACTGCCCGCGAAAAAGCCACGGGCTTGATGAAACAGATCACGATTCAGAATGTGATGGCGCGATTCGCCGTCGAGGAGCGCGACGCCGCCCAATCCCGACTCAACAGGTTGTGGAGTATCGATCCGGCATTCGCGTTGGATCGAAACTACAACGAAAACGAATCCTCGGATCTGGGGCATAGCCCGAAACTCGATCCGGGTCCGCTCGAAGGTCAGCGTGAGACGGTCCAAGCCAAAGCCTTATTGGAAAAGGCGGAGCGGATCATCGATCGCGCCATCGAAGAGGATAAAGTGGAACTCCGTCGCCTCACCGAAGAGGTCCGCACCGCCCTCACCGATCGCCGCTGGGGCGATCTCACGCAGGCGAGCAATAATCTCAGCGATGTCCTCTTCTATCTCGAAGATGCATGATGTCTTTGGAATTTGGTTCTTATGACTTGAGTTTTCAACTCTTTTGAGTTGAGCTGCTGATCATCCCTTCCGTGGGGCTGCTGGCGTTCGCATAAAGCTTCTTGGGAATGCGGCCGGAAAGATACGCCAGTCGCCCCGCCTCCGTCGCATAGCGCATCGCCCACGCCATCCGCAGCGGATCCTGAGCGCTCGCGATCGCGGTGTTGAGCAATACGCCGTCACAGCCAAGTTCCATCGCTACCGACACGTCGCTCGCGGTGCCCACACCGGCATCCACGATCACCGGATAATCGGGATCGCCCTCCTTGAGATACTCCATGCAAATGCGGATGTTGTTGGGATTGAGGATCCCCTGCCCGGAGCCGATCGGGCTCCCCGCTGGCATGACACTCGCCGCCCCCGCATCCTTCAACCGCTTCGCCAATACCGGATCGTCACTGGTGTAGACCAGCACCGTGAACCCTTCCTTCACGAGTTGTTCGGTCGCTTTCAGCGTATCGACCGGATCGGGAAGCAAGGTCCGCTTGTCCGCCAGACATTCCAGTTTCACCCAGTCCGCACCGGGGTTTTCGAGGTTCGTCAGAAGCTCGCGAGCGAGCCGCGCATGCCGGATCGCATCCTCCGCACTGAAACAACCGGCCGTGTTCGGCAGGATCGTGAGCCGTTTGAGATCGAGAAAATCGAGAAGGTTCTTACCTTCCTTGTCGATCAAGCGCTCGCGCCGGACCGCCACAGTCGTAACCTCGCACCCGCTGGCGTCCATGCACTGCTGCATGAGTTCGTAGTTGGTGTACTTGCCGGTGCCGGTGAAGAGCCGCGAGCGGAAGGTGAATTTGCCCACCTTAAGCGGCCGGTCCAGGGGCGGGTCGAGCTGCGGTGATCCGCCACCGACGAGGGTGACGATCTCGACCGCATCGCCATCCTTGAGGATCGTCTCCGCATGCTCGGCCCGGGGAATGACCTTGAGGTTCACTTCGACCGCCAGTTGTTTCGGATCACGGCCGAGTTCGACGAGGAGCCGCGCCACGGTAATCGGTTGGGAGAATTGTCGAGGTTCTGAATTCAGAGTCAGCGTGAGCATGGTGCGGTTCCGCAGGGGTTCCTATCAGAATACCTACCGTGCAGAAACGTGACAGGTGCGAACGTTAGCGAACGAGCAAGAGGACTCCGCCACGAGCCTGCGCAAGCCTGTGGCGGAGTCCTCCTCAACGATTTGAGGATGTCAAATCAATGACGGAACATTTTTTCACTTCCGAACGCTAGCGCGACGCCAGGCAGGATGTTGACCCGATTACTGAAGTTTGCAAAATCACACAACGACCTGTTTCAGGCTGGATCACTTCACGAAAAACACACATGTGTGAAGCACTGCCTCGTTCCGAAACGGAAAAACGATTCAAGTCGCAACATCATTAAAGATAATGATTTAATTCAAATCAATTGAATGGTTCGAGATTTGGTTCAAGATTTGGCATTCTAAATGCTCCTATTTGAGTGGCGACGCGGTATGCGAGTCCCGCCCGCCGCAATTGGAGCAATCCAATTGATCCCCTTCCAAACAGTGGGTGAGAGACTAGCCGGGTATGCGAGTCCCCGGCCGTATCTCTCACCCCACTTCTTTTTATCAATCGCTTATTGCCATCCACGGCGACGGAACAGCCAACCGGCGAGGAACAGCCAGATCGCGGCAAGCCCCATCGCGGCAAGAAGATGCAGCCAGTGGCTGCTTTGGACGGTGCCAGAGAGGGCGGCATGCAGAACCCGCGGAACGTGGTATTCCAAAGCAAGATTTGAAATGAATGGAATGCCATTCGTCGAGGCGATCACCAGCACGAGTGAGACGGAGAGCAGATAGCACATGGCGCCCATGAAGGCGGCGCGTTGAGTTTTGGCGAGTGTGGCGATGGTCATGCCGATTCCGAGAAATCCGCCAGCGACAGTGAACAGCCCCATCCAGAAGAACAGAGTCGAGAGGACATCCGGCTTGTAAATGCCCGCAATGACCGCAGCCAGCGCACCACCCATCATCGGGTAGAAGAGGAATTTCGCGAGCAGGATTTCGAAGGGGGACGCTGGCGAGAGCGCCTGTGCGAGCAGAACTCCGCGCTCGCGCTCTTCGCAATTCAAGGTTGGCAGCAAATACACGCAAGCGAAGTAAAGGGAAAAGACCACCAGCGCCGTCGCGATCGCCGAGCGAAGTTCGAGGACCTGACCGCCCAACCCCTGACGAGTGATGGAGACAACTGGCACATCCGCGTTCGAACCGGCAGGGCGAATCTCCTGAACTTTGATTCGGAGCTGTTCGAACGACTCGCGGACCGCCCACAAGTCGTCCGTTCCAGTCACGGTCGGCAGTCTGGGATGGGAAATGCCACTTTTCCTTAGATTCTTCTCCGCGATTTCCTGGAGGCCGTTACGGAGTTCCCGCCAGAGCCAAGCTTCGTACGGCGCCATGGCGGCAGCTGCGCCGGGCGGGTGGAAGATTTCGACATTGAGCTGTCGAGCGCCATTCATGTCTCGCAAGGTCAGCCGGATACTGGCGGAACCGGGCGAATAATCCATTGCGCGTAGAATTTTGTCGCGTGGCAGCCCCCGGATGCGGATATGCGGCAGCAATTCCGGTGGAATGGACTCCTCGAGGTGATTAAGCAGCGGAGAGATGAATTCGGGGTCTTCTTCGGTGTAGTAAAGGAAACAGTGATGGACGCCACCGACCATTCCCGTTCCGCCCTCATCAGCGGAACTCCCGCCTGCACCCAGTCCAGCGGGATTGAAAACCGAAAGCATGATCGCGGCCACGATCAACAATAACCCCAACGCGATCCCGCCGCGATTGGCAACGTGACGGCGGAATTCTTTCACAATCAAAGCACGGAGAATGGAGATTCGCATTAGTCGAAGGCTTGCCCCGTGAGTTTCAGAAAGGTCGCGTGGAAATCGAACTCTCGCGTCTGAAGGCTGGTGGAAATTCCGCTGCGGATCAGTTCGGCTAGGGACTGTCGATCTTCGTCCTGATCCATGTTGAAGCTGATGCGCCGGCCATCCTTGAGTACGACATCGGTCGTGCGTTCCGCGTGGAGTTGTTTGAGGCGGTGCGGAGAATCAAGAGCGATCAGTTTACCTTTGCTTACGATTCCGACTCGGTCGCAGATTTTTTCAACTTCGTCCATGTCGTGGGTCGTCAGGACCACGGTTGCGCCGTTGGCGACGCGCTCGCGAAGGATGCGATGAACGATCTCGGCGGAGTGGATATCGAGGTTGGCGGTTGGTTCGTCGAGATAGAGCACCTGAGGCTCGTGAAGCAAAGCACGTGCCAGTAAGAGTTTCCTCCGCATCCCGAGGGAATAGCCGCGAACGGGCGTTTGAGCGGCTTCTTCGAGTTCGACCATTTTCAGGCATTCACGGACCCGGAGCCGAGGGACGCTGTAGAGATCGGCGAAGAATTCGAGATTGCGCTGCCCGGTAAATTCCTCGAAGTGATTCTCGCGATCTGGCACGTAGCCGAAGAGCGGTTTGATTTTCGCCCATCCACGGACGACATCGTGTCCGAGCACGGTCACGGTGCCTTCAGACGGTTGCCTCTGGCCAATCAGAACGCGGATTGTGGTCGATTTACCGGCTCCGTTCGGTCCGAGGAGGCCGAATAACTCGCCGGTGTGGATTTCCAGATCGAGACCGTCCACGGCCGTGAATCGACCATAGCGGACGCGGAGGGCTTGAATCGAAATCGCGGGTGAGTTCATGGATTCGTGTCATTACGCTAGTTCCTATGTCAGTTTAGAACTAAGTTGCTTCAATTCAAAATCCGGATCAAAAATTGCATTCGAGATGGATTCCGAAGCATAAACACCATGTGATTGACTTGTTCATGGTCCCGCTTGACGTGGTTTGGCGACCGGTTATAGTCCGCTCCCTTGATTTTCGACACGTAAGAACTGCCCGGGAGCGGTTGTGGCCAACCGTGCGGCGAAGATCGTTTTGCTCTGTATCCTCGTTAGTGGCATGTACTCCACGACCGAGGCTCAGGATCTGCCGCGCTTTCCTGCGCTCCCTTCGGACCTTCAAAAACCAACATCACCACGCACTAGTTTTCAGATGCCGTTGCCGCCGCCAACATTGCCTCCGCTAACGAGCCCTGCTGAAAATCTTCCGCCATCTGTTCCGCCGACACGAGTTCCGCTTCCCAAAAAAGACGAACTCTTCATGACGGACGGTTCACGCATCAACCTACCGGCGAATGCTCAGAAACAACTTGTCCGTTTCAGCCCTCGCTACGGCAAGCTGGGGAATTTCGATTTTGAGCCCATTGGTGATAACACGCAAAGGTTGGTCTATACGGGCGGTCTGATCATCAATGTGGCCTATGAAGTCCCCACACGTCAGGGCTTGCAACCGCAGGAGTACGAATTCGCGGCAGATAATCTGGTCATGTGGGTCAAGAATCTCAACGGTCGCGATGCGCTGGGCGGTTTGCCGCTTGATCAGGTTCAGGAAGGCGACAATAAGCTGGAAATTGAACTGTATATGACGGGGAATGTGGTCATCCGAAGCAAGGATGAACAAATGAGTGCCGTGACCGGCAAGCGGACTGTGACATCGCGAACATTACGCGCCGAGCAGATTTATTACGATGTCAACAAGAATCGTGCGGTCGCGATGGAAGCCGATCTGGAACTCGCATTTGATAGTTTACCTGATACAGTCCACCTAAAATCCCGCCGTATCGACCGGCTTGGGAGATCGGAGTGGCGGGCGACGAAAGCGGGAGCGTATTCGAGCAAATTGCCATCGGATCCGGGACTGGAATTCCTGACGTCCGATGCGACTTATACCGAGCGTGAAACGGAACTCCGCAATATCTTTGGCATCCCTTATCGCAATGTTCAGACTGGTGAAATTGACTACGGCTACGAACGTATTCTGACCGGGAGAAACGCACGGTTGGAATTGCTCGGCGTTCCGTTCTTCTACACACCGTATTTGCGCACGGATCCGAGTGAGCCACTGGGACCCCTTGTCGGACTGGGAATTGGAAACGACACGATTTTTGGTGTGCAATTTTTCACCACATGGGACATTTACAAACTGTTGGCTCTGCGTCCGCCTCCTGGTCACAAGTGGCGGTTGAACCTCGATTATCTGGGCGATCGCGGGCCTGGCTTCGGTAGCGATTACGATTACAGCAATCCCAACTTCTTCGGCTTTTTCGGGCCAAACTTCGGTACCGTCCGCGCCTACGGAATTCCTGATGGCGGGGTCGATAACCTCGGCCAGTCACGCGGCCCCGAACCGGAGCAATCGACGTTTCGAGATGGTCGTCGAATCTTCAGAGGCAGGGCCTATTGGAGAAATCAGCAGCAGATTCTTGCGGAACGCGATCAGGATGGGCAATTGACCGCGGGTCCGTTTGTCACTCTGCAGAATCAGTTTGCGTATCAGAGCGATAAAAACTTTTACGAACAGTACTATAAGGTGGAATTCGACTCTGGGCCCAATCTTGAAACGTTTTCGAATCTCGCGGGGAGTGACGGTCGGCTGTTCGGTTCGTTATTGGTTCTGGGTGGACAGGACCGCAACTGGATGACACAAACGCGATGGTTGCCAAAAGCATCCGGTGCGTTGCTGGGTCAGTCGTTCTTCGATCGGTTCACCTACAACACTCGCGGAGATGTCGGGTATGCGCAGTTCCGTCCGAGTGAGATCTCGCCGTTTCCCGTGCTGGGTACGGAGCAGCAGCGAATCGACACCGGCCGAATCGACTGGTGGCAGGAATTGAGTATGCCTCTCAACGCCGGACCAATCCGCGTTGTCCCTTACGGCATCCTGGACCTGACAGGCTATTCCAATGACCTGACGGGAGAAAGCCGCGGGCGGGTTTACGGTGGCGGTGGTGCGCGGGCGTCGTTGAGCGTGTCCAAGCTCTACGACAACGCGAACAACGAGATTTTCAATGTTCGCGGGCTGAATCATAAGGCAACGCTGCATTCCAATTATTACTATGCCCGCAGCAGCGTTTCCCATCAGGACCTGCCGCTTCTTGATCGTCTGAACGACGACGCAGTGGACCTCTCATATCGCTCCATCACTCCGTTGCAGGGCAATTTCGTCTCAGCTCAGGATGCGATGGCGCTGATGACTGCGCCGTTTTTCGATCCGCAGCGACTGGCGATCCGGCGATTGGTTGAGAATCGGGTCGAGACTCGCGATGATATGCAGGTGATTCAACTCGGACTCGATCAGCGTTTGCAGACCAAAAGAGGGTTTCCCGGTCGCGAGCACACGATCGACTGGCTGAAATTCGATGTTTCGACTTCCATTTTCCCTGATGCCGATCGCGATAACTTCGGAAAATCAGCAGCTTTCTTTGAGTACAACACGATCTGGAACGTGGGGGATCAGACGGCTTTGACCTCTTCCGGCTGGTTCGATCCGTTCGAGACGGGCGCACGCTACTGGAACATTGGAATGTATCTGAATCGACCCGATGGAACCAATTTCTACTTTGGCTATCGTGAGACCGACCCTGTCAACAGTAAAGCGGTAACAGCGTCGATTGGTTATCAGCTCACCCGAAAGTACGGCGTCAATCTTTCAAGCAGCTACGATTTCGGAACACAACAGGCGCTCTCCAATTCGGTACTCGTCTCGCGGACCGGTACCGATCTGACCTTCACGGTCGGCTTGACTTATAACCAGCTGACGAACAACACTGGGTTTACGTTTGCGTTTGTTCCCAACCTTGCGGCCGCCGCCGGTCTGACACGCTTAGGATCGCCGCAGATCGGCGGAAGATAAAATCTCTCTCAGCAGAGGAATGGAATGGATCGCATATCTCCGATTCCGAGGTGGGAGATGAACCGCAACGAGGGTCGGGAAACACGTCGTCGGCCGTGGCGTGACAAGTTTCGTGAGGCATTTCGCGGAACCAAACGCGGTATACGCGGGCATTCCAGCTTTTCGGTTCACTTCTTTTTCGCCGCCATCGTCATCGCTATGGCAGGTGTACTGGATTGCTCTGCCATCGAGTGGTGTTTACTCGCCGGCTGTATCGGCATGGTGTTCGTGGCTGAGTTATTCAACAGCACGATTGAGACGCTGTTCCATGGACTGGACGAAGAGACCAAGCGTCGGATTCACGGATGTCTGGATATCGCAGCCGGTGCCGTGCTCATTGCCAGTCTGACTGCAGCCGTTGTCGGGGGGATCATCTTCTCTCGTAAACTCTGGTCCTACATGAACTGAAGTTCTACTCGTCCTTGAGCCAAGCATCTTATCAAGTGAGTGTGCCGTGCATCTGTGCAAAGCGTAAGGCCGAAGAGCTGATACTCTTCGGCCTTGATACGGAAGAGTCATTGATTACTGTGCCGATTCGGTAGCGACAGAAGATTCAACCGGTGCAGGCTCATTCGTCGTAGATGCGATCGAGAGTTTCTTCTCTCCATCAACTTCGCCAAGAGTGACGCTGATGGTGTCCTTGCCTTCGAACTCGCCACGAAGCAGCGACTCGGACATCGCATCTTCAAGGTATTGTTCGACAGCACGGCGCAACGGGCGGGCACCGAACTCCGTGCTGCTACCCTTTTCGATCAGGTAATCCTTGGCTTCTTCATTGACAAGCAAGGTGTAACCCTTTTCCTTCAATCGCTTGGCAACCTTGGCCAGTTCCATATCAACGATCTGCTTCAGATTATCTGTCGTCAGCTTGCGGAAGACGATGATATCATCGAGACGGTTCAGGAACTCCGGACGGAATTCTTTCTCCATACGTGCGGTCAGCTTCTTCTTCATTTCTGCATAGCTGACGTTTTCGTCCTGTTTTCGCCCCTTAAGCAGCGTCGCGGTCATGTCGTCGGCGGAGACAATCGTTTCCGCGCCGACGTTCGTGGTCATGATCAGGATCGAGTTCTTGAAGTCGATTGTTCGGCCCACGCTGTCGGTCAGGCGGCCTTCTTCCATGATTTGAAGAAGAGCGTTCCAGACATCCGGGTGCGCTTTTTCAATTTCATCAAGCAGCACGACACTGTAAGGTTTGCGGCGAATCTTCTCTGTTAGTTGGCCTCCCTCTTCGAAACCTACGTAACCGGGAGGGGCACCCCAGAGCCGGCTGACGTTGTGTTTCTCCTGGTATTCACTCATGTCCAGAGAGATTAAAGCAGTTTCGTCTCCGAACATGAACTTGGCCAATGACTTGGCAAGCAGGGTCTTACCAACACCAGTTGGTCCGGCGAAGATGAACGTCCCGATGGGGCGTTTTGGATCCTTCAGGCCCACTCGGCTCTTGCGAATCGCCCGAGCGATGGCGTGGATCGCTTCGTCCTGACTGACCACGGCACCATGGAGTTCGTCTTCCATCTTTAACAGACGCTTGGTCTCGTCTTCGCCAACCTTCTTCAGCGGTACACCGGTCATCTTCGAAACGACTTCAGCGATGACTTCCTCATCGACCACGCCGTCCGCTTCCTTCGCTTTGTCACGCCAGTCTTTCGTGATGTTTTCCTTCTTTTTCTTGAGCTTATCCGCCTGATCTCGCAAGCTGGCGGCTTTCTCAAAATCCTGCTCGGCGACTGCGGATTCCTTCTCCTGATTGAGCTTTTCAATCTGTTCGTCGATATCCTTGAGATCCGGTGGACGCGTCATGGATTTGAGACGAATGCGTGCACCGGCTTCGTCAATCACGTCGATAGCTTTGTCGGGCAGACAGCGGCCGGAAATGTAGCGATCCGAGTACTCGACGGCGGCCTTGAGTGCGCCGTCCGTGATCTGCACGCGGTGGTGGGCTTCGTAGCGGTCACGCAACCCTTTGAGAATTTCGACTGCTTCAACATTGGACGGCGGATTGACGATGATGTCCTGGAAACGGCGGGCGAGTGCCTGATCCTTCTCGATGTATTTGCGGAATTCATCGAGAGTCGTTGCGCCGATACACTGAATCTCGCCCCGAGCCAGAGCGGGTTTAAGCACGTTACTGGCGTCTATTGCACCTTCCGCACCACCAGCTCCCACAAGGGTGTGCAATTCATCAATAAAGAGGATTGTGTTCTTGGCACGACGAACTTCGTTCATCACCGCCTTGATTCGCTCTTCGAACTGACCTCGATACTTAGTTCCTGCCACCATCATGGCAAGGTCCAGGACGACAAGGCGACGTTCGCGCAGAAGGTCCGGTATGTTGCCATCGACGATCATCTGTGCCAAGCCTTCAACGATCGCGGTTTTCCCGACACCGGCTTCGCCAAGTAGCACCGGATTGTTTTTGGTCCGGCGACTCAGGATTTGAATGACCCGTTCGATTTCGTTAGCTCGGCCAATCACCGGATCGAGTTTGTTCTGGCGGGCCAGTTCGGTAAGATCCCTTCCGAAACTGTCCAGTGCCGGTGTTTTGCTCTTGTTTTTGCCACCGGTTTGACGCTCTCCCGATCCGCCACCGCGTTCCCGTTCCCCGGTACCACCGCCACCTGACTCGTTTTCATTCGGCATATTGTGCCCCAGTAAGTTAAGGACCTCTTCGCGAACATCTTCGAGCTTGAGACCAAGATTCATCAGGACCTGAGCCGCAACACCTTCCTGTTCACGGAGCAAACCCAGAAGCAGGTGTTCGGTTCCCACATAATTATGATTCAGATTTCGAGCTTCCTCGATGGAATACTCGATCACTTTTTTGGCACGAGGTGTATGAGGCAAACGTCCGAGCGTTGCCGAATCGCCGCCTGGTCCGTGCTGAACAATCCGTTCAACTTCCAGACGGATTTTTCTCAGATCTATATCGAGATTTTTCAGAACATTTGCAGCAACACCGGAGCCTTCCTTGACCAGACCAAGAAGGACGTGTTCGGTGCCGATGTACTCGTGGTTGAACCGCTGCGCTTCCTGGTTCGCGAGTTGCATCACCTTCCGAGCGCGGTCGGTAAAGCGTTCAAACATCGTGGGCGGTCCTCCAATGCGGTCCTGAATAGTCTTTGAGCAATCTTATGCACGTCCGGTGCCGTAAACCAACCCCGTTCGGATTCAATTCACAGAAAGCGGGAGAAATCGATCAAATGATACCGGACGCGGGTCGGATATGTGATTGGGCGCAACGTCATATTTTTTGAATATTTGTTCATTTTCATCACACGCCCATTTTTCCAAGGAAAAGCAGGGTTTCGACTCGGAACCTGCCGATCTGGCAGGCGAGTTCGCCAACTTCGCCAACTCAAACACACACACCTTGGCGAAGAGACATTGACTCGACGGATATAATACGCCCTTCTCGAGGCTCCTGGAGCGAGGCAGTTTTCAAACTGACTATGGGTGTGTGCAGAGCGTGGCAGCCTTGGCGATGCCAGTTCCGTAAAGCCTTCAAGCCGTTCGTATGTCAGAACTCTGTGTCAGCAAATCAACCAATTTATTTAAAATTCGACAATTACATCCGCTTATTTAGACATATTTCAGAAAATCATTCGCGGACGATCGGAATTTTCTTGACATGGGGATCGTGAATCTGGAAATTACGCAAAGTCGATAGATTTTACCCAATTCACCGAGATCCACTCCCGTGTTCCGATCAAAACGCACCAAGACTGTTCGCACCAGACTTTCGGTTGAAATTTTGGATTCTCGTATTGTTCCCGCAGTCATCACCGAATCCGCCCTCGCCTCAGCCGTTCCGGCCCCTCAAGGGATCGTCGATGGTCCGGGAGGAGTCTGGTACACCGATTCGGGAGCAGCGAAGATCGGGCGAATCGATAGTAACGGAATGGTCACGGAGTTTGCTTTGTCGGATCCGCTCGCAGATCCTCGCGGAATCGCTGTGGGTTCGGATGGCGCCCTGTGGTTCACTCTCTTCGGAATTGATGCCATTGGTCGCCTCGATCCCGCGAACGGACTCATCTCACAGTTCTCGCTTACGACGGGTACGGCGCCGACCGAGATTGCGTCAGGGCCTGATGGACGACTTTGGTACACGGGTCAGGGAACGGACGAAATTGGGGCGATCACAACATCCGGTGTCGCGACGACGATCGCCACGTTGTCTCCCGGTGACTTGCCATTTGGCATCACAACCGGTCCGGATGATCGACTGTGGTTTACTCAATTCGGTTCCAGTGAAGTCGGAGCCATCACAACAGACGGAACGCTTTCAGAGTTTTCGCTTGTCGATCTGTTGGAGCCAGGAGCAGCAATCACAACCGGCCCTGATGGCAATATCTGGTTTGGCTCCGCCACAAGCGCTTTTATTGGCAGGATTACTCCTGCAGGCACTCTGACGGAATTCACGGGATTCGGGGTGCCGGAGTCTACTGTCACCGACATTGTCGCTGGCCCCGATGGAGCATTATGGTTTACGCAAGGTGATGGCGATCGCGTTGGTCGAATTGCCACGGATGGGACCGTAACGAATGAATTCGACACGACCGATGTTGGCGCGCCTGCCGCCATCGCATCTGCATCTGACGGGAATCTGTATTTCACCGAACCGGGTACCGCTTCGGTAACTCAAATTGCGACGACCGGTGAACAACTCACAACGCAGCTTGTCGCATCATCTGGCCCTACGGATGTTACGGCAACGAACGATGGTACGGTCTGGTACACGCAGGCGGACGCGAACAAGATTGGCCGACTGACTCCAGTATCGGGTGCGGTGATCGAGTATTCCCTTTCGGTTCCATTATCCGATCCTCGTGGGATCACGGTTGGTCCGGATGGAAACATCTGGTTTGCAGAATTCGGTAGCGATCGGATCGGTCGATTCACGCCGGCAGGTGTTTTGACGGAATTCGACATCCCGACAGTTGGTGCCGGGCCAATCGAAATTGTGACTGGTCCGGATGGTGCTCTTTGGTTCACGCAATCCGCAGCGGATCAGATTGGCCGCATCGACACGACGGGCACGATCACAGAGTTTGCGGTTCCGGGAATCGGGAGTATCCCATTTGGGATCGCGTCCGGTTCTGACGGCCGATTGTGGTTCACGCAAAACGGGTCGGATCAGATCGGCGCAATCACGCCAGCGGGAGTCGTGACGGAATTTGAAGTGCCAGGGGCATCGAGCGAGCCGATGGGGATCGCACCCGGACCTGATGGAGCACTCTGGTTCACGCAGTTTGCCAGCAGTCAAATCGGTCGGATCTCGACTGACGGAACGGTGTCAGAGTTTGCCACGCTCACCGCAGACGCAGGGCCGAGAGAAATCGTTGCTGCGATCGATGGGCGATTGTGGTTTACGCTTGAAACAATAAACGCACTTGGTCAGATCAATGTGATGGGAGTCGCTTCAGAGATCACTGATGGTTTAACAGAATCTGCCGGGCTTTCCGGCATCGCGGCTCTGCCAACCGGTTCACTGGTCGTTGCCGAAACAACGGCGAATCAGATCGCAAACGTGTTTGTCGGTTCACCAATCGACGCAGCGTCTACAATCGCAGTGGGAACGGATCGCGGTACAGTGGGTACTGTTCGAGTCTTCGCCGCCGATCAGACCGAACTATACAACCTGATGCCGTTCGGCCCGAATTTTCTCGGCGGCGTTCGGACGGCACAGGCAGATTTCAATGGTGACAGTGTTGCTGATCTCGTAGTGGGAACGGGCCCCGGAATCACGACTCGTGTCATCGTTTTTGATGGTGCTACAAGGACAATTCTATTTGATGTCATGCCATTCGAGCCGAGCTTTACCGGTGGGGTTTATGTCTCCGCGGGGGATATTACAGGCGATGGGGCAGCTGATCTGGTCGTCAGTCCCGATGAGGGTGGCGGACCGCGGGTCGATATCTACACCGGTGCAGGTTTTGCCCGAATCGGAACATTCTTCGGGATAGCGGATCCGAATTTCCGAGGCGGTGCTCGAACAGCAATGGGCGATATGAACGGCGATGGGCGCAAGGATCTTGGCGTAGCAGCCGGATTCGGTGGCGGGCCTCGTGTCGCCGTCTTTGATGGGACGACCATAACAACGGCCGATCCGATTCGGCTCTTCAACGATTTCTTCGCATTCGAACAAACGTTGCGGAACGGAACATACATCGCAATGGGCGATCTTGACGGTGATGGTCTGGCAGAACTTTTCATGGGTGGCGGACCGGGTGGTGGTCCACGCGTGACTGTATTCTCGGCGGCCAATTTGGTGAGTTCAGGAGGTGCGACACAAACACCGCTCGCGAATTTCTTTGCAGGCGATCCCAACACGAGAGGTGGAATTCGATTGGCAGTGAAAAATCTCGATGGTGATGGCATCGCGGATTTGGTGGTTGGTTCCGGTGCCGGCAGCGGGAGCGCTGTGACGGGTTATCTTGGCGTACTGATTGCGGCGAATGCGGCAGCTCCTCCGCCAGAATTCACATTTGATGCGTACTCCGATTTCACCGGCGGTGTCTTTGTGGGATAACGCCAACTCAGGACAGATTTCCTCTACTTCCAGGAGTGATCAACGATGAACCGGATTCGTCGATATCAAAAAATACTAGGGCTTGCCGTGTTCAGCACCGCAATGGCTCTGGTGATCGTGACATTGTCACGAGAAAGTACCGAAGCAGCCGATCACCGCGATGGGCCGATCTTCTCGAATACCCCTGCGAACGGCAGGGCAGACATCAACGATATCTACTTATTTCAAGCACCCGGAAATAATAATAATACGGTGATGATCCTGACCGTCTCTCCGTTCCCGGGAGGTGGTGGCGGCACACCTGCAACCTTTGACCAATCGTTGACCTACGATTTCAAAGTCGACAACACAGGTGATGCGGTTGAAGATCTTACGTTTCGAGTGACATTCTCAGCGCCCAATGCTCAGGGTGTACAGCGTTACACATTACGAGGATTGCCGTCGTCCAAATTTCGACCCACAGGGATCCTGGCCACCGGCAGTACGGGAGCAAATGTTCCCATTCGCGGAGGTGGTTTGATTCGAGCCGCAATCCAGGACGATCCGTTCTTCTTCGACGGAACGGGATTTGGTCAATTCATCGCAGCCGGGGCTGTCGCGTTTCCGCGAGCGCCAGGCACCGCCAAAAACTTTTTCGGTCCTGATGCCAACACGCTTGCGATCACAATTGAAATTCCCACTTCGAAGCTTCGATCCGCGCCGGGGAACCCCAATATTGGTCTCTATGCCACAACGAGCAAAAATGGTGTCTTGATGGACCGGATGGGACGCCCAGCAATCAACACGACGCTCGTGCCGCCGGTTCCACGAAATAACCTCACTTTGGGTTCACGCCAAACGGCATTCAATAAAGGCCTCCCGAGGAATGACAAACGCGATTTCCGCGCCAACATGATCACGATCCTGAACACCGTTTACGGTCGTCCTATCAACGGGCCCTTTCCGACCAGTGCAACAAGTCTGGCCGATTTCCTTCTGCCCGACATCCTGACGTTCAATACCAGTACCGCATTCACAACAAATGCTTCCGATGCCAACGGCTTTCCCAACGGACGACGAATGCGCGACGATGTGATTGATCTTGAATTGAACCTGTTGACGGGCGGTGGAATTACCACTGACAATGTCGGTGACGATAACGGCGACCGTATCAGTGACGGAACGCTGCGATCGAACGGATCCGCTCGCCCCATCGCGTTCCCTTACATTGGGCCCCCGAATTTGCCGCTCAACGGTGCAGGCAATTCCTTCCCAAGACCTTGATGTCTAATCAAACAGATTTCGGCCGGTGTGGGTTTAACCCACATCGGCCGTTTCCATTCAAAAAGTCAATCTACCATGAATCTGTCTTCTCATAACAGACCTTTGGCGGCTCTATTTTCATTGGGGCTGGTCTTAAGTTTGTTTGCCATCGCTGTTCGAAATACGCAAACCGAGTCATCTGACGACTCTGATACTCATAAACCGATCCCGGTCCGCCCTGACACAGAGCCCTACGAACCTTATCGCTTTCTTTACACAACGGATCAGTCGATCAAAGTCTACCGCGACCGATGTTTGCGAGATCCCGAAGATTATTCCAGCCGCACCACTTTGGCGTCCTTTTACATCCGTCGAGCGAAGGAGAATGGTGATCTGAAAGATGTCGATCGTGCTGAAGTCTTGATTGATGAAGCTCTCAAGCTTCTGCCGAGTTACGAACCCGCTCATGTCGGAAAAATGACAATACTCAATGCCAAACACAAATTCGATGAAGCGCTTAAAATGGCCGATTTACTACTCGAGAAGAGTGGCAGAAGTGGTGATCATGCGGCAGAGGCCCTCGTGGCAAAATGTGATGCACTTCTTGAGTTGGGACAAGTTGAATCCGCGAGTCAAGTGCTCCAGGAATTGATTCAATCATTGGGAAAACCGACACCCGCCGCTCTTGTCGCTCGTCAGGCACGAATTGCTGAGTTGAAAGGCGAGACGGCGGCAGCGATTGAATTGTTGAATCAGGCCAGAGAACAGGAGAACGAAGAAGGTGCTCCGCGAACAACGCTCTCCTGGTACGCATCGCGAGTCGGCGATATCCAACTGTCGCAAGGGCACCTCTCCGGCGCGCAGGCGTCGATCGAACGAGCGATCGCAGAGCATCCCGATTCACCGGCATATAAAGTCCTGTTGGCCCGAGTTCGAATGGCGCAGGGGCAACCGCTGCTCGCTGTCAATATCTTGGAAGAACTACTCAAGCCCGATCGAGAACTCGAAGCATTCGTTCAGAAGATCAACGAGAACCCATCTGGTCAGGGAACTGCTCAGTCGATCAACCAATCACTCCTAATCAATCAGAATTATGATACTTACCTGCTCCTTTGTGAGGCGTATCAGGAGGCAGACAGAGAAACGGACGCACGCCAGCTACACGAATTGATCGATAAAAAAGTGAACCGCGAACCACCGATTGCTGTCCGCGAACTGGTTCTCCATTATTGCGATGGAGGACGCCGCCTGGAGTTTGCTCTGGAACTCGCGAAGCGTGAAGCAAAGGTTCGAAATGATGTGTTTACCTGTGATACTCTCGCCTGGGCATTATTTCATTCCGGCCAATTTCGAGAGGCAGAAGCCGCATCGTTGCAAGCACTCCGCTTGGGAACCCGAGACGCCCTTTTGTTTTACCACGCAGGTGTCATCGCCGATCAATTGGGGCGAACGGAAGAAGCAAGAAACCACCTCAAAAGGTGTCAGGAAATCAATCCGCACCTTCCAAGGCGAATCCAGTCAGTCATCAAACGGATTCTTGGTAAGTGAGTGGCCGCTTGTCGCTGTGCACTATGGTTCAGACAATAACAGTTGGGAATCTTCATCTGGAGGATACATCCGTGGCTGTGAACGTGGCGGTGGTCGGGGCGACCGGGGCAGTGGGAGATCTGATTCGTCGAGTCCTCGCAGAACGGAAATTCCCGGTGAAATCGATCAAATTCCTAGCTTCCGAGAAATCGGTCGGGAAAACCGTCGAGTTTGCAGGTCAAAATTACACTGTAGAACCGATCAACGAACGTGCGTTTGCAGACGTCCAAATCGTACTCAGTTCAACGCCATCGAGCGTCAGCAAGGAATTCAGTCCGATCGCCGCGAAAGCTGGCGCGATCGTCGTGGATAATTCCTCCGCCTGGCGCATGGATCCGGAGTGCCCGCTCGTCGTCCCTGAGGTGAATCCTGAAGAGCTTCACAACGCCCGCAAAGGGATCGTCGCCAATCCAAACTGTGTTGCCATTCCGCTCACGGTCGCTGTCAAACCGTTAACCATGCTGGCTCAACTCAAGCGGATCATCGTCTGCACTTATCAATCGTCGTCCGGAAAGGGAGCTAAGGGCCTAGCTGATTTCGAGAATCAGTTGACCGCTTATGCCGCTGGACAACCCGTTCCCGCGCCGACCTCTCACCGGGCACAACTCGCAGGCAACGTTATTACTCTTGACTGGACGCTTGACCCGAACGGATACACCGAAGAAGAAAACAAAGTGGTGAACGAAACTCGGAAGATATTGGGGAATCTTTTGCTTGGCGTAAGCGCAACCTGTGTGCGCGTTCCTGTCAAGGTGGCGCACAGCGAGGCGGTGAATGTGGAATTCGACCGTCCGGTCGACGTTGCCGAAGCCAAGGCGGCGCTTGCGAGAGCACCGGGAGTCGTACTACTTGATGAGACGAAGGGAGAATTCCCGCAGCCAATCCACGCCAGCGGAAGCGATCACACGTTCGTCGGTCGCGTTCGACTCGATCCTTCAAATCCCAACGCTCTGAATCTCTGGATTGTGGCCGACAACCTCCGCAAAGGCGCCGCGAGTAATGCGGTGCAATGCGCGGAGGAACTGATTCGCCGCGGAATCGTGAAATAAGTCGCCTGCTTCCATGCGCAATCTCAAAATGATTGTCCGGTACGACGGGACGGAATTCGCCGGCTGGCAGACACAGCCCTGCCAGCGCACCGTACAGGAAACACTTGAGCAGGCGATCCAGAGTATCACTCAGGAAAAGCGAATACGAGCCAATTGCAGTGGCCGAACCGATGCCGGTGTGCACGCGATCGGCCAAGTCTGCAATTTCTATACATCGACTCGACTCGATTGCGCGACGTTACTCAAAGCGGTGAACGCGAAACTTCCGGAAGACGTGGTAGTCACGCACTGTGATGATGCAGGTCAGGCTTTCGATGCGAACCGCGATGCGGTACGAAAGATGTATCGTTATGTCATCAATGATGTGCGTGTGCCCGATCCGTTTCTGCGCCGCTATTCCTGGCAACCGCGGCGGATTCTCAATATCGAACGCATGCATCGTGCCGCTCAAAGTCTCGTTGGCAGGCATGATTTCCGCAGTTTCGAAACGCAGTGGCCGAACCGCCTCAGCAGCGTGCGGACGATTTCATACATCGCAACTTTACGTCACGAAGACTGTGTCTGGATCGAAGTAGAAGCGGATGGATTTCTCTACAATATGGTTCGTTCCATTGCAGGAACGCTCTATCAAATCGGACGTGACTACTGGCCGGAATCCAAAATGAAAGAAGTCCTTGAACAGATGGACCGTCGCGAGGCGGGTCCAACAGCGCCTCCGCAGGGATTGTTTCTGGTACGGGTGACCTATTGAACTCTTGAGAATTGAGCCACATCATGCCGGATTTCCAATACCCTGCCGAATTGCTGATCCGTCCTCTGGCCAGACCCTGCGCTGCGAAGGTTCGCGTTCCGGGCAGCAAGAGCATCACCAATCGTGCGCTGGTTCTGGCGGTACTGAACAGCCGAACAACCGCCTGTGTACTGACCGGCGCCTTGCAGAGCGAAGATACCGAGATCATGGTGGATTGCCTTAGGAGGTTGGGCTTTCGGATCACGACAGACTGGCCGAGGCAAAGGATCTTCGTCAACCGTTCTGAAAGCGAACGCATCATCCCGGCCGAAGAGGCGGAACTGTACGTCGGCAATTCCGGAACGACTGTTCGCTTTCTCACCGCGATGCTCGGGCTCGGTACCGGGCGTTATCGGCTCGATGGCGTAAACCGCATGCGCGAGCGACCGATCCAGGATCTGATCGACGCACTCTCGCTTCTCGGCGTTCGCTGCACAAGCGAACACGGCACCGGTTGTCCGCCGATCGTCATCGAAGCGAATGGCTGGCACTCGAATCAGATTCCGGTTCGCGGTGATGTCAGTAGCCAGTTCCTGAGCGGTTTGCTCCTCGCCGCTCCGTTCGCCGGGTTCCCGGTCACGCTCGAAACCAGCGGTCCGCTCGTTTCCGAACCGTATGTCGAGATGACCGTGCGGATGCTCGAGCAGTGGGGCTGTCAGTTGGGGAAAACCACCGCGAAGAATGGCTATCGAGTCGAGAGCGAGAAAACCGCACCGTTGCCGACTTATGCCATCGAACCCGATGCCTCATCCGCGAGCTATTTCGCCGCGATACCCGCTATTGTCGGCGGTCGGATTTCGATTTGTGATCTGCCACAACCGGGTACGGCATTGCAGGGCGATATTGGTTTCATCGATTGTCTGGAACAAATGGGATGCAAAGTGGCGTGGAGTGGAAATACGATCACGATCGAATCCGGCCGCCTGCGCGGGATCGATGTCGACATGAATGCCATCAGCGATACCGTCATGACGCTTGCCGTCGTCGCACTCTTCGCCGAAGGCTCAACCACGATTCGCAATGTCGCTCACATCCGTCACAAGGAAACCGATCGCATTTCAGCCATCGCTACGGAACTCCGCAAGCTCGGTGCCCAAGTCGATGAGCGCGAGGACGGACTCACCATCCACCCCGCAGCTTTGACCGGCTGCGCCGTCGATACCTACAACGATCACCGCATGGCCATGAGTCTCGCGCTCGTCGGCCTCAAGATCCCCGATGTCGTGATTCGCAACCCCGCATGCGTCGCCAAGACCTACCCCGGTTTCTGGGACGATCTCAAAAGAGTTGGACACGATCAAACTCTATAGGGGCCAACCATTTTTAGAAATCCACGCGGAATCAATTGATATTTCTGCAATTCGATGTGGATGACTCCGCCACCTGCTATTCATGGACTTGGCGGAGACCTTTTTGATGGGAATCATCACATTTAGTCTAGAAAACGGCTTTTTTGGACAAGTTTGAACTCAGGCAAGAAATGATCAAGTCAGGATAAATTCGACTGCGCGCACCCTGATCCGCGTTCTAAAACGTCTTCTATGCTCGACCAACTGCAGACCGAATCACGCAATCCGGCATCGGAACGTCTTGATGAACTCACATCAGTTGAGATCGTCGAACTGATGAATCGTGAAGATGGTTTGCTCGCATCGGTCGTGGCCACTCAGAAACTCGTCATCGCGCAGGCAATCGACGCCATCGCCGAGCGGCTCGGTCGTGGCGGACGGCTGATTTACTGCGGTGCCGGGACTTCCGGTCGTTTGGGTGTGCTCGATGCGAGTGAATGTCCGCCGACGTTTCAAACTGATCCTTCTCAGGTCGTCGGATTGATCGCCGGCGGGCGCGAGGCGATGTTTCGTGCGGTCGAAGGGGCGGAGGATTCGCCTGAACTGGGTGCGCAGGATTTGACAAATCTCGATCTTGCGTCTGCCGATATCGTGTGCGGAATCGCCAGCAGTGGTCGCACGCGGTATGTGATCGGCGCCGTCCGCCATGCACGCACGATCGGCGCATTCACCGTCGGTATCGTCTGCTCGACGGAATCCGAGATACAGCCCATCGTCGATCTCCTGATTGCCCCGATCGTCGGTCCGGAAATTCTCACTGGCTCGACACGGCTCAAGGCTGGCACTGCAACGAAGATGATCCTGAATATGCTCACCACTGGTGCGATGGTGAAGCTCGGAAAGACCTACGGCAACCTGATGGTCGATCTCAAAGCCTCGAATCAGAAGCTCATTGCGCGCTCTCAACGGATCGTTCGCACCGTGACCGGACTGTCGGGCGACGACGCAGAGACGCTGTTGAATCAATGCCAGGGGGAAGTTAAAACCGCAATCGTATCGTTTCTTGCCAAGGTCTCACCAAACGACGCAAGAGAAAAACTGCGGATTCACAATGGACGGATTCGCGAAGCAGTGGGTCATCCAACTGCCGCACCCGCAAGCGTAGCTC
This sequence comes from Limnoglobus sp., assembly GCA_041742055.1. GTDB lineage: Bacteria > Planctomycetota > Planctomycetia > Gemmatales > Gemmataceae > Limnoglobus. Next base: position 50,222 of record JBGSJI010000030.1, on the reverse strand, counting down.
AGCCTGTTCGTGATGATCTCGTTCTGGGAATCGATGGTGGCGGAACCGGGACTCGGACGTTGCTGGCGGTGGCGTCCACGGGTGAGATCATCGGCCGGGCCGAATCCGGGCCTTCGAATATTCAATCCGTTGGAGTCGAGACCGCACTCAAAGCTCTGAACACCTCCATTGAACAAGCCTTCCGCTCTGCCAACTTGCCCCAGGCTACTGTGCAAGCGATTGGGTTGGGCTTGGCGGGTGTCGATCGTCAGGAAGGGCTGGACATTATCCATGCGTGGGCGAGTCGGATGGCCGTCGCGAAACAGGTGCGGGTCGCGAATGATGCCACGCTCCTCATTGCGGCCGGGACGCCCGAAGGCTGGGGGCTGGCCGTCATTGCCGGGACCGGATCGATCGCGTTTGCTCAGGCTCCGGACGGAGCGGTTGGTCGCTGCGGGGGGTGGGGCTACACGCTGGGCGATGAGGGAAGCGCCTATGTGATCGCGCATCGGGCCTTGCGTGCCGCCTGCCGGTCTTACGATCGCGTTGCGCCGCCAACAGTGCTGGTGGATCGCTTCGTGAAGAGAATGAATGTCTCCAGTGCACCGGAGTTGATCCCCGCCGTCTATCGCGGACCCTGGGATCGCGCGGCCATTGCCGGGTTAGCGCCGATGGTGCTAGATGCCGCCGCCGAAGGTGATGAGGTTGCCAGCGAGATTGTCAAAGATGAAGTGACGGAATTCGCCCGGACCGCTGTCGGAGCGGTGGTCAACAACGGACTGCCGAAGCAGGGACTGCCGATCGCTCTGGCAGGCGGATTGTTGCTCAACAGCGAACTGTATCGTGAGTGGTTTTTGCAAGCGGTTCTGGAGTTGGGTGTCACGCCGGGCATCGTGACACCTGTCCAGGAGCCGGCACGCGGAGCCGTGGTCCTCGCTTGTCGGATGTGTCAGCCTTGAACCGGCATGCAGACCTGTTCCAACAAGCGGTCACATTTTTCCTGAATCAGATCCGCGAGGTTTGGCAGCGGCATGCCATCCAGGAGCGATTCGCGAACGGCGGCGATCCAACGCGGGAAGCTGTAAACCATGGCGAAGGCATCCAGCGAGACCGCCTCCAGTCGGGCGTGATGGCCGCGCTTCTGGGAATCGCCCCATAACGTTTTGCTCTTTCCTGTTAGTGTGAGATCGTCTTCGGTTCGCATCAGGATCAGGTGATCGACGATAATCGGCTGAATTTCCATCGCCGAAAGCTTGATCTCCAGCTCTTTTGGTTTGCCCGGACCTTTGGCCAGGAACAGTCCGATCCCCACTTTCCAAGGTTGTCCGTCCTTGCAAGCCCAGTGCGCCAGTGACACAACGCCATACGTCGGGTGATCACCGAAGTTCCATTCGGGAACGACATGCTGCAGGCGCCATGGGCCGACTTTCACGCCGTGCTCGAAGCAGATGGTCAGGAAACTGCCGAGTGCGGATTGAAGTTCGCGCGATGCGCCGGTCAGTGCGCCGTCCGGTTCGAGCTTCCGGCGTGCGGAGCGGTATTCGGTTTCCCACATGTCCGCCATGGCTGCCGGGGAAAGCGTTCCGCGAGTTTCGGATTCCACGGGATCGATGTTCACGATCTCAGCGGATTTGACGGCATAGGAGGCGTCGTGACCCAACAGTGCGCTCACTCGATGGATGGAATTCTTCGGTTCCGGCGCTTGATCGGTCGTGAAGCGTGGCTGTTCGGTTGGCAGCAAAGGAACAATGGTCTCATCGATTTCGGGAGACTGCAGGATGTTCTCGCGATGTTCGATCGAAGTGATCGAGTGACTGTCGCCGATCATGTGATCGTAGAGATGGCGGAACTGCTGAAGCATATCCCGGAGCGTCGGTTCGGTTTGGGTGGCCTGTGCGATCTGATCGTCGGAGAAGGGATAAATGTCCGACATGCCGGCCATTTCAGGAAGCTGGTCGTGGACGGGGCGGAGGCGGGCCTCGACGACGCGGCGCACGAGTTGGACCGGCGGCGCTTCCAGACGCAATGTCTTAATGGTTCCGTGGCCCGGTACGTGAACCGGATTGTTCAGGCGGTCCTGAATGTATCCGTCGAGCGAAGGAACAAAGCGATTCCAGAGCCCCCGTTCGGCGAAGATCAGGAAGCAGAGTCCATCGATCTGATGCATCACCTGCACTATACCAGCAAAGAACGCCTCCGCCACGCGGTGGCAATCATCGTTTCGACGTGCGAGGAGAAGGTCTTCGAGTTGATCGAAGGCGACGACAACCGGGATCTTCTGCTCGCGGAAAAGCTGCATCAGAACTTTGAAGAGCGCAAGCACCAGATCCTGCCGGGTGGGTCGAACCTGGAAATCGATTTCCGCAAAGCCGAAGGTCAGGAAGTTCGCGAGTTCGCCTTCGTCTGCCAGAAGCATCGCCTTGGCGAATCCGGCGATGACACTTCGCCGCATGAGGCCGGTGGCGTTGTGCGGTTCGGTTTTCTGAACATATGCGGCGAGGAGTTCGAACGCGCGATCGGGGCTGAGACCCGCATCGGCGATGATCTGGCGCAGCGGTTGCGAGCTGTTTTTGCTGAGTGAATCGGCGAGCCAGTCGCAGCGTTCCGCCGCCTGCGTCTGTCCGATTCCGAGGCGGCGCGCCCAGCGTCCGATTCCGGGCGGAGGGAACAACTCGACTTTTTCGTCGGCGGAAAGCTCTCGAAGGGCACTCGAGAGCAGCGATCGAACGATGCGATCGCCGATGAACGAGAGCGGACGAATTCCCTTTTGTTTTCCGCCACCGAGCAGCGTGTCGATGATCTGGAAGAGAAGGTACTCAAGGAATTCGGTGTCTTTCTGGAAGACTCCGGGTGTGACGAGGAGTTGCCACGAACCGCCGGCGCCGTGTTTGATGCTATGGAGCAGGTGTGTTTTCCCGGCTCCTTTGTTTCCGAGTACCGGGACGACCTCGCTGTGGGCGGTGGCGTCCTTTCGATGGAGGTCAATCAGAGCATGCAAAAGTTCACGCTCATGTGCGAAGAGTTCCGCCACGTGGAATTGGCTGCAGACGTCGTCGTCGGGATTGCGCGCGAAATAATTTCGGAACGGATTTCCGGCGAGTCTGAGAATTTCACGGTCATTCCCGGCAGTGGTTCGTGTGAGTGTCACAGTCATCGGTCTCCTCCGGATCCTTCCATCGAGGGGGTCGTTCACCAATTCATTGGGTTCTGAGGCTGGCGTAATAGGCGATGTTATGTCCGATCACCAGGGCGTAGCTCGGTTCGGGCAATGTGTACAGCGGACCGGTCCAGGGGTGCAGGTACACTTTGCCGGAATCGTGAAGCAGCCGAAGCGTATCGTGAAACTGGCCAATCGTGCAATTCGAATTCCCGCAGGAGACGGCGCGGTAGAGTTCCGGCAGCGGGCAGTCGTTCGCTGTATCGGATCGCCAATCGTGCAGATGTGTCAGGAGTGTGGATTGCAGATCCTGAGGTTGCGCGGGCGGATCGAATCGCCATGGGCCAGGAACCGAGACGCGAGCTGAGAGAACCTGGGGCAGGATCGCGTTGACGGTCGATTTCATGCCTTCGATAGATTGCGCCATACGCTGCGCGGTCGCGAGCAATTCCCGAACCTGTTCGTTTCGTTCTTCGAGGACACGAACGAAATCTTCGAGGAGCTTGCGTGGGCTGACATGGTCGGTCAGGTGGCGAAGTCCGCGTTCGGTGATGGTGCAAAAGTCGCTGGTCTGACCGGATTTTTCAGGGATGATGGCTTTGATCATCTGCTCTTCCAGGCAGCGTTTGGCCGCAGCGCGGCCCGGGGCGGTGTTGGGGAACAAGCCTTGTTCATGCTTCGTGGAAACGGGCTGTACGCCGCCGGGTTCGGCAGCTGCACGCGCGAGTGCAGCGAGGATCAACGGTGTTTGTTTGTCTGCCATTTGAGCTGACGTTAGCCCGAAACGGCTGCGGAGTGCAAGACCGATTTCGGAACGGGTAATTTGAATCAATTGTGAGGGCAGTTCCAACGTCCATTGTTGGCGATTTCTCGCACAGGCTGGAGGAACGCTAGAAGAGCGTTTACACTGGACTTTGAAAGATGTGGAGTCGATGATGTGCGTGCTGATGATGATTCCTGCTTTGGTATTCACTGGTGAGCACATCGCCAGACCAGTGCATCGTTCGCCCCATGCGGCGGGATCTCCCATGAATCAGGTTCCCCAGTCGAAAGAACAGGACCGGGTTGTCCTCGACACTCTGAGAGAGGTCCACAATCAGGGTGCGGAACTGTACAACTCGGGCGATCATGTGGGTGCGCTCCGCCTCTATCAGGGCGGGCTGATCGTCGCCAAGGCGTTTCTTGCCCATCGGGAAAAGCAGCATGCTGCGATTCAGGAAGGCCTCGAGCAAATTCAAAAGTCGCAAGCGGATCCGAAATTAAAAGCGTTTCGATTACATGAGGTTCTTGAGCAAGTCCGTTCGGAAATGAAAGCGGATCTCAGAAAGCCGGTTGATCGCAATCAGAAATCCGAAGCTGCCGTGACGGGGCGGTTGACACGCAATGGTCAACCGCTGGCGGGGATTACTTTGTCCTTGATTCCGGCCGCGAGCAAATTGCCGATGGCGACAGTTCGTTCGCAGGAAGATGGAACGTTTCGGGTTCCGACATCGGTGACGAATGGTCAGTACTGTATCACACTTGCGGGTGACGGCGTTCCGGAGAACTATAATAAAGTCGAGACCACGCCTTTGAAAGCGGATCTCAAAGAAGGGGTCAACACGCTCAACCTGTCGGTGAATTCGCAGTAGCCGTGCCGCGGATCGTCCAACAGGAGTCATGCCGCTCGAAGCCAATTCTGGGGTAATACTCTTGGGCCGCAGGAGCGGCGAGCAGGATCAGCGTGGTCTGTTCACCGGCCAGAAGATGCGTCCGGCGGATCAATTCCCTGCCAATTCCTTTCCGCTGAAATTCACAATCGACCGCAACATCTGAGAGGTAGGTGCAATAGGCGAAGTCCGTGATCGCACGCGATACGCCCAAGATACGATCCTGATGACGCGCAGTCACGACAAGATCCGCGTGGCGAAGCATCTGATCGATGCGCTCGCGATCGTAGACTGGGCGTCGTTCGGCGAGGGTCGAACGGATCAGAATATCGATAAACGCTTCCGCACTCAGATCCGGTTCCTGCAGATACGTGATTTCCATGACATTCAAACTTCCGGAATTTCGAGTTGATCGATCAGGTCGGGCTCCGGTGCGGCTTTCGCCTGCGGCAGTGGTATGATCACATTCGCGAAGAGTTCATCCAATTCGCTGACGACGCCAAGGAGCGACGCGCTGGCCATTTCGTAATTGGTGTGCGGGGAAAACTCCCGGAAGTGATCGCGGAAGTAGTTCGCGACGCGGCGAATCTTGGACACCTTCCCTTTCAACCGCCTCAGATACTCCGCATGATCTCCGCGTTCGGCCGATGGTTCGACGGCACGGATCGAATCGTAAAGAGTCCGCGGCACTTCAAGCATTTCCGGGCTCTCCTGGATTTCTTCGGCATGCTTGAGGAATGTCCGAATCATCCAGGCATGAGCCAGAATCGCTTTCGATCGTTCAACAGCCTCATCCGGGGTCACGATCCGGCTCCCGGTGCGACGGCGGCGGGTTTGGCGACGGCTTTATTTGCCTCGGATGCTTCCTTGGAATAGAGCACAAGGAACGTACCGATCGCGACGAATACGATTCCCAACGGCAAATGCCATGAGGGGATCGTGAGATCGAAGTGCCAGGGATCACCGGGCTTCGGATGCCAGACCAGGCTCATCAGTGTGTTGATGAGCGGAGCAAGACAGAAAATGAGAGGGGCGATGTAAATCCGATACGATGCGAGGTATCGCGGGCGTTCCGCCTGGAATTCCCGCAATTCGGTTTCGAGTTGATTTTTGGTCTCGGCATTCGTTTCGCTCTCGATGCCCGCCGTCAGAGCGGCGACGCGGGTTTCGAACTCGCCCTTCGCGGTGTCGGTGGCGGCCTTACTGGCGAAGATCACGCAAATCGCACCAATCGCGCCCATCACGCCTGCGATACCGCTGAACACGAGACCATTCGTCTTTTTCCAGTCCGGCTGATCACCTGCATTCGTCATCATCAGAACCACAGGAATCAGCACGGCCATGACGAAGTATGCGATTCCGACGCACAAAATCGACGCCAGACGACCGCCGATCGTGCCCGGTTTCGTGGTCAGCTCCGTACCACCATAAAAAATGATCGGTACGTAAGTGCCCCAGGCAAGCCCGGCGATTATGACATAACCCCACCATGGCAGACTCGTCATGGATCCAGATCCTTTTGATGCGGAGATCGTAGCTGGTCAGTGACTTCTGATATGCTTAGTGAATCGCTCAATTCTTGACATCCAGCACTTTACGGATGATCGCTTTGAGATCCTCGAATCGATAAGGTTTCTGAATGAATCCCGCCAGACCCTTACCCGCGAACCGGCCCGTTGCTGCCTGCTCGCTGTAGCCGCTGGTGAGGATCGCACGCACGTCCGGCTGGATCCGCCTCAATTCCCGAAAGGTTTCCTCACCGTCCCAGTGTGGCATGGTCATATCCAGAATCACCAGTCGGATCGGTTCCTTAGCCGCTCGAAAGACATCTACTCCGATTCGACCATTCTCGGCTGTCAGTACCTGAAATCCCATCGCCACCAGCATGTGCCTTGCCAGAGCCAGAATCGATTCCTCATCGTCAACCACCAGAATCGTCCCGCTTCCGCGCCAGTGATCCGTTTGCGTCGTCGGTGTGATTGTTTCTCTGATCTGATGTTCCGAAACGGGAAAAAGTACCTTGAATGTCGTGCCTTTCCCAGGCTCCGAGTAACACTTGATCGTTCCCCGATGGCTCCGCACGATGCCAATGACAGCGGAAAGCCCCAGACCCCGACCGGTGAACTTGGTTGTGAAAAACGGATCGAAGATCTTCCTCCGGGTTTCCTCATTCATCCCGCAGCCCGTATCCGCCACTTCGATGAACGCATACATGCCCTCGGGCAGACCCTGATCGTCCAGAGTCGTATTCAGGTATTCACGGTCGCAATGGATCACACCCGTTGAGACCGCGATCAATCCGCTCCTATCGCCAATCGCCTCAGATGCATTGATTACGAGATTCATGACAATCTGCCGCAACTGCGTCGCATCGCCATCGATCATCGGAAGATCGGGAAGAAACGAAAAACGCAGAACACTCTTCTTGGAGATTGAGATTTGCAGCAGACGTGTCATGTCTTCGATCAAAGCCGACAGCACAATCTGTTCGATCACAAACTTCCCTTTTCCGGAATACGCGAGAAGTTGTTTGGTCAAATCGGCCGCCTGCCGTGCACCACTGACAGCTTCAGTCAAATGGTCTGATGCCTGAGAATGAGGCGGCATTTCCATGCGAGCCAGATCGCAATAGCCTAGGATTCCCGTTAGAAGATTGTTGAAGTCATGAGCGATCCCGCCGGCCATGATTCCGAGACTCTCGAGTTTCTGGGCATGTTGCAGTTGGGCATCCAATCGGCGGCGATCCGAATCCGCAATCTTCCGATCGGTGATATCTTCCGCAATAGCCAGATTGATCGTTGGCGGTTCCGTTTCCTTCCACAAAGCGGAGACGTTCAACTTCACCCAACGCTCGCTGCCGTCCGGGCGGAGATACCGTTTCTCCAGCGAATATTCGCGGATTTCTCCCTTGATCATCTTTTCGAGGTGTAAACGCGAGATCTCGCGGTCTTCCGGATGGGTCACGGCAAGAACGTGCTGCCCGATGATTTCGGTTTCAGGGCGGTCGAGTATGCGGCAGTATCGTTGATTTACGCGAATAAAATGTCCCGTGCGGACATCCACCTGTGAGACACCGACCGACGCCTGCTCAAAGATCACACGAAAGCGTTCTTCGCTCTCCCGTAACGTTTCCATCGATCGGACACGTTCGATCGCGATACTCGCGAGATTCGCTGCCGATGCGATCGAGTCCAACTCGTGAGCCGTAGGGGAACGGTGAGTATCGTGATAAATCGCGAATGTCCCGAGCACACTCCCGATCGTGGAGAGGATCGGCTCGGACCAGCACGAGCGGAACCCAGCCTGCTCCGCAACATCACGAAACAAACTCCAGTTCGGATGAGTGGAGATATTTTCCACGACCACCCGCCGACCTGTCGCGGCACTGGCGCCGCATGAGCCGACATCGGGTCCAATCACGATTCCATCGATCGCGGAATTGTAGAATTCGGGAAACCGCGGCGCCGCCGCAATATGCAGACGCGTTCCACTGGAATCCATGAGCAGGACGGAACAATACGTGCTCGACGATTCCGCTTCGATCATGCGCACAATGAGATCGAGGAGTTCAGAAAGGGGGCGGCCTTTGGCGATGCGTTCGAGAACCAACGCCCGCTGACGCTCGCGCTCTTCGTAACGCTTGCGCTGCGTAATATCACGCGCGATCCCAAACAGACTAACCCGCTCCCCATACTTATCCCTCTGGACCGTGACACGGTCTTCCAGCCAGACAAATTCTCCCGTCTGCCCATGTCGAAATCGGTAGATCCGAGTCTGGTTATCTTCTCCCTGAAACAATTGCTTTGTGGTTTCTGAAAGAACACCGAGATCGTCGGGATGGATTCGCGAGGACCACAAGTCCTTACGGTTCAGAAACGCTTCGGGTTGATACCCCAGGACTGGCCAGGATTGAGGACTGACATAGGACGCCGGCGAATCGAGCAGATCGGCTGTTAATTGAACGGACCAGACAACATCACGGACATTCTCGATCAAATCACTGTAAATGACCGATAATTCTCGATTCAGATGATCGGAATCGGGTAGAGCACCGATACTTGGTGATGCGGCCTTTTCTTCGATTCCCATCGTGTTACCACCTCACGAGAATCGGTCAGTCGCTTCCGATGCAGTACATGAACCGATTGGATCGAATTAAGAGTTTGCCCTTAGTGAGAGCTGGACTGGCGTTAAATATACCACGCTCTCCGAAGTCATTGACCGAAATCAGCTCGAATCGGGGATGGGCGGAGATCACAGCGACACGTCCCATTCTCGACAGATAGTAAATCGAATCGCCTGAAAGCACCGGAGAAGCATAAACCTCTCCAAACCGCGGAATTCGCTCTTCATAGACAATAGCGCCGGTTTCAGCATTCGCACAGTAGGCGGTCTCGTTCTTGTCGTTCATCCAGAATAGGTGGCCTTTATGGTAAATCGGTGACGAAACGTTTGAGCCTTTCTTCCCGGTCCAGACGCGATGCGTCCGCGTGACATCGCCGCTGCCGCCACTCCGAACCGCGAGCGCTCCGCCCGCCCGCCCACCAATGCAATAGACGATCCCGTCATGCGCAACCAAACCCGGCACCATGTACCAACTGATATCAGTGTCACAACTCCAGATCCGCTCGCCCGTCTTGGAATTGATCGCCAAGATCTTCCCGAACATCGGCACGACGATCGTCGCTTCGCCGCTACTCGTCTTTTGAATGATCGGAGTGCTCCAGGATTCTTTGATCCCCTTCACACGCCAGTTTTCTTTACCCGTCGTTCGATCCAGCGACACGAGACTTTCGCTCTCGACACTCGCGTTGATGATCACGGAGGAATCGACCAGCACGGGAGAATTCGCCGATCCCCAACCATTCAAATTGGAACCCACATCGCTCTGCCAGAGTTGTTCGCCTTCGTGGGAGAACGCAAACACGCCGGTCTTGCCAAAAAAGACATAAATCCGCTCGTCATCGATCGCAGGCGTGCTTGAGGCATAGCCGTGTTCGTCGCGAATCGTTTCCTGCTCAGGCAACTTCGGTTTGACTGTTGTCGTCCAGAGGAGTTTGCCCGTTTTGAGATCGAGACAATGAAGGTGAAGGCGAAGCTGATCCTGTTCCCCGCGAGGTTGCCGCGGAACGTTGTAACCGCTGTAACTCGTTACGTAAATACGTGAGCCGCGAACGATCGGGCTTGAAGTGCCCGCGCCCGGAAGTTCGACTTTCCAGAGAATGTTTTTCTTGCTGTCCCAGGTTTTGGGAAGATCTCCGCTATTCAGCACACCCTGGCCGTCAGGACCTCGAAATTGAGGCCAGTCCATTTTGAGTTCTTGTGCGGAGATGGTGGATCCGTTCAAAATCACACAGAGAATCAACGCAAACGCGGAGAAACCGTACATGATAATCCATCCAGTTGGGAGGCACCCTGAATTTCAATCGATGACGAGCTGAAAGGGAAACAGAATTCGTGAAAAGAAGCAAAAATTGACCGATAGGAAATCAGAATTGATCTCAGAACTGGCACCAGGAGAGCGGCGAATCCGATGATCCGCCGCTCTCTTGTCTAATGTGATGTTAAACGCTCGTGCTGATGAACCCGCGAAGCAGTCCGCCGTGCTTGGCGACTTGCGATCTCAAACTGTTGAAGACCGGGCGATCCATTTCGGACTGACGGGTCACGAGGTAAATACCGTCATATGAGGGGCTGGTCGCATCGCGATGCGGGCGTTCGCCCCACACTCCGCCATCGACCAGAATCCAGTCGTACCATTGACGAAGCTGATTGATCAACTTCGGGAAATCCGTGGACATGAGCGGCAGCGTATCGGATTTCGGTTTGCCCGCACCCAGCACCTGTAATTTCGCGATCGGGGTGGGCTGAAGAACCCAAGCCAACGGCATGGATTGAGAAAGCACGTCGCTCAGCCCGGGGATATCGGACAAACCGAGCATACCCGCCGCGCCGGGACGATCGAAATCTGCATCAACCACGAGCACGCGCTTGTGTGGTTCTTTCGCCAGGGTCACTGCGATGTTCAGTAGGACCGTCGTCGTGCCATGGTCGCTGGCGGACGCGGTGAACAGAACGACTTTCGATGCCAACTCCTGACCAATCTGCGTCTGAATTTCTCCGCTCAGATTCCGGTACTCGTCACAGACATCCAGTTCCGGATGGTGAAAGGCGACGATCGAGGGGTGAACGGGCGGCACGTCTTTGGGAATGACTCGCGGCGCGATGCCGTGCATCTTGGCGCCGAGATATCGAGATTCTTCCTTCGCCGGAATCGTTGCCGGCTGCGGAGCCGGCTGGGTCGTTTCCTTGATGACCGCTGCGGTTTGAGGAGCCGCGTTTGGTACCGTTACTCGACTGGGTAATTTGGGAATGCCGTGGAAGATCGGTTGCGGTCCACCGACTTCGACGTACGGTGCGGAGCTATCACCGAACGGACCGGGTTCCGTAGCGGTCGCTGCGGATCGTCCGGGATAGTCCAGGCTGCCTTCAGTGATGATGCGAAACATGCGCCCCATATCCGAATTCCTTTTTGGATTTCGCCAAGCGTGGTCGCCAAGCTTATGCGGCTCGTCTCGAGCGTACCTTTTTTTTCGGCGTGCGAGGCGTTGCAGATTCACGACCTTCTCTCTCTTCCCCGTCTTCTCCCCTACTCGACTTTACCTTCTGTGCCGATTCGATGGGTTGTGATGAATTCGTGTTTGGCGTCGAGATGGGCGTGAGGCGTTGGAGAGCCGCGTCCAAAACTTCGGCATCAACGGTGGACATCTCGAATTCGTCCGCAATTTCCAGAGCCAGCGTGGCGATTTGGTTGATCGACCGCGGGTTGCCCTGTCCGGATTGGGAAAGCAACTCGATCGCTTCTGAACTGAAACGATCCCGGATGGAATCATCCGCGTATTCGAGTTGGTGACGAATGAACATTAAGGCTTCTGATTCCGAGAGCGGTTCAAGTACCGTGCGACAGCGGATGCGGTTGGAAAGAAGCGAGAGTTCCGGGTTGAGCAGGCGATGCTGGAAGCCGGCTTGACCGACGAAAAGCGTAAACGCCAGTCGGGAACCGTTTCGTTCGAGGTTATCGAGAAGTCTCAATTCTTCGAGCAGGTCTGAACTCAGATGCTGAGCTTCATCGAGGATGATCGCAATTCGTTGGTTCGATTTGGGATGATTCAGGAACGCATCGATCGTCTCGAGGCGCAGTTCGTGTTCCGACTTTCCCAGATAGTTTTGTCCCAGATCCTGCAGGAGTGTCTGGTAGAGATCGGCAGGTCGGGTAAATCGAGCGGAAGGAACAATCAAGGGAACGACATTGTCTCTGATATTCGAAATGAAGCGAAATGCGACGGTCGTCTTCCCGGTGCCCGATTCGCCTTCCAATACGGCCAAACCTTCTCCGGACTCGAACGCGTTCCGGATCCGTTGGAGCGTTTGCTCATGAGTTGGCAGCGGAACGTACTGATCCAAGGTCGGTGAGGTTCGAAACGGCCGACGGTGGGAGCCCAACCGTTCCCCATTCATGATCAAGCCTTCCCGGTGATTGGCCGCGATGATTCCTCGTTCGATATCGTCCTCAGGAAGCGTACAACTTGAAGCCGAGATGGTGGCTTGTGAATCGTGTTGAAAAAATGTCCTCGATTTGCCTCAAGAAATCTGCCGAGTGGCATCGGATTTTGACTTGCGGTTGTGTACCAAAGTCCGTTATATGAGACTCTCACCGTTGATCGAACCGGTCATCGGAAGGGACTGCACGGAGGCGGAGAATGAGCAGGATGCTCTCCCTACCTTTACATGTTTGGGCGCTTGCGCGTCGTGTTCACACTCAGAATCCGTTAGCCGCCGAGCGCTATCTGCAACGAGTACTCGATGTGGATCTCACCGATCCGGAACGTGTCGAACTGTTTCGGATGCAGGCAGATCAATGTCTGTATCGGGAAAACTATCGCCACGCCCGGAAGTATCTGAAAAGGGCAATGCAATTGCTCCCGAACGACGCTCTGCTCGTGATTCGATTGGCACAAGCTTGGGAAAATGATCCGTACGGAAGCGATCGCCAGGCCGCACGCTATTTCCGCCGCGCGACGCGGCTTGCGCCGTTGGATGCGCTGGCGTGGGCGTCACTCGGCCGCGCATGCCTGCGAATCGGGAAGGATGCGATTGCTAAGCGAGCCACTCGCCATGCCCTCAAACTGGCGCCTGATCGAGCCGATGTGTTGACGGTTGCGGTTGAGATGCTTCGTGAGAGCGGCCGGTTGAAATCCGCACTCAAGTACGTGCGAAATGCGTGGTTCAGTAAGCCCCACGATCCTGCGATAAAAGCTCTGATGCATCGAATTCAATTCGAAATCGCTCGATCACAACAATCGGCACACGATCAGCGATCATCGAATCGTGTCTCTGCAACGTTGCCATTTGTTCGCATCATCGACGCTGAAGGGGTACGGCGCACGGTGCGTGTTGATGAGCCGGAAACGCGGTATCCGGTGTCGTTGCGAATTCAATTCAGCGGATAATGCCGAACTCTCTGAGGAGATCTCGGAAGCGCGGATCGTTCTGAATGGAGTTGAGGTCCGTATCGCGGATCATGAATCGGAAATCACGATATCCGAGTTCGACCGCGCGTCTCAGGGTTTTCAGAGCAAGATCACGTTGATGCAGAATGGCATAGCGACAGGCCAGATTGTAATGAGCGGTCGGATCGAGCGGTCTGACAGCGACCAGTTGCTGATCAATTTTGAGCCCTTCGCGGATTCGGCCCTTTATTGTTAGATTACTAGCCTGAGCTCGAAGCACTTCAGCATAATCCGGGATCAATGAGAGTAAGCGATCGAAGAATTCCAACTCGAAGTCAACTTGCGGGCGTTCAGCGAGTAGGGTCAGGGCTGAACCTGTGGGGTGGGTATTGAATAAAGGCATCGGCGAACTCCATCTGCACGCCGTAATAACATCATGGAACCACTGATATAACTATACTCACCGGACTCATCCGGACGCAAGACATCAAACCTGATTCAATCCGAATAGGCAAAACAACAAGCCCGGCTTCAAGCCGGGCTTGTTGAATTCAGACTTCTTCTTCATCTTCTTCATCGTCGTCATCGAGATCGTCATCATCATCATCGTCGTCATCGAGATCGTCGTCGAAATCGTCATCGAGATCGTCAAACTCCTCGTCGTCCAGTTCATCATCTTCCAGATCGTCATCCAAGTCGTCGTCCAGATCATCGTCGAAATCATCATCCTCCTCGAGGTCGTCGTCATCATCCTCGAGATCGTCCTCGTCGTCTTCGAGGTCGTCCTCTTCATCGACTGCCATAATCGGCCGATCTGAAAGCCGTTTCAGCCAGTCGCGGTTCTCGTCCGACAGCAGTTGCCGGCCTTGAAAGACATTCAACATTTTTCCAATCCTCCGTATCGGTGGTGACTGCAGAACACCTGATGAAAACAGCTATCGGCGTCTCTCAGTCAAAACTCCAAGAATCATTCGTATGCGACCATGAACCCGCATACGGGTCTGGTGTTCGATATCCTGTCCAATATTGGTCTGGTACTCAGGAAGTAGACGCTTCTTAGCGACACGTTATTCCCTGTCAAGCAGTGGTTTTGAAAAATCTTATTTCGAACGATTTTCAGGTTCGTCAAGAGTTCACAATTGGCATAACGTATGAATTGTAGAATACTTGCAACCGCGGAAAATAACGGATGGATGAATCGTTATTCTCAAACGATTTCAAAAATAGTGACCCGCCTCCGGACTATTTTTTCGTGGGTCAATCGGGACCACGGTTGATGGACGGCGGACCGGTCTATCGGGAGTCTCCTGCGCAACCAAATTCCCCGAAAACGTTGGTTGCGGAACCCTGGAACACCGTCACGGCCTTTCTCTTTGTGATCATCGCATTGCTCTGGGCTTATCGCCTGAGACGTGACTGGAAGCGTCATCCGTTTGTCATTTCGTGCTTGCCGATCCTGCTCGCCGGCGGAGTCGGCGGTACGCTCTATCACATGCACCGCTCGCGGTATGCTTACTTTCTCCTTGATGTCATTCCAATATCCCTATTGGGTCTTGCAGGAGCAATCTATTTGGCGGTCAGACTGGGCAAGCAAGCGGGTTGGTTGCGTGTCGGGCTGGCGACGGTGCTAGCGCTGGCGGCCTATTTATTCCTGAACGGCGTCCTCTTCCGCGGGCTTCTCGGCACGTTTGGAAACAACCCGCACATGATCGTGAATATCAGCTACGCCTCGCTCGCCGCGGTCCTACTCACGCCGCTTCTTGCCGTACTCGTCCGAACGCGCTTTCGGCACGGGCAACTGATTCTCGCGGCGCTTGCCAGCTTCGGCATCGCCTGGTTCATGCGCCTGGCCGACAGCCTTCCCGGTGGACCGTCGATGGGCACACATTGGCTCTGGCATATTTTCGGAGCGTTGACTACGCTGACACTCCTCGAATATTTCCATCGCATCGAGGTCGAAACCATCGGTCCTGACAACTAAATTAGGGTCACAGGACTTTCCCGTGAGGAACTTGCAATGCAACCGACCGCTGACATCCGCCCCAAAGTTTATGACAACATCACGGAGACCGTTGGCGGGACACCCGTCATCAAAGTCCGACGGATCACGGACGGTGCGAAAGCGACTGTTCTGGGTAAGCTTGAGAATTTCAATCCGCTCTGGTCGGTCAAGGATCGCATCGGCGTCGCGATGATCGAAGATGCGGAAGCGAATGGCAAGATTCAGAAAGACACGGTCATCATCGAACCCACCAGCGGGAATACCGGGATCGGCCTCGCCTTCGCCTGCGCGGCTCGCGGATACAAGCTCATCGTCACCATGCCCGAGAGCATGTCGATGGAACGCCGGCGCCTGCTGAAGGCGTTCGGCGCAGAACTGCACCTCACCTCCGCCGAAAAAGGTATGAGCGGAGCCGTTACGCGGGCTGAGGAACTCGCCAAGGAACTCGGCGGCGAACCCAAGGCCTTCATCCCCCAGCAATTCAAGAACCCCTCCAACCCCGCTGTTCACCGGCGCACCACCGCCGAGGAAATCTGGACCGCCACCGGTGGCAAATTCGACTTTTTCGTTTCGGGCGTCGGGACGGGTGGGACCATCACCGGATGCAGTGAAGTGTTCAAGGAACGTAATCCGAATATCCAGATCGTCGCCGTCGAACCGATTGTCAGCAACGTCCTCATGCAACACATCGTGAATAGCATCCCAGCGAATCAGGTCACTCCCAATCGTCACAAGATCCAAGGGATCGGTGCGGGATTCATCCCCGGTATCGTTCTCGATGGTTTGAAGCGGGCTCAAGAGCGCGGCCGAAAGTTGATTGATGAAATCATTCCCGTGACGGACGACGAGTCATTCGAGATCGCACGCCGCATGGCCAAGGAAGAAGGCATGCTCTGCGGGATCTCGTGCGGAGCCGCCATGAGCGCCGCCCTGAAACTCGCCCACCGGACGGAAAACGCGGGGAAGACCATCGTTGTGATCCTGCCGGACCTCGGCGAACGCTACCTCAGCACGGCTCTTTATCCGGAAGCGTAACCATGTGCGACGATCAGCCGGCGTCCGCAGTGAAAAGGGAGGATGTCATCGTTTCGCCGGTCGGGTGCGATAGGTCTTTTCCCAATTGCTCGGCGCGCCGGGCAAGGTCACTCCCGGTACCGAAAGATCGTGCTTCCGCGCGAGTTCCATGATCTTTTGGGAATGATCGGGCCAGATCGACTCGGCTTTCGAGAGTTCACCTTTCTCCTTCGGTGTCAGCTCAGACAGCAATTGAGTCTCAACGAAGGTTCGAACGGGCGGAGTGTATTCGGTTAGCCGTGATGGCCCGAAAACGAGATCTTTGGGGAACGGAACCTTCAGTTCGCTCGCCTCCTTCACGACCGTTTCGGCGAAGTCCGGCCATTTGCCGCTCGACGGATGCTGCACGAGTTGTCGTCGGCCCGGTCCGGATTTCCGTCGAAGCTGCTGAAGAAATTCGGCCGGTAAATCCATGTGCGACTTGATCAGCTTGCCCGAAATCGGCTCTGGCAGTGTGGGATGCAGTTCGCTCAGACGGAATACCGTGTTTCCGTACAGATACCACTTGAACCAGTCCGCATTCATCGTCAGATCTTTCCGCATGCTCTCAAGATCGATCCGTTCCGCATTGCTCAGTCGGGTTCGCAATTTCTCGTCAACGAATCGATTGACCTGTTCCGTCAGTCCTTCGTCGTCGAATGGCCAGGGTCGCCGGTCGGTGCGGATATTGGCCCATTCCCTGCGAGCCAGTTCCCACGTCGTGCGCCGGCGCGTGTCCTGCTGCTTGATCTCGTTGATCATCGTGTCGCGCTGGCTGATCTCTGCCTGCTGAATCCGATTGCGGATGCTCGCCGGCAGTCCTTCTCTCCACAATCGGGACCTAATGATCCGGATGGCTTCGAGCCGTTCGAAGGCGGCCGGCGCCATGAGGACTTCCTTGCGGTAACTGTCAGGAAGCCGATCGAGCCAGATCGCGTACCGCTCAAGCGTTTCCAGCAAGGCGACTTGCCGATCGGCTGATTCGTTGGAAATCTCTTCATCGAGTTTGCGAAGCTGCTGCTGGCGACTGAGCGGATACGATTTGAAAAGATTCTCCAACCGGACCAGTTCCGTGGAAGTCAGCGTATCGATGAGTCCGTTGGATCGGCTTCCTTCGAATTCGACTTCACCGAAAAACTCCGCCGACTCCAGTTGCCGGGCAAAATCCAGATCATCAACACCCAGATAAAGCGGGAGTCGCTCCAGCAGTCGGACCTGTTCGCTCGTTCGTTTCGATGGGTCGGTCGCTTCGAGATGCGGACGAGCGAGGAGATGCCCGAAATAACCCAGCGCCGTCGCGATCGAAAGAATCACGCACCAGATCGCGAGCATCCGCCCGCGATGCGTGGGCGGAGGAGGAGGGATCACGTATCCCGAGGTTGCGGTAGCTGGGAGTGTCGCCGCGCCGGCCGTCGGCTGCGCCGGCGCCGAGAGACTTAATTGCGTCAGGGTGCGGCTGGCAAATGTTGGGGACGGTTCCGTTTTCGGCAGATAATCGAGAAGATCGTAGGTCTTCTTCAGAAGATCGGATTTCTGCCGTGTCTGAGAATCGGAGGCGATTTGGGACTCGATGATGCGCGAGGTCGATTCATCCAGTTCGCCATCGAGATACGCGACCAGATCATCCGACGTTTCGTCATCAGATGGAAGTTCGGGCAACGGTGGCGATTCGTCCGGCATCTCGCTTAGTCCTCTTCGGGCTCATTGGCCGAATCACCTTCCCGGTCGACATACGGTTGCAGAACTTCGCGCAGCCGTTCGCGGGCACGGCATAAAAGCGATTTGACTGCCTTGGTCGACAAGCCCATCACTTCAGCAATTTCAGCATATCCCATGTCTTCGAATTTGTTAAGAACCACCGCGACACGCTGGCGCTCGTTCAACTCGTCGAGCGCACGGCGCACGACGGATGCGAGTTCTTCCTGCTGCAATCCTCGGGCGGGTGCTTCATCCCGCTGAGAAGCGAGCGGAACGTTCGGCCGCGCCGTCAGGGAGCCGGAATCGCGCAGTTCGAGCGGGTATTGTTTGCGGCGGCCGCGGTCGCGCAGGGCATTGAGCGCGAGGTTGTTGGCGATGGTGAAAAGCCAAGTGCTGAATTTCGCTTTGGGCGTGTACTTTTTCCGGCTGCGGAAGATGCGAAGGAAGACTTCCTGCGCCAGATCCTCCGCCTCTTCCTTGGTGCCGACGATGTGGTGCAGGATGCCGATGAGTCGATACTGGAACCGCTCGACCAATTCACCAAAGGCGGATTGATCGTCCTTATCGCGGACGCGAAGCATCAGTCGGATGTCCGGGTCGCGGACGGCCATCATGGCGCTGGTTTGGCCGGTCATGGAATCCGAAACAGGAACAGGGGTGGGTCGATCCTCTCATCATACCGGAACAGTCGATCCGATGGCGAGTCTGTTTGTCTCCGCTTCTCGTCGTAATTGTCCGCAGGCGGCGTCGATCTCGGAACCCTTCCGTTTGCGGACTTTGACGCTGATCCCGTTTCGCTTCAGTTCCGCGATGAGATTGTTGAGGTCTTCGTCGCGTGGTCGGCGATAGGGAAGCCCTTCGACATCGTTCCAGGGAATCAGGTTCACGTGGGCCTTGCGGCCTTTCAGAAGCTGTGCGAGCTGTCGAGCGTGGAGCGGTTGATCGTTCAACTGACCCAGCACGACATATTCGAACGTGACCTGCCGACCGGTGACCGCGAAGTACTGATCGCTCGCTTCGAGAATCGCGGGGATGCCGGTTTTATCATTCGTGGGCACGATCCGGGAGCGGAGCTCGTTATTGGGAGCGTGAAGCGAAACGGCGAGGTGATACTGTTTGCCCACTTCGGCAAGTTTGAGGATTTTCGCGGGGAGACCGACAGTCGAGATTGTGATGTGCCGGGCGCCGATGTCGAGGCCATCCTTCGCACCCGCCACGGACAGTGCGGAGAGGAGATTGTCGAGATTCGCGAGCGGTTCGCCCATTCCCATCACGACGACATGCGTCAGGCGCGTCGCGAGTTGGCCCGTTGTTCCGTATTGCGGAGGGCTGTTCGGCTCGACCGTCAAATTCCTAAGGTGGATGAGCTGTTCGAGGATCTCGCCGGGAGTGAGATTCCGATCCACGCCATTCAAGCCGCTGGCGCAGAACACGCAGCCCATTCCGCAGCCGACCTGCGTACTGATGCAGGCGGTCGCGCGGCCTTCATCCTGAATCAATACACATTCGATGAGACGGTTATCCGCAAGGCGGATCAGGAGTTTGTGCGTATCGTCGTGTGCAGCCAGATGCCGCTCGATGGACGAGCCAAAGACGGAGAACGTCTCGTCGAGCGCGATTCGCAACGATTTCGGCAGGTCGGACATCTGATCGAAGCGTGTGGCCCGCGCCTGAAGAATCCATCGTCGAATCTGACGAATCCGGTGGGCCGGTTCATTCTGTTCGGCCAGCCAGGCGCGGAAGTCCTCCGTCCCGAGATCAAGAATCCCCAGGCGAGGGCCGGAACCGTTCACCGTTAACGACAGAGTCATGAAGGAATCTTATCAGCCGGAATGGAAAAAACGGTGAGCCTTACGGCACGCATTGGAATTTCTGGTGCAAAATCCGGATCAGGAAGGGAATGACGGACGGGCCCAGTCCGGAGGTTCCGCTTCGTAAGCGGTCTTCGATTGACTGAGCGGATGGATCAATTCGAGACGATGAGCGTGGAGACAGAGCGGAGGATCGTCGGGATTGAGCGTCTGTTTTTGTCCGATGGTGCCATCCTTGAGATAGAGCGGATCGCCCATGATCGGGAAACCCAGATGCCAGAGGTGAATTCGGATCTGGTTGGTTCGACCGGTTCGCGGTATCGCTTCGACGAGTGAAGTACCGTCGGGAAAGCGTACGAGGACCTGGAAGTCGGTGTGGGCAGACTGGCCGGCGGTGAAGTCGACGTCCCGCGCGCCCGCATTCAGTGGCGTATCGCGGATCGGTGCGGAGCAGTGGAAGTTCGTTTCGGCCGGATGGCCGTGCACGCGAGCGAGGTAGCGTTTGGACACGGTTCCGCGTTCGAATTGCGTCTGGACCAGACGTGCGAACTGGACGTTGCGCGTGAAGATGGCGACACCGGTCGTGTTGGCATCGAGTCGATGGGCCGGCCGTGGCTTCTGTGGGGCATAGACCAAGCGCAGAATCGATTGCAGAGTGTTCTTGTTGAATCGCCCGCAGGGATGGGTCGGCAGCGGTGCGGGTTTGTTCACGACGATGATGGCGGCGTCTTCGTCGATGATGCGGATGCGAGCATTCACCTCGGGTTCGGCGGCGAGCGGTTGAATGTGGAAGTAGCGTTCGCCGGGCTGAACAATGCGATCTTCGCCGACGGGCTGCTTGTCGGGGCTGAGCATGCGCCCGGCGCTGCATTCCTGTCGCCAGAATTCCCGCGAATATTGCGGAAGGATGGTACAAAGAAACTCGATCAGCGAGTGTTTTTCGAACCGTCCGGAAACGATGAGCGGCCGGAGATTTTCGTAGGGCAGGCGGCCAGGGAGATCGTGGGCCAGCTGATCCAGCGCCAACTGATGGCGCTCGCGGTCGCGGAGTCTCTGGTCTTCAGCGGTGGCGAAGCAGTGCGGACACGAAACGCCTTCCACGAATCGCGGATCGCGCAGTTCGGTGGCGGAGAGCGGAGCCTGACACGCGAAGCAGAGCACGCGACCGGAAGCGTTCAACTCGGGATCGAGTCCGACGCGTTTATCAAAGACAAAGCATTCGCCTTCGTAATGCTCCCTCCCGCACTCTTCGAAATACTTGAGGATTCCGCCTTCCAGCTGGAAGACCTGTTCGAAACCCTGCTGTTTCATGAACGGCCCCGCCTTTTCGCAGCGGATTCCGCCCGTGCAGAACATGACGATCGGCTGGGTTTTCATCTCCTGCGGCAGCTTGGCCACGGCGGCGGGGAAATCCCGGAAGTGGTCGATGCCGATCGGCAGGGCATTCTGAAACGTGCCGAGGTCGATCTCGAATTCGTTGCGCGTATCCAGGAGCGTGATCGGCCGCCCTTCGTCGAGCCATTCCTTGAGCTGGCGGGGCGGAATCTTCGGTGCCGGATCCGCAACCGGATCGATCCCTTCGATACCGAAGGATATGATTTCCTTTTTGATTTTGACCAGCATGCGTGTGAACGGCTGTTCATAGCTGAGGCTGAATTTGGCAGTGAGATTCTCGAGGCCGGGGATGGAGCGGATAGCGCACAGGAGGGCGTCGATCGCGACGCGTGAACCGGCGACGAAGAGGTTGATCCCCTCTGAACTGAGCAGAATCGTCCCTTTGAGTTTGAGTTCGATCGCGAGTGACTTCAGTCGGTCCCGGTGCGCTTTGAGATCTTCGAGCCGTGCGAACTGATAAGCGGCGATGTTCGTTATCATGGGCTGGCCCGTCATGCGTGGATGGCCTTGCCGAGCCAAGCCGCGCGGGCCGCCTCGCCAACCGTTTCCGTCAGCGTTGGGTGCCCGTGAACACAGCGTGCCAGATCCTCCGCGCTCCCGTGATACTCCATCACCGTCACCGCCTCCGCAATCAGGTCCGACGCACGCGGACCCAGAATATGCACGCCCAGAATTCGATCCGACTTCGCGTCGGTGAGGATCTTCACGTACCCGTCCTGCTCGTCCATCGCCTTCGCGCGTCCGCTTGCGGCGAACGGGATTTTCCCGGTCTTGTATTCGCGCTTGCTCGCCTTGATCTGCTCCTCAGTCTGGCCCACGCTCGCGACCTCCGGCCAGATGTAAATCGCACTCGGGATGAGATCGTAATTGAGATGCGCCTTGTGGCCCGAAAGAATTTCGGCGAAGGCGATGCCCTCTTCCATTGCCTTGTGCGCAAGCGTGGGCCCGTCGATCAAGTCCCCGAGGGCGTACACGCCCGGGACATTCGTCTGGAATTTTTTGTCTACAGCGATCTTGCCGGTCTTTTTGTCGAACGCGACCCCCGCTTCCTCAAGCCCAAGGCCGGACGAGTACGGCCGTCGTCCCACCGCCACAAGCACCTTATCCCCTTCGAACGTGAGCGTTTGTCCACCGTGATCCGCCGTCACGGTTACGCCGTTCGCATGAACCTTCGCACCCGTCACTTTCGTATCGAGGTGGAACTCCATCCCCTGTTTCGTCAGAATCTTCTGCACGCTCGCCGCCACCTCGCCGTCCGTCAGAGGGAGAATCCGCGGCAGGAATTCCAGCACCGTCACCTTTGAGCCGAGCCGCTTCCAGACGCTACCCAGTTCCAGACCGATATAGCCCGCACCGACCACGATGAGGTGCTTCGGGACAGAATCAAACGCCAGCGCCTCCGTCGAACTCACGATCGATGCACCGTCGAACTTCATGAACGGAAGTTCCGTACTCTCGCTGCCCGTCGCCAGCAGCACCGCTTTCGCTTCGAGCGTCTGCTTGCTTCCATCCGCCGCCGTCATTTCCACCCGCTTCGCATCGAGCAACGTTCCGTTCCCGTAGAACGATTCGACTTTGTTCTTCTTGAAGAGAAACGCGATCCCGTCCGTCAGCGACTTCACCACGGAATCTTTGCGAGCCATCATCACGGGCAGATCCAGTCCGACGGTGCTCACGAGTACGCCATGCTTCTTCAACTTGTTGAGCGTGATGTCGAAGAGTTCGCTCGAATCCAGGAGCGCTTTCGAAGGAATGCAGCCGACATTCAGGCACGTTCCGCCGAGCGCCTTGTTGGCACGCCGCTCGACCACCGCGACTTTTAACCCCAGTTGAGCAGCCCGTATCGCGGCCACGTATCCGCCCGGTCCTGCGCCAATCACAACCAGATCGTACATGCTTTCCTCGAAGTATGATCAACAACAGAAGTACTCAAATATCCAGGAGCATCCGTTCCGGATTCTCCACGCATTCCTTGATCCGCACCAGGAACTGAACCGCTTCACGCCCGTCGATCAGCCGGTGATCGTAGCTGAGCGCCAGATACATCATCGGGCGCACCACAATGGCATCGTTGACCACCACCGCACGCTTCTGAATGCTGTGCATCCCCAGAATCGCGGCCTGGGGCGGATTGAGAATCGGCGTGCTCAGCATGGAACCGAAGATTCCGCCATTCGTGATCGTGAACGTTCCGCCCATCATGTCCGCCGGCGCGACTTTCCCGTCGCGTGCCTTCTTCGCGACGGCGCCGATCGCCTTCTCAATCTCGGCGAAGCCCATCTGATCGACGTTGCGGATAACCGGCACCATCAGACCTTTTTCGGTGCTCACGGCCATGCCAAGATCGTAGAAGTGCTGCATCACGACATCGCCGCCGTCGATGCGGGCATTGACCAGCGGGAACGCCTTGAGCGCTTCGACCGCCGCCTTGGCGAAGATCGACATGAATCCGAGTTTGATGCCATGCTTCTTTTCGAACTTCTCGTTGTACTTCGCCCGCAGTTCCATCGACGCGGTCATATCGACTTCGTTGAATGTCGTGAGCGTGGCGGTGGTGTTCTGGCTCTCGAGCAAGCGCTCGGCGATGCGCCGGCGGATCATCGTCATCGGCTGCCGGGTTTCACGCCCTTCACGCGCCGGCTCCGCCTTTTTCGGCGCGGCCGGCTCCGCCTGATGGTTCAGCACGTCCTCTTTAGTGACACGTCCGCCGGGTCCGGTGGCGGAGATCGACTTTGGATCGATCCCCTTTTCCTCGACCATGATCCGGGCGGCGGGTGAAAGGATCACATCGGGCTGCCCCTGATCGGGCTCGACGGCCTTTTTCGCGGGTGCGGAAGTCGCAGCGGAAGCGGTAGGTGGAGGCGGAGCGCTGGGTGCGCCGGCGGGATCGATCGAACCGACCACCTGCCCGATCTTCACCATTTGCCCGGCCGGGACGGTGATCGTCAGAACGCCGGCGCTCGGTGCGGGAATCTCAAGGGATGCCTTATCGGTTTCGAGTTCGAAAATCGGTTCATCCACTTTGACCGCTTGTCCATTCGCCTTCATCCAACGGGCGATACGGGCCTCGGTCACCGATTCGCCTGCGGATGGGACCGTCAAATCAATGGGCATGGATCGACTCTCGTTTCAGGGTAGTTGATTCGTTCCCAGTCTGGTTCAAACTCGAACACCGTGTGCGACCGTCGTCGTGCCGTTGCGTCCGGCGGTCACGGCGTATCCGCCCGTCGCAGTGAACGCTTGTTCAATCAGTTCTTTCTGTTCGTGCTCGTGAATCTTGTGGGAACCGGTGGCGGGGCTCGCACTCGCATCGCGGCCGATGTACTCCACCGGGATGCCAATGCCGCGCAAGCGCGGCTCCACGAAGAACCATGCTCCCATATTCTGCGATTCTTCCTGAACCCATCGCCATTCGACCGCGCGGCGGTATCTCGTCACGACGCCCGCAATCGGAATTTCCGGCCAGGGATACATCTGCTCGATGCGAACAATGGCCACATCCGTGATGCCCAGTTCGCCCCGCCGCGCCAGCAGATCGTAGTAAACCTTACCGGTACAGAATAGCACACGCCGGATCGCATCCGGATCCGCACTGTCGTCGTCGATCACTTCCTGGAAGCGGCCTTCGGCAAAATCCTGAACGGGCGAAAGCGGAGCACGCAGCAAACTCTTGGGAGACATCACGACGAGCGGCTTGCGGAATCGTCGTTTGATCTGGCGGCGAAGAGCGTGGAAATAATTGGCAGGCGTGCTGAAATTGCAAACCTGAATGTTCTCTTCCGCACACGATTGCAGAAAGCGCTCATACCGGGCGGATGAGTGTTCCGGTCCGGCGCCTTCGTAGCCGTGCGGCAGAAGCATGACGAGGCCGCTGCTCCGCGTCCACTTCGATTCGCCCGACGCAATGAACTGATCGATGATCACCTGTGCGCCGTTCGCGAAATCACCAAACTGAGCTTCCCACAGAACCAGCGAATTCGGATCGTCCAGCGAATAGCCGTATTCGAACCCCAGCACCGCGGCCTCGCTCAGGTTGCTGTCGTACACATCGAATGGTGCCTGATTCGGATCGATGTTGGCCAGCGGGCAATAGGGCGTGCCGGTTTCGTAATCGTAGAGATAGGCGAAGCGATGACTGAACGTGCCGCGGCGGCTATCCTGCCCGCTCAACCGCACCGGATGACCGTCGAGAACAAGCGACCCGAATGCGAGGGACTCTGCCGATCCCCAGTCAATCTTGCCCCGGCTTTTCATTTCCGACCGGCGCTTCTCAAGGATATCCATCAGCTTCGGATGAAAGGCAAATCCTTCAGGCACGGTCACAAGCTGATCCGCAATGCGATCGATCATTTCGTAAGAAATGGCGGTCTCCACCGGCGTATGGTTGTACTTGTTCGACAGCCCGGTCCAGACGCCGGTATAGCCTTTCATCCCTTTCTTGCGTGGCGCCGTCGCCCGGACATCGGTCAAAGCCGTATCCAGTTTCGCGCGGAACTCCGCATCGATCGCGTCGGCTTCTTCCGGCGAGAGGGTGCCGTTTTCGACCAGTTGACGGGTGTAGACGACGGAGACGCTGTCTTTGGTGCGGATGTGGCGGTATTCGACCGGTTGCGTGTACGAAGGTTCATCTCCTTCGTTGTGGCCCCACTTGCGGAAGCAGAACATGTCGATAACCACGTCGCTCTTGAACAACTGACGATATTCCAGTGCCAGTTCCGCCAGATAGACGCAGGCTTCCGGATCTTCGGCATTGACGTGAAACACCGGAGCCTGAATGAATTTGGCGATGTCGGTGCAATATTGCGTACTGCGGGAATCACGAGGATTCGTGGTGAATCCGATCTGATTGTTCACCACGACATGGATCGTTCCGCCGACCCGGTAGCCAGGCAGATTCGCCATGTTCAGGGTTTCGGCCACCAAGCCCTGACCTGCGAATGCCGCATCGCCGTGAATCAGAATCGGAATCCCTTGAGTGCGTTCAACATCCTTGTAAAGCCGCTGCTTGGACCGCACCCGGCCTTCCACAACCGGATTCACCGCCTCGAGGTGGCTGGGATTGGGCGCAAGACTCAGGTGCACCGGTTCCCCGCCGAGCGTAGTGACGTCCGCCGAGAAGCCCATGTGATACTTCACATCCCCATCGCCGCCGTCCGCATCGACATAAAACCGATCTTCGAACTCGTTGAAGATCTCCTCGAACGGCTTTTTGAGAATGTTCGCGAGCACATTCAACCGCCCGCGGTGCGCCATGCCGATCACAAATTCCTTCACGCCCAGTGATGGGCCTTTCTCAACGATCGCCTCCAGAATCGGCAGCAGCGTTTCGCCGCCTTCCAGAGAGAATCGCTTCTGGCCAACGAACTTGGTGTGCAGGAATTTCTCGAACAGTTCCGCATAGTGCAGCGACATGAGCGTGCGGATCTTCTGCCGCGTCGCGAGGAGCGGTTGATTCTTGCGCGGTTCCATTCGCCGGGCGAGCCAGGATCGGGCCTTGATGTCCTGAATGTGCATGAACTCGACGCCGATCGTCCGGCAGTAGGTTTCTTTGAGTGTCTCCAGCAATTCACGAAGTTTGAGTGGGCCGTCGATCCCGAAGTACATCGAGGCATCGACTTCCGAATCCAGATCCGCCGCCGAGAGTTTGAAGCGTTCGAGGCTGATGAGCCACGGCGCGTTGTTGGGCGAGAGGTTGAGGGGATCGAGTTTGGCGGCGAGGTGCCCGAGGTCGCGGTAGGCGGTGATGAGGCGGACGGCGCCGGTCTGGAGTCGGGTATCGACGTTCAAAGTCAGATTTTGCGTCGCACTCGAACCCAATCGTCCGCTGAACTCAACGCCGGCGAAGAACGCCTGCCATTGCGGATCGACCGAATCCGGATCGGCTGACCATCGGAGGTACGCATCGTCGAGTAGGTCGCGGTTCTGGTGATTGGCAAAAGTATCGCGGGCCATTGTGCCGGCTCCCGTTCCACCGGTTTTTGCGACCGGGATGATTTCAAAATCTCTTTTCATTATCCATAGTCGAATTGCTACTTTGCGAACATGCCAATCGTGCCGCGAAGGTTATTTTGAGATGTGGTTTTCTAGATCTCGTTTTTGAGTTGCCTTTTTGTTCCTTTGCTCTTGGAATCGATTATCTGGTGTTAGGCAACCTTTTGCAAAAAAAGGAATCGAAAGCGTGGCATTGGCTATTTTATTGGTGTCTTCTGATAATATGAAGTAGATTTGCTTGCTTACCCGGAACGACCTGTTAATTTGATTTTCGATGCCGAAGCCTTCTCCAGCTTTTGAAGTCTATGCACCGAGTATATATCCGGAGCGGGTGCCGCTTCACGTCATGACTCGACTATTCTCTGCAGTCCAACGACTAGCTGCGGGATTTGATGATGATGAAGAGGAGATAAGAGAGTTAACATCTGATGAAGAAAATCTCTTCGGATTGCTTGGTGTTAAGCGTGGCTCATCACGTTATGAGATCGCTAGCCCTTATCCGGAACAAGCGATAAAAAATATCCGTGCCGTAGGAAGCGTATTGGACGACCCAGAGACTATTGGTGAGCGAGAATTCATCCTTAGCCCGGTACAACTGCTCAGCGATATCGCAAAATCGTTGAGGTCTGACATTATCATGCGTGAACCCGGTCGAGGTGGAACTCCACTCGCCACGATAAAATCGGGAACATATGCCAATCTATCGGACAAATTGCTTGTGAGAGGTAAAACGACGGTGGTTGGGAAAATTGAACGAGTTGGAGGGGCGACTAGCCGCAAATGCGGTCTTAGGGTATCAGGACGATCAAAGATGTTAATTTGCAACGTCAGCAGCCAAGACGTCGCTCGTAAGTTAGGCCAGAAACTCTACGAGGAAGTGACTGTGGAAGGCGTTGCTCAATGGCTGAAAACAACTTGGAAAGTGATTCGATTTAGTATCGATACTGTCAGCCAAGTCAAATCGAAACCGCTTGACCAATTTATCGACGAACTACGTAGAGCAGGTGGGGACGGCTGGGATGCTGTGGACGATCCTGAGGAGTACCTCAATGGAGTGGCATCTTAGATATGTTGGTGTCTTTCGACACGATGGTCTTGATTTGGCTCGCCAAACAAGGGACTAGGAAGGGGCAAAAGACTCCTGATCGCGTGCTGGAAATGCACAAACGCGCGCATTATATGGGTGAATGGATCGAGGAGAATGGACACAATGTCATTCTATCTAATATTGTAATAAGCGAATTTTTGCGACCATTAGATGAAGAAAAAAGAAATACAGTCGTTGCTACGCTTTGCGAAAAGTACAACGTTCTACCATTCGATAATGCAGCTGCAAAGATAGCGGCTGATCTTTATTATTCTGCCAAGAATGTCGGTACATCAGGAGAAAATGATCGAAGGGTCTGCATGAAAGCCGATATCATGATTCTTGCAACCGCCAAAGTGCATCAAGTCAAGAGATTTTACAGCAACGATTCTCAAACACGGAAGTTTGCTGAGATTGCCGGTATGGAAGCACTTGATCTGCCAATGTCCGGAAGCAATCTGTTTTCTGATAAGAAGTAACTCAGTATTCTGATGATCAATTCCAAATTTTGAAATTTTATTGTCGTTAAACAAACGGCGTATTTTCGAAAGTCGAAATGCTTTTCACGCTGCATTCGTCACGGACATCGCCTTATTCAGGCGGATCGGTTTTGTGGCGCGGACGGCGAGGATGCGGCCGGCGGCACGCTCCATGATGCTGAGGGGAAAGGCCCGCCAAAGATGCGGGAGTTCCGAGCGCCGGAGGTGTCGCTTCTGAATCAGGCACGATTCGAATTGCGAGAGTAAGGATTTGATTGTCGATGAGGCGAATCGCGTACCGCCGAAGGGGCTGCGGGCGTCGTGAAAGAGCGGGCGGTAAGGCACGAGGACGCGCTGCCAGAAATCGACGTCGTAACGTGAGGGGGCGAGCAGGAAGAGTTTTCCACCCGATTTCAAAATGCGGAAAAACTCGGCGATCGTCTGGACGAGTTCGCAACGGATGCCGGTCAGCAGGTTGAGGTACGCGAGGTCGAAGGTGCCGGTTTCGAAGGGGAGGCGTTCGGCGGAGTCGATGGTGACCGTTTTTGGGGCGTTGCCGCGGCTGGTGAGGTTCCGCTGGAGTGGTTCGATGGGATCGTGGGGCGAGACGGCGATGGTGACGTGAGTGCCGTTCCGCTGATATTGCAGAGCATCGGAGCCGAGTCCGGGGCCGATCATGAGCAGCGATTCGTCGCGGTGACGGGTGAATTCGAGGATTCGGGGCAGCCATGCGCCGGCGCGGGCGTAGCGTTTGAGTTCGATTTCTTCGAACCAGGCGCGGGAATAGGGTTCGAGGTCGCGTCCGCCTCCGCGATCGCCGGCGGGCCGGAGCAATTCGAGCGTCGCGAGTTCGAGCGCGCGGGAATCGACCGTATCCGGCGAATAAAGGCGCAGAGTCGGACCGTCCGTGCTCATGATGGAAACCGCTGACCGATTGAAATTTGGCGAAGCAATAGCGGGGAGTGATGAGTGTGTCAATCGCGGGTTTTCGCGGGAGGTGATGGCGGATGGATGGGTTTGTCGGAGAGGGTGGATTTGACGTAAGTGCTTATGGCGCATAGGCGCTTCCGAAATTATTGTGTCTTTCCACGGAAGGGTGTGGCGCAGTCGGCGGAAAGAGAATTCGATTGCAGCGGTCGTTGAGAGCGGATAGGCTGATGGGAATCACATCTGAGGGTTGGTCCATGGCGCGAGCGGCACGTGAGCGTATGTCGTTGAGGACTCAGCGTCGCATTTTTGGTTTCTCGATGCTGGGTGTCATGTCAGTTGTGTTCTACTGGCAGTTCTTTTCGAATGGGCTGCCGGTGTGGTGGGGGCCGTCTGCCTCTGCAGCAGAGAAGGCGGCCGGGCACGAATTGTTTGTTCACGAGTGGGCGCCGAACGACCCGCTGGCACATGGCGATGGGTTAGGCCCTGTGTTCAATGCGAAGTCGTGTGTGTTCTGCCACTTTCAGGGTGGCGTGGGCGGCGGTGGAGAAGTCGGTCATAATGCCACTCATTTTGAGGTATTACCAGCAGCGGGTCGAAACGAATACCGAACGGGCGTACTTCATGATTTCGCGGTAACTTCCGCTGATCGAGAATCTGCAAAGCTGCTGAGCACACTTTATCCGACGATTCAGTTTCCTCCGCCTCCACCTCCGCCACCGGGGCACTGCGGATATCTTCCCCCGCAGCCGCCACCGTTTAATCCGGTGCGGACTCATGAAGTGCAATCGACGGCGTTGTTCGGCATCGGCTGGATCGATCGCATTTCGCCGAAAGCGATTACGGCGAACCATCGCGACCGTTCGCGTTCGCTGGCGTTGCGTGAGTTGAAACTGGAGTTCGATCACGTTCCCGTTGGGCAATTGCCGGTGCTTGCGGATGGGCGTATCGGCAAATTCGGCTGGAAAGGCAACTTTGCAACGCTCGAAGAGTTCGTCGCTGCCGCATGTGCGAATGAGATCGGGTTGGGCACAACTTTGGCATCACAAGCTGTCCCGCTTCGACAACATGAACAGTCGCAGTCCCATCCCGATCTTGACCAGAGTCAATTTCGCAATCTGCTGGCGTTTGTCGATACGCTTCCGCGTCCTGTCGAAGTGAAGACGGAGCAATCCGAACACGGGAAAGAACTCTTTCACGAAATCGGCTGCGCCAAGTGTCATGTGCCAGACATGGGTGGTGTGAAGGGAGTTTACAGCGACTTCCTCATGTATGCTCTCGAAGATCCCAGTGCCAGCTTCGATCAGTACGGACCGGAACCGCCGGCGGGATCGGAACGGCCTTCGCATGTCCCGGCGCCGCAGATCTGGAAAACACCACCGCTATGGGGTGTCGCGGATTCGGCTCCCTACATGCACGATGGCAGCGCGCCGACGCTTGCGCTCGCGATCTCAGCGCATCGCGGTGACGCAAAGAGCGTGCTTGCTGCCTACCAGAAACTGAGCGCAGGCGATCAGAACGCAGTCGTCAAGTTTCTGGAATCGCTCAAGGCTCCGCCCGACGCGATTCCTATTCCGATCAAATCGAATAAGAGCCAGAAGCTGGCTTCGAGATAACTGGTTTGATGACGTCACAATCGGAAGTGCTTTCTGAAGCAATCGATCGTGGCTTCAGCAGCGGCGTGGGAATCGGGATAGGGAAACGCTTCCGCTGAGAGATATCCGGAATATCCGATTTCTTTGAGTGCGGAAGCAATTGGTGTGAAATCGGTATGCCCGTAACCTGCCGGTCTACGATTCGAATCAGCCAGATGAACGTGACCAATGGAAGGCCCGGCAGTTCGAATCGCTTCGGCAAGATTCACTTCCTCAATAGCCATATGGAAGAGATCGGCCAGCAATTTGATATTCGGTGCGAGTGACTTCACAAATTCCGTACCTTCATCGAGGCGATTGATCAGGTTGGTTTCGTAACGGTTGAGTGGCTCATAAAGAACGCATGTGTTGAATGAATTGGCCTTATCTGAAAGCTGAAGCAGGGAATCGCCGAGCAATTCAAGTGTCACGGATTTGGATTGATCATCTCCCCAACGGCCTTGCATGGAACCGATAATGACTGGAGCTTGAAACGCACCTGCGAACTCCTGCATGGAATCGACGAACTCGAGTGCCCGCTTGCGAATTGCGCGATCCGGACTCGAGAGTGTCAGCTTGTGGCGAACCCAACCTGCACCGGTTCCGACTGCGGCAAGTTTCAATCCGTTATCGGATAGGAGTGTATGCAGCGTCTTGAGCGGCACTGTTACAGAATCCGGTGCAAACAGTTCGATAGCGTCGAAACCAAGTAGTTTCGCCGTTTCGCAAGCCAGCGATAGATCTTCATGGAAAACGAACGGGCCCGAACTGGCTTCGGATACCAAACTGATGGTCACGGCACTTTTCATGTTAATCGATCTCCACAATAGCTTTGATGACTCCAGTCTCAGGCTTCATCCAGGTCGGAAACCTCTTGATCATTTCGTCGAAACTGGATCGGTGCGTGAGCCAAGGTTTCGTGTCGATCTGTCCCTCTTCAATGAGTTTAATGATGCGCACGAAGTCGGCCGCCAGCGCATTCCGGCTGGCGAGGAATGTCATTTCTCTGCGGTGCATCAGTGCCTGTGTAAAGGTGATTTCTTGACTTGTGATACCAACAAAAACGAGTCGGCCGGCAAAAGCAACATAATTCATGGCGTTGACCATGGACTTGTTGTTCCCGGTTGCATCAACAACGACATCGGCCCAGTTTCCACCGGTGAGATCGTCCAGTGTTTTCGTTTCATTCCCATCGGCGATCACCGTTTCTTCAATTCCCATCCGCTCACGGCAAAACGCCAATCGCTGCTCATTGATGTCCATCACAATCGTCCGTGCGCCGGATAACTTCGCGAACTCAATCACGCTTAAACCGATCGGACCTGCACCGATTACGAGGATAGTTTCCTGAGTTTGAGGCATGGCTCGATTGATCGCGTGACAGCCGATTCCCAGCGTTTCGACCAACGCGAGTTGTTCGTAGCTGAGCTTGGAACTGGCATGGAGCTTTCGAGCCGGAATGGTGAAAAGTCGTTGAAGTCCGCCATCACAATGGACACCCAGTGTCTGATGGTGCATGCAACAGTTCGTGTGCCCGCGCTCGCAGGAGTAGCATTTTTGGCAGTTGATATAAGGCTCGATGCTGCAATGATCGCCAACTTTGACGTTCGTGACTCCGGAGCCAACCGACACGACTTCCACGCCCAGTTCGTGACCGGGGATCCGTGGGTAACTGTAGAACGGCATCTTTCCCAGATAACCTGAGAAGTCCGAACCGCAAATGCCAACCCGATGAACCCGTACGACTGCGTCTCCGGGTCCGGGCTCACCTGGTTCAGGGACGTCAATGATTCGAAAATTCTGGGGCTTCTCGAGTTGAATCGCTTTCATAAGGCAATTGGCTGAGAGGGTGAATCGGTGATAACTTTGAATCAGTTTATCAAACTTCGAAAGCTCTCGTTGTCTATCATCTCAGAGAGAATGAATTCCGTGATGCCGACATTCCGCCGAAACTGAATTACCTTTGAGGAATTGATTGATCATGTCGAATATCAATGCAGAAAGTATCCTCGCCGCGCTTCGCTGGCGATATGCCTGCAAGAAGTTTGATCCGACGAAAACCATACCGGACGAAACTTGGAATCTGTTAGAGGATTCCCTCATCCTTTCCCCGTCTTCGTACGGATTGCAGCCGTGGAAATTCTTTGTCGTTTCAGACCGCTCGATTCGCGAGAAACTCCTGCCGGTTTCCTGGGGTCAGAGGCAGATTGTGGATGCTTCGCATCTTGTTGTTCTGAGTGTAAAAGCCGATGTCGGTGCAAAGGATGCTGAAAAACTGATCAGTCACACTGCAAGCGTGCGAAACGTTCCGGCCACTTCGCTCGATGGTTACAAAGGAATGCTGATCGGTTCACTGACTCGCTCGACACCGGAACAAGTCCGTGAATGGATGTCGAGACAGATCTTTATCGCACTGGGATTTTTCCTGAGCACCGCTGCGCATCTTGGCGTTGATGCTTGCCCGATGGAAGGATTTCAACCGGAAAAGTATGATGGAATTCTGGGATTGCCGGCCAAGGGGTATCATAGTGTCGTCGTCGTGACTGCGGGCTATCGCGCAGCCGATGATGCGAATGGCAGTCTGCCAAAAGTCCGGTATCCCAAAGCAGAACTCATCGAGACGATTTAATGCGTTGTTACGAATTCCAACGTGATAAACAAACGCTCAGGATGAGATTGACCGAGCGGCCGATTCCGGCACCTGGAAAAGAGCAGGTGGTCGTTCGCCTGCGGGCCGCTTCGCTCAATTACCGGGATCTTATTCATTTGGAGAATAAAGCCGGGCGGGACGTCGAAGGCATTATTCCGCTGTCCGATGGAGCAGGAGTCGTTCACACAGTCGGACCTGGAGTCGAAGGATTCGCTTCGGGCGATCGTGTCATGGCCAATTTTTTCCTGGCTTGGAGAAGCGGCCGATTCTCAATGGCGTACCATTCGTCGGCACTGGGTGGCCCGGGTCAGGATGGAATGCTCACGGAGTATGCCGTTGTCCCGGCTTCAGCATTACTGTCCATTCCAGACTATCTCTCTTTTGAGGAAGCGGCTTGTCTGCCGTGTGCCGCTCTTACCGCCTGGCAAGCGCTGGTTGTGCGAGGAAATGTCCAAAAAGGAGATTCGATTCTCGTGCTCGGTACAGGGGGCGTATCAATCTTTGCTGTTCAGATCGGCGTAGCAATGGGCTGCAAGGTTTATGTGACGTCCAGCAGTGATGAAAAACTGAAGCAGGTCCGGGATCTTGGAACATCGGGAACAGTGAATTACAAAACAATTGCGGACTGGGAAAAGGAAATTCATCGTCTCACTGAGCGAAAAGGCGTCGATCACGTCATTGAGGTCGGGGGCGCGGGTACGCTCTCAAAGTCGATGGCGTGTGTGGCGGCGGGTGGCCACATCGCCTTGATTGGTGTTTTGACCGGATTCGGCCCGCCTGACAGCAGCCTTTTTCCGATCGTGTCCAAAAATGCTTCCATGTCTGGTATCTATGTCGGTTCGAGCGAACAATTCGCCCAAATGCTCTCCTTTTTTCAGTCCAAAGGCATTCATCCGGTTTTGGACCGGGTCTTTGAATTTGAAGAATCACCGGAGGCATTGGAGTATTTCGCATCCGGTTCTCATGTCGGAAAAATTGTGATCAGGATTTCCTGAAGATCGGATCATTTCCCTATCGGTCTTTCCAGCTAGAATGGAGTTTTGGAGATCCGCGGTTCGCGTGAACCGTGTTAGATTTCCCCTTTCAGGATGGTATCGTCTAGGGACACGCATGGCCGAGCCGCCGTTAACGCGTGCGACACTTCTCGCCCGAATCCGTGATGGGCGGGATGAAGAGGCATGGCGAGAGTTCCTTCATCTCTATGCCCCTGTTGTCTATGGTTTTGCACGGAATCGGGGTCTTCAGGACGCAGACGCCGCGGACTTGATGCAGGAAGTCCTTCGTAGCGTCGCTCGGAATGCCAACAAATTGGAATACGATCCCAAGAAGGGGACTTTCCGAGGTTGGCTCTACACCGTTACTCGCAACAAAGTTTATAATTTCCTGAATAGCCAGCGAAATCGCCCCAAAGCAACAGGTGATGCCGACTCCAACGATCGTCTGGAATCCATCCCTGATCGTGATGACGACACAGATGATTGGGAACTCGAATACCGTCGACAACTTTCCACGAAAGCCATGGAAAGGGTCAGAGGTGAATTTCAGGACTCGAGTTGGAAGGCGTTTTGGGGTACCGCGGTTGAAGGCCGCAGTCCGAGTGAGGTGGGATCGGAGTTGAAAATGTCGACGGGTGCGGTGTATGTGGCCAAGAGTCGCATCATTTCACGACTTCGTGATGAAGTCCAGAAACTCGAAGCCGAAGCCGAAAATGAGGCCTGGTAAGGGTTTCACCGGGATCGACGAAAGATAGGAATGGGGACCATGGCGATACAAACTCGAAATCAGATCCGTTGCCCGGATGATGATGAATTACGTCTGTTGGCCCGAGGTAAATTGAATGCCGATCGGCATGCGACGATCGAGTTTCATCTCTGCGAATGCCCCGATTGCCAATGTCGTCTCGATGAGATCGCCTCGAATGGCGATCAACTGTTCTCAGGCTGTATCAAAAGTCTCAACCGTCCTCCGCTTCCGAAAGAATCGGCTTACTGGACAGCGGTCAGTGCGGTTGAGGTCAGCATCACCGGAACTCACTTCGACAGCGATGGTGATACGCTTCCGCCCAAAGACAATGAACGGAATCTCGACTTTCTCGAGCCAACCACGACTCCCGGTCGGATCGGCAAAATTGGCCCTTTTGAAGTTATTGAAGAGGTAGGTCGAGGCGGGATGGGTGTCGTACTTCGTGCCGTTGACGCATCGCTCAAGCGTGAAGTTGCGGTCAAAGTCCTGGATCCGGGACTTTCACAACAGAAAGTCGCTCGTGAACGATTCTGCCGGGAAGCACAGGCGGCGGCAAAAGTCTCGCATGACAATCTGGTGGCAGTCTATCAGGTCAGTGGCGAGACAGATGGTTTGCCTTACATTGTGATGCAACTCGTCAAAGGCGAGACGCTCGAGAATCGGCTGAAAAATGCTGGAAAACTTTCAATTCACGAAACAGTACGCATTGGGATGCAGGCCGCCGCCGGGCTTGCCTCGGCCCATGCCCATGCACTCATTCACCGGGATATCAAGCCGGCGAACATCCTGATCGAGTCTTCAACGAACAAGGTCAAACTGACCGATTTCGGCCTCGCACGAGCGGAGGAAGATGCGAAACTCACTCGGACCGGCTTTGTAGCGGGTACTCCTCTTTACATGGCTCCCGAGCAGGCTCGAGGTGAATCCGTCGATGCTCGTTCGGATCTCTTCAGCCTGGGTTCTGTGCTCTATGAATCGCTTACCGGCCGTCCCGCGTTCGATGCCAAAACGCCATTGATGGTTCTTCGACGACTGACCGATGAACAGCATGAACCTTTGCACAAAGTGGCGCCGGAAGTTCCTGACTGGCTTGAAGACATCATCGACAAATTGCTCGAGAAAGATCCGAAAGATCGTTATCAGACTGCTGAAGATCTTGAGAAAGATCTGGCACAGCACTGGGAATGCATCAAACAGGATTCCCAGGACAAAGTCGAGGCCGCCTGCCCGCTTCGACCCACACGGACGTTGCGGGGCATCATCCGATCACGCTCTCCTCAGAAATTGATTCTTTCGCTTTCACTGAGTTTCCTCATAGGTCTGGGTTTTGGAATTTTTGGTTCGTGGTTTTTCACTCCAAAGGCATTTTTCGAGCCAAAAAACTCTCTCACACAAAACGACCG
This sequence comes from Limnoglobus sp., assembly GCA_041742055.1. Lineage (GTDB taxonomy): Bacteria > Planctomycetota > Planctomycetia > Gemmatales > Gemmataceae > Limnoglobus. The sequence continues at coordinate 13,054 of JBGSJI010000030.1, read as the reverse complement.
TGGACCAAAAGCAATTGCTGAAACGTCCCGATTGACTGGTCCGGTCTGGTCGATTGCCTCATCTAAGGATGGCAGAACCGTTGCCGCAGGGCTTGAAGACGGATCCGTCGTATTCTGGAATCCAGTGGACGGTACAACGAGCAAAATCTCGCCACACGACGGGACGGTCTGGTCTGTCTCTCTCGACCCGGAAGCCAAGACGTTATTCACGGCGAGTGATGATGGAAAAATAAAAAAAATCAACATCACGAATGAAGGAATCACCGGAGAGATCCAACACGATCGGTCCATTCGATCCTCTGCTCTCAATACTGAAATGACAAAAGTCATCTCAGGTGATCGGATGGGATTTGTCAAAGTCTGGGATTTTCAAAACACCAAAGAGCCGAAACAGATCTTCGAGCACAAAGGTGTGATCAATGCGGTGGCATTCGCCAACAACAAACCCTGGGTTGCATCGGCGAGTTCCAACAAAACCGCGGTTATCTGGAATACGGAAAAGGAGGCGGGAGACGGCCTAATCCTGCGTGGACACGACGGTCCTGTCTACAGTATTGCGTTTTCACCCGACGATACGATCCTGGCCACGGCATCGTGGGATCACAACGTGATTCTTTGGAATACAACGACGGGCGCTCGAATTACACGCATCAAGGATGCTCATGACGAAGGGATATGGGGAATCGATTTTGCTTGCTGTGGTAAGATCCTTGCAACCGCAGGACAGGATGGAATTGTCAAGGTCTGGAACATCGATACCCTGCCACCCGACAATAGCGATGAGAAGGCGGTTCCGATCTTTACGTTCTCATGGCACAGCGGTACTGTTCACTCTGTCCATTTCACTGCTGATGGAAAACAACTTCTGACCGGTGGACGTGACGGTACGATCCGCTTGTGGAAACTGAAAGACTAATGCCCATGATTGACAGCTTCCAGGGGTTGATCGCAGCCCCGTTCACTCCCTTTCAGTCCGATGGGGCGTTAAAACTTGAATTGATTCCAGCGCTTGCGAACGCACTCGTTGAGTCTGGTGTCATCGGTGCGTTTGTCTGTGGGACAACCGGCGAAAGCGCATCGTTGAGCACTGCCGAGCGAAAATCCATTTCCGAACAATGGATGAAGTGTACGGACGGAAAGCTCAAGATTATTGTCCATGCCGGGCACACGAGTATTCCGGAAGCAAGAGAATTGGTCGCTCACGCGGCATCGATCGGCGCACACGCGGTGGCGGTGACTGCTCCCTATTATTTTCGCCCTTCCGGCGCACAGGAACTCGCACAATTCCTCGTTGAGATCGCCTCCGCTGCTCCGAATCTGCCCTTCTACTACTACGATATTCCCTCAACAACCGGGGTCATCCTTCCGACTGCGGATGTCCTTCGACTCGCAGTGCCATCGATGCCAAATTTTGCGGGCGTGAAATTTTCAAATCCTGATCTTTTGTCGCTCCAGGAATGCATTCACTTCGCGAATCCAAAGCATGATGTGTTTTTCGGTGTGGATGAATACTTACTGGCCGCCGTGTCGCTCGGGGCAAACGGCGCCGTGGGTAGCACGTACAACTACGCGGCTCCGGTCTACCACCGAATGCTGAATGCCGTGAAGAATGGTGATCTGGATTTGGCACGGACCGAACAATTGAAAAGTGCGCAGCTCGTCAGAGCCTTGATTGATTTTGGAGGACTGCGGGCCGGTAAGGCGATCATGAAGTTGACGGGTCTCGATTGCGGACCGGTACGATTACCTCTAAAGAAAATGACAAACGAAGACGAACGCAAGCTCTTCGATCGGCTCAAGGATCTTGACATCTTTTCAAGACCCTTGATGCCAATCAGATAATCAGCACTTACTTCGTTGGCGAATAATCCGTCGGCTTCAGAAAGAGCGATTTGACACCGTCCTTCACGGTGAGCGATCCGCCCGCCGCTTTCTCGGATTCGGTGCGGGCCTTGATCCAGTCCGCATCCTGGCGGAATCCGTCGAACGATTTCTTCGCCGCATCCTGAGACTCGTGTGCCAGCATGTAGATCAAGGTCATTCCTTTTGCTTCCGCCTGGCCATCGCATTCCGCCGCATTCTTTTCGAACGGAGAACAGGCACGCAGCACCTTCTCGCATTTCGATTTCTCCGTGCTGGCCAGATTCCAATAGCCGAAATTCGTCATCCCGTGTTTCTCAAATAACTTTACAGTGTGATCGCGGAACCGGGCATTGATCGCGCCGACTCCATTGGGAGGCGTGATGTAGGTGCGCAGTTCAAAGACTCGAGCGCCATCTTTCTTCGAGGCGGCGATCGGCGGACTGTAGTCGGTCGCAGTCAGAAAGAACTCATCGATTCGAGCGAGGATCTTGCCGTCTTTCTCCGAATCCGCCGCCGCTTTTTTCCACTCGGGATCAGCCACGAAATTTTTGAACGATGCATTTCGCGATGCCATGTCTTTGTGCGCGATCATGTAGACCAGACGCTCATCCGGATTGTCGATCGGCGTCCAGTAGCCGATGTTCGTCATCCCGTGCTTCTCAAAAAGCCGCAGAGTGTGATCGCGGAAGCGGGCATTGAGATTGTCGAGCTTGCCTTTGGCGGCGGTATAGATTCGAAGTTCGAACAAGCGAGTCTCCTTGTCGGCAGCGGAGAGCGGTGCGACACTGAAAGCAATCAGCGCGGCCACCAGTAGGAATCGCGACATCAATTGAACCTCCCAAGGAAAACGGCCGGATGACCGTTCAGGTAGTTCTGTTTTAGAAAGGGTAAGCTTCTCTTTTGTTGGTAGACATCTGTTTCACGCGGCCAGGGAGCGTTGCCAGAAGGCGTTCCACTGGTCGGATTCGCTGCGATACAATGCCCGCACATGGCACAGGGCGTCCGAACCCGATTCGCTCCACCGCATCCCCGAGCCCTTCAGCCGTTGACCCACCACCGTCTTACACGCACTCTCCACCGCACCACTTCCGATCGACCAACCCTTCGACTGGTACAACGGATAATCCATCCGATGAACCTGATTCCGAAAGTACCCCAACACCTCGTCATGCACCGCGGCCAAACCCGCACGCTTGGGCCAATCCTCCGCTTCCCATACGGCGATCATGACCTCCCCGCCCTCGTCTCGCAAAATCCGCGACCAGCTTGTCGTCTGCGTCCAAGCGGCCTCGTCATCAAACGGGTGAAGGGCTTTCGCCAACTTCGCCAGGTATTCCGAAGCATGGTAAAAGTCGAGAATCACCGCCTCCACCCGGGGGAAGTTCGTCTGCAAAAAGTCCTCCAAGCCCGCTCCGCCGTCCGAAATCGCCACCCAGACCTCGGCCTGATCCAGGCCGACGGCCGCCCCCTGTTTCCGCATCAACGGACCCATCTTCGCCAACGGATACAGCCCACTCACATAACGAGCCTGCATCGTCGCTCCTGGCTTCGGAAGACCTTCAAACACTCGCTCCGGGTCGGGCAACGGGTTGAAGATCATGCCCACATAGGCCATCCGGCCATCCGCTTGCTCCCCATGAAGTCCTTGCTGTCGCACGCCCGTCGCATCCAGGCTGATGTACCCTACGGTGTGGCCGTCCGCATCGCGATGCCAGTTCCATGGCTGTTTACCGCCAAACACCCGACCCGCTTGCAAGTGCTCGGCGATCCGTTTCCCTGTGGCTTCGGTGGTGCGTTGAACGGTCGCCTCACTCAGCCGAATCCCGGCCGTTTCCTTCAACAGGTCCGTTCCTTTTTCAAAGCTATCGGCCACGGCTCCGCACAGGGTCGTGAGCCGCTCCACTGCCGGTGACAACCGATGGTCACTCAATCCGACGCGGCGATCCCAGGGGCAGAACCCTTCGCCACACGAGCGGCAGTAGTAGTAGGCTCGCCGACACCGGATCGCCCCGCCGAGGCTCTCGATCGTTTTTTCGCGGTACTGGTGGAAGAGAGCGGAGCATCGGCAGTGGGGGCAGTCGATGGCGGATCCGACGTAGCCACTTTTTGGGGGAGGTGCTCCGCGTATGCCTCGGCGACCAGGCCGAGGGCCTGGTCGCGCAGGGCGAATTCGGTGTCGCCAAACAGCGTATCGTCGGTGGTCGCGACCAGCTTGCGAGCCATTTCGAGGATGGAGGCTTCGGATCGGCTACGAATGCGAGCGGCCAATTCGTGAGCCTTGGCTTCGAGTTCGGGGCTGAGCGGTTCCGACATAACAGGGCTCCTGCCGAGGGAAAATTCCGACCGTCATTCCAAAGTACACCGAAGTGAACACATTTCCCACCAACTTTTGCGATGCTTACCCAAATCTCAGACACAAGCAACAACACATTTGACTTTCCACGTTTCGATGAGGCGGACTCCACCTGCCGCTCACTCTCGTGGTGGAGACCTACTCTCTGGACCGCTGTACTGAAAAAAAAATCCTATTTTGTGTTAAAATGTTCAGTAAATCTAAAGTGTTCATTTCCAAGACCTTTTTCACTTTCGCTGCCATTCTGGCAGGCGAGTTCGCCAACTTCGCCAACTCAAACACACACCCCTTGGCGAAGAGACACTTGACGTCCCGGTATAATGAACATTTGTACCTAACACGCCGTCAGCGATCAGCCTCCGCTCGGCACAGGACTCCTGATCCCGCCGAAATCTCCGACCGCAGGTCTCCCCATATTGATCCGCTTGACATCCGGAACCGCCCGCAAATCGGTACGGAATCGGACAAAATCCGCGCCAATCCGCCCCTTTTCGATTAAAAAATCGACGCCCATTCCGGGCGTCAATCTCTAGTGGCCGCCGGCGGCACCGAATGACGCAATCCGATCGTGAAGGAAAACTTCAATACTCCAGGCGCGGAGACCCTGGCGGTCATGGCTCCCATTCGTTGACCCGATCGAAACTCTTCCAAGGTCACTGCATCGTCATCTCGACCCGATTGATGTATTACCGCCAGTCGATCGAACGGATCGTATCGTTCGGTTCCAATTCCGTCTTTGCGACCGGTTTCAACTGGGACCCATCCGCATCGCAGATCATGAGGTGCCAGGTCGTGTTCGTCTTGACCGTGTCTGGCATCGTCCAGACCGAGGCGATCTTCGTGCCGTCCGGTGACCAGGCGACGGAATGGCACATGGCTTGGGCAGACTCATCTCCCGGAAAATAGACGAACTTCCGTTCAATTTCGTTCGCCGAGACGAAACGAACGATGCTCAATGCGGAGCGGTGCGGTTGCTGATTCTTGAAGAAGACAACATCCGCAATCTGCTTGCCATCCGGTGAAATTCGCGGTTGTGCGGCTTCGAACCGGGGATTCCGGGGCTGCCACTCATATTCCGTTTCGCCCTGGGGATTGAGGATGCAGAAATCGAATTGGCTCACATCGAATCCGGGCACACCGAAGATCCGGCTTTTGAATCGTTGGGAGAGGAAGTGCGTTCCGTCGGCCGAGACATCGAAAAGAGAATGGTGCCGACCGAAGGGCATCAGTTCACTTTTGCCCGAGTTGCGATCGACTCGGAAGGTTTCAAATTTCGTAATCCCCCACACGACACTGTCTTCGTGAATCGATGCATAGAGCTCTGAGCCGTCCGGAGACCACCCCGCTATGCGACGGTTCCGTTCGGTGGAATCGATTCTCGAAATCGACAGTGACTTGCCAGGTTTCAGAATCTTCAGGCCCTGCGAGCTGAGCGGGATTTCACCACCCGGTCCGACGCGCCCGGAGTGAGGCAGATAGCGCAGGATGCGAAATCCGTCTTTACCGCCGAGTGTCATACTACCGGTGAGCAGTTCCTCATCAACTCGTTTCGCATCCACGTAGGTGATGAGTCGGAGTTCCTTTCCTTCCGGGGAAAAATACCGGGCGTCCTTCTGAGTCAGCGCGATGATGGCGGAGGGTGTTCGATCCTCTTCGACGACCTTGGCCGATGCGGGCACGATGGTTTTGGCCTTCGGGTCTTCGCCCCAGCAGAATCCGATCGCGGTTGCGAAGAAGAGGCCAGCGATCAGGGACAGACTTCCGATCTGGGTCTGACGTTTCGATTTCATGAGAACCTCCGTGATAGCGAGAACCGGTTGGGAGGGAAGGTTGTGATTGAGCACCGACTGCACGGTATCGGCGGTGAGCGATGATGAAACAGTTGCGCTGATCGGAAGTAGAACCGACAGCGTGACACCGCGGGCGCTGAGTCGTCGTGAAAGAATCCGGCGTGCGGAAGCCAGTCGGCTGGAGAGCGTGCCTTCAGGAATCCCGAGGCGCCGTGCGGCTTCTCCGCGGCTGAGTCCTTCGAGTTCAAAGAGGATCACGGAGGATTGAAGCGGGGCGGAAAGCCGGCCGACTTCGTCGAGAACAATCATTTGTTCATCATTTGCGGGTTCGGCGTCCTGAACTGCTACCGTACGAATGGCCAGCATGCGCTCGCGTTGGTCGCGACACGTGCGCTGGCGCTGTAGTTCCCGACTGGCACGCAACGCGACTGCGTACAGCCACGAAGAAATATCGTCATGGAATGAGATGCGATGCGCTTTGCGGGCAAGCACGAGAAACGTGACCTGAAACGCGTCGTCCGCATCGGCCAGATTGCCGAGCACGCGCCGGCAGACACCGAGAACCGTTCGGCCATGACGACTCACGATCGTGGCGAACGCTTCATCATCCCGGTTCTCGAGAAATCGGCGGATCAGCTCTGCATCCGTCACTTCCGTCAGACCCTTCGCTCCCGAAATCTGACTCAACAGCAATCCCATCCGTGGGTTCGGCATGGCTCATTCACCTCCCCGAACGACAATCCGTGCCGTTCGACAGTTAACCGTTGATCAGTGGTCTGCGCGTCGGTCGATTTGAGAAAAATACCGGGAATGGAACGGCGATGTCGAGGTGAACTCGGGCGTTGAAAAGGAAAGCGGCTCGCGCTGGGAACTTTGCGCGAGCCGAAAGTGAATGACGGTGAGGCTTATTTTTTAGCGGCGATGGCGCGTTTGACGGCGTCTCCGAGATCCGCGGGCGTGGCGGCGACGGCGATGCCGGCCTTCTTGAGCGCCGCGATTTTCTCGGGCGCCGATCCGCTTCCGCCGCTGATGATCGCACCCGCATGCCCCATCCGCCGGCCGGGGGGTGCGGTCTGACCGGCGATGAACGCGGCGACTGGCTTCTTCACGTGCTTGGCCACATACTCAGCAGCGCGTTCTTCGGCGGTGCCGCCGATCTCACCGATCATCAGGATCGCTTCGGTGCCCGGATCGTTTTCAAAGAGTTCCAGCAGGTCGATCTGATTCGTTCCGATGATCGGATCGCCGCCGATCCCGACGCACGTCGATTGCGAGTAGCCCATGCTGGTGAGCTGAAACACCGCCTCGTAAGTGAGCGTACCGGAGCGGCTGATAATGCCGATGCCGGTCTTGCCCGGTTCGGTCGGCTTGTGAATGTAACCGGGCATGATCCCGATCTTGCACTGGCCGGGCGTGATGATGCCGGGACAGTTCGGGCCGATCAGCCGGCAGCCGGGTTTGGTTTGAAGGAAGCGCTTCGCCTTAGCCATGTCGAGGACGGGAATGCCTTCGGTGATGGCGACGATGAGCTTGATCCCCGCATCCGCGGCTTCCATGATCGCATCGGCTGCGAGGCCGGGGGGAACGAAGAGCATGCTGGCGTCCGCACCCGTCTTCGCGACCGCCTCCGCGACGGTGTTGAAGACCGGGAGTTCGACTCCGCCGGTCGACTTCCACATCTGACCGCCCTTTTTGGGCGTAACGCCGCCGACAAACTGGCTCCCGTATTCCAGACAGAGATTCGTGTGTTTGCTCCCCTCGGCTCCCGTCAGTCCCTGCGTGATCACGCGGGTCTTCTTGTCAACCAAAATGCTCATAATGACTTCCAGAATTAAGGGTTTTTTCAAAATCTCAGTTAGGGGATCGTGAATCCTTCGACAGTCCAGTGGTTTTGACCGCGCGAAACCAGTGTCAGGTTGAAGGGTTGTGCTTTGGCCGTTCCGATGAACGTTCCTGAAACGGTTCCGTCCTGAACTTTCGCGATCTCGTAGCTGCTGTGCTGACCGCGGAGCAGATTCAATTTCGATTTGAGAATACCGGCGTTGAAGGGCTTCTTCTCCGATCCGAGCGCCGGCGCCAGCTTTTGCTTGTAATCATGCGACATTGCACCGGCGGCGAGATCGTCCTGTCGCGAGAGCAGTGCCTGCAGGAAAGCGTGTGCGGCGAACGATTTCGCGTCGAGTTCCTCGATCTTTGGTGCCGGTGTAAGATCCGAAACGGACAGCCAATCGACCTGCCAATTGCCACCGGACTTTGTAAGTCGAACGAGGACTTGTGCTGGTTTTTCCCCCAATGCCGTACCGCTGGCGAATGCGACGTCCGGCAGTTCTTTGCGTGAGACGATCGTCACGCTTTTCAGCTTGCCCTGAAAATGTTTGAGCCAGTTGCTGGCGGCGGAGTCGGAGTACCCCAGAGCCTGATCCGCATCGAAAACCGGTTCGGCGATGATCTTTTTGAATGCCGGTGTCAACTGACTCGCTTCGCATGTACCGGAATGCAGTTGTTCGAGAAAGCGGTCGAAGAAGGCGGTGGCGCTGGGTCCGTTGGCGATGTTCAGTTCGGGTGACTGATCGCTTGTGTAGGCGGATGCCCGCACCGTTTTCTTTGAGGAATCGGGTGCGGACCCGGACTTCGCACAACCAACCGCCAGCACTACCGCCAGCAAAGGCAAGGAACGAGAAACCATGGGTATGTCCTTTTCCTTCAGGTTTCAGACCAGTGGTCGAAGCATAAAGCCCGGGAGAGCGAACCGTTCGGCAACCACGCAATTAAACGGCTAACTTACTTGGCCAATTCCACGACCATCTTCGCGGCTTCGGTCAATCCCGACGCCACGCGGATCGCGGGCAATTCCGTTTTGACGGAGTTCAAGATCTCGCGGGCCTTCTCGACTTCGTTCCCTTCCAACCGCACTACGACCGGGATTTTGAAGCCGACTTCCCGCCCCGCCTTTACCAGCGCCTCGGCGATCCGGGCACAACTCGCGATGCCCCCGAACACGTTGACAAGAATCGCCTTGACCTTACTGTCGGTCAGGATGATGCGGAACGCCTCCACCGCATTCTCGGCCGTGACGCCGCCGCCGACATCAAGAAAGTTCGCCGGGCTTCCGCCGTGATGATTCACGATATCCATCGTCGCCATCGCGAGTCCCGCACCGTTCACGAGGCAACCGATCGTGCCATCGAGTTGGATGTAGTTGAGGCTCGCTTTCCCCGCTCGAATCTCTGTGGGGTTCTCTTCGCTGAGATCACGAAGCGCCTGAACATCCTTATGGCGGAAAATGGCGTTGTCGTCGAAGTCGATCTTCGCATCCAGCACCACAACATCGCCCTTCTTGGTCACCGCGAGAGGGTTGACCTCGACGATGCTGGCGTCTTTGTCGAAGTACACCTTGGACAACGCCATCATGATCTTCACGACCGAACCGATCTGCTCGTTCGAGAAGCCGAGGTCGAAGGCGAGCTTCAATGCCTGGAACGGCAGCAAGCCAGTCTCAGGGGATACGGGGACTTTCAGAATCTTTTCGGGAGAATGGTGGGCGACTTCTTCGATATCCATCCCGCCTTCGGACGACGCCATGAGAACCGGCATGCCGATCGCGCGATCCAGCACCATGCCGACGTAGAACTCTTTCTCCGGCTCCGCATCCGCCTGCAGAATCAGAGTGCTGATCTTCTGCCCTTCGGGACCGGTCTGCTTGGTCTTGAGCGAATGCTTGAGCATCGCGTCGGCGACGGTTTTCGCTTTCTCCTTCGTCGGGACAAACTTCACGCCGCCGAGTTTATCCGCATATCCCATCAACTGGCCCGCACCGCGGCCGCCGGCGTGGACTTGCGCCTTCACCACCGCCCCGCCGCCGTTGCTCAACTGATCGAACGCCGCGGCTACCTCATCCGATGTTTTGCAAACAATATGCTTGGGGACCGGTGCGCCGTACGCCGCCAAGAGTTCCTTCGCCTGATATTCGTGAACTTTCATCGGCCGATTTCCCACAAAGTGAATGATGCTCAATTTATAGGTGCCGCGTCGCTATCTGGAAGTGGGGAAACCAAAAGCCAAGAAGCCCAGGATCAACCTGGGCTTCTTGTGAGAACATGCTGGGTGCGAATGATCAGCTTCCGCCGTGACCGTACATGAAGTAATCGCGTGGGCTGCGATTGTACATATGTGTCGGGAACACGAGTGTTCCTGGCATCTGCGAAGGCCCGGCTTGCGGTGCGCCACCGCCAGGACCGCATTGACCGGTCTTGCACGATCCGCAGTCGTCGGACTTCCGCCAGAAGAAGATCCGCTTCATGATCGGATTCCAGCCGTACTGGCCGGAAGTGCCGCCGCTGGCGCCGGCGGGTACGCCAGGCCGCGGCGGAGTGCCGAAGTCCGCTCGCGCATCGGAGATCGCGAACAGAGCGACAATACCCAGAGCTAATAGTGACTTCGACATTGTGCGATCCTCGCAATCGTTGAATACGGACGATTGCGATTCTTATCGTCCATACCGACCGCCCAACACGAATCGAAATGAACCCGTTTCCTAAAAAGAGCGCATCGCGTCGCGAGCATCCTCGCCCCGTCGTCTTTCCACCGACACTGCCACACCCTACCGTGGAAAGACGCCAAAATTTCGGAAGCGCCTATGCACCGTAAGCACTTACGTCGATTTTCACCCCATTCCATAATCAACGACGAAATGCAGAAACCAATGTGAGAATGACACAACAGGACGTCATAATGAAGCAACTGACCGCCGCCGTGGTCAGCCACGGGCCGGCAATATTCTCGCCGGTCGGCTTATTCGGCAGCGAAAGCCGCAGGGAACGCTCGAGTTCTTCTCGTTCCTGTTGTTCGGTCATGAGCATCCGAACAGTCACATGGCTGAACACATGAAAAACTGATAGCTGAACCAGCGGCTTTTCATCGCTCCAGAGTTGCCCGGTTCGCTTGACCGCACGCCCCCATTTCTGGAACGTCTCCCGCAGCGCTTCTTCCACCGCCAAGGGATGCACATGATAAACCGCAAGACTTCGCGAGCGCGAGCGTAGCGTCCAGTAAATCAGCCCACCGATCAACAGCCCAAAAGCAACGGGAGTGAGAGCGGAGGTCAACTGTGCATTCGCCCACGCATTCTGCAACTCCGCAAAGCCGCCCCGGTGAAAGACATCCGCGTTCATACTCACGAGAGTGAGGATCAGGCCGGAGCAAAAAATGAATCCAAAAAGACCCGACAAAAGTGCTACAAAGTCCCACACTCCGGAAACGACCACCGGACGGTCACCGCGATTGACCGTAGCCAGCCAGAACAGGTAAAGCGTGAGTGGTGTAAAGCAGAGGATTCCGCCGGCGGCGAGAAACGGCAGTTCCTGTTGCACGGGAATCCTCAGTGTTTCTTGGATGCGTCAAATTCAAACCAGCGAAACGCGGCGATGGCCCGTCGACCATTGGCGTTCAGCCGGGGTGTTACGGATCACTTCGTTATACAACGTGTCCCGCTCGACCGGTACCCGACCCGCCTCTTCAATCAATCGGCGCAGCTGCGCCACCGTCAGTTCTTGCGGAGAATCGCTGCCGGCAGCATGATAAATCGTCTCATGGACCACCGTGCCGTCGATATCGTCCGCCCCGTAACTTTGGGCCACCTGCGCGATGTTGATCGTCAGCATCTGCCAGTATGCCTTGATGTGCGGGAAATTATCGAGCATCAGCCGTGCGATCGCCATCTGACGAAGATTCATGATCCCGCTCGGCTTCGGCAGGTTGGCACCGAGCGTGTTGTTCTCGGGATGAAACGCCAGCGGGATGAACGTCTGAAACCCGCCGGTCTTGTCCTGCAATTCCCGTAATCGAACGAGGTGATCGATCCGGTGTTCCGGCTTCTCAATGTGCCCGTAGAGCATCGTCGCGTTCGACTTTCCGCCTAGCTCATGCCATTCCTGATGAACGCGCAGCCACTGATCCGCATCCGCCTTGTAATCGCAGATCTTCTCGCGGACCTCCGGGTGGAAAATCTCCGCCCCGCCGCCCGGCAGCGAACCCAGACCCACCGATTTCATATCCGCCAGCAGCTCACGGGTCGGGCGCCCCGTCAGCCGTTCAAACCAGTCCCATTCGACGGCCGTCCACGCCTTAAGGTGCAGTTCCGGATAGTGATCGTGAATGTTCTTGATGATGTTGCGATACCATTCGTACGGCAACTGATGATGCAGCCCGCCCACGATGTGCAGTTCCGTTGCGCCTTGTTCGTGGGCGTCGCGGGCCCGCTGCAGAATCTGCTCGTCGGTCATCACATACGCATTCGGGCCTTTCAAATCGGATCGAAATGAACAAAAGCGACAGCGATAGACGCAGACGTTCGTCGGGTTGAGATGCTGATTGACGTTGTAATAGGTCACATTTCCGTGGCGTGTCTCGCGAACGGAATTCGCCAGATCACCGAGCGTGTGAAGATCCGCTTGCGTTTCAAGGTAAAGCCCATCGTCGAAGCTCAGCCGTTCTCCGGACGAGACTTTCTCACAAATACGATTCAGTTCACGATCCGTTGCCATGATCGGCGGTCCCCATGGTGTTCACTTAATATAGGAACCGATGCGAACTCTTTCAGGCAACGCAGGGAGCACCCGGAATTCCGTGGGCGGTGGTTCAAACGCACGGAACAGAGACTTGGGGATTGGGAAATGATCATTCAAGCGACGACAAATTAAAGTGACTTGTGTTCTCAGCATCTTCCGGCCTGACGGGCCGGTTCTGTCAGCCCGGGGTAAGGTCCGAAGGACCGTAGCCCCGGGTTGGGTTTGATTTTCCACCGGTCCTGAAGGGACCGTTCATGACCAGATTCATTTCCGAATCATTGCTTTACTGAAATGTCGAATTGAACGGCCCTGTCAGGGCCGGTTTTGTTTCAACGTGTGACCCAGGGCTTCGCCGCTTCGCGTCTCGCCCTGGGCTGACAGAACCGGCCCGTCAGGCCGGAAGACCTACTTCCGTACAGGTTATCCCACTTTCGGTTTTCGTGATTGGCTTCGGATTTCGTGCTTTGGATTTGGAATTTCCC
>JBGSJI010000029.1:0-23756 GCA_041742055.1 Limnoglobus sp. | reverse complement strand
GTGGAGCGGTTATTGACGGTGGTGGAAACGCTGAAGTTGCAGAAGCGAAACGTGCTGGATTATCTGGAGCAAGCGATCACCGCCCACCGCCAGAAGCAACCCTGCCCGCCACTCCTCGCCGCGACAGGGTGAACGGTTACTATCTTTTTTGTCGCAATTTACGAGTTTTTGTCGCAATCTGATCACTGTCAAATCTCAACTCGATTCGGATTCTTACGATGCACAAGACTCGTTCGTTGCTGGCATTCGCCATGATCATTGGCTCTTCGACTTTGCTCTCCGCCGCCGACTGGCCGCAGTGGCTGGGGCCGAATCGCGACGGGATCTGGAGCGAAGACGGCATTCTGGAAACGCTGCCGAAGGATGGCCCGAAGGTGCTGTGGCGGAAGCCGATCAACGGGGGCTATTCTGGCCCCGCCATCGTGGGGGATCGTGTTTACATCACCGATCGGATTCGCAAGGAACCGGCGGCGGACGCGCCGCGAGGACAGACACCCGGTACCGAACGCGTCCTCTGCCTGAATGCGAAAACAGGCGAGACGATCTGGACGCATGAATACGAGCGGGTCTACGCCCGCGTCGATCGGCCGATGGGTCCGCGAACCACGCCGGTCGTGCTGGGTGATCGCGTGTATACGCTCGGCACCATGGGCGATCTCTTTTGCCTCGATGGCAAGACGGGCAAGCCGGTCTGGCACAAGAATTTTCCCGAGGATTATCAGGCGAAACCGCCGGTCTGGGGCTACTCCGCCCATTTGCTGGTGCATGACGGGCTGGTCTTCGCACTGGTCGGTGGCGATGGCAAGGCGGTGGTGGCATTCGATGCGAAGACCGGAGCGGAGAATTGGACGGCGCTCAGCACACCGGACGTGGGCTACTCTCCGCCGGTGATCGCGAAGGTCGGCGATACCGAGCAGCTCATCGTCTGGCTTTCGAATGCGCTGGCGGGGCTGAACCCGAAGACGGGCACTTTGTATTGGAAACACGCGCATCCGGAGGCGGGGAAGAAGCAGATGACGCCCGCCGTGAGCATCGTGACGCCGAAGGTACATGGGAACACGGTGTATGTTTCGAGCGCGTACGATGGGGCGCTGGCGGTCACGCTGGATGTGAAGAGTTCGCAGGCGTCGATTGCGTGGCGTGCGAATGACATATATCCGAAAAGCCCGGAAAAGCTGCCCGTGCTGATGACGAGTCTGATTGCCCGCGGCGATCATCTTTATGGGATTGCTGCGGATACAGGCGAGGTGGTGTGTGCGGAGGCGAAGACGGGCAAGGAGGTTTGGCGGAGCAAAGATCTGTTCGGTGGAAAGGATGCGTTGTTCGGCAGTGCGTTCTGGGTGGAGCAGGGGGATCGCATTTTCTGTTTCGTGGATAACGGCGATTTGGTGATTCTGAAACTTTCTCCGAAGGGATATGAGGAAGTCAGCCGGGCGCATCTGCTGGACCCGATCGGTGCGGACCGCGGGCGGAAGGTGATCTGGGCGCATCCGGCCTTCGCGAATCGTTCGATGGTAGTTCGGAATGAGAAGGAAATCGTTTGCTGGTCACTGGCGAAGTAAAGAGTTCTGGCAGTTCGAGCGGATGCGCTGTAAGCCATTGTGAAACGAATTCCTCTGTTTTGGCCGCACCGCTCATGAATCACGATCGACCCGTTGCGAATGCTCCGTACCTGAGCCATACCCATGGGGGATTGACGATTGAGGGGTGGTCGCGGGCGGCGGTGCAGAGTTACTGGCGGATCCCGGAGTTGAAGGTGGGGTTCGATCTGGGCGGACACCCGTGGGATTTCATGGGGACGCCGAATTGGTTTGTGTCGCATGCGCACCTGGATCATATCGCGGCGATTGCGGTGTATGTGGCCCGCCGGCGGATGATGAAGATGGAACCGCCGACAATCTTCGTCCCGAGCGAGAATGTGGAGGATGTCAAAAAGCTGCTCATGATTTTTCAGCGAATGGATCGGGGCCGTCAGATTGCGTATGTGGAAGGTGTGGATCCGGGTGACGAGATTGATTTGTCGCGGGAATTGGTAGTGACGGTATTCGCGACGACGCACACGGTTCCGTCTCGTGGATTTGTGGTGTGGGATCGGCGGCAGAAGTTGAAGGACGAATATCTGGGGCTGCCGGGGGATCAGATTCGGGATTTGCGGAAGTCGGGCACGGCGGTGACTCGTGAGGTGCGGATGCCGCTGGTGGCCTATACCGGGGATACTTCTCCTGCGGGTCTGGATGAGTATCCTGTAGTTTATGAAGCGAAGATTCTGATCACGGAACTGAGTTTTATCCGAGCGGCGCATCGCCGGGAAAAGATTCACAAGTACGGGCACATGCATCTGGACGATTTCATTGAGCGTGAGGCGAAGTTCCGCAACGAGCTGATTGTGGCGGGGCATTTCAGCACGCGCTATCACGCGGCGGAGGTGCAGCGTGTAATTGAGAAAAAGCTTCCGGAATCGTTGAAATCGCGCATGAAACTGTGGATTTGAGGTCGTGCCGGGTTGGGAAATCCGCTTCGCCTCTTGTCGGGAAATGGCGAGGCGATAAGCTGTTAGTTGCGTTATGGACAGAACTTGAGAAACCGTGAGCAGGAGCGACGCGGCGGGGTCGAACAGAGAAAGAGGACTGGACCGATGGCGATTACGAAGGACCGCAAAACCGAACTCATCCAACAATTCCGGCGCGGGGAGACGGATACCGGCTCGCCCGAAGTGCAGATTGCGATTCTGACAGCTCGCATCAACGAGTTGACGGAGCATATGCGATCGCACTCCAAGGATTTTGCCAGTCGGCGGGGATTGCTGAAGATGGTCAGTCAGCGGGCGGGTCTGTTGACGTATCTGCGTGAAACGGAACGCGAGCGATACTTGCAAGTCATCGGCAAACTGGGTTTGCGCAAGTAACAACGCACGAAGCCTTCCTTCGCCGTCAGCCGCCTGGAGTGTCCTGTGCGGCTTTGAGCGTTTATGCTCGCCGGGTTCAGATGGATGCTTCGCTCACAAAAAGTCATGAAAGGGTCTGAACTGTGCCTGTCACACGAGTCGAAAAGCAAATTGGTCATGCAAATCTCATCTTGGAAACAGGGAAACTCGCCAAACAGGCTCATGGAGCCGTAACCGTACAATACGGCGAGTCGATGGTGCTGGTCGCGGCAACGATGGGTGGCAACATACCGGGCCGTGATTTCTTTCCGCTTACAGTCGATTACCGCGAAAAAACCTACGCAGCCGGGAAATTCCCGGGCGGATTCATCAAACGTGAAACGCGGCCGTCCACCAAGGAAACGCTGGTCTCACGCCTGATCGACCGGCCGATTCGCCCGCTCTTTCCCGCAGACTTCACCCGTGAAGTCCAAGTCTTGTGCAATACGCTGGCGTTCGACATGGAAAACGACCCGGACATGATGTCTCTGGTCGGCGCATCGGCGGCGTTGCATGTCTCCGAAATGCCGTTCATCAGCCCCATTGCGGGTGTTCGTGTCGGTCGAATCGGTGGGCAACTGGTGGTGAATCCCACAGTTCCCATGATGGAAGAAAGTGATCTCGATCTGATCGTCGCCGGAACCCGCGACGCTATCACGATGATCGAAGGTTTCGCCAGAGAAATGCCGGAACAGGAGATGGGCGACGCGATCATGTTCGCTCATCAGCACATTATCGAAATCATCGGGCTGGTTGAGGAACTTCGCGAGAAGGCCGGTTTGCCTGCCAAGGTGCTACCCGGAGCGACTGAGACTGATCCGCTCGTGGAAGAGTTGTACACAAAATACGGTGAAGAGTTCCGCAAGCGGTATCTCACTGAAGGCAAGCTGGCACGCTATGCCGCACTCGATGAGTTCAAGGTCCAGGTGAAGGCCGAATACGCTCCCGAAGGAGTCGCCGAACCGAAGTATACCGAAGCGCAGGTCTCGGCCGCGTTCTCGGCACTACGGGAAAAGATTTTCCGCGAAATCACGTTGTCCGGCACCCGGATCGACGGCCGCGATGCGAAGACCATCCGTCCGCTGTCCTGCGAAGTCGGACTGATTCCCCGCGTTCACGGGTCGGCCGTTTTCCAGCGAGGCGAAACGCAGGCACTGGTGATTGCCACACTCGGTACCATGCAGGATGAACAGAAAGTTGATGGTCTCATCCCGGAATACAGCAAGAAGTTCATGCTCGACTACAACTTCCCTCCGTTCAGCGTCGGCGAGTGTAAACCGATTCGCGGTCCGGGCCGGCGGGAAATCGGCCATGGAATGCTGGCGGAGCGCAGTCTCAAGGCGGTGATGCCGATTCCCGCCAAGTTCCCGTACACGGTGCGATTGGTGTCCGAGATTCTGGAGTCGAATGGTTCGTCTTCCATGGCGAGCGTGTGCGGTGGAACCTTGGCGTTGATGGATGCGGGCGTGCCGATCCGTCAACCTGTGGCTGGGATCAGCATCGGCCTTGTGATGGAAAAGGACCGTCACATTCTGATCACCGACATTCAGGGCGACGAAGACCACTACGGCGATATGGACTTCAAAGTGGCCGGAACGCAAAACGGAATCACCGGTATTCAACTGGATATCAAGCTGCACGGAGTCAACGAGTCGATCGTGCGGGCCGCCCTGGAACAGGCTCGGGATGCCCGGCGCGAGATTCTGCGGACGATCCTCAAGACGCTGATCTCTCCACGTAAGGAAATCAGCCTGAACGCTCCGCGGTTGCTGACCGTGAAGATCAACCCGGAGAAGATCGGCCTTCTGATCGGGCCGGGCGGCAAGACGATCCGTGCGATTCAGGAAGAAACGGGTGCGAAACTCGATGTGGACAACGATGGCACCGTGCAGATTGCTCACAGCGACGGAGCGGGTGCCGAGGAAGCCAAGCGTCGCGTCGAGGCGATCTGTGAGGAAGTCAAGGTTGGCAAGATCTACGATGGCAAGGTTTCGAGCATCAAAGATTTCGGTGCGTTCATCGAAATCATGCCGGGACGCGATGGCCTCTGTCACATCAGCGAACTCGATCATGGATATGTTGGCCGCGTCGACGATATCGTGCGTGTCGGCGACCGTGTTCAAGTGAAGGTCATCGGGATCGATGATCAGGACCGCGTGAAACTCTCCCGTAAAGTCCTGCTGCCTCCGCCTCCGCCACGCGAGGGCGGTGAAGGTGGTCCGCCTCCACGTGAAGATCGCGGTGGCCCGATGCGTGACGATCGAGGTCCGCCGCGCGAGCGCCGTGACCGTGGCGATCGAGGAGACCGAGGCGGTTACCGGGACCGCGATTGATCGATCAGCGTTCCAGGGCCCAACCGAACCGGTTGGGCCTTTTTTGTTGAGTCTTCGAATGCCGTTCCTCATTCGATTTTCTTCGTGCAACTTTGAGGTCGATTCTTCGCCCCCGATTGATCCGATTTTTGGCTTCGGACAACCGCAGTTCACTGACTCAGGACTGTCATCATTGGAACGAGCCGCTCTTCGTTCATTGTTCATGAAGAAAGGCGGGCGCCGGCCGGGGATCGATGATCGTGTTCACCTCACGCTTCACGATGGATCGGTCGCGGAAATTCACTTTGCGGGGTTGTACACCGATAACCGCTGCACCGAAGGTACAGTTTCGGCCGACGAATTATCCCTGCCATTGCTGCAACTTGCCATCGAGTTGGCAAGCGAAGTACGATTGATTCTTAGGCCGGGGGAATTCCCGCGTCCACTCGTCGTCTCCGAGGAACTTCGTCGTTCGCTTCTCATCCGCTATCCGCAGGTTCAGGCCGTGTTTTCCGCGGCCATGCTCTGGAACCTGCTCGTTCCGCGGGAATGAATCCGATGCAATCCGATCACGATGCTCTGCTCAATACGATCATCGCGAATCCCAACGACGATCTTCCGCGGCTCGTGTATGCAGACTTTCTGGAAGAGAACGGTTCGGACGGTCACGCTGCGTTCATTCGCGATCAGATCGAGCTGGCGAATACACCCGATTGGGAACCGGTCGCGGTGCGCTGGCGACGGAAGAGCTTGGAGGAACAGGCGGGTGACCGCTGGCGCGATTCGCTCCCGTGGGCGAATGCCTGGAATCCGCGGTTTCCGTTTCGCCGCGGATTGGGCTACGCAATTAAAACGCAGATCGTCCAGCATCTGATCGATTACGGAGATGCGCTCTTCGCCTCCGCACCCATTGGCGAACTTCATCTGCCGGGTGGATCGATGCAGGAATATGAACAACTCGCCCAACAGGACTGGCTTCCCCGTGTTCAAAGTGTTCGCTTCTGGACATTGACAACACCAACGGAACCCGTGCGGGCGCTCT
Source organism: Limnoglobus sp. (assembly GCA_041742055.1). Lineage (GTDB taxonomy): Bacteria > Planctomycetota > Planctomycetia > Gemmatales > Gemmataceae > Limnoglobus. The sequence goes on along the minus strand of JBGSJI010000029.1, from coordinate 17,479 downwards.
CCGCATCTCCGCTTTCGACCGGTGTGCGGGCGGTCCATTTCGAAAAAGCGAGCAGTCCCGGAATGTCGTTTCTGGTTGAGCGATTGTTTCAGTCTCCGCTTGGCCGGCAACTCAGGGAACTGACGTTTCGAGTGGGTGACGGATCGCAGCTCGATCTGGTGGAAGCACTCGAATCTGGTGGTGAGACCCAACTGCAGAAGCTGGCGTTCGACAACATGGGTTTCGATTCGCCCGCAGTCGAACGGCTGGGTCAGTCGCGCGTTCTCAGTACATTGCGATCGCTTTCGTTCTCACGGATGTTCTTTTCGGACGTGCATCTGGATGCGATTCAGGCAGCGCGGCTGCATCGCGTTCAGCAACTGGTCTTTCACGATATCGGCTTGCGCTCCCAGCGGACGGACCTTCTGGTGCCACTCGCCAACCGTGTACGGTTTCCCTCGCTGCGGCATCTGGATTTTTCCCGCAGTTACGGCTTCCGCGAACAGATTCCACCTCTGATCCGTAAACTACAGGTCGGACTGCGATCACTGAATTTGAGCGGAATTCGACTGGGAGAAGGGACCATCGGCGAACTGACACGATCCGAGTTCTGGCCTTATCTCGTCGAACTGAATCTGAATGAGAACGCACTTGATGATGGTGCCGCACGCGAACTGCGCAACGCCACCCCTCCGCGTGAACTGGTGACACTCGATCTGCGGGGCAATCCCGATCTGTCGGAGACGATTGTCACCCAACTGCAATCCCGTTACGGCCCATCAGTGATCATCTGATCACTTAACCAATTCCGGCAGATATTTCACGGGCAGCGTTCCATGGCTCAGTACCTCTTCGTGGTACTTGCCAAGATCGAACGCATCCCCGCGATCACGTTGCACCTTCTGACGCAGTCGATAGAACGCCGTGCGTCCCACAAAGTAGGTGCTCAACTGGCATGAGCTTTGTTTCGCCCGTTGGATTTTGCCAACCGCCTCGCCTTCCGTCTGGAAACCGCGATCAATGAGTAATCGCAATCCCTCTTCATCGGTCATGTTCGAGCAATGCATCCGGTAGTCGAGAATCGCGTTGAGCACGGCCCGGATGTAGAATTTCAGTTGGTGGAGGCGCAGGGCGAGGTCGCCATTGCCATAGCCCTGATCGAGCATCATTTGTTCAGTATAGACTGCCCAGCCTTCGGCGAAGACACCGGAATAGAACACTTTGCGGATCAGTGACGGGTGCCGGTTGCCGTATTCGAGTTGCACATAGTGGCCGGGATAGGCTTCGTGGATTGTCAGGATCTGGAGCATCGAGCGGTTGTATTCGCGGAAGAACGCCTCCTGACGCGCAGCCGGCCAATCGGTGGGCGGTGGCGCAACGGCATACAAACTGTTTGCTTTCGGATCAAAGGTCGGTGCGGGGTTCAGATAAGCGGCTGAGAAGCCCCGCTGAAATTCGGGCATCTCGATGATCTGGCAGCGATCCGGATTCGGCAGTGTGAGAATGCGTTTTTCTTTGATGAACTTCTTGATCGCATCGACGCTTTTGCGGGCATCGTCCACGAAGCCTTCCGGCGTGCCGTGATCTTTGCCGAGTTCGTCGAGCACCGCCTTGATGGTGGCGCGTCGGCCTGCGGCATCATCGGGCGGCAGGACTTTGCCGGGGAAGGTCTTGTACCAGAGTTGTTTGGCCACGTAGTACATCTCTCTTTCGACGCGATCCGCCTCCGCCTCCGCTTCGCGAATCACATCTGCCGCACTCAGACCCGAATCGAGTTCCAGTTCCAGTTTGGTAGAAAACCGTTCTTGGCCCAAGCGCCAATCGCCGGTCGATCGCGGGAGCAAGTCGTTCTCGAGGAATTTCTGGTACTCCTTCAGGGCGGCGACGGCAACTTTACTGGGTCCGGCGAGTTCGCTCGATCCGGGAGTAGTCTTCGCGAACTGGTAGATGTCTTTCTCGTAGAAGGCGATGGCGCCCTGGTTCCGCTTGATGGCGATCTCGGTGAGGATGCGTGGCGGATTCTTGAGGCTCTTCTTTGCATCCTCGATGACCTTGGGGATGTAGGTGATGCGCTGGGCGGCGTTGGCGGTATTTCGTTCGAGCGGTAGTGTTGATTGGGTGAAGAGCGAAAAGACGGTGTCGGAAATATACTCGCCGAAGACGCGGGGATCTTTGGCGAAGCGCGAATCGTTTTCCGCCTGCCAGAGTCCGTATTTGAGCGAATGGAGCCAGATTTCAAAGTCTATCTGCGCTGCGTGGGAGAGTTTGGTTTTGTCGATTTTTGTTGGTAGCTCAGCAAGCAGTTTTTTCGCGCGAGCGAGATCCTCGGCCCGGGCTGAGGGCGAAAGAACGTCAAGGCGATCGTCGTGATCGTGGTTGCCTTGCGAAGTAGCGAACGCGGGATGACGTCGGAACTCGTCTTCAAGATAGCTTTTGAACAGCGCGGAGAGTTTGGCATCTTCCGGATTCGGTTGAGCCGGTGCAAGCGGCAAGGCGAGTAAAAGAATGGGAAGCATGCAAAACCTCTGAAAGACAGAATTCTGAAAAGGTATCGAATCGGTTGATGTGGAACCAGTGATGGATCCGCTACGAATTCAGCAATTCAATCGTTGCGGATACATTCGACGGAAATCGTTGAGTGATGAATCGTCCAACATTACCGATAGATCGCGCCCCCGCCTTTCGGACTCGGCTCAAGTTTCTTCTCATCGAGCATCGGGGATTTCCGATACGGCGTGTAAAGCGGATCGCCGACGAGTACCGTCATCCAACTCGTGAAATAGACGGTCTTCGCATAACATTCGACAAGCGAATAGCGACCGGTGGCGACGAAGCCGAAGAACTCGGCAGGTTTGGGAAAGCCGATGGTGTACGGTTCCGCAACCGGGCCGAGCGTGGCGGCCACGCCAGCCTTGAGCAGATTCGGACACCAGACGTTCGACTTGTCGTTTCTGAGCGTGACCGCTTCGCTGCTGGCGAGATGCCAGGCGATGGCGCCTTTTGCGAAGGTGCAGCAAGGGATGAATTTCGCATGTGAGTACCAGCCGGCGTAAAGCGCCGCGTTCGGGCATGTCTCTTTAGCGAAAAGGTCGTTCTTGTTATCAAGCGTCACATCGAATTGGGCTTCCTTGAGCAACGCTGCCATCTCGCGGAACGATTCGTCGTATCCGCCGTAACCGGTCGAATCACCGGGCTTCTTCGAATTGAATCCGATTCCGCGGGCGTCGATGTAGACTTTCCCTCTCAGACCGGATTGTTCCACTTCGAGGGCATCATCGACCAGTCGCTTCGCGATTTCGGGAGTCGGACCGTCGATTCGGCAGCTCATGAGGATCGGTTCTGTGAGCAGCTTTCGTTTTTCTTCTGGGAATTGCCAGTTCAACGGGTTTGGTTGCCAACGCACGAGGTTAAAGGGCTTTTGCCAGAGCAGCATCAGTTCGCTGTCGAATGCCGCATGCGACTCGCGGTGAGAGAGCGTGGCCTGTCGGGATTCCAATGTTCGCAGTTTGTTTCTCGCGGCTGCGATCTCGAGTGTGTTTTTCTTCTCGGCCTTTTCGAGTTCGGCAAGTTCGGACTTGGCAGCGTCCAGTTGAGGTTTCAATTCCGCAAGTTTCTTCTTTTCTTCGGCATCGGGTTGCTGACCACCGACGCGAAGCGGAACGCCGTAGACGCAGAGAAGACATTTGATTGACTGCTTCCGCTTCTCGAGAGCGTTACGCAGGCTGGGTACGACTTGCCGGTTGAATTCCTCGCGGGAAATGTCTTCCACTGAAGGCATGAGAAGTTCAATGATGTTCTCGCGTGGAACACCGCGTTTCGCAACGTAATGCTCCGCAACCTCACGCGATGAAGGTAAACGGCTGTTCACGAGAATCGCGATTTCGTTTGGTTCCAAAGCAGAAAGGGGAGAACTGCTTTGGACGAGTAGCAGCAGAAATGCTAATGGAAGAATTCGATTCATGATCCAGCTCAGCTTGAATGGGTGACTTCCAGGAAAAAATTCCAAAGAAGTTCGTTCGCGTTTATCGTATTCGACACCGCTCCGCCAATGCGGGGATTCAACTGCCCTTTTCCCCCGGGCCAGTGATGGCCGAGATCATGGACTGTGACACATCGATAGAGCACCGGACCAGGAAAATGCTCCACTCTCAGCTCGCGGTCATCTCGATCGATGAGAGACACTGCAGAGCATTGGATGCCACTTGCCCATCGCTCGAGTGTTTGAATCACAGGCGGCCTGCGAACCAGACGATTGCCCCACGGGAGTTCGATTTCTCCACCACGAAGCGGGATCAGCGGATCGCGAGCGCCGATCACGTAAAGCGTCGGTACCGGCCGTGACGGACCGGGTTTTTCCACCTGACAATGGCCGGCAACCGGTGCCATCGCCGCGATACGCTCCGCTCGTTCGGCGACAAATCGAAACGTCATTGCTGCGCCGTTCGAAAACCCCACGACAAAAACCCGATTGGGATCGGCGCCGGATCGTGCGAGCGCATCGGTAAGCACCGCATCAAGGAATCCGACATCATCCGCATTTGGAGGATCGGTTCGGCCGCTGTCATTCCACCGCGGCGCATTCGTCAGAAATCGGGCTGGCACATCTTGTTTCGGTCTGAGTGCCTGAGGTGCAACCAAGACGAAGTCTTTTTCGTGAGCGAACGGAAGCAGTCGTGTTTCATCGACGGCCCAGTCGGTTGTGCAACCCATACCATGAAGAAACAGAATCAGCGGGCGACCCGGTTTCAGGTTTGAGGAGCTCAGAAGATATTCACGGGTTCGGCATTCATGATTGAGATGAACGATTTGCAAGAATCGAAATCCTCTGAAGAATAATCGAATTCATTCGCTGATGACGTCTGTCGGGCCAATCGACTCTAACGATTTCGTTCGACCGCGGGTGTGAGTGCGGTCCCGTTGTTTTTTCGTTTGCCCCAGGATGCGTAGGCAAGTACACCCAGGCCGATTACGCCCGTCATGATGAAGCAGAACAGCCACTTGGCAGCACTCGCCGTGAAGATCGACTCGCGTTTTTTCTTAGCGAGAGGGCGGGCACGTGGGCGCTCGGACTTTTCGGGCAGTTCAAGTTCGGACGGTGTCTCATCATCCGGAACGCGTTCAACCCTGCGGGTCGTTCGGGCTTTGACGGGCGGGGGTTCGTTTTCAGCTTCGGCATCCTTACGCAATACGGGTTTTGCGACGGGCCGCGCTCGCGGGATGGCGGACGGTGGTGAAGAGCTTTTTTCGACGGGCGATATCGATTGAGCCAGGACCGGCACCTTGACCACGCCTCGGCATCCGCCACAACGCACCGATTGCCCGGCATATTGTTCCGGTACCGGTAGAGACGCTCCGCATTGCTGACAGGTTGCTTGGATCGGCATAACGCTTCTCAGAGTGGTATCAGCCCTTGATTGTACTCGTTACTAAGCAAACTTGAGGCCCTTATTGAAGTTGAAGGCTTACTCAGAGACAGAATTCCTTCGCATTGACTCACACGAGCATCTCAGACAAGAATAGAATAAGTGCAGCGTTGTCGTCAAACCTGCCGGTTAGGATCAGAAAGGACCTATCTGCCAATGAAACAATTCGTTTTCGCTCTACTGGCAACAATTGCGTGCTTCTTGCCACGAACGCTGGCAGAGGAACTTCCCAATAAGCCGTCTCAAGGCGGTTATGCGGTACTCATCGGGGTCAGTGCTTTCGATGACCCGGCCATCAAGCCACGCCCTTCCGCCGATGCGGATGCCAAAGCACTTTACGATCTCATGGTCGATCCAAAAACCATAGGGATTCCCTCGAGTCGAGTTGTGTTGCTGACATCCACACCTGATGCCAAACGCAACGGGCTCAAAGCAACCAAAGAAAACATCCTGAAAGCCATCAGCACGGCGGTCGAGAAAACCGGCAAGGATGATCTGCTGGTCGTTGGCATCATGGGACGCGGGGCGCCGATCGGATTCGATAAAGTCGCCTTTTTCACAACTGACAGTACGGTGGCCGAACGGAGCAAAAATGCCATCGTCGGGGATGAACTCTCCAATGTCATGAAAGGCGTCAAGTCTCAGCATCTGCTGGCGATGACGGACATCGCTTTCAAAGGTTTCGATGCCGGCAAGGAGATTCTCGCAGAGCCGAACGCTTATGCCATCCTCGCATCCTTCTATGGAACCGTAAGCGATAACAAGGATCAGGAAGAAGAAGAACCTCAACAGATCCGCGATAAAGTGATTGCTCTTTCATACTTGCCAGGCAACGATCCGATTGTTGTCGAGAATAATGGCTTGTTTGTACACACTGCGGTTAAGGCCCTACGAGGTGCGGCAGATACCGATGGCTATGAAGCGGACGGCGTGGTGACCGTTGATGAATTCGGCAAATACCTTGATCAGGAAGTGACAAATCAGGCTCGGATTCTGGGTAAAACGACCAGCGAAAAAGAAGGCGTACCTGTCGTTGTCGGCATGAGCACCGCCCACTTTGTGATTTCGAAATCTCCAGCCTATGCCGAGGCTTCCAAGCGGCGTGCCGACTTCAACGCATTGGTCGCCAAGGAAATGTTGAAACCGGAAATCGCTGCCGAAGGAAACAAGTATCTGGAACGGATGCCGAAGTTCAAGACCCCTCAGGAACTTCGTAAGACCTACGAACAGTTGGCCGACGGTAAGCTGACTGTTGAACAATTCCGCACCAAACGCGATGAACTCGTTGCGGCAATGAAACTTCCTGAAAAAGATGCAGCAGCGTTCACCGAAACCATGCTGATCGGTGCGGAGACGGTTAAACTCAAATATGTCAAACCAATCCCGACCAATGTTCTAACCGCGAATGCAATCAAAGGTATGTATCGACGTCTGGACGAAACAGTTCCCGCTGAAATTGCCGCAAAAATCAAGGATCCAAAAACGCTCACAGATACAGATCAAAAAGAACTGCTGATGTCCGCGCGACTCGCACTTGGAAAGCGGGAAGACCTTGATGACGGTAAAGATGTGGATCTGGGATTGGCGGCGCTCGCACAGGGTCTCGAAGATCCTTACACGGTTTATGTCGACAAGGAAACGATGAAGAAGGAAGAGAGCCGCTGGCGCTCTCAGTACAGCGGGATCGGCGTGCATATTCGCCGGGATCTTGCACGCGATGGACTGCTTGTCGTTTCGCCCATCAAAGGAAGTCCGGCCTATAAGGCAGGTCTTCGTTCGGGCGATCTGATCACGGAAGTTCGCCGCGAACTCGATCCTGACGGGAATCCGCTCAAAGCCGAAGATCCCAAAATCATTTCACTCAAGGGAATGAAGACTGATCGCGCTATCGAGATCATTCTTGGAAAACCTGGCACGCCGATTTCTGTCGTTGTCGAGCGAGAAGGGGAAAAAGAACCGATCGTCTACGATCTCCAGCGGGGTCGCGTGAGTCTTGAAACGGTCTTGGGTGTTAAGCGAGACGATAAGGATAATTGGAACTATTTCCTCGATGATCAAAGCAAGATCGGATATGTTTATCTGACTCAGTTCGGTCCGCAGACAGCCGGCGAACTTCTGGCAGTCGTTGATCGGTTGGTCAAGGATGATATGAAAGGCCTGATCCTTGATCTGAGATTCAACCCGGGTGGCGCGCTGGGTGCGGCATTGACCATCACCGATATGTTCCTCGAAAGCGGATTGCTGCTGAAGATCAAGCCGCGTGAAGGCCGCGACGAGCGCTATTACGATCAGGGGAGCCCGAGACTCAACTACAACCGATCGAAATTTCCGATGGTTGTCCTTATCAACGGTGGGAGTGCCAGTGCATCGGAAATCGTCTCACAGGCGCTCCAGGACTATGACCGCGCCATTGTGATCGGCGAGCGATCCTACGGTAAGGGTAGCGTGCAAACCGTTGATCCGTTCGATCGCACGGGCGGTGTATTCAAGATGACAACGGCACGCTACTTTCCACCTTTGGGTCGGAACATCGACAAGCGAAGCACACCGGGCAAACCGGAGGATGAATGGGGTGTTGTGCCGAATCCGGGATTTGAAGTCAAACTCTCAAGGGAAGAGCGGCAGGAACTTGGTGAAATGCTTCTTGACAAGGAACACATCAAACGCGTGACGACTGAAGCTCCGAAGAAAGCGCCATTCAAGGATCTTCAACTTGAAAAGGCGCTGGAGTACCTGCGAAAAGAAATCAGCGCGAAATCGGGAGGATTTGAGCGAAAGTCCGGTTGAACCGGATTTGATGACTGGTGAAAGTCACGGTTCTGAAACGACTCTACCCGCTGGAAATTCCAGCGGGTTTTCTTTTTATACGTTATGTGGCTGGTGAATTCGCTGTTTTCTGGTGAATTGACTGAAGTTGAATTTCATTCGATCCGAACGTGGTCGAAAGGACGGGGGATCATGAACCGATTATGGTGGGGCTTGATGGGAGTTGCACTGTTAGCGACCCAGTCAGGCTGTCGGAACTCGTGCGGTGAACGTCGGTTTCAGTTGTTCAATAGAAGTCAAAGTGATTCGGCTGATTGCCGTCTGGTGAGTCAGGCGAACAATCCCTGTCCTGTTCCTACCGGTGCGTTGGCATCACAATGGAATTATCCAATACCTGGTTACGAAGGCGTGCCCGTTGTTCCCGGACCGGCACCTTCGCCGGGCAGTTCTGAGCCGCCGAACATTCCGCCGACCTATTTGCCGGCAACACCTGTTCCCGCTGTTCCGTCGGCCAAAAATGTCCTTCCGCCACCGAAAGAACTGGCCGCTCCCACTGGAGTTGTGGGTTATGGCAAGTAATCAAACAGGACTATCAGTACTGTCACCTTTTTAATTTTTTGTAAAAGTTGACAGGCCCCTTGGTTACTGCGGGATGACGGCGTCCGCTTCAATTTCGACAAGCATCTCGGGATCGATCAGCTTGCCGACTTGGACCATGGCTGTGGCCGGACGGATGGAACCAAAAATTTCACCATGTGCTTTGCCCACAGCTTGCCAGTCCTCCATTCGGGTCAGATAAATCCGCGTACGTACGACATGTTCCGGTTTTGCTCCCGCTTTATCCAGCGCGGAAATGACCGTTTTGAGTGTTTGAATCGCTTGGGAGTACGGGTCCCCTTTGCCGATCAGGCCATCGGGCGTTGCTGACGTGCAGCCAGAGACGTAAACGAACGGCCCCACGCGCACGGCTCGCGAATACCCGATGATCGGTTCCCATTTGCCACCACTGCTGATGTTCTGGCGTTCCATGAAATGACTCCTATTCAAATCCCATTCAGGATTTCTGCAAAGTGGTGAAGGATTCGATCCGGTTGCTGAGCTTCTATCGTTTCTTTTGAATTTGCCCCGCCCAGCATAATCCAGACCGGGACTTTGGCGGCGCGGGAGACTTCGATGTCGATCGTCATATCACCCACATAAATCGTATTGGACGAGGTCGCTTCCAATCGCTTCATCGCTTCGATCAGCATGGCAGGGTCTGGCTTCGGTACACCGACATCCTCTGGCCCAAGGACTTCGTCAATGAGATCCGAAAGCCCTTTTTCCTTTGTGAGTTTTTTTGTGAATTGTACATTCTTATTGCTGCAAATGGCGGTTCGAATATTTCGTCGTTTTAATTCATTGAGAGTTTCAAGTACACCCGGGATCAGTACAGTGCCCGCTGCCATGACGCCGGGGTGGTGTTCACGATAGACGGCCACAGACTCATCGGGATCCGTATTGGGAATCAGTTGTTGCATCAGGTGCCGGAGTCCGAAGCCAACGGACCCACGAACCTCCGATTCCGACAATTCTGACAGCCCAAAGTGCGAACGCACGTGATTCGTGCTCAGCGTGATCGCACCGAAACTGTCGGCGAGAGTTCCATCAAAATCAAAGAGCATTGCACGCGGGGGAGATTTCATCCGGTCATTCTAGGAACCGTGGAGCGATCGAATGAAAAAGGCGTGATTGGGAAATCAAGTGAATGAGTTGAGATCAGATTGACGCAAGTGAGATGAGCGAGAATTGGAAGAAGATTGAGCATGGCGGAATGTCTCTTCCATGCTCATTTCGAATGATTCTCGACGATCAATAGAGACCGATATCCATAGCGGTGGCGAGGAAGCGGCCCACCCACCACGATGCGGTGCGCCATTGACAATGGATCTTGGTTTGCACCAGCGCACCAGGTCGAATGGTCCCATCGGGATCTAGGATTTCCGCTTCAACGAGGTAGGTTTGAGCGAGTGGAATGGTTTCCTGTCCGCCTTCGCCGGCCTGCTTGACGGCGAGTGGTCCGCCTCCGCGCTGCGTAAGTGCAAAGGGGACCTGTTTGGAATCCGAATCTGGCAGCCTGCGCAATCGCCCGCTGAAGATGCGATCCGTCCGGCCAATCACATAGATGGAAACGTGTAGTCCTTCATCTGTTTGATCGTCTTTCAGAAGGCGATAGTCGTTAGCCGAGACGGGAATGCGAACGATGAGCTTATCAGGGTCACCGACGATGCAGACCGGTTTCTGATCCTGGAAGTTGCGATCGTACTGCTTTCCGACATCCGATCCTGTGGGCATTCCCATCACGACACCCGCTCGCGGTGCGCGAACTTGATCGAGGTCGCTGGCGCGGCGTTTCAATTCATTGAGTTGCTTAGCGGACTGTTCCGCTTTGCTAGTGTACTCGGCGATTTGTGTCAGCAATTGCGTGGCGGAAGCGGGTGGCAGGTTCTTCTCGCCCGCATATTGACGGCGCAGGTTCTCCGCAATCTGCAAAGACTCACGCTCCTCGGCTTCAACTTTCGTGATCTCTTCCTGTAACTGCTGACTGGCAAAGCGGGCAATGACCTGCCCTTTGGCGACTGTTTGCCCTTCCTCGACCTCGCGCTTCACGAGATACGCCGGTTCCGTCAGCCCGATGAGTTCGCCGTAATTCGGGTGGATGAAGACCAGGCCCGTTTCGCGAACCCGACTAATCGGCAATGGCACCAGGAAGAACGACGCAAGTAGCCCCACGGCGATTGCCATGGTCACATAAACACGCTTGGCTTTCATGTCCGGCATGCGCCCCCGTTGGCGGATATTGCGTACCATCCGATACACCGGCCAGACAAACATGCTGACGAGTGAAAGGATAGCGAGCATGTGCGAAAGAATTTTCAGTTTCGGTCCCAGGAAGTCCGAGAGCATCCAGATGATGCTGAAAGTGACGACCCAGCGATAAACCCAGCTGAGAACCGCGTAACCGATGAACAGCGCCTTGCGCGTCGGGGCCATGTACTGTTCCGGCGGAACTTCGATTCCCAGGCCCTTTTCCAGGAATGAATTCGTCACAAATCGGTTCGCACGATCGCGAAGGTTCGGAATTTCCAGCCAGTCCGCCATGATGTAATAACCATCGAACCGCATCAGCGGATTGGCGTTGAAAAAGAACGTGCTCACGCTGCAAAGCGTCATCAGACACAACGCAATGTTGTTCACGACCGGCAGGTGCGGAGTGTACCACCACACGAACGTACTGATCGCCGCAATGATCAACTCGACATAAATCCCGGCGAAGCTGATGATGATCCGCTTCCACTTGTCGCTCACCGTCCACGCATCCGTGACGTTGGCGTAAAGGGCAGGGGATAAGCACATCAGCAATACGCCCATCTCGTGGCATTCACCACCAAACGCTTTACAACTCAAACCGTGTCCGAACTCGTGGATGATCTTCACCACCCCAAGCGAAAGCCACAGATACAGCACCGTATGGAACGCGAAGAATTCGTGATATGCCGGGAGTTTGTCGTAGAAGGTCTGGAAGTGCAGCATCACGTGGAACACTGCCGCCAGCATCAGCCCGCACGAAGCCACGAAGAACGGCATCGTGAAGATCCACCACAGATAACCGTACATCCAGGTCAGAATGCGATCCGGGTCGAAGACCGGGATCTTGAGGTAAAGGATGCTCGTCAGCGATGCCAGCCGCTTCATCCTGCGCTGCTTCGCCCGCCGATCAAACAAGTGCTTCCCGCTACCGACCGTTTCGTTCTGGACAAGCCCCGCCGTGATCAACTGCCGTGCGAAACCTTCAAGATCGTTGTATTCCAAGCGGTGTGGCTTGAATTCGCTTTCGAATTCGTCCTTCACCTCTTCCATCGTGTGCTCGCCATTGAACAGGCGGAACACGAAATATTCCTGTCGGTTGAAACGGTAATAGCGCAGGCAGACCGGGTCTTTCACAACGTGATAGACCTTGCCTTCGTAGCGCTGTTCGGTGATTTGCAAATCCGGTCGAGTCTTCAGCCTGACGGCTTTTCGTCGCTCAACCGGATTGTTCAGCAGTCTCGTATCCATGAGTTTAACGTCAGCCAGTGATCGATCATTTCAATCCCGCTCTATTGAAGAGCGGGTAGGGATGGCAAAAACTTACTTCTTGTCCTGAGGCATTGGCAGTTCGGGAACGACCACGGGCGTCAATGTTGCGCTTGCGGGGGTGATCGTTGTCGGAGGAAGCACACCACCTGCAGGCACGATCGGATTATCGCCGTTCGCGCGAGCGGTACCAACCGGCGGAACGACCGGTGCAACAATTTCACCCGGTTTGATAATGATCGTGGCGGACGATTTATCCTGAAGAACAGTGCCGGATTCGTTTCCACGATCCGTGATCACAGTGATGCGAACCGTGCGGGCATCGTTTGGAATGACGGCCGTGACCTGACCCGTACGTTCCTGCGCTCGCTGGCTGAGAATCGGCGAAGTCCAGACATGAACCCCACCGGTTTGAGTACCCGCCACGACGAACCAGCTAGTCCCTTCAGGACCGAATGCGGCGCAGGTCGGGTGCGAACGACCGGGTACAACCAATCGCTTGCGTTCGGATCCCCGTCCACCGGCGACCGGTGCACTCCAAAGTTGGAGTTCGCCTTTCAAATCGCCCTCGCCACCCGCTGTCAGTACCAGTGCATCGTCGGGTGAGAAGATCGCCAGGTTGCCGAATCGAGCTGCGGGCCCGTTGAATTGCACGCTGCCCACGGGCAAACCGTTGGACAGGGTAACAACATCAATCCGTCCGTCGTCCTGATCGAAGAGAACCCGGCCGCCTTTGGAGGAAATTCCAAGCTGATCGATATTCCCTTTACGGTGGTCAATCGTGCGTTCAACTGCTGCACCTTTGTCACCCAGTTTCCAGACGCGAAGTGCCTTATCACGCGATACCGTCATCAGGGTTGACTGCGGCGTGAAGCAAACGGATGTCACGGAATCTTTGAGTGCGCCGTTGAGCGAATAAAGTTTCGTCCCATCGGCGACATTCCACAGGAACACTTCGCGACCGGCCGCGCTCGCAAGGTATCGGCCATCCGGGCTGAATGCGATCGAGACAACTCCGCTCCCGTGGGCGTCCTCGAATTCCTTGAACGGCTTGTCGGAGATTTTTTCCGGATTCGACAGATCCCACAAGCGAATGCGCCCATCCTCTCCGCCGGCGGCCAGCCAGTGTCGAGTGGACTTCTCACCGGTGACCGCGATCGCACGAACGCCCTGGACTTCCGATCCCAGTTGGATGTGATACGCGACTCGCTGTTTGCCTTCCGGCGGAAAGATATCCTGAATGATCATCGTGTTGTCGAGACTTGCCGAGACCACAAGCGGACGACCTTTGTGAGCCGTGACGGCAACACCCGTTACCTCTCGGCGGTGCTCGACTCGTCCGACTTTGAAATCGGGCCCCACAGGGATTGAAGGTTCGATGGTGACTTTCATTCCCGGGCGGATCATTTCCGCATTCTGTGCTTCGAGCAATCCTTCGACCCGGACATCGTCGGTCGAGAGAACTTCCATGATCGGATCGCCGGCGCGGACATACTCGCCCGGTTCACGCATCAGTTTCGTGATGATCCCGCCGTCCTGCGTCCGGGCTCGGTGTCGGTACCGAAGGGCGTCGGCTCGCTTGGCATCCCCTTCCGCCTTGACCTTTTCCTTGAGCGACTGGGCCACGTTTTCACGATAGCGGGCAAGAGTGGCATCCAGTTGGATCATTTCGATATTGGAAGCCGCGTTACCAAGCTTCTTCATCGCCATGGCTTGCTCTTCGATTTTACTCGCGGCGTTTTGTGCTTGCTTAATAGCTTCGTCACACGCCTTGCTTATGCTGACGTTGGCTTCCTGTTGCACGCGGGCATCCAGATCATCGAGCACGCAGACGATTGATTTGCCAGCGACGCGGTCCCCTTCGCGCAGTCGGCGATAAGGCAAGCGCAGTTCCGTATCGGCGCTCTCGAAGACCAGATTCCGATCGTCCTTGCTGTATGGAGTATTGGGCGGAAGCGGCGTGCCGATGACTTCGATATTGCCGTCGACCAGTGCTGAGATGAGTTGCTTCTTATCCAGCCGGACAATCGCATTCGGAACCACGATATCTGCGCTCGGAGACGTTGCCGCGGTCATCGGTTCCGTCGGTTCTTTTTTGTAAAGAAGACTGCCGATCTCGACGGGGGCGACTTCAGCGACAATGGTTTGTGCGGAGGTGTTGCTACCAGTTGGTGCAGTCCGGGGACCGCCATCACAGGCTGCAACCGTCAGACATCCGATACCGGCAACCGTTTTCAGAATCCATCGTTGAGTCATGACACACAACCTCGAAAAAAGTGGGTGCCCATCAGGGCTAGTGTTGTCGGGTGGCCGCCGATCGGGACTGCGATGAAATCGCTTCGATGGCCGGTTACAGTCCTTGGCAGGTGATTCAAATCACCGCGTTTGATGGCTTAGAAGAAGAAAATGACCTTCTCGTAAAACCACTCCCACACGCCGTGGAAGAGTGAATATCCCAGTGCGTGCTTGCCGCACAGAATCCGCAGGTGAACTTCCTGACCCGATGCGAACAGCGTTCGCGGGATCCGGCGATCTTCGGGAAGATTCGAAAAATCGATCTTCACGAATCCCACCGAGACCGGCTCGGATTCGTTATGATCATCCCGGTTGGGAATGACTTCGCGAGCGAGCTCATCTTCGTAGATTCGGCCGAAGTATTTTTTGTCCGATTCGCTCGTCACCAGAAGATCCACATCAAGATATTTCCGGCCTTTTTCGTCAACCTGATGGTGATCCGGATTGGTGAACGCCTTCAGGATATGACCCAGGTTTCGCTGGGGCACCTTCACGTGGATATGCCATTCGCCTTCCGTGTATCCCAATTTCTGCAGCGGTTCGTTGGGGCGAAGCACGCGATTCATCATCTCGTTGCTGTTGTCCGAATTGAGCACGGTCAACTTGGCATCCGCAGGGACCTGACTCGGGTCGAGCCGCGGAGCTTTCACGAACATGAAACCCGGCCGGTTCGGATCCAGATTGTTCTTCTGAATCATTTGATCCCGCATCAGTTCATTGCTTGCGATATTCTCAAGATCTTCCGCCAGTCGGGCATTGTGAGCGGATTGTTCGGATTGCGTGAACTTCGAGGTATCCTGCGATTTCATCGCTTCGACTCGCGCACGACGCACGCGGATTTCGTTGGTCACCTGTCGCAGCTTCTGTCCGATTTCGTCGCTATACATTTCGGCAACGATCGCATCCGGGTTGATCTTGTCGCCCGGCTTGAAATTGAGCTTCTCGAGCTTACTGGCTTCCTTGGCATAGACGAGGTGAAGCTCTCGTGGTTGCAGTTCGCCCTTGGCATCCATCTTGAGCTGATACGGCACGAAGATCATTGCAAGAGTGAGAGCGATCAATCCGAAGATGATCGAGCCTGTAATGAGACGCGCTTTTCCGCCAAGACCGTCTTGGACTTTCTTGACCGGCCACCAGACGGTCTTGAGTGGAATCGACTTCATCTCGGCGGCATTGAAGAGAGCAGGGGCGGCGTGCTTTCCGACGATCTCCAGCTTCTGAATCAGCGGTTCGACGTTCTCAGGCGGATTGAAACTCTCGAGAAGCAGTACGGAGCGGGCGGGCTTGCGGTCGTCCTTCTCACGTTCGTCTCGAATCGGTAGTACGATCAGTAGCTTGGGCTGACTCTCTGCCAGGTAATCATCGAGGGCGTGCAGGACCGCCGGCGGAAGGCTTTCGTCTTTTTCGCCTTTGAACACAAGGCGATCGCCCCAGGTCAGAACGCTGTCGAAGAGAATTCGCATTCGCCGAACGTGAGTCGCCGCTTTTTCCACGACATCCGCACCAGACACCGCTTCGACCGTCGCCTTTTTCCCGTGACGAACACCGACACACAGTCGATCGCATTCGATCAGCCGCCGGCCTTCGTTGGCGATGTGATACGCGCATTCCGTTGGGTTCAACGTGCCGTGGATCAGGCGGGCAAACGCCTCGACCTGCGAATAGACTTTATCGAGTCCTACGACCTGTCGGGTGTTGCTAAAGGTGTGATATTGGCTGGCATAACCCGCCATCTGAACCGAGTAATTCAGGAAGGTCGGGTACATCCGCGGATCGTGGTTCGCCTCCTGGAAAATTTCCAGCAAGCCCATCGCGGTCTTGTCAGGCTGAACGATTGGTGCGAAGAGTGTGAAGTAATCGGTGAGATTGCGAGCGGGAACCTGACCCGCTTCCGCCAGTCCGCTGACCTGGCCCTGCGGTTCGATCATGACCGGACGCGGTGGCTGCGCCTGAAAGACCTGCCGGAGAATTTCGTTATGGCATTGCCGGCCACCCCGTTTGGCATCCAGACCGACTTTGTCCAGATTCAACTGGCAAGCGACCTGAAGGAAGCCTTGCGGAGTGCGCAGCCAAACCGCTCCAGCGGGAGCGCCGATGGCGTTGATTGTGGCAGTGAGGAATTTTTCGTAGAACTCCGTCGGCGCCAGTGTGGAACCCGCCAGGCGCGACGCCTCAGTAAACGCTTCGTCAATGAGCTGGCTAAACCGGTTTTTGTCCGGTTGCTGCCCACTCGGTGGATTTGTGCTCACGGCTGCTCTCGGGTGAGGCGGTAAAATCGGAACTCACGCTAAATTCCGAGTTATCGTACCCTTACGACGACGCCTTTACAAGCTAACTTGGCCCCGTCGCGGCTATTGTTACGTCAAAACCCTTCCGAACTGAAATCGAATTTCGCTGGTTGCGGCGGGTATTTCGATCTGTTGCAGTATACTCGTCACATCTTCTCTGAATTATCGGCATTTGCAGAATCCAACTCGAACTTATATCCTCAGACGACTACCGATAGCTCAAAGATTGGTTCTTCAGTCCCGATATTCAACCATAGTGCGTCTTTGTAAGTTTCAAAACGTCTCGTGGTAATTCTGCGATCATTTTTCTTTTCCGGTACGATCTGAAACGATTGAGAATTCGGTTCAAATACGCGAAAGCAAGATTAATATGAAATTTGTGCGAAAATTGATTTTTCGTCAAGTACGTGAGCGGCAGGTGGCGGAGTCCTCTCGAGTATTGTGGATTTTGTCAAATTCGTTTTTCGTTAATTAGGCCGTATTGACGGAACATGGGTAATTTGCGATTTCGGGCGGGTGGATTTCCTTACCGAGGTTCGCCATGCTCAGTCGTCATGATATCAGCGATGCCCACTGGAACCGAATCCACCACCTGCTCCCGGGGCAGGCCGG
>JBGSJI010000028.1:0-30400 GCA_041742055.1 Limnoglobus sp. | reverse complement strand
CGAGCACGCAGCACGGAGCCGCCTGAAGGAACCGATCGTAAATAGTGGCCATCCTGCCATCCCCTTTCTGCCGTAATCGACGGCTAGAGAATAGGATAGCGCCTACAAAAGGACCTTGAAAGCCCTGCCCTTTCAGGGCCGGGAAGAGGGTCATTGGATCCCGGGGCTGCGGTCCTTCGGACCTGACCCCGGGCTGACAGAACCGGCCCTTCAGGCCGGAAAAGACCGTTTCGCCTGAACAATTAGACATTTATTGAACCTGCCTGATTTGGCATTACCCATAGATGAAGGAACAGGCACTACAGGCGGGAAAGACCATTTCGTCTGAACATCTGGACATTTATTGATTCTGACGGATCTGTCCTTCCATGTGGCTGACAGAACCGGACCTTCAAGCCGAAAAAACATGTCATAATATTTTACAGAGCAATTGAAATTCTTGTACACTGAGCACGATTGACATCACTCCTTTGCATCACGACTAGGATTCGTTGTCGTGCCGTTTATGAGTTCGAGTTCGAGTTGCGGATCGAACTGCAGAGGCGTCGACGATACCGGATGTGCGATACGTTCGAATTTCTTCGTACCTGCAGTATCTCCAAAAGCGAGCACCGACGGTACGACCGGATTCGAGATGCGTTCGAAGCGTTTGGCAGTCATCGTTGTGTTCCAGAATGGTGGTAATGAAAGGTTACCAGCCTTCATCTCCCGTCACAACAATCGGCGCGATATACTATCCGCATGACTGCCATCACACGCCAGATGCTGCGCGATTACATCGAAGATGCGTTGCCCGACGACGAGCTGCCGCTCGTCGAGAAGGCGCTGCGCGAGCAACCGGAGATTCAGACGCTCTTCCGGCAGATTCGCGAAGAGCTTGATCGCGGAGAGCATTCGATCGGCGCGATCTGGCGGCGCGAGCGGTTGTCGTGCCCGACCCGCGATCAACTCGGGAGCTTTCTTCTCGAAGCGCTCGACCCGGATCTGCAGGATTACATTTCGTTCCACCTCAAGACGATCGGCTGCGCTCAGTGCCAGGCCAACCTGGAGGATCTGAACAAGCGCAAAGCCGAGTCCGATGAACCGGTGCGCAAGCGCCGCCAGCGCATTGTCAAATCCACCGCCGGGCTTCTCAAAAACGCACTCGGCACCTAGTGCATCAACAATGCTCAATAGACAGATGAGAGCGTCTGTGCGAGAAACGATTCGATCGAGCAGTTCTTTTTTGCCGAATTCGGACTTTTGGTCATTCGGGTGCCATGCTCACGGCTTTGCGTGAGCATGCCCACCCAAAGCGGTGGGCATGCCACCCGACCGTAAGTTCAGTGGTTTGGACCACGCCTGTGATTTCACGTATCACGAGAATCGGTCGGGTTGAATGATTCCGCAAGTGACATGTTTCGAAAAGATGAAATTTGACGTAAGTTATTATGGCGCAAAGGCGCTTCCGAAATTTGAGCGTCTTTCCACGGTAGGGTGTGGCAGTGTCGGTGGAACCGTTTGAGGCGGTGCGATAAGCGTAACCGTCACAATTGTTAAAGTTGAATTTTCCGTTTCGCCGATGTTAGAGATGTGAAGCGTTGCGCCATCCTTGTGATACTCCTGCCGGTGCTGGGGTGCGCGGATCTATCGGCCGTGCGCCGCACGCCACCGTTGCCCGCGCCTGCGCGACCGGATCTGTCCGCCTATCGGATCGGTTGTCCGGATGTCCTCGATATCACGTTCACCGAACGCGCGGAGCTCAGCTGTGTGGCGGCGGTTGATGTGGATGGAAGCGTCTCGCTGGGGGAAGCGGGTCGCGTGTTCGTGCAGGGAATGACCTCCTCCGAAGCCCGGTCCGCCATCGCCCGCGCGGTCGGGCAACCGGTCGAGGCGGTCCTCGTCGCGGTGGCGATGCCGCGATCCGGGCAGGTCTTCATCTCGGGCCCGGAGAACAATCGAATCCGCGTGGTCGCGTATCCCGGCCCGACACCCGTACTCGATTTCCTGCAGTTCGCCGGTTCGATTCAGCCGAAAGAATCCAAACTGAACGACGTATACGTGGTCCGGCCGCACGTGACCAACGACGGCGTCCCGCGGATTTATCACGTCGATGTCGAGGCGGTTCTGCTGGATCGCGATCCCGCCACGAATATCCTGATTGAGTCGTCGGACCATATTTATGTGGGCGAAACGCGCCGAGCGAGTTTTGTCCGATTACTACCAAAGTGGCTGCAACCGTTCTATCGTCAAGTGGCGGGTTTGATGCCGAAGTGGGGCTGAACGGCAGTTGCCCTCTTCGGTGAATTCGGGTTATGATCCCGCCATTCGATGAGGAGTGCTGCGTTGAATAAGAAGTTTTTCATCGGCATACTGAAATACGCCATTGGATTGGGGCTGCTCTTTTACGTCCTCTATTCCAACTGGGAGCCGAAGAACGGCGGACCTGGCATCAAGAATCTCCTCCATCAGACTCCCGATTTTCTGCTCATCGCCGCCATCGCATGCCTGACCGCGGTCACCGTATCGTGCCAGATCGTCCGCTGGTATATGCTCGTGCGGGCACTCGATCTTCCGTTTACCCTGCGCAACGCTTTCCGCCTTGGGATGGTCGGCTACTTCTATAACACTCTACTCCCGGGTGCAATCGGCGGAGACTTCCTCAAAGCCTATTTCATGTGGAAGGAGCATCCGGAGCGCAAAGCCGCGGCGGTCTCCACGGTGATCGTTGACCGTTTGATGGGGCTGTTCGGCTTACTCCTGTTCGCCACGATTCTCGGCGGATCGTTCTGGCTCGCCGGCGATTCGCGTGTCGTGGGCAATGCCTATCTGGAAGAGATCGTCTCCGTCAGCGCGATCCTGGTTGCGGGTGCGATTCTGTTCTGGATCATCCTAGGTTTCATTCCCGTCACACGCTCCGCCACGATTGAAGCCAGTATCCGGCACTGGAAGTGGGTTGGTCCCACGCTCGCCGACATCTGGGGCGCGGTCTCCATGTACCGCCAGCGGCCGAAATATCTTTACCTCACGATCCCAATCACGGCGTTCGCTCAAACAGTGATGATTCTTTATCTTCACCTGGCGGTGCGCGTGTTTCCCTCGGATTCCGTCGGCTCGTTCGCGGAGCATTGCATCATTGGGCCGATCGGTTTCATTGCTCAGGCCTTTTTCCCCGCTCCCGGTGGCGTGGGCGGGGCGGAGTACATTTTTGGACAACTCTATCTTCTGATCGGACATGCGGAATTAACGGGAGTGACTGGTCGCTTCATCATGCGTCTCGCGGAAATCGGTCTCGGCATCGCGGGGTATATCGTCTACCTCTCGATGAGCACGGAAATTCCCATCGACGTACCCGAGGACGCCGAACACTTAACACCCAGCACGGTCTCCTGAAGATTTGCATCGGAACGCGGATCGCGGTACAGTATCGGTTGACCATCCATCACGGGAGACACGACGTGCCGGAACCGATCCAGTGTCCCAGTTGCCGTTCCGATATCTCGATCCCCGACGATCATACCGAACCGTCGATTCGCTGCGGGATATGCTGGACGGAAGTCCAAGTACCTTCAATGCCGTTACTCGAACCAGAACTCGTTGACCCCGCACCCGTTCCCGCCCCCGCTCCCGAACCGCAAGCGCCAGCGAAAGCCCGCACCGTCTCCGCCAATCCCAAACTGCCCGCGCTCCCGGGCAAACCCATCGCCGGTATGGCCAAACTCGAAGAACGCCTGCTCCGCGCCGCAGCACGCATCGCACCGCCGCCCACGCCCGTGAAAGCGACGCCGATCGTCGCGACACCGATCACCAGTCCGCCTCCACTGGTCGAGATTCAACCCGCACTCGTCGAGCCATCTCTTCCAACTCCCAGAGCGGTCACCGCCACTCCGGTGGAAATTGTCGCGGATGTCGTTCCCGAAGTCATACCCGATGTCATGCCGGAACCCGTCGCCCCGCCCATCCGCACGCGGGCGTCCAGTCGTCGTGTCTCCCGTTTCGATGATGACGACGATGATTACGATGACCGCCCGAGGCGCACACGAGGTTCGCGACACCAGAAGTCCAAAAGCCCGTCCGTACTCCCGATGGTGATCGGTGGCATCGTCCTCTTGGTTTTGGTTATGGTCGGAATTTATTTTCTCGCGCAGGCGCTCCGCGGACCCAGCGAGCGCGATCGCATGCCCGTGGCGGTCGGCGATCCTGAGATGCAATTCAATCTGCCGAATCCCGACGCGAATCCCCGTCCGCAGCAAAATCCTGGGATCGGATTCAATCCGTTTCCCAAACTTCCCGATATGCAGCCGCCCAAAAAATTTGAGATACCGAACGTCAATCCGCCCGAGCAACCCAAATGGACATTGCAGGAGTATGAGGGCGACGGCTTCAAAGTGAAGCTCTTTGGTAAGCCGCAGGAACACCGCTCGATTCTGAATCTCAGAGACGAAAAGTTCTACATTGTGCACGCTCGATCCAAACAATTGCGCAGTACTTCGCCCCTTCCGCCCAATTCCACCATCGAGATCATCTCCGCCGACGCCCCGGAAGGCGTAACGCCCGATCTGAAGAAAATCGTCATGGACTCCGCCTTCCGACGCGGAACCGTTGTTCCCGCCAAGTTCGCTGGCCATGACGGATACGAACACGCCGATGATTTCGCCGGGCGGCGAATCACAACCCGGATCGTACAGGTTGGCTGCCGGGTATTCCTCCTTAAATACAGCATCTTCTCCGCATTCGGTCAGCAGGAGAATGCCGAGGACGCAAAAAAGGAGTTCTTCGATTCGTTCACGATCACGTTCGACCCCAAGACACCCGCACCGGTCGACAAAACGCTCCGACTCCGGCCAGGTCCCCGACCGAACAAACCGTGATGATCGAACGGTTCATCCGTATACTGAGTGTTCGGCAACGACCCTCTTGCTCGTCCCGGGTGCGACACGATGTCCTGTGAATTCACGGTTCTGGCCAGTGGCAGCGCAGGCAATGCGGCGTACCTCTCAGTTCCCCAGTTCGGTCTGATGATCGATTGCGGAATCGGACCGCGGGCAATCTCGGACCGGCTCTCAGCCGCCCAGGCGAAATGGCACGACGTCTCCGCAGTCATCCTCACGCACACCCACACGGACCACTGGAAAAGTCTGACACTCCAGCGACTCCACCGCGAGCGCATCCCGCTCATCCTTCACGAGCGCCAGGCCCAGTTTCTCGCCGAAGCCGCTCCAGAATTCCCCATGCTCGAGCGGGCCGGATTGATCCGAACCTACCGCGAAAATGAAGTCTTCGAATTCGTCCCGGGGCTGTCCTGTCTGCCCATTCGCGTGCCTCATGATTGCGAGCCGACCTTCGCCTTCCGCATCGATTTCCAAAACTCGGAATCCCGACAGGGATGGTCGCTCGGATACGCGTCCGACCTCGGACATGTTCCGGAAACTCTGAAGTCCGCTTTTGAGCAGATCGATCTTCTGGCTCTCGAATTCAATCACGATGTCGAACTTCAACGCCGCAGCCACCGTCCGAAGGAACTGATCAATCGCGTCCTCGGGAATCTGGGGCATCTCTCCAATCTTCAGGCCGTTGATTATGCCGGATCGTTCCACTCCGGCAATCGTTCGCCGTTGCAGGCGATTGTGCAATTGCACCTGAGCCGGGAATGCAACACGCCGGAACTGGCACGCCAAGCGGTCGCCGAACAACTGGGGCCATCCGCACCGGCCCTTGTGACCGCACGTCAGGATTGTCCGACGAAGCCGATCCCGATTGCGTACCGCTCGGGCTTTCAGCGATCGCGCTCGGTGCGGAAAATGGGCGTCTCGGTGCAGCAGGTCCTTCCCGGACTGGACTGAATCACCCCCTTGAGGATCTGTCATCCCGTTCGTAAACTGTTCACACGCACCCGTAGCTCAACTGGACAGAGCATCGGTCTTCGGAACCGAGGGTTGGGGGTTCGAATCCCTCCGGGTGTACTGAAATCGCAAACGCGAACACAAACGACCCCGGGGTTCACTACCGCCGGGGTCTTTTCGTTGCCACTTTATCGCCAGAATCCGCAAGGACTTGCGAAGCCTCTGTCTCTGACCACGTCTCTGCGGCCAACGATCCGGGTACGACCACAACACCCGCCACGGGCCGATTTTGGCCAAAAGCCTTTTTGTCTCTGACCGCACCCCGCGTTCGGGTTATCCGAAAACCCTAAGGCGTTCCTGTTCCTGATCGACCATGCCAATAGTCGGCGGGTGAAGATCTGGGGCACCGCGACGGTGGTGGAAGGAGATTTCGAACTGCTTCCGAAACTGAGCGACCCGACGTATCCGGGTCGAGTCGAGCGGGCGATCGTGTTCACCGTCGAGGCGTGGGACGTGAACTGCCCGCAGCATTTCCACAAACGCTTCTCGCAACGGCAAGTCACCCCGGTGATCGAACAGTTGCAAGCCAGGATTGCGGAATTGGAAGCCCAACTTGAGGTCGCAATGACGTGATCGCTTCGCGTACAATAAATACGCCTGATCGTCAGATGAGAACGCCAAGTGGTTCCCCGCTCGGCGTTCTGCATTTCCAGCCCACACCCGCAAGGGTTTGCAACATGCCGACTCCATTCGCTAGTCGTCGTCCTTGTCGCGGCCGGATTTCAGCTTCGGGGCCATGTCCTTCAGCGCCGGCACCTTCGACCGCAGGATGAGAAGGTCGGCGGCGTATTCCTTGTTCTTGATCTGGTTTGTCCACTCGTGCGGGTCCTTGGAGTGGTCGTACAACTCCTCCTCGTCTTCGCGGTAGCGGATGTAGCGGTACTTCTCCGTCCGGATGGTGACGTACCGGTCGCCGAACGCGGTCACCGCCGTACTCTCCCACGCGGTCGCCGGGTTCTTGAGCAGCGGCACCAGCGAACGCCCCTCGACGGCCGCCGGCGGCTTCAGGCTGCACAACTCCATCAACGTCGGGTACAGGTCCTGGAGCGACACGAACCGCTCGCACACGCTCTTCGGTTTTGTGGTGCCGGGCACGCGGACCACCAGGTTGCATTGCGTCGCCTCCTCCCACAGGGTGCTTTTCTGCCAATGGTGCTTCTCACCGAGATGGAAGCCGTGGTCGCTCATGAACACCACGATGGTGTTGTCACGGTACTCGCTCTTTTCAAGAGCATCCAACACTCGCCCGATCTGGGCGTCGGCGTACGCGGTGGTCGCCAGGTACGCCCGAACCCCTTCCGTGTGGACCTTGCCCTCGATCACCTGATCGACGAACTTGCTCTTGCCTTTCGTGATCGCCCGGCCCAGAGGCGGCACGTCGTCCAGGTCGTTCTTCTGAATGGGCGGGAGTTTCACTTCATCCACGGGGAACATGTCGAAGTATTTTTTCGGCACATACCACGGCATGTGCGGGTGGAACAGGCCGCAGGCGACGAAGAAAGGTTTGTCGTGTTTCTGTTGCAACTGCTTGATCGCGGCGTCGGCGTATTTGGTGTCGTTCATCTTCTCTTCCGCCAGGTGCGTCGGCCCCCAGTCCTGTTCGCCGCGGGTGAACGGCAGGAAGGGCGCGTTCGGCGGAGCCGGATCGCGCCGGTGAGGCATGTACTCATCCCACACTTTCCCCAAGTTCCAACCGTGGCCGACTTTTCCATAAGCGGCCGTCAGGTAGCCGGTCGTCTTGAACACCCCTGGCAGCGGAGTGGCCTTCTTGAGAGCGTCACTTCCAGACGAATCGAGCCCGTTATCGTACAGCCCGGACTGCCACGGCCGGACCCCGGACAGGAACGCCGTTCGGGATGGACAACAAACCGGACTGGCCGTGTATGCCCGACGGAACTCGACCCCGCTCTCCGCCAACCGGCGGATGTTTGGGGCGACCACCTTGCCGGCGTAGCGGTCGGTGTTGCCGAGCAGCCATGTGTTCAGGTCGTCACAGATCAGCAGCAGGACGTTCGGCGGTTTCTCGGCCGCGCGCGCGTCTGAGCACGTCAAAAGCGCGAGCAGCAATGCCCAGGCGAAGTTTGTGTGTTTCATGGTGACTTATTCCTTCACTTTGAAGCCAGGCTTGAGCCGTGCGAACTCCTGAAAATGTTTCTTGTAAGCCTCCATTTCGTCCCACCGCTCCTTGCGCTGGGGCTGGATCACGCGACCTTCTGGATAATCCTTACCCGCCGCGCTGGCCCCCACCGACGCGATGAGCTTTTCGGCCTCAGCTTTCATCGATTTGAACCGTTCGGGCTGCGTCGCGGACAGGTCTTTGGCCTCACTGAGGTCATTCTTAAGGTCGAACAGTTCCCAAGCCCGCTTTTTCCCCCTCCCGATGCTGACCAGTTTGAAGTCTCCGTCGATCAAGGCGGTGCCTTTCGCGGTGAACGGAATGGCGTGCGTCCGCTTCGGGAGTTGGCCGTCGAAGAGCGGCAGGATGCTCTCCCCGTCGCGCACTTCGAGCATGGAGTCCTTGGGTAGGCCGAGCAGATCGACGACCGTTGGGAAGATGTCCATCGTGGACGCCGGGAAGTCGGTGACGGCCTGCCGAATGTGGCCTGGCCACTCGACGATGCCGGGAACCCGAATCCCGCCTTCGTACAGGACGCCTTTGTGCCCGCGGAGTTTCCCCACGGAATCGGGGTCGTCCGGCAGTCCGCCGTTGTCGCTACAATACCAGATCAGCGTGTCCTTCTCGACACCCATGTCCCGCAACCCTTTCCGCAACGTGCCGATGCTGTGGTCGAGGGCCACGATTTCACCCAGGTGGTTGGCGAGTCTTCCCTTCGCCCCCTGTGGGAAGCCGCGGGTGTCCTCTGCGGAGGCCGACCAAGGGAAGTGCGGCGACCCGTACCAGATCACCGCGAGGAACGGCTTCGCGGTTTGTTTCTTCATGAAGTCGAGGGCCTCTTTCACGATCACTTCTGAGGAGTCACCCTTGAGGGCGACGAACTTGCCGTTCCGCCCCATCAGCGGGTCCCTGTCGAAGTAGTTGGTGGTGGAGAGCCACTCGTCGAAGCCGTAGTGGCCGGGATGGTTCGGGTCGTTACCCAAGACTGGCACGCCGGACCCTTCGACACCGTTGAGGTGCCATTTACCGAAGTGAGCGGTGACGTAGCCCGCCTTCTTGAGCGCCTGCGGCAGGGTCTTCTCTTGAAGGCAGAGTCGATTCCCGATCCCGGGTACGCCGGTTCGCTCCGGGACTCGGCCGGTCAGCACGGACGCGCGCGTAGGGGAACAGGTCGATGCAGCAGCGTAGAAGCGGTTGAAACGGAGGCCGGCCAACGCCATCGCGTCGAGGTTGGGCGTCTTCAGGTGGGGATGGCCATTGTACCCGACCTGCCCCCAGCCCTGGTCGTCGGCCATCACGAGGACGATGTTGGGTTTCTGCTTGTCGGCGGCGCAAAGGTCGCACGGCATTATCAAGGAGCAGATCAGAAACATCCACCCGCTTGTCCAGCGAAAGGCCATTGCGTTCATGATTACCTCGCTTCCGTGTTTCGCAAATCGATGTCTATCGAGTTTCACTTCTTCTCGTCCGCATCCAAAGAGCGTTCGCCTTTGAACGGTCCCCAACGTTTGATGACCTCGTACTGGTCCGATTTCTCGTAGGCGGCCGGGTTATAGTTGGGATTCAGTTTCGGAATCCTGGCTCCCACCTCTTTGAAGTAACGCATCATCTCACCGTGCAATTTCTGATGAACCTCCGGCGATTGTAGGGCGATGTTCTTCACTTCCCGCTCGTCGTTCAAATCGAACAACATGGGAACATCCGGTGCCTCGTAGAAATGCATCACTTTCATGTTGCCCGAAACGATAGCCGAGTGCGGCATGCTCGTGCGGTAATGCGGGTAGTGGAAGTACAGGAAACGGTCGCGGAACTTCGGCTCAGACTCTCCTCCGCGCATGATGCCAGCAAGACTGACACCATCGATGTCTTTGAGTTTCCGAGGATCACCTCCGGCCCATTCCACGAACGTGGGAAGGAAATCGTAATTGACCACGTTGTTATGACAGACCGAACTGCCTTGAATGCCCGGTCCCGTGACGATCATGGGCACGCGCAAGCCGCCTTGCCACGCCCACCATTTCGCCGCGTGCAGGGGTTGCTCCAAACCGGGAAAAAACGAGTGCCGGTATCCGTTGTCGGCCGTCACGATCACGTACGTGTTGTCGCGAATGCCGAGCTTCTGGAGTTTGTCAAGAATTGCGCCGATCCGACCATCGAGGTCTTCGCCCATTCCGAGCCAAGTCGCGGGATCGTTCTTGAGGGAAAGTTTCTTGGTTTGGGTTTTGTAGTAGGCTTGGAGCGTCGGATGCTTGGCATATTTCTCGCGAGTTTCAGGAAGGCAATCTCGCCCTTCGTGCATCGCGTAGTGAGAGATTTGAAGATAAAACGGTTTGCCAGCTTTCGCTTGAGTCTCGATGAATTCGATTGATCGCTTCGTGACGCTGAACATCAACTTGGGGTCGCCGGGAACTAGTCCATTTCCAGCGGTATTTGAAGTATCGCCGTCGTGTACGGCGTACCCTTCGTCTGCCGGGTTTCCGCGCATGTGCCACTTGCCGAAATGGGCGGAAACATAACCCAGGGGCTTGAGTGCTTCGGGAATCGTGACCGCGTCTTTGTCGATCGTCGCATCCGAGGTGCAGGGAATCACGGGAAACTGCGCATACTCTTTCTTGGTATCAAAGATCGCATCGCCTTTTGGCGGGGTCATAAACACCGTGAATCCGTTCCGCGGCGCGGATCGACCAGTTTGCAGGCAAACTCGCGACGGAGAACATTGCGGTGCCCCAGCATAAGCGTTGCGGAACTTCATGCCGTCGCGGGCCATTTTTTCGAGATTCGGCATACTTAAGATGGGCATTTGTGAATTCGGCATGTCGTCATCCATCCGAACCGGCGTACCATACCATGCCCAATCGTCGACGAAAATCATCACGATGTTCGGTTTCTCGGCGGCGTTCCCAACACACGCCAGACAAAGTGAGAAAGCGAGTGCCATGCTCAACGATGTTGTTCTCATACTAAAACCCTCGATACGGTGAGGTTGGTCTCGATGACGATCTGGATCTTCACGTTCTGCGTTGCCGATTTGAGGTCAGCCACGTTCCATAGATGCAAGGGATCAATGGATGACGCTGCGAGATGTGAGATTAGTCATTGTTCTCGCGGATACGAATCGCCCGAAACGACACTTGCCGCGTCTTTTGCTCGGCATTTTTCACGCCGTGAACTTGCAGAGCAATGACCCCCTTGACATATTGCTCGTGGATGTTCATAGGGACCGTAAAATCGCTTACCTGCGTCCCGTTGATCCAGGTCTGGATTTTCTGACCGACCGCCAGAACCCGGACTTTATTCCAATCGCCGTTCACCATCAGCTTGTTCTGGACAAGATCTTTTTCTGGCGTGATCCAAGCGCCGTTTCCCTGGTTGAAGATGTGGCCCGAGCGTCCTGGCGATTTGCCCAGATCGACTTGAGGGCCGTGGACCGAGTTCCTTTTGACGCCCTTGTCATTCACGCGGACCAGACTTGTCCGGAATTGAACACCCGAGTTGAAGTCTTCATCGTGTAGTTTGACTTCCAGTTCGAGTTCAAAGTCTCCGTACTCCTTTACGGTGTGGAGGAAGTGCGTCTGCGCCGAGCTTGAGCCAACAATGATGCCATCGACTACTTTGAACTGCTTGTTGTCTTGCGAAGGCTTCCAGCCTTCGAGACTTTTCCCGTCGAACAATACCTGCCAATCACTTCCTACGGATTGCGATGTGGTCAATAGAGTGGCAACCACCACGAATGTCATCCAACTGCGGCAGAGAGACGCCAATCGCCGAAGCTCGAAAAACCAAGTACTCCACATAGTATTCATCTCCAGAATGTTCAATTCGTTCGTCGAACCGAGTGATTCTCAGCGAGTGATTCCGTGTACATGAATTCTGTCACTTGCCCACGTCCTTCACATCGACGGTGCGGACCTTCAGGTCCTTGAACAACTCAGTCTCCTCGAACTTGGCGGTGCGGGTGTCCTTGCCGTTCGTCCAGAGGGGCGTTGTCGTCCCGTCCAGGTGGCGGATGCGGATATTGTCGAGGTAGACGGTGAACGTGCCGGGGCTGCCGCCGGTGAACACCACGCCGTGCTTGCCCAGCGGGCCAGGGGCGGTGCTCGACAGCCCGACGATGCGGTGCTCCCAGACACTCTTCCCGTCGGCGATGCCGGGGCCGGTGCTCTGATCGCGGCCGTACTGATCCACCACCGTGCCGGGCTTGAACAGTGGGCCGAACGGCTTGCTGTTGTTCCCTTCGAGCGTGGAGAAGTACGGGTGCCGCTTCGGGGTGCCGGGCGAGAACGCGATGTCGAACTCGACCCAGTCGGTGGCGAATTGCGACGCGGCCCAGTTCGCCACCGTGACTGCGAGGCGGTCTTTGGGCTTGGCCTTGTCGGTGATGGTGACGGTGATAGCCAGCACCTCGCCCTCGGGGGCGGGTTTGGCGTGATACTTGGCCGGGGCCGGGCGGTGGCTGACGGCGAGGCCCATCGAATCCGCCCACACGTCCATCCTGGCCGATAGTTCTTTGACGACTTCGGGGTGAGCGTCGGCGACGTTCTTCGCCTCTACCTCGTCAGCCTGAATGTCGTACAACTCGAAGCGATCGAAGAAGCGGTGCAGCTTCCACCTGGCAGTGCGGAGGGCATCCTCGTCCCGCCAGACGAAGTAGTAGCTCTCGATCGGGCTGGGCTTGCGGTCGCGGAGGGCCGGCCACACGTCCTTGCCGTCGAGCGGACGAGTCTTCGGCATGGTCGAGCCGGTCATCGCCATCAGCGTCGGGAACATGTCCAGCCCACCGCACAGCCCGTCCCACTTCTTCCCGCCGACCAACCCGCCCTTTGGCCAGTGGATGACCGTGGGCAGCCGCACCCCGCCTTCGTAGATCGTGTGCTTGTGCCCGCGAAGGGGGAGGCTACTGCCCGCCTCCATCGCCCCGTTGTCGCAGGTGAACACCAGGATGGTGTTGTCGAGCAGTTCAAGTTTCTCCAACTCGGCCACGATGGCGGCGACGTTCTTGTCCATCGACTGGAGCATCGCGGCGTGAACCCGCTTGTCCTCGGCGGTCGCCTTCGGATTTGCTGAGGGCAGCATTGCGGCCTTCTCCGCGTCGATTTCCGAGAGGTCGTCTTCCTTCGCCTGGAGCGGTGCGTGGGCGATGTGGAACGGGATGTAACAGAAGAACGGCTGGTCCTTGCTGTCGCGGATGAACTCGATCGCGTACTTCGTCACCAGGTCGTCGGTGTAGCCCTCGTCCTTCGGGCGGAACTCCTGGTTGTGCCACCAGGACACCGGTCCGCGGCCTTGCACCGTCTTGCGGGTAAAGAAATCCGCACCGCCGCCGTAGTACACCCACGCCTCGTCGAACCCGTGTGCGTTGGCCCCGTGCCCGGGGTTGTGTTTCTTGTTCGGGACGGTCTTGAACGCTTCTTTGAACGCGGCGCGAAACTCCGGAGTGTCCGGGTCGTTCCCGTTGTGCCACTTGCCGAACACGCCGGTGCGGTAGCCGTTGGCCTTGAACCCCTCGGCGATGGTGGTCTCTTCGAGTTCGAGTTCGCCGCCGACTTCCGGCCCGGTGCCCACGCGGATCGGGTGGCGACCGGTGAGCAACATCGCGCGGGTCGGCGAGCAGACGCACCAGCCCATGAAGTTCGATAGTTCAACACCGCGGGAAAAAAGCTTGTCGATGTTCGGGGTGGGCACGCCCCCGCCGTGCGTGCTCAGGTCGCCCCAGCCGACGTCATCCGACAGGATGTAGACCACGTTCGGTTTGTCGGCACCGAAGGCCGGGCCGCACAACGCAAGGACGAGCAGCGAGACGAGCATGTGACGGACACTAAGAATCATCACGGGTTCCTCGGAAAATACTTCTGGTTGTACTCGGTCACACGCCCGACGATCTCCTTGACATCCGACTTGTAGGCCGAATACTTCAGCTTGCCGATGTCCGCGCCGTAGAGAGTGTTCAGCCAGACCAGAGCCGAAAGATCGAGAATCATCGGGCCGCCGTGCCCCAGCTTGTTGTCGCTGAACAGAACTTCTTTGCCATTGCCGAATAGCTTCGTGACATCGGGAAGCTTGCCCGCGTCGTAGCGGCTTTTCAGTTCTGAGACCACTTTCCCGTAGTTGATGAAAGAGATTTGGTTCTTCGGGTAAGCCTTCCGCAGTTCGGTGACAGTCTTGTAAAGACCATCGCCAATCACTTCGATGGCCTTATTGTACGGGTCGGTGTCCAGCTTCGTCCCACCGGGCACCCAGGGGGCGCCGATAAAAAACCGTGTTTCGGGGTTGTGTTTCAATCCCAGGTCGATCCACCGCTTGTAGTCTTCGAGCGAACAGCCCAACTCTCCGAAGGCGGTCATGCCCAACAGGTCAATCTTACCGGTCGCCAGGGTGTCTTCGATCTGCTTCTTGTGCTTCGGGTTGTTCCAAAGTGCGGCCGGTGCGCCGTTCTTGCCGCCAGCAAAGACGAATTTTCCCTGATGAGACGGGAAGCCGTTTTGCTTGGCGATCGTGTCGAACGACTTGGCCACCGGGATGAAGAAACTGTGTCCGATGAAGAGGCAGTTGGCCCCGTCCTTGAACACCGTCTGCACTTTGGCCGGAATGTCTGCCGCGCCGGCGGACGCGAAGGCGAGAAGTGAGTATGTGAAAACCACGTTCCACTTAAGCATCGGACGCTCCGTGTGAGTGATGGATACTGGTGGTGCAAGACCTTGCAGTGCCCTACTGGGCATTCTTCTTGATCAACTCGATCGATTTCTGGGCGAAGCGTTCGCTGAGCTTCTTGTACCCCTCCGCCGAGTAGTGAAGGGCGTCTTTCCCATCGTTCAAGTCGTCGGTGTCGATCCAGGCACCTCGTGAATACGCCTCGGCCACTTCCACTTGAGCCTTGCGCACCATCGTCCAGTGGGGGTACTTCTTGTCGGCCAGATCGAAGTCACTCAAACGGCCGATGACGAAGTGAATGTCTTTACGCTTGAGGTCTTCAGCAAGCTGAGCAATCAAGCCTTTGAGGCTGGCCGCGTATACTTCTCCCTGTTTGTCTTTGGCATCCCGCTCGCCTTGCATCCAGACGAACGTGACCGTTGTGTACTTGTCCTCTTTGATTGCCGCGTTCACCTTCTTCATCAACCGCTCATACAGATCTCCAGTCGTGGCGGGTGTTTTACCCTGTGCCGGTTTCCACTGCTTGTACCAGCGCTGAATCGGCTGGCCGCTCTGAGCATCCTTCACGATGGTCACGTTCTCTTTTCCGAATGCCTTTTCGACGGCTGGCGTGAATGAAATGCTCGGATCGAGTCTCGCCATATTCGACTGCCCTGAAAGGATGAAGAGGTGCATCTCCTTGTCTGCGGCATTAACTGACGACGCACAACTCAGCACGATCAGGATTGCAGTGAGAGAGTAGTTCATCCAGTATGATCCTCGGTGAAATGCATGTAGATCAGTTCGGCTGCATAAAGTCTCTGCACCGAGTCGGATCTCAGCAAACGCTTAATGCGAGCAAACTCGTCGATCCGGCCGTCCCAGAGGGCACGGTCTCTGTGCCCCTTCCGAACCGCTTAAGTATTGATTCGTGGGTAGATTTGAATAACGACTTGGATTTGTTACGTTCCTTGTCGCTGTACTAAAATGTATTTTAGATCATTTGTCGAAACCAACATAGAGATTTCTTGCCGTATTTTCACCAATTACTTGTCAGAAGTTTTTGGCAAACTCGGGATAAAGCAGCCAACCACTTTCGTTCGTGACACGGTAATAGGTTTTTCCGCAATAATGCAGTCGATGGCTTCGCGTAATTCGCACTGAGTGGGAGCCAATCGTTTTTTGCCTAAAGCCGGGAATCGGTCATCGATACGGCCACGATAGGCGATAGTGCCATTAGCCAGAACGACTGCCGTTTCGGGTGTATGGGTCACTGCAGTGGATTGAACGAGATCGTGTTGGGTATCGCGTAGTATTGGCATGTCGATTTTGTATTCTTCGGCATGCTTTTTCGCCCCAGGCGCGGTCAACTCAGGATCCACATGCACTAAGTAACATTGAATGGATTTATTGGCATAGTCTTTGGCAATCTTGTTGATTTCCGGAATGTAGGCATTCGCATTCGGGCATTCCGTGGTGACGAAAAACAGTACATGTGCTTTGGCGTCAAGCACTTGCATGGGATCATGGGCTTTTCCATGCAAGTCTTGGAATTGCTTTGATTTGGGCGAAGGCTTTTTCTTGGGGGGCAATTGCGGCAGATTACCACCGAATTGTTGTTTTGGATCGATACCAAGTTTCTCCCAATCAATTTTGTCACCACGCAGACGAGACTTAATGAAGGCTTCCCCCACGTGCATTCGAATCGATGATCTTAACTGGGTTGCATCCGATTCCTGGGCGGGCACGAGCAACAATGTTACAGACCCCATCTCATCATTCGACCCTTCACCCCAAGTAACCTGCACAGGTGGTGAATTCGGATTACGGGGATTGGCCTTCGAGTTATCCCAAGTGACTTCCGACCGGATGATTGTTCCTTTCGGTAAACGAAACGGCTTCTTGTACAGGTACTGCCCTTGCCAGTTGAAATCCCAATCTTTGATCGAGAAGACCTGCTTCTCTGTTTTATCAGGAAGAATCGCCGTGGCTTTTAATGTCTTACCGATGTAATGGGCATGTGCCCCCGCGCCAATAACATCAACATCGTAAGGCAACTTAAAGGAATCCTGCACCTTGAAATCGGCCTTGCCGGGTGGAATGTTGACGTTTGAAAAAAGGCCGAAAGCTGGTGGCAACTGCAAGGGTACGAGCGTTCTCTTCGGGGGAGTTTTGGCAAAGTGAATGCCAATGGTGATCGTTTCTTGTTCTACTTTTCCGGAAAGATGAAAGTGGGTTTGCAGGAGCAGGTCGGAGCCTTTCTTCAAAGGATAAGCCAAGCCCTCGGGTAACTTCACCGGCGCAGCACCCACAGCCCAGCCACCTAGTGAACCAGTTGGCCGAAAACCCATGCCCGCAAAACTCAATGGACCCTCTTTTGTTTCAGAACGGGCTTTCTCCCGAGCACGACCACTATCATCCAATAGATAGAGCAAGTGGTGAACCACATTCGGTGCCGTCGCTTGAAATTCGACGGCGGAAACCCACTTGTCTTCTGGAAGGTTCGTTGGAATCACAAAATTCTGATAAATATCTGGTCCTTCAGCAGGCACAGTAAAGGGTTTGTCCATCTTGATGATCAAGTCGGGTTCACCCAATCGCCAACCTTCGGGAAACTTGGGCAGTTTGGGCGTTTTTGTAGCATCACCTTCGGCCATGCCAGTTTCCACCCATTTTTCAAACAAGGCGATTTGATTATCCGTCAAGCGACGTTCGTTGATAAACTCCACATGCCCCGTTTCTGGTTGCCAAGGCGGCATGTATCGCTCTTGGATGACATGTAACATCATTTTGGCATGTTTGCGTGTTTCGGTGTAATTCGTGATGACAAATGGCGCGACCTGCCCACTGCGATGGCATGTCGTGCAATTCTCAAAAACTAACGGAGCAATATGCTCCGCGAAGGTCACCTTTTTGGGCAAATCCGCAGCGTAGCTAGCACTGGATAAAGCGAGAAACAGTATGAAGGAAGCCGTTCGCATATTCGTACCACATAAAGTAGCAAGACGGTTAATTAACCTACGACTACTGTTAAACACACACGATATCCTGAGATTACACGAAAGGCTGTTCTTCACTAAAAAGTCATCGATCTTTAACATCCTCAGAAAAATCAATGCTCACACTGCTTGAAGGTCTACCGCAACTTCGTCGCCGACGAAAAAGCTGTCGTTGAGTTCGACAGTCACCGACATCACGCGTGTTTCGTTGCGAGTCGCCGTTGGATGCAGTCGGCAAGTGCAGCCCGAATGCGGGTCAGGAGGACTCGCACCGATTTCGCTGATGCTTCGGCATTGGCAGGGTCTCCTCGGAGGATGAAATCCCCCGAGACTACTACAAACCGCAAGAAGGGTTTCGGCCGAACGGACACGGTTCACGATAACTTTCGGGGCGCATCGAATACGGATTCGAACCCCTCAAGTGTACTTCGAAACGAGTTGGTTTGGCGGAATTCACACGTCGATCGAAACGGACTGCGTCCCCTCTTCAAAAACGAGAGATGATCGGCGCCGTTATCGAAAACCACCTATTATGATTGGATGAACCAACGAGAACTCTTTGTGTGGCGTGATGCCGCCATCGAAGCCGCTGTCCGTGGTGCGGCAGAACTGGAGCGCTGGCGGGGGACGTTCACCGTTCGTGAAAAGTCGCGTGCGGATCTGGTTACGGATGCGGATATCGCATCGCAGAACGCCATTAAGGCTTATCTATTGGAGCGCTTCCCCGACCATCAGTTTCTGGGTGAAGAAGATTCGGTCGGTCGGTCGCTCGCCGAGATTCGTGCGTCGTTGGGTTCACAACCGATCTGGGTGGTCGATCCGCTGGACGGGACGAGCAACTACGCGCATGGCGTACCGTGTTACGCGGTGAATGTCGCACTGATCGTTGATGGGGCTGTCGTTGTCGGCGTGACATTCGACCCGCGACTAAATGAAATGTATCATGCGGCACGGGGCTATGGGACGTATCTCAACGGCGTACCAATCCGCGTGAGCGACGTCGCCAAGATCAGTAACGGCTTGCTTTCGACGGGTTTTCCGTCGAGCTATCAGCAGCAGATCAGGAACCTGAAAGCCTGGGAGCGGATTTCGTATTACGCTCAGGCGTTGCGGCGGACGGGTTCAACCGCGATCAACATGGCGTATGTGGCGGCGGGTCGATTCGATGGTTACTGGTGCTTTGATAACTGGCCGTGGGACATCGCTCCCGGGGCGATACTGATTGAAGAAGCGGGTGGCAGAGTCACGTGCAGCGACGGTACGCCGTTTGATCCGTTTCGCATGGACCTCGTCGCCAGCAATGGCGTATGCCATGATGAGCTTGTTCGAGCACTGAACAATCCGAGTCCGATCGATTAAAGAAAAAAGCCCATGCCATTTCTGGCATGGGCCTTTTGGTTACAGTCACAACTCGATCAATAACGGACTATCAAGTGGAAGGTCACGCCCTGCGCCCAGAACTCGTCTTGTGCGAGGATGGGATTCGGTACGGGCACCACCGCTCCGGAACCGAACGATTGGCTGGTCGGGATGATTGCGGGGTTGACCACATTCGTCACGGCATTGCCCGGTCGAGCAACCCGGCTGATGTACATGTAGTTGTAGCCGATTGCCGTTGTCAGCCATGAACTCCAGTTGCGGCCGATGCTCATGCCGATTTCCGGGATCACCGCGAATTCGTCGTTGCGGTAGCGGCCGATGTTGATCGCATTCGCATAGAGGCCGCCAACCGAAGAGGACGAAATCGCACGCGTCAGATCGAGAAGGTCCGATCGGCCGTTGACATCGACGACCTGATTCATCACACCGAATGCCAGTTTCGAGTCGAAACCAAACGACCATTTTCCGCATTCGACGTTCGCACGCGTTCCGATTTGCCCGCCGTAGAAGCGGTTGTAGACATCAAAGCTGTCGTGAACCGTGACAATGGCAGGATTGAAGATCGAAGCACCATTGAACCGGGGTGATCCTCCGCCCAGGATCGTTGATTGCGAAGAGATCTGAAGATCTTCGTGCAATTCGAAGAATCGGAAGCCGAGCAGGCCATCGATCGTCCACTTGCACGCATCGTCCGGACAGCTGCGGTAAAGGTTCGCCAGCAGGCTTGCTTCCGCACCGTACATTTCGTTCTGAGTGGACACGAGCACGTTCCCGCTCGCCAGACCTTGTTGAGCGACTGTCAGGACCGCGGGTCCGCCCGTTGTGGCGTCGATAAACGGCCGGGCGATGACGGGGATCCCGTTGGTATCGGACGAAGCGAAGAAGACGTTCGATGTCCGTTCGAACAGCATCCCGCCAACATCGATACCGTATCGCCGATCCGCGTCCCGGTACCAGCCACCGTTAATATGGAAACCGGCGAGGACGTTGTATCCCAGATCCGATCGGCTGTGCAGCAGGGTGGTCGTGGGACGACCTGCCAGCCCGGAGTCCTGCGGAGCACTGGTGCTCAAGTAAGGCACATTGGTCGGTTGTGCCTTGACGAACCAGAGAAGGAGTTTGGAATCGAGATAGAATTTACTCGCCGCGGCAACCGATCCCGGTTGTTGCATGGCGTCCTGCCAGCCCGGCTGACCATGGTAACCCATGGGGTAACCGGGGGCCATCATCCCGGGATCGCCCATCGGGCCACCCATCTCGGGACCAGAGCCACCGACTGGCGGTGGGATGATCTCGCTGACCGCTGGTCCCCCAGCAGGCAGCAAGCCTCCACCGTATCCGGCAGCGGTCCCCATTGAGGACGGCGGCGGCATCGATGAACCCGGGGTTTGGGCGAACACGGCACCGGCCCCCACCGTCAATGCCGCGATTGTTCCCAGCACACGTTTCCGCATGGCACGCTCCTGATCTGCACACCCGTGGCGGGGTGGTATTGCACCGGCGGCCCCAACACCGGCCACCGCCCGCGCGAACGGACTGCTTCTCTTGCCGGAATCATCGGCATATTCGGAACCGGAACATGAGTCCGCTTCCTCAAACTTTGCCCGAACGGCAACATCGAGAGGAAATAACGAATTGCCCCGCTTCACACAATCGCGCAGATTCGATCAAAATTGCCCAGACTCTCAAACATTGACCCAATCACGCGGTTTCAGCCAGTATTCCGTCAGCTTTGCTTCAGGAGTTCCTGTCGCCGGATGGTAGTCGTAAACGTAACGCACCACAGGCGGTAGGCTCATCAGGATGCTTTCCGTTCGCCCGTTCGTTTTCAGGCCAAAAATGGTTCCGCGATCGTAGACCAGATTGAACTCGACATACCGCCCGCGCCGGTACTCCTGAAACACCCGCTGCTCGTCCGTCCAGGATAACGATCGCCGACGCTCCACGATCGGAAGATAGCTCTTGAGAAACGCATGGCCAGCCGTCTGCACAAACGCGAAGACATCCTCAAGCTGTTCAACCTGCAATCCAAGATAATCAAAGAAGATTCCGCCCACTCCGCGGGCTTCATTGCGATGTTTGAGATGAAAGTACTCGTCGCAATCCTGTTTCATTTTTGCGTAACTGGCAACCTGGGAATGAGCGTCGCAGGCGGATTTCCACGTCGAATGAAAATGAACCACATCTTCAAGCACGGGATAGTACGGCGTGAGATCACCACCCCCACCAAACCAGGCCGAAGTCCCTTTGGTCAGGAACCGGAAGTTGGCATGAACGGTCGGGATGTGCGGGCTCCGGGGGTGGAGCACTAGCGACACGCCTGCGGCGGTAAACTGTGTTCCTTCGCCGGGAATCTGCTTGGCGAACTGAGGATCCATCTCTCCGAAGACTTCCGAAAAGTTCACACCGGCCTTTTCGAAGATCTTCCCGTTCTCCAGCACGCGAGACCGGCCTCCGCCTCCCCCCTCGCGCTCCCAGGTGTCTTCACGGAATGAGTTGCCGTCGATACGCGAAAGACCCTCGCAGATCGAATCCTGCAACTCTCGAAAGTAACGGGTCGCACGGTTACGGAGAGATTCAATAGCGGACATCGGTATCTCCTTTGATGGAGATATGATATTCGCCTGATGAGTGATCGAAAAAGGGGTTCAGAAGTCGTTTCGCAAAGAAACGAATCCTGAACCCATACAACGGTAGAGCGGTCCTTGGTTCCGGAGCTACTTATTCTTTTCCTTCTCCTTTTCTAACTCGAATATGAGCCAGACTTTCGAAGTGATCTGCGGGATTTTTTCAGTATTGGCTCGGTAGATCAGGAAGGCGTCGTCTTTGCTGACCTGGACGGGTAAATCGAGCATAGCGTCCCAATCGTTGGAAAGTCCGATCACGACTCCGTTATTGGCGCAGTAGTAGGGCGGGTCGTTGGGCGCATCCGGATTCTTGTAGAAGCGGCTGCCGGCGAAGACCCAATTTTCGGTCATCGTTTTTTTGGTTTTGGTATTCGTGATCCATTCCTGTGCGGCGTGCGTCTGGGTCTTGCCCTCTTTCGTGTAATGAACGGAGACTTTGATTTTCTCACCGCTGGCGGGTTTGTAATCGTCTTCCATGGTTTTCGGATCGACAAACTGGACCGGTTTCCCAACTTGAGCGCCGGCGGCCTGCAGGGCGGCATGGATGAATTTGGCATCAAGCGAAATGCGCAGGATCGACTCGTGTTCTTTCGTTCCTTTTTTGGTCACGAAGACTTCCAGCGGTCCTTCCCGCAAACAGACTTCCGATTCGACCAGGACTCTGCGGGTACCATCCGGTTTCTTTTCGAGATAAAGCGATTTATCGGGCTGGAGTGCGATCAATTCGGATTTCGGATCGGCTTTGGGGGCCGGCGGGAGTTTTTCACCGACGGGTGGCTCTTGTGCTGCCAGTAATGGGCCGAGAGTTGCCAGAATCGCGACGGAGAGAATTCGTAACATGTTGCACCTCAAGAAAAATCGTATCGCATTGTCATGGTAGTGCATAAGTGGTGCCAATGTAGGCTCCCCTTGCCACTTGGGGCTATGAAACGCTATAGTTCCTGTTCGGCCCTCAATTTGGTATCGCTGGCTCTCGCATGTTCGGCCGACATGCGGCAAGGTCTGGCGAGGGAGTGACGGACGTGACGGAAACCCTCATTGATTTACGCGCACTGCTTGTCGAACGTGAAGAATTCGAAGGCAGTATGGTCTCACGCTTGCGGGAAGGTCTGGCGCAAGCCCCCGCTCAGATTCGCAACCTCAAAGAAATTCATGAACTGCTTCAGAAGCGTTTATTGACGTCTGCAGGGCCACAGCAAAAGAAAATTCACCTGAAAATCGGTGTGACGCAGTTCTACCTCGGCCACATGGATAAGGCGATCGAGCACCTTCAGCAATCCGAAGGGCCTTTGGCGGCGTTCTTCCTGGGCCGCGCTTACGCGACCAAACTGGAGTATGACGAAGCGCTCAAAGCCTTCGACAAGGCGGAAAAGAGCGGCTACGCAGCCCAGCAGGTTCAGTTGCAGCGGGCCGGCGTGCTTCGTCTGCAGGGGAACGCAACCGAAGCCCGGGCGATCCTGGCGAAGGTGAAGGATATGGCGACGCACAACGCCGAGTTTCACTATCAGGAAGGCGCGCTGGCGGAGGCGGAAGGCGATGTCGTCCGCGCAACGAAGAGCTACGAGCGCTCGGTGGATCTCGATCCCGCGCATTCCGGTGCGCTGTTCCGACTGGGATTCCTCAACGATCTGTCGGGGAATGATCAGGATGCGATCAGCTACTACGAACGGTGCCTGAAGCACCCGCCGGTCAACAAAGGGACGCTGTACAACCTCGGTGTGCTGTACGAGGATTCGGGTATCTATGATAAAGCCGCCGATTGCTATCGACGGTTGAAGAAAGCCGATCCCCATGATGAGCGTGCGCGGCTCTTCACGAAGGATGCGGAGGCGTCGCTTTCGCAGTTCTACAGTCCGGAAGATGAAAAGGTCAGCATGCAGTGGAAGCAGGTGATGGAAGTTCCCATCACCGACTTCGAACTGTCGGTGCGGAGCCGCAACTGCCTGAAACGTATGAACATCCGAACACTCGGCGACCTGACCCGGATCAGCGAACCGCAACTGCTCGCCAGCAAGAACTTCGGCGAAACCTCGCTCGAGGAAATCCGTGCGATCATGACGCAGAAGGGACTCCGAGTCGGCCAGTCTCTGGATCAGGGTCAGCAGCACGAATTCAAGCTTCGTCCGCAGGCGAACCTTTCAGCTGAAGAGCAGGCGATGATGGCGCGGCCCGTGAGCGAATTGAACCTCTCGGTGCGTGCACGCAAGTGCATGAACCGTTTGCAGATCACCACGATCGGCGAACTGTGCCAGCGGACTTCCGATGAGTTGATGGAAGCGAAAAACTTCGGTGTGACTTCGCTGACCGAAGTGAAAGAGAAACTCACGCAGATGGGCCTGAAACTGCGTGGTGATTGATTGATTCGTCAGCAAAGAAAAGAGAGAGAGGCAGGTCGTGCGACCTGCCTCTCTTCGTTTTGAACCGAACCGCTTACTCCTGGAATCGCTTGATCGCTTTCTCGATCGCGGCCAGCGTACGCTCGTCATCGCCGGCCTTCTTGCGTGCCTTGTTTGCCAAAGCGTCCGCCTTATCCTTCTGTCCGGCCGCATAATAAGCTTCGGCAGCGCCCAACAGCCGGCCGAGGTCATCCTCGCCTTCGATTTTCAGGATCTCGTCCGCTGCCTTCGTGGCGAATGCGACGGATTTCCGCTCGGGATTCAATGCTTTGGCTGACCAGAAGTTGCGGATGCGGTCGAGTGTGTCGACATCCTTGCTTTCGATCGCGTGCTTCAGCATGTCTTCCGTCATTTTCGCACCCACATCAAACTTGCGGGCCTGAAGCGTAACCGCCAGTTTCACCGCATCGAAGATCGGCTGCTTCGCCTTGATTGGCCATTTCTTCTCGTAGTTGGGCATGACGCGGAGCACTTCGGCTGCGGCATCCGCTGCGGCGTCGCCCACGGCTTTCGTCACCACTTCCGGGCCTTTCCCTTCGTTGGTCTTAGCCGCACGCTGGGCGGCGTCCTGAATCAGCGAAAGCAGTTCGTCGAGCTCCGCCTTTTCCTTTTCGATTTCGTCGATGCTCGCCTGACCCTTCCAGCTACCGGCGAAAATCCGCGGAAGCACGTCATCGAGATCCATCGGGTGGCCGATGAACGCGAGCTTGCCGTCCTTGTCGATCACGAACGACGCCGGCAGGCTGTCGGTTCCGGAGTTTTCCTGGAATGCGATCTGTGTTTTGTCGGTGTTGCAGAACGCGAACGGGTACGGGAATTTCGATCCGCGGGTCTTCACGAATTCCTCGACGGCTTCCTTCGTATTGCCGTTTTCGTCGGCGGTGGTCACGGCGATCACCTGCAGCCCCTGGCTCTTGTATTCGTCCTGCAACCGGGCCAAGTGCGGCATGCTCGCGATGCAGGGGCGGCACCAAGTCGCCCAGAACTCCACCACGTAAACCTTGTTCTTTTCGAACTTGGTTTCTTTGCCGTTCAGCCATTGAGAGGCGGTGATTTCCGGGACCGGGTCGCCGAGGGCAAACTTGGGTTTCGTCTTGGTTTCGGCGCTGGCGGGTGCGGAGGCGGGGGCTTCGGGTTTCGATTCCTGAGCGGAACAGCCAACGCCAAACGCCAGCAGCAACATCATCGCTTGAGGGAAAATTCGCATGGGATTCCTGAAATTGTGTGAAACGTTCCAAGGGTCCGGGTTTCCATACCCAGGAGATACAAAATTGTAGGCAATTTCTTACAGATCGGGAAAGTCCACTCTGCCCGTCACCGGAACTACGGCACCGGGCTCGTCTTCGGATGAAGCTTGATTCGATTCCGATACTCGTTGTTCAACAAGTCCTTCACTAAACACCGATCGATCAATTCCTGCTCCGGAACCGCACCCAGATCTTTCGTCTCCTTCATCCACTTTTCCAGCGCCTCGCGGTGCTCGCTGATCATGCCGGCATACTTCGGATCATCAATCAGGTTTTTGGTTTCGTGCGGATCCGCCTTCAAATCGTAGAACTCTTCCTTCGGCTTCGTCCGTGCGAAGAACGCCATCTGAACCGGGTTCAGCTTCCCCTCGAACGCCAGTTTCCGCCAGATTTTCATCGTCGGCATTTCGTCCATGTAGTTGATGTACTGGGCGTACGGCAGTTCCGGGTGGAAGTTGCGGATGTACCGGTACTGCATCGAACGCACGGTGCGGATGCGGTCGTACGCCTCGTCCATCCGGTCCCGGGCGCTGTACACGAACTTCCGATCCGGTGTTTTCTTTTCGCCGAGAAAGACCTGCCCTTGCATCCGCTCCGGCACCTCCGCACCCGCAATGCTGATCATCGTCGGCGCCAGATCCAGAAACGCCACCGGATCTTCGCGCACGCTCCCCGGCGTGATCTTCCCCGGCCAGCGCACCAGAAGCGGAGCACGCAGCCCGCTGTCGTAGCACCAGCGCTTGCCCCGGCTCATGCCCCAACCGTGATCGCCGAAGAAAACCACCAGCGTATTGTCCACGAGCTTCCGATCCTCTAGCACCTTGAGCACATCACCGACAAGGTAATCCATCGCCGTGATGTTATCGTGGTAGGTCGCCACGTTGCGGCGAACGTCGGGATGATCGGGGTAATAGGGCGGAAGTTTGACCTTCGCCGGATCGCGGAACTGCTCCGGTTTCAGGCGGGCGGTGTTCTTCTTGTACTGTTGGGGATTCGCCCGCACCTGGCTTTCGTGAGTGATCGTGTAATTGATGTACGCGAAGAACGGCTTATCCTTCGGCAGCAGGTCGGGATTGTTGACCCAGTTCCGCGTATCGGCA
The DNA here is from genome assembly GCA_041742055.1 of Limnoglobus sp. GTDB lineage: Bacteria > Planctomycetota > Planctomycetia > Gemmatales > Gemmataceae > Limnoglobus. The sequence goes on along the minus strand of JBGSJI010000028.1, from coordinate 4,026 downwards.
AATCCTTTGGGAGCATCGAAGTTGAAATCGGTCTTGCCCGGCCAGAAGACGGTGTAGCCGGCTTTCTTCAGCTCATCCGTGAAGAGCGGCGGCGGGGTTACAAGCTTCGACCGCATGTGATGGCTGCCCATCGTCGTCGGGTACATTCCGGTGATGAGGCCGGATCGCGTCGGCGCACAGACCGGCGCATGCGTGAAGAACCGTTCGAACCGCGCCCCTTCGCTCGCGAACTTGTCCAAGTTCGGCGTGATCGCATCCGGATCGCCATAACAGCCGAGATTCGGCGAGATATCTTCGGTCACGATCCACACGATATTCGGTCGATCCGCAGCGGAGACAAAACTTGCGATCGAGATGGCGAACAGGGAAAGGAAGAACCTCATGATGGTTCACCTGGGAGAAGGAGGAAACCAAGTCGAAAAATTCACCGTGGTTGTTATACAGCGAATAGAAAGCTCATTGCAGTCGTGGGGAATCTTTGTTTCAATCATGTCCATGATCAAACGAAGTGTGAGGCTGTCATGATCGCATTCGCAGGGATCGACGGTACCGGGCCGCTGAGCAATTCCACCTACGCCCGCGATTTCAAAGACAGTCACGTCAACAAACTCTACCAGATGTGGCCGTGGCCGGAACTGGCATTCTACAGTCGCGGTCCAAGCCTGCTCGGACTGGAAACCGGTGTCCTCGCTCAGATGGCTTACGGTTGGGTGAAAAACCTTTACGATAAGAAAAAAGCGAAGGGGATCTTTCTCGCTGGTTACAGTCGCGGGGGCGCAGCCGTCATCGAAGCCGCGAAATACCTTCACGGCTTCATCTGGAATACGCAGGTCAACGGCTTGATCCTTTTTGATGCGGTCGATCGTTCCACGGAAGTGGGCGGACTGATTTTCGATACGCCGATCCACAACAATGTCGAACTGTGCATCCATGCGATGCGCGATGCGAAGGCGAAGTCGCGCGAGTCGTTCGACAACTGCGGACAGCGGATCAGCGATGCGAACAAAACGCTCGTACTTCCCAAGAAATTTTTGTGTACTCATGGTGCAGTCGGCGGAACACCGTGGACCGGTGGGAAGCCCCATGAGATCATTGACGAAGGTGGGATCGACGGGAAAACCACCATCACCTATGAGCAGGACCAGGTGGCAGCCAAAGATGTCTGGACCTGGGTGAAGCCGAGGGTCGACGCCGCCATCAAGATCACGCAAGCCAAAATCCAGAAGCAGTGATGATCAGGTCAGCAACCAGCGGCCCAAGTTAAAGTACAGCAACAGCGCCACCATATCCGTGCTCGCCAGCGCCATCGGACCCGCCGCGACACGCGGATCTCGCCGAAACAACCGCAGCAGATACGGCAGCGAAAGCCCGATCGCCGCCGCCGCCGTCACACCACCCGCGATCCCCAGACACAGGCTCAAACCCACCGTCGCATCCCCCTTCCACAACCACGCAATCACGCCCACCGTCACGCCGCACGCCACCCCCAGAAACACACCCACCAGCAACTCGCGACTCACCCGCCGCAACAGTCCGCCCCACGTTGGCTGTTGACCGTGCAGCGTCTGCAACGCCAAACTCACCGACTGAATACTCACGCTCTCCGCCAGCGCCAACACCACGGGAATGAATGGCGTCACCAGCACCAGCGTCGCCACATCCGAATACGCATCCGCCAGAAGCGCCGCCAGCATCCCGCCCGCCACGTTGCACAACAACCACGGAAACCGCCGCGTGAACGCCAGCGCCGGCTTCCCCTGTTCCTTCTCGTTCAGGTGCACCCCAATCAACTGGAACAGATCCTCGTGCTCTTCTCGCTTATCCAGATCGGACATTTCCTCAGTGTACAAATCAACATCAACCAGCCCCAGCATCCGCTTCTCGCGATCAACCACCGGGAACGCCAGCAATTTGTGAAACGTGAAGAATTCACACGCCTCAAGCACCGTCGCCGAATCGGGAATCGTGATCACGTTCGCAACCATGATCTCCGAAAGCGGCCGTTCCGGAGCCGAAAGCAGAAGGCGACGCGTCGGAACGACTCCCTGCAGTCGCTGTTCGTCATCCACGACATAAAGATAAAGCACGCGGCCCGCAGGCGGATTCCGCCGCAGGCTTTCCAGCGCCTCACCGATCGTCTGCCCCGCCGCCAGACGCGAAAAATCGGTCCGCATGTGTGTCGTCACCGGGTCGGCCAGAATATCGCGGACATGAGCCATGAAATCTTTCGTAACAACGAGAAATTGAACACAATATCGTGATACGAAAGTTCCGAGAAGCGTCGCCATCGAACACTAGCGATTCCCATCGAATTCGGTATCATTCCGGCATCATTGAGCGCTCTCTCTCAGGTTTCTCATCATGGCAACCAATTTCACCGTCGGTCGCACCATCGAGTGCTGGAAGAAGCATACCTGCTCCGCCTGCGGTGGCACGTACCGCTATAAATTTGTCCGCAAACTCTCCGCTCAGGGGAACTCCGAAAAGAAGGCACTCGAAGCCCTCAATAAGAAGATCGATTCCGCCGTCGGTGCCGAAGTGGACATGCGTCCATGCCCAACCTGCGGCCGCATGCAGCCCGACATGATCGGCCAGGAAAAAGCCAGTGCTCATACCGTTGTGGGTGTTCTTTCGATCCTGCTCGTGATCGCGCCGATCGTGCTGGGTGCGACCTATGTGATCGGCGGCAACATCCCGACGTTCATCGTGGCGGGGATTCTGGGATTGGCGGCGATCCTGCAATTCTTCGTCGCCATCGAGAACCACAACAAAAACCAGGAGCGGAACATTGAGAAAGTCCAGAAGTATCTGGATGACGGCTCGATGGAACAGGTGAAGGGAGGCGACACGACGCAACTCGCGCCTCCGCCGGCGCTCATGCGGGGCGGGCAGTTCATCGGCTTGGCACTCGTTTTCGGCGGAGTGGTGCTGGCGCTGGCGCCGTTCGGCTTCCAGATGATGAACGGCCTCGTCTTCAACGACATGACCAAGCCCGATGTGATCTCACCCGGCGACGAAGTAAAGCTCTACTTCCCGACGGAGATCGATTGCGTGAAGAGCAACTGGCGGAGCGTATCGCTGGTCAATGCCATCAAGGATATGCCGAAGCTGCCGGCGGGCGATGTTCCACCGAATATGGACTTCCTCCCTTACAGTCCGCCGACGGCCGTGATCACGAATGCCGCTGATCTGGGAGTGTCCGCCGAGCCTCTGAAATCATCCTCGAGTGATAAAACCTGGGGCGGACAATTCCGTGTGAAGTCGAGCCAGAAGCACACACACCCATGGATCTGGGCCGAGGTGGTGATACCGGATGACGAGAAACTCGTGGGTCAGACGATTCAATTGGATGTGTCGATGGACATTCTCTATCCGAAGGTTTCCGGCGAGCAGTTCTTCCCGAATATCGATCAGGCCAAGCAGACCTTCCCGCTGACGATCGCGAAGAAAGGCGAAAGCAGCACGTACTCCAGTCTCTGGTGGGGCGGACTGGTGGGCGGAACGTTCGTGGCGTTCATCGGCGCGATGATCCTGCGGGGTTCGAACCGGGCTTTGAAGAATTCCGTTCCACCGCCGGAAGTGGAAGTCGATGAGGAAGAGGAGGACGAACTTCCCGAGAATACGAACGAAGCCGAGGGCGGAGGCGCTCCCGCGAACGAGTGAGAAGACGATCTTAGGAAGGGAGAACTCAACCCACAGAACCGCCGGCAGCTCGGCGGTTTTTTTGCTGTGCTTCTCCGCGCTCGTCGATGGTCAACGCACACGTCGCAGGTCTCCCAGCGATCATTGTGGGTCGCGCTCGTCGCGGGTCTCTGACCCCGACGAAATCTCCGACCGAAGGTCTCCTCTTTTTCTTCATTCCGCAATCCGCAATCAAACCGATCTGTCTTCGTACCCCGGAGGGGTACAGGACTGTAGCCACGGGTGAGCGAGCGAAGCGAGCGGAACCCGTGGAAGCGAAGCCCCAACCCACTCTTTGAACTGCCCCGTGAGTGAGCGAGGAACCGCAGGCGGTTCCTCGCTCAC